>JBJEBK010000069.1:0-24166 GCA_051869975.1 Candidatus Cryptobacteroides sp. | reverse complement strand
GCAAAGATAAGCAGAATATTCAATATTTTGCTACAATAGTCAAAATTTTAACAATTTTTTTGCATTTTTTTTGAAGATTTTTTCCGGCTCCTATTGACTCGTACCCGGGGTTAATGCTTATATTTGTGGCAAAACATCTTAACACTATGAGCAATATAATTATTAAACGGGCCTATACCAACAACTTGCGCGATATAGACCTGGAAATCCCCAAGCACAGCATTGTAGTTTTCAGCGGTGTGAGCGGAAGCGGCAAGTCTTCGCTGCTTTTCGACACCATTTACACTGAAGCGCAGCGCCAGCTCATCGAGACTTTCAGCTCCTTCGCGCGTGCCCGCCTGCCTAAACTCTCGCGTCCCGATGTGGACGAAATCAAAAATCTCTCTACTCCCATCGTAATCGACCAGAAAAAGATGGGCAGCAACCTGCGCAGCACCGTGGGAACTGCAACGGAACTTGCAACCTACCTGCGGCTTCTGTATTCCAGAATCGGAGAACCGTTTCTCAATATCCCCAGCTGGTGTTTCTCTTTCAACCATCCGGAAGGAATGTGTGAGCACTGCCACGGACTTGGCAAGGAAATCCGAATCGACCCGGACAAGTTCCTTGACAAGAGCAAGAGCCTGAGGGAGGGGGCGATACTCTATCCTTTCTACAAGAAGAATTCCTATATGCTGAAGGAACTGCTTGCTATGGAACTCTTCGACAATGACACGCCGCTGGAGCAGTGGAGTGGGGAGGAGTTGCACCGCCTTCTCTACAGCGAGCCTGTGCCTATCGACAAGTCGCGCACCGGACTTACCTACAATCGCATCTTCGAAGGCGTCATATCCAAACTTGAACGTACCCTGATGGAAAAGGCGCAGGATGAACAGCCTGAAGATGAGCAGGATGCATTCACCAGTTTCATCACTTACCGCACCTGCAGCCATTGCCACGGCACCCGCATCAACGAGCGTGCCCGCAGCGTGAAAATCGAAGGTATCTCCATAGACCAGGCTTTCTCAATGGAACTGGGCGACCTGCTCGAATTCGTCAGGCAAATCCACGACCCTATGGGGATTTCCGAGCCGCTGGTGCGCAAATGCGTATATGTGCTGGAGCATCTGGTGCGCATAGGCGTGGGCTATCTTTCGCTCGACCGTCCGGTATCGACCCTTTCGGGAGGGGAGAGCCAGAGGGTGAAGATGGCGCGCCAGCTGGATTGCGACCTCACGGACCTTCTGTATGTGCTGGATGAGCCGAGCATAGGACTGCATCCGCGCGATACCCGTATGCTTATGGACCTCATGCGCGAGCTTCGCGACCGCGGGAACAGCGTATTTGTGGTGGAGCACGACCCGGACATCATCCTTTGCTCGGAGTGGGTGGTGGATATGGGCCCTAAGGCAGGAAGTCTCGGCGGTCAGGTGGTGTATAACGGTCCGGTGGAGGGCCTGCTCTGTTCGGATGGCCTGACGGGGAAGTATTTGCGAAGGCTCAAGGAAAGCAGCAAGCCTCGGGTGCGCCGCAGCTGGAGCGAAGCATACAGCATAGAACACGCCTGCGCGAACAATCTCAAGGACTTGAGCGTGAAGATTCCCAAAGGGGTGCTGACCTGCGTCACGGGCGTTGCCGGCTGCGGAAAGAGCAGTCTGGTGCACGACTGTTTCGCCGCGCAGCATCCTCAGGCCATAGTCATAGACCAGCAGCCGATAGGACGCACTTCGCGCGGCACGGTCGCTTCATTCCTTGGGGTATTCAATCATATACGCGAGCTTTTTGCCCAGGCGGGCGGGCAGGATGCAGGCCTTTTCAGCTTCAATGCCGGGGGCGCCTGCCCCAAGTGCGGAGGTCGCGGCTACCTGAGCTATGAGATGAGTTTTCTCGATGCGGTCCATACCAGGTGCGACGAGTGCGGCGGCAAGCGTTATAACCCGCACGCGCTGTCCTTCCTTTACAAGGGGAAGAATATTGCACAGGTTCTGGATATGACAGTGGATGAGGCGGCGGAGTTCTTTGCCTTAGAACCCAAAACTCTCAAACTGCTCGCGCTGCTTCAAAGGGTGGGCCTCGGCTACCTTAAGCTCGGCCAGACTCTGAGCGACCTCTCCGGAGGAGAAAGCCAGCGCCTGAAAATCGCTAAAGAACTCCGAAAGGAAGGCAATATCTACATAATGGATGAGCCGACAACCGGACTGCACCTGAGCGACATCGAGCGCTTCCTCTCCATACTGGATGCGCTGGTCGATGCAGGCAATACCGTGGTCGTAATCGAGCACAATCTGGAGGTCATAAGGCAGGCTGACTGGATCATAGACCTTGGTCCGGAGGGCGGAAAGAACGGTGGAGAGCTGCTTTTTGAGGGTACTCCGGAGGATTTGAAGGCCTGTGAAAAGTCCATTACTGCTCAATACATTTAACAAAGTTGTTACTTCAAATTCAGGTTTTTCACCACTTCTGAAGCCCTAAAAACGGGTCCCAAATCGAACGCAGTCCGGCAGATGACATACTCTCCGTCCGGGCTGCGTTTGCCGAATTCCACCATCAGCTGCGCACCCTGTCCGTCTGTCAAATCCAATGGGTAGCACCATAGCCGTGTGCCAGGATATTGGGTATAGAGACCTATGTCGCAAGGCAGCCTGACCGCCTTCCCCTCGGCCGTCTCGGACGCTCTGAAGCCGGTGGTCTGCATAAGTGCGGCTCTGGTATTGATGCCGCTGAGCCAAACTCTCGGGTTTTCCAAAAGGGTGTAGTCGTCGTTCATATTGGTGACGCTTTCGATGACTACGCAGCACAGCAGAGGCATCAGTTCCACTTCGCAGCAGCCACCGCTCCACTCTGTCTTGCCGGAAAGGAAGGGCGCCCCGGGGTCATCGTCGCCAAGATTCATTTCAAGCCTTTCCAGGGCATCGAAATGGACCACGGCATAAGGGTTGAGTTCACCCGGCATATTGCCCAGCACCACGACAGTCTTGGGGAGAGTATCCTTCAGTTCAATGCTCAGCGGGTCAAGCTCCCCTTCACAGCGGGTACAGGATTCCAGGCTAAGCAGGGGAGCCCCTCCATAGACAAGTATGTCCAGAGTCTTGACTTTGCATCTGCTCTTTACAGTAAGTGTAAGGCTGTCCTTGACTTCCTGTATTAGCTGAGCGGTATCGGTGTCAACGGGAGCCGGACCCTGCGCGGTAGTTTTGCGGCAGGAAGGAGCGCAAAACAAAAGCGCCCCCGAAATTATCGGGAGCGCAATTCTGAGTATATGTTTTGTGAACATTAACCGCCGAAGTTGTCGAAGAGGATGTTCTCAGGAGCAACGCCGAGGTTGTCGAGAAGATCCAGAACGCACTTTGTCATCATTGGAGGACCGCACATGAAGTACTTGATATCCTCAGGAGCATCGTGCTGCTTGAGGTAGGTCTCATACATTACATTGTGCACGAAGCCTGCAACATACTTGACTCCCGCTGCATCTGCTGCCGGATCCGGACGGTCGAGAGCGAGATGGAAGTGGAAGTTAGGGAACTCCTTCTCGATTTCAGCGAAATCTTCGAGGTAGAAGGCCTCGACGAGGGCGCGTGCACCATAGAAGAAGTGAACAGGCTTGCCGGTCTTGAGAGTCTTGAAGAGCTGCATAATGTGGCTGCGCAGAGGAGCCATACCTGCACCGCCTCCGACGAAGATGTACTCCTGGGTGTCAGGGTCGTTCTTAGGAAGGAGGAAGTCACCGAACGGACCGCTTATCATAACCTTGTCGCCCGGCTTGCGGGTGAAGACATATGAGGAAGCAATACCAGGGTTTACAGGCAGGAGCTTAGGACCCTGCTCGCGCGGAACGCTGCGGTCGAACGGTGGAGTTGCGATACGCACGTTGAGCTTGATGATGCCCTTCTCTCCAGGATAAGAGGCCATAGAGTAGGCCCTGATGGTATCGGTAGGGTTGGAAGAGTGGAGGTTGAAGAAACCGTATTTCTCCCAGTCTGCCCTGTACTCAGGCTCTACGTCAATATCCTTGAAATCCAGCTCGTACTTAGGAATGTCAATCTGGATGTACTGTCCGCTCTTGAACTCGATGTGCTCGCCTTCAGGAAGCTTGACTGTGAACTCCTTGATGAAGGTAGCCACATTGTGGTTGGAGATGACCTCGCATTCGAGCTTCTTGATGGAGAGAGCACTCTCGTCCATCTGGAGCTTGAGGTTGTCCTTTACCTTCACCTGGCATCCCAGACGCCAGCCTTCCTTGATTTGCTTGCGGTTGAAGAAACCTACCTCGGTAGGAAGTATTTCTCCGCCGCCCTCAAGCACCTGCACCTTGCACTGGCCGCAATTGGCCTTTCCGCCGCAGGCTGAAGGAAGGAAGATTTTCTGCTCGGCAAGGGTTCCCATAAGGTTGCCGCCCGGCTGGACGTCGAGAACCTTCTTGCCGTCGTTGATGTCGATTTTCACTGTGCCCTTAGGGGTGATTGCTGCTTTGATAATCAGCAGGATAGCCACCAGAACGAGGATGACAATCACCATAAGCACCATTGAAGAAATGATAGTGTTGCTCATAACAAAGTCTCCTTATTAAAGTGAAATACCCATAAAGGCCATAAAGCCTATACCCATAAGACCGACGGTGATGAAGGTGATGCCGGTTCCTTTCAATCCCTTAGGCACATTGCTGTAGGCGAGTTTCTCGCGGATGGCAGCAAGAGCCACGATTGCGAGGTACCAGCCTATGCCGCTGCCCAGAGCGTAAACTGCTGACTCACCGACATTTACGAAATCTCTCTGCTGCATAAAGAGGGAACCTCCGAGGATTGCGCAGTTGACCGCAATCAGCGGCAGGAAGATACCAAGAGATGAGTACAGGGACGGCAAGAATTTCTCCACCACCATTTCCACTACCTGTACGATTGCCGCGATGACGGCGATGAAGATAATGAAGCTGAGGAAGCTGAGGTCCACTTCGGCGAAACGCTCGCCGAGCCAGGAGAGAGCTCCCGGTTTGAGGACGTACTGGTTCAGAAGGTAGTTGACAGGAAGGGTGATGAGAAGCACGAAGATGACTGCGATTCCCAGACCGTTTGCTGTCTTCACATTCTTTGATACTGCCAGGTATGAACACATACCGAGGAAGTATGCAAAGATCATATTGTCAACAAAGATTGACTTTACGAATAAGCTTAAATATTCCATAATTTCCCGGTGTGTTTAATTATTCCTGAAGATCCTTGTCTATGCTCCTCTGTACCCAAACTATGCATCCCAGAAGGATGAGGGCCATAGGAGGGAGTATCATAAGACCGTTGTTGGTGTATCCGATGGCTGAAAGAACCGGAATTCCGAGGAGGGTTCCGCTTCCGAAGAGCTCGCGGAAGAAGGCTACGATGACCAGAATCAGTCCGTATCCCAGACCGTTTGCAAGACCGTCAAGAAGGGATGGCAGAGGCTTGTTGCCGAGGGCGAAGGCCTCGATGCGTCCCATCACGATACAGTTGGTGATGATAAGACCGATGTAAACTGAGAGCTGCTTGTCTATTGCATAGGCGAAGCCCTTCAGGAACTGGTCCACGAGGATTACCATCATTGCGACTACAACGAGCTGGATGATGATTCGTGCACGGTTCGGAATGGTCTTTCTCAGCAGAGAGCAGATAAGGCTGCTGACGCCGGTAACTACTGTTACGGAGAGAGCCATAACAAGTGCGCCCTTGAGCTCGACAGTGACTGCGAGAGAAGAGCAGATACCGAGGATGAGGACAGTAATAGGATTGCCCTTCAGAATCGGTTTCAATACTGTTTCCTTAAAATTTCCCATTGCTTAGTCCTCCTGATTTTTGAGATAGTTCCTGTAAGCGAGAGCCCAGACATTGATGGCCTCGCTGAGACCCTTGGAGGTCATAGTGGCACCTGAGATGGCGTCGATGGCGTTGGCCTTTCCGGCTGGAGCACCGCCCTTCACGATATTGAAAGGATGGGTGTCGCCGTAATCGAGGCTCTTGCCGCCGAACTGGGCGCGGAACTTGGGATCATCCTTGATTTTGCCGCCGAGGCCCGGAGTTTCGCTGGCGTGGTCGAAATATGCGCCGACTATGTTCATTCCGTCGAGGGCTACATAACCCCAGACCGGACCCCAAAGTCCTGCACCGTAAACCGGAATCACGCTGATGCCGTTCTTGAAGATATAGACAGGGAGGCTGCAGGCGCTGCCGTCCTTGATGTTGTAGTTCTGCGCTTTCAGGTCAGCTGTGCTGTAAACCTGGGCGTCGGCAGTGTTGAGGCTTCCTACTTTCTTGCCGTCGGCATTTACCAGGATGGCCTCGCTGATGTTCTGCTTGTAGAAGTTGAGGATGGCGTTGTTGTCTGCCTGCTCCTCGAACTGGGCTGCTGCGAGAATCTGGCTGATGGTCTCAGCTTTCTCGTTGGCTACCTGCATCGGCTTCAGAGACTGGGAGACGAAAGCAAGGATAGCGGCTACCAGTACACAAACTACTGTTGTGTAAACGATGGTGTAAACGTTGCTGTTTGTATTCATGGCTTTCGTGTCTTATGCTTTGCTGAGCTTGCGGTTCCTAGCATTGATGTGACAGCTTGTCACGAGGTGGTCAATGAGAGGAGCGAAGATATTGCCGAGGAAAATAGCGAGCATCATACCCTCGGCGTAACCAGGGTTGAAGACGCGGATAATCACGCAGAGTGCGCCGACAAGGAAGCCGTAAATCCATTTGCCGGCCTCGGTCTGGGCTGAGGTTACAGGGTCGGTTGCCATAAAGACTGTACCGAAGGCGAAACCTCCCATTACGAGGTGATACAGGCAAGGGATGTCGGAAGCTCCGCAGAGGTTGGCGAGTCCGCCTACAAACAGGGCACCCGCAACAGAGCTGAGCATTATCTTCCAGCTGGCAACACCTGTCCAGATGAGCAGGATTGCACCGAGCAGAATGGCGATGACTGAAGTCTCACCGACTGAGCCCGGGATACCGCCCCAGAACATTGTCCAGAAATCGGTGCCGTACTGGGCGCCTGCGTTTGTGAGGGCGTTGATGCCGTCTCCTGCGAGGGCCAGAGGGGTTGCTCCGGTAAATCCGTCAACAACAGTCTCGCCGGCACCAACGTGAATCCAGTTGCCTGAACCGGACATATCGCTAGGATATGAGAAGAACAGGAAAGCACGTGCGAGGATGGCTACATTCACCACGTTCATTCCGGTGCCTCCGAAGACTTCCTTTCCGAAGATGACGGCAAATGCGACTGCAAGTGCAAGCATCCAGAGAGGAACATCCACAGGGACGATGAGCGGGATGAAGAAACCGGTCACGAGGTAACCCTCGTTCACCTCTTCACCGCGAATCTGTGAGGAAGCGAATTCGATTCCCAGACCTACGATATAGGATACGAGGTACAGAGGAAGAACCTTCCAGAAGCCATACCAGAAGGCCTGCCATACATTGGCGGAGATTCCGGTGGCGAGAGCGTGCTGCCAGCCCACGTTCCACATTCCGAAGATTGCGGCAGGAACTGCTGCGATGACAGCAATAATCATAATACGTTTGATGTCGACTGCATCGCGTACGTGGGCGCCATTGAGGGTCACGGTTCCCGGTACGTGGAGGAATGTCTCAAAAGCATCGACAGTTGAGTGCAGCCAGTAGAGTTTGCCGCCTTTTTCAAAAATCTTGTTCATATCTTCTAAGCCATTTCCTTAAGCATCAGGTCGATACCCTTTGCAATCATTTCCTGAATATAGTTCTTTGAAGGGTCCACATATTCGCAGATGGCAAGATCCTCCGGAAGAACCTCGTAGATTCCGAACTTCTCCATCTTCTCTATGTCCCCGGCAAGGCAGGCCTTGGCAAGGTAGATAGGATAGATGTCCATAGGAAGGTACTTCGCATAGTAGCCGTCGGACATTACGAATGCACGCGGACCTCCGTGGAGGTTGGTGTCCATATCGTATTTGCGGCCCGGAGTGAGCCAGCCGAGGCACCAGTTGAAATAGGTGTGGTCGGCGGAATACTGGTTGAACCTGAACGGTCTTGCCCATCCGAGGAGCTCCTTGTCGGTGCCTTCCCTGATAATGGTGATGCAATCGTCGGCAAAGCCGAGATAGCCCTGCTCACCGGCATTGCGGCCGCTGAAGATATTGCCGCTGATGATGCGCAGGCCCTGCGCGTCAGCTCCGTAGAAAGGCTTGAGCTCGCTCAGAGGCATTCCCGGGAGGGTGCTGATGTAAGCTGGCTGGATGGCTGCCGGACCTCCTACGGCCACCTTGTGGAGCACGTCGTAACGGCCCCCCAGGAAGAGCTTTCCTATGGCTGCGAGGCCGTGCAGGGACACTGTCCATACAGTCTCGTCCTTGCGGATAGGGGAGATGTGGCTGATCTGAACTCCGACATTGCCGACAGGGTATTTGCCCCGGAAGAGATGCACTTCGCAGCCCTTCAGGCGGCTGAAGTTGGAGTTTGGATAACGCTTTGCATCGAAGCTTACGTGAACAGGACTGATTCTGGAGAGAGCATCGATGCCTGCCTGAAGGGCTGCGATTTCCCCGCCATAGGCGAAGTCCACGTCAGCTGCGGCAGGAGCCGCATCGATGGCCGATACGAAGATTCCCTTGGGAGTGAGAGCCGGGTCTGCAAGTATGCCGTATGGGCGCTGTACGAGTACAGGCCACAGACCGCCTGCGAGCAGGGCAGACTTCACTTCTTCGGCGCTCAGGTCAGCAGGATTCTTCTTGCCGAAATCCAGATACTCCTGTTTGCCGTCTGTTTGAATCAGTACTGCGAGAAGCTTTCTCTTCTCGCCCCTGACTACTTCCTTTACGGTTCCGCTTGCAGGAGCCGCAACAATGATGTCAGGGTTCTTTTTGTCCGAGAGAACAGGCGATCCCGCGAGCACGCGGTCACCTTCCTTAACCAGAAGACGGGGCAGAAGTCCCTTGAAATCCTCCGGTTGGATGGCAACGATGTCGCTGATCACAGTCTTGCTCAGGCGCTTCTCGGGCGCCCCGGATACCGGAACGTCGAGACCCTTTTTCAAAACAATGGTTTTGGACATTTCTATATAGGTTTATAAGATTTGCGTTAAGGCGGTGCGAAGATAGCAATTTTTTTCCTATTTTCGTGGCTGTATGGAAAACAAAGTGAATGCAATTCTCGAAGGCCTGAACGATGAACAGCGGAGGGCGGTAGAGGCGATGGACGGACCGGTGCTTATCATAGCCGGTGCCGGCTCCGGAAAAACAAGGGTTTTGACTTCAAGGGTGGCCTATATGCTAGCTTCTGGGGTGGACCCTTCCACTGTTCTGGCTCTTACTTTCACCAAAAAGGCTGCAAACGAAATGAAAGAGCGAATCTCCCTGCTTGTCGGCAGGGCGAAGGCCCGTCGCGTGGTGATGGGGACCTTCCATTCCGTGTTTGTGCGCTTCCTTCGCGAGTGGGCCGAGTTTCTGGGTTATCCGGCCCAGTTCACCATATACGACACCTCCGATTCCACTGCCGCAGTGAAGCATTGCGTCAAGGAGCTCGGTCTGGACGACAAAATCTATAAGCCCAAAGAGGTGCTCTCCCGCATTTCCGGGGCGAAGAACAATCTGGTGACGGCGGAGGCCTACCGCTGCCGTCAGGACCTGCTGACCGCGGATACCCGCAGCCACAAGCCCGAGCTGCACAAGGTTTATAGCCTCTACCAGCGCAAGCTCAAGGAATCCGGAGTAATGGACTTCGACGACATCCTTGTCAATATGAACATACTTCTGCGCGACAACCCCGAGGCTCTGGACTCCCTGTCCCGCCGCTTTGCCTACATACTCGTGGACGAGTACCAGGATACCAACTATTCGCAGTACATCATAGTGAAGAAGCTCTCGCAGCTGCGTCGCAATGTCTGCGTCGTGGGAGATGACTCGCAGTCGATTTACGCCTTCCGCGGAGCGCAAATCCAGAATATATTCAACTTTTCCAAGGACTTCCCGGAAGCCAAGGTTTTCCGTCTTGAAAGCAACTACCGCTCAACTTCGACCATAGTTGACGCGGCCAACAGCGTAATCGAGAAGAATACCAACCGCATCCCCAAGGTCTGCCACTCTATGGGAGAGAAGGGCGACCCGATCCGCATAATCAGTTCCTACAACGAGACCGGCGAGGCTGCAATGGTAGCAGATGAAATAGTCTCCAAGATGCGCAAGGACAGCTCCCAGTACAGCGACTTTGCTATTCTCTACCGCACCAACAACCAGTCCCGCGCGCTCGAGGAGGCTCTCAGGCGCCGCAACATACCTTATATGATATATTCCGGCAACTCCTTCTACGAAAGGGCGGAGGTTAAGGATATGATGGCTTATCTAAAGCTGGCGGTCAACCCGCTTGACGAGGAAAGCTTCAAGAGGGTGGTCAACAAGCCGGCAAGGGGCATAGGAGATACTTCGCTGGACGCCCTGGACAGGGCCGCGAGAGCGCATCAGACTAGCCTTTTCAAGGCCGCCTGGCTCGATGACCTCGAGAGCTTCGGGCTGCGAACTGCCGCCATCACGAAAATCAAGGCTTTCTGCGGGATGATCAACCGCTTTGCCCAGGACGCCTTCAGGTGCAACGCCGAAGAGCTTGCCATAAGGATTGCTGACGAAAGCGGCTACCGCACCAGCCTTGCCACAGATACTTCCATCGAGGGTATGGCCCGAAAGGCAAATGTCGAGGAACTGTTGGACTCCATTTCGATTTATGTGGATGAGAGGACCACTGAGGCTGAAGAAAACGGGGAGGATGTGCCTGACATCACCCTCGGGGACTATCTCGAAAATGTCTCTCTGCTCGCAAATGCGGACACGGACGAAGGGGATGATTCCAACAGGGTATCCCTGATGACCGTGCATTCGGCCAAGGGCCTGGAGTTCAAGCACGTGCTGATTACCGGACTTGAAGACAATCTTTTCCCTTCTATGAATATGGTGGGCAGCCTCTCCGACCTGGAGGAGGAGCGCAGGCTTTTCTATGTGGCGCTTACCCGTGCGAAAAAGGATCTGGTGCTGACTCACGCGACCTCCCGCATGCGCAACGGCAAGACCGAGAACAACCCTCTTTCCCGTTTTGTGAAGGAAATAGATTCCCAGTATCTCGAAGATCCTTCTGCCGTGCAGGCCGACTACGCTTTCAGCGGCTTCGGCGGTTTCGGTTCCCGCAGCGGGTTCGGCTATGGCCGCAGCGGGGCTGTGCATTTCGAAAAACGCCCTGCCGCTGCGCCGGGGCAGCGTCCTTCGGCTTCTTCGGCCCAGCGCCCTGCCTTCGGTACCCAGCGTCCTGCTGCCGCCCCGGTGCAACGCCCTGTGGACCCGGATTTCAAGGCAGTGGATATGTCGGAGCTGTACGAAGGCGAAAGAATCGAGCACAACCGTTTCGGCCCTGGCCGAATCAAATCAATAACCGGAGTGGCCCCTGAACTCAAAGCCGTAGTCGATTTCGACGAATACGGACAGAAGGTGCTGCTCCTCAAATACGCGAAAATGCGACCTCTCAAATAAATTATGGAAAGAACGAAAGAAATCTACAGAATCACCCTTTGGGGCGGTTTTGCCAATCTGGTGCTTGTAGCGCTCAAGTTTGTTGCGGGTGTTCTCGGCGCCTCCGCTGCGATGATAGCTGATGCTGTGCATTCGCTCAGCGACCTGCTTACGGATGTTATCGTACTTGTTTTCGTAAAGATTGGAAACAAGCCTGCCGACGGGGACCACAATTACGGTCACGGCAAATACGAAACTCTCGCGACCCTTATCGTAGGACTGTCCTTGCTTGCCGTAGGCGGCAAACTGCTTGCTGACGGAGTCAACAAGATAGTGGATGCCATTGGCGGGGAAGTGCTCAATACCCCGGGCTGGATAGCCTTTGCCGCAGCCATTGTCAGTATCGTGATTAAGGAAGTGCTCTTCCAGGTTACAGTGAAGGTTGGCCGCAAGACCAAGTCCGATGCAGTGGTTGCAAATGCCTGGCATCACCGCACCGACGCCCTTTCTTCCATAGGAACTGCTATCGGTATCGGAGGTGCGGTATTTCTCGGTCAGAAATGGGCAATACTCGACCCGATTGCGGCTGCAGTAGTGAGCATTTTCATTATTGTTGCGGCAGTCAAAATCCTGCTTCCTGCCCTCAACCAGCTGATGGACAAGAGTCTTCCTGCCGATGAGGAAGAAAAAATCAGGGCCATCGTTGCCGAAGACCCTGAACTTTCGGATTTGCATCACCTGCGTACCCGCCACGTCGGAAATGTCCATTCCATCGAGATGCACGTGAGAATGCCCGGTGATGTGACTTTGGACCTCGCCCACAAGCATTCTATGGACTTGGAAGAGCGTATCCGGGAAGAACTCGGTCCGGAATCCATTGTCAATATCCACATAGAGCCTCTCAAGGTTGACGGGAAATACAGGTGCGAGTAGCTTACTTGCACCATTTGTCAAGCCAGCCGTAGAATTCGCGATGCCAATAGAGCGAGTTCTGCGGTTGGAGTATCCAGTGGTTCTCCTGCGGGAAAATCACCAGTCGTGAAGGTACTCCCATCATCTGTGCCGCGTTGAAGGCTGCCATACCCTGTTCGTAAGGGATGCGGTAGTCCATCATACCGTGGATGCACAGGATAGGTGTATGCCATTTGGTGACATTGGCAGAAGGGGAGCAGGCGTAGTGGCGCTGTGCCTTAGGGGTTGAGGCGTAAGGGGCTCCTGCCTGCTGCATTCCTCCGAAGGTCACTCCGTCGCCCTCAGGTCCGGTCTGCCCCGGCTGGTAGGCATACTCGGTAAGTCCTCCGTTGTCCCAGTTGGCAAACCACATTTCTTCGGTGGTGTACCAGAGCATCTTCTCGTCAAAGATGCCGGCGTGGGCGATGAAGCAGTCATAGAGGTCGCCGTGCAGACCTTCAAGCATATAGACGGAATATCCGCCGTAGGAAGCGCCTACGCAGGCAAGCTTGGAAACATAGGGCTGAGACTTCATCCAACGTCCGGCGGTGAGGTAGTCCTGCATATTGAGTCCCGGGTAGTCTCCGGAAATCTGCTCCTTCCACTCCTGGCCGAAGGCGGTGGTGCCGCGGCGGTTAGGCATAATGACCACATAGCCCTGCTGTGCCATCAGCCTGTAGCACCAGCGGTAGCTCCAGTCCTGGGAATTGGTGCCCTGAGGGCCTCCGAGCACGATTTCGATAGCCGGATACTTCTTGGACGGGTCGAACTTCGGAGGGTAGAGCACCCAGCACTGCATCTGTTTGCCGTCCACGGTCTCAAGCCATACGCTTTCTGAAGCCGGTTCGTCAAGCTGGCTGAGTATATGCTCGTTTTCCACGGTTAGCTGAGTCCAGCTTGCATAGCCTTCTTCTTCAAGTGAGAGTCTGATGAGTTCTATCGGACGGTTGAGGCAGTAATTGCTTGCAAGCAGGGTCCTGCCACCGTCGAGCACTGCGAAAGGAGAGAAGAAGTCATATTGTTCATCATCGGAAGTGAGCTGGCGGGTCTTGTCGTCAAGCGAGGTGTAGAAAAGTTTCTGCACCCCGTTATGGAGGGC
The DNA here is from genome assembly GCA_051869975.1 of Candidatus Cryptobacteroides sp. Taxonomy (GTDB): domain Bacteria; phylum Bacteroidota; class Bacteroidia; order Bacteroidales; family UBA932; genus Cryptobacteroides. Next base: position 10,661 of record JBJEBK010000069.1, on the reverse strand, counting down.
GTTGAAATACAGCCCCTTGCTGTCCGGGCTCCAGACAAGGCCGCTGGCGTCGCGGTCCAGACCGGCTGCGAGCTGCCTGATGCCGGAGGTTCTGCCATTCTCGAAGTCGCAGACCATAATCCTCTGCTGGTCAGCCTCATATCCGTCGCGCCTCATTGAAATCCAGGCGAGGTGTCTGCCGTCAGGAGAGAATACCGGGTCTGTGTCATAGCCTCCGTCTGTCTTTACAGGTATGGTTTCTCCGCTCTGGATATTGTAGAGGTATATGCCGCAGTTGGTGCTGAAGGCGTACTGCTTGCCGGTCTTTTTGCGGCAGCTGTAGGCTATGTACACTCCGTCAGCCGACCAGTCGAGCTGCTCAATGCCGCCGAATGGCTCGGCAGGAAGCTCGTAAGGTTCGTCTCCGAGAAGGTCCACGCTGCGCTCCGCTGTGATGGTTCCGCCCATTGCGGCAAGGAAGGTGCGCGGAGTCTCGGTGACCCAGTGGTCCCAGTGGCGGTACATAAGGTCATCGGTGGCATATGCCTGAGCTTTGTCAAGAGCCGGGTCGCTGTCCTTAGGGCTCTTCACAGGTCCGGGTATAGTGCTGGTATAGATGATGTTGCATCCGTCAGGGGAGAGCTTGAATTCGCTGATGCCGCCGGGGATGTCGCTCAGGCACTTCCTTGCTCCGAGCCTCTTCCCGCCGTATGCCGCCTGCCACAGCTGGCCGTCCAGAAGGAAATATATGCTCTTGCCGTCAGGGGCCCATCTGGCGTTGGAAACGCTCTTGGAGTACCTGGTGAGCTGGACTTTGTTGCTGCCGTCCGGGTCAATCGCATAGAGGTTGCGGCAGCTGCGGTTCTGCTCAATGGAGTTGTAGCTTACTCCATAGATTATACGGCTGCCGTCAGGGGAGAGCTGGGCATCGCTGATGCGTCCCATTGCAAGCAGGGCTTCCGGGGTCATCACTCCGTCTTCGATTCGAATGTCGGAAGGTCCTATGTAGCCTGCCTCGTTTTTGTTCGGTTTCATAATCTTTGTGAACACTATGCCGATGCCGTATCCGATAAGGAAACAGGCTCCGACAATCTCCAGTAGTCTGAGAAATTTCTTCATTTTGCTTAAGATATTCTGCTATAGTCTTTTATTTGATATTTTTCCTTTCTGAGCTCGTGGAGCAGCCTGGCATTTTTCGGGTTTTCCAGCTTGGGGTCTTCATCCAGCACTTTCTGGGCGTAGGCCCTCGCTTCAGAGAGTATCTGCCCGTCCTTTGCAAGTGAGGCTATGTTGAGGGAAACAGGCAGCCCGCTCTGCTGGGTGCCATCCAGGTCTCCCGGACCTCTCATTTTCATATCTTCCTCTGCGATTTCGAAGCCGTTTTCGGTGGAGCACATAAGTTCCAGTCTCTGTATGGCTTCTTTGGAGCATTTGTAGTCGCGGATCAGTATGCAGTGCGAACTTGCAGCGCCCCGTCCCACCCTGCCGCGAAGCTGGTGGAGCTGCGAGAGCCCGAAGCGCTCGGCTGACATTATCACCATCACCGAAGCGTTGGGCACATCCACTCCCACTTCTATTACCGTGGTGGAAACCAGGATGTCGGCTCTGCCCGCAGCGAAGGCGTCCATATTGAAATTCTTCACCTCCGAGGTCTGCTGGCCGTGAACTATGGCGCATTTGTAGGGAGGGAAAGGAAAGGCTTTCACTATTTCTTCGTAGCCAAGTTCCAGATTCTGGATGTCAAGCTTTTCGTTTTCGTATATCATAGGATACACTACGAAGACCTGGCGACCCTTTGCGATTTCCTCCCGCATGAAATTATAGACAGCGGGCATCCTGTTTGGCGTGTGCAAGGTGGTGCGCACGGGCTTTCGTCCCGGAGGCATCTCGTCGATTACGGAGACATCCAGGTCTCCATATACCGTCATAGCAAGTGTTCGCGGGATAGGGGTGGCGGTCATCACGAGCACATGGGGAGGGAGGGTGTTTTTGGACCAAAGTTTGGCCCTCTGGTCCACTCCGAAGCGGTGCTGCTCATCGATTACGGCAAGTCCGAGGTTCTTGAATACGACCTTGTCCTCAAGCAGGGCGTGGGTGCCTACAATCAGGCCTATCTGCCCGCCCGCAAGGCCCTCGAATATTTCCCTTCTAGCCTTGGCTCCGGTCGAGCCGGTAAGCAGCGCGCATTTTACGCCGGTAGGAGCGAGATATTTCTGGATATTGGAGTAATGCTGCTGTGCAAGCACCTCGGTAGGTGCCATAATGCAGGTCTGGTAGCCGTTGCCAATCGCCAGAAGGCAGCTGAGCACAGCTACCATAGTTTTGCCTGAACCCACATCCCCCTGAAGCAGGCGGTTCATCTGGTGCCCGGACATCAGGTCTGCGCGTATTTCCTTGATTACCCTCTGCTGGGCGCCTGTCAGGCGGTAAGGGAGGGCATTGTAGCAGGCGTTGAAGTCGGGTCCGACCTTCGGCATAGCTATGCCTTTGTCCGCGCGCGAACGTATGTATTTCTGTTTGAGAAGACTGAGCTGCAGCAGAAACAGTTCTTCGAACTTGAGTCTGCGGGTGGCTTTCTCAAGGGCATAGCTGTCAGCGGGAAAGTGTATGTTCTTGAGCGCATAGCCCAGGCTGCACAGGCCCAGTTCCCCGAGTACATAGTCCGGCAGGGATTCGCTTATTTCGGACAGGCACCTTGCCAAAGCCGCTGACTGCAGCCTGCACATCACCTTGCCGGTAATGCCTGCGTTCTTGAGCTTCTCCGTGCTCGGATACACTCCCGTCAGTACCCCCTGTACCATCGAGCCTTCCTGGGGAACATCCACCTCAGGGTGCACTATGTTCCATCTTCCGTTAAATTCGGAAGGCTTGCCGAAGAAGATGAAACTCTGGCCCGGGACCAGCCTCTCATAGTTCCATTTGACGGCTTTGAAAAAGACCATTTCCATACGGCCGGTGGCGTCTTCCACGATTACGCTGAGCCTCTTGGCGGCTCCCCAGTGGATGCGCTCCCCGCTTGTGTCAAGAAGCGAAGAAGACGGCCCGTAGAGGGTCCTGGAAACAACTTTTCCCAGAACCTGGATATAGGCGAGGCTCTGGGAAACGCTGGATATGGCTTGGATGGAGCTGCGGTCCATATAGCGGAACGGATACAGCCGTATCAATTCGCCGAGAGTGCTTACTCCCAGCTCTTTTTTAAGAAGGTCGGCCCTTTTCGGACCAACCCCCTTAAGATACATTATGTCAGTATCCAGTTCACTCATAGGACCGGATTACTCCTCGGAAGCAAGACGCTTGTAGGTGTTGTACCTGATCTTTGCGTACTCCTCGGTCTTCTGGAGAAGCTCCTCAGCCCTTTCAGGATAGAGCTTTGCAAGGGATGCGAAGCGTACCTCACCCTTGAGGAAGTCCTGGAACTTGCTCCAGTCAGGCTCCTTGCTGTCGAGTGAGAATGCCTTCTTGCCCTGCTCTTCGAGCATAGGGTTGTAGTGATAGAGCTGCCAGTAACCGCATTCTACCGCAAGTTTCTCCTCCCTCTGGCTGAGACCCATACCGGCCTTCAGTCCGTGGTTGATACAAGGAGCGTATGCGATAATCAGGGACGGTCCATCGTATGCCTCAGCCTCCTTGATGACATTCATATACTGAACCGGGCTTGCACCCATTGCTACCTGTGCTACATATACATAGCCGTAGCTCATTGCCATCATACCGAGGTCCTTCTTGCGGATCTTCTTTCCGGAAGCTGCGAACTTGGCGATAGCTCCGGCAGGAGTTGCCTTTGAGGACTGTCCACCTGTGTTGGAGTAAACCTCGGTGTCGAGTACGAGTATGTTCACATTCTCTCCGCTTGCGAGTACGTGGTCAAGTCCGCCGTAACCGATGTCGTAGGAAGCACCGTCACCGCCGATAATCCACTGGCTGCGTGAAGGGATGAACTGCTTGAGGGCAAGCAGGCTCTTGCAGGTGTCGCATCCGCAAGCTTCCATAAGAGGAATGAGCTTGTCGCAAACCTCGCGGGTCACTGCATAGCTTCCGCGGTTGTCAAGCCACTGCTGGAAGAGGACTTTCATCTCCTCTGAGCAGCACTCGCACTGGAGTCCCTTCTGCATAAGGGCGGCAACCGTGTCGCGCATACGCTCTGAACCCAGACGCATACCCAGACCGAACTCACAGAAGTCCTCGAAGAGGGAGTTCTGCCAGGCAGGACCGTGGCCCTTCTCGTTGGTGCAGTATGGGGAAGCAGGGAAGGATGCTCCGTAGATGGATGAGCATCCGGTAGCGTTGGCAATCATCATATGGTCACCGAAGAGCTGGGTGATATTCTTGATGTATGGAGTCTCACCGCAACCTGCGCAGGCGCCGCTGAACTCGAAGAGAGGCTGTGCGAACTGGGCGTTCTTCATATTGCTCTTAGGGTCGAAGAGCTTCTTGTAGCCGACCTTTGAGTTGAGCCAGTCGAAGTTGGCCTGCTCTGCGATATTGTCCTGGTAAGATGCCATCTTGATGGACTTCTCCTTGGAGAGACATACATCAACGCAGTTGCCGCAGCCCGTACAGTCTGCAACTGAGGTGGAGAGGGCGAACTTGTATCCCTTGAGGGTTGCCTTTCCTTCAGCCCATTTGAGTCCCTGTGGAGCGGCTGCGAGCTCCTCATCGGTGAGGATGAACGGACGGATGGCAGCGTGAGGGCAGACGAATACGCAGTTGTTGCACTGGATACAGGTGGTAGGGTCCCAAACCGGAACATTGACTGCCACACCGCGCTTCTCGTATGCGGCTGTGCCGTTAGGCATAGTACCGTCCATATAAGGAACGAAGGCGCTTACCGGCAGGGAGTCTCCGCACTGTGCGTTCACAACATCGGCGATGTCCTTTACGAACGGAGTTGCGAGACGGCTCGCATTAGGGTTGGTGAACTTGGCGCTGATGTTTGCCCACTCGGCAGGAACTTCAACCTGGGTGTATTCTCCGCCGCGGTCGATAGCGGCATAGTTCATATTGACCACATTCTCGCCCTTCTTGCCGTAGCTCTTCAGGGCAGCGTCCTTCATATACTTCACTGCGTCCTCGGCAGGGATGATGCCGGTGATGCGGAAGAAAGCTGACTGTAGAATGGTGTTGGTGCGTCCGCCGAGACCGATTTCAGCTGCAATCTTGGTTGCGTTGATGATATAGAGCTTGATGTGCTTGCGTCCGATGATGGCCTTTGCTGCATCCGGAATCCTTTCGAGGGTTTCCTTCTCGTCCCAGAGGGAGTTGAGCAGGAGGCTGCCGCCTTCCTTGATGCCCTTCAGCACGTCATATTTCTCAAGATATGAAGGTACGTGGCAGGCAACGAAGTCAGGAGTATTCACAAGATATGGAGCGTGGATAGGCTGGGTGCCGAAACGCAGGTGTGAGCAGGTGTATCCGCCGGACTTCTTGGAGTCGTAGTCGAAATATGCCTGGCTGTAAAGGTCAGTATGGGTACCGATAATCTTGATGGTATTCTTGTTGGCGCCTACGGTACCGTCTGAGCCGAGTCCGTAGAACTTGCACTCGGTTGTGCCAGGCTTCACGATGCTGACCTCGCTCTTGGTAGGAAGACTCTTGAAGGTGACATCATCGACAATACCGATGGTGAAGTCGTTCTTAGGCTCCTTCTGCTCGAGGTTGTCGTAAACTGCGATAATCTGTGCAGGGGTGGTGTCCTTGCTGGAGAGTCCGTAGCGTCCGCCTACGATAAGAGGTGCTCCGGCTACGCCCTGGAATACGGTCTTGATGTCCTGGTAGAGAGGCTCTCCGAGTGCTCCAGGCTCCTTGGTGCGGTCGAGAACTGCAATCTTCTTGACGTTCTTCGGAAGCACCTTGAGCAGGTACTTGGCGCTGAAAGGCCTGTAGAGGTGTACGGATACGAGACCGTACTTGCGTCCGCGCTCGCGCAGATAGTCGATAGTCTCGCGTATGGTCTCGGTAACTGAGCCCATTGCCACGATGATGTTCTCGGCATCAGCGTCTCCGTAGTAGTCGAAAGGACGGTACTGGCGGCCGGTGATTTCTCCGAGCTCGCCCATATAGCGTGCAACGATGTCCGGAACGGCGTCATAAGCCTGGTTGCGGGACTCTACTGCCTGGAAATATACGTCTCCGTTCTGGGCAGTTCCCCTGGTGACAGGAGTCTCCGGATTGAGTGCCCTCTGGCGGAAACGTGCAAGGGACTTCTCGCTTACGAGACCCTTGAGGTCCTGCTCGTCGATGGCTTCGATTTTCTGAATCTCGTGGGAGGTGCGGAATCCGTCAAAGAAGTGGAGGAACGGGATGCTGCTCTTGATGGTTGCAAGGTGTGCAACGGCTGCGATGTCCTGGGCTTCCTGCACTGAACCGGAGGCAATCATTGCGAAACCGGTCTGGCGGCAGGCCATCACGTCCTGATGGTCTCCGAAGATGGAGAGGGCGTGGCTTGCGAGGGCGCGGGCAGATACGTGGAATACCGTAGGAAGCATCTCGCCGGCAATCTTGTACATGTTAGGAATCATCAGCAGGAGTCCCTGGGATGCTGTGAAGGTAGTGGTGAGGGCACCGGCCTGGAGTGAGCCGTGCACTGCACCGGCAGCTCCGCCTTCGCTCTGCATCTCGGTCACTTTGACTGTCTCTCCCCAGAGGTTCTTTTTCCCGTGAGCGGCCCATTCGTCCACATTCTCTGCCATTGTTGAAGATGGCGTGATAGGATAGATGGCCGCGTGCTCGCTGAAGAGATAGGCGATGTTGCTGGCGGCCTGGTTACCGTCACAGGTAATGAATTTCTTTTCTTTAGCCATAGTTATATGAATGATTGAGTATTATTAATTGGCGTTAATGCGTCTTAGCCTTTTTGCGGCCTACAAATATAGCAAAAACAATGGAAAAACCGTCAGAATTTTTCCAGATAATCCTTATGGAATTCAAGGCAAGGAAATACTATTGTATAAAGGGTATAATAAATCCGGAAGAAGTTAGTACCCCCTAGGCGAATCGAACGCCTATCGTAGGAACCGGAATCCTAAATTTTATCCATTAAACTAAGGGGGCAAAAAATGAAGTTTTCTTGAAATTTCGCGGGAAGCTTGCATCACTGCGAGCTTCCCGCTACTTAACCTAAACTTAAACTATGAAAAACTTCACTGCAAATATACTAATTATTTTACAAAGCAAATTCTTTTTAGAAATTTTTTTTGATTCTTTCGACGATTTTCGTCACATTCCTTGCCTCTTGGGCAGCTTGGGGCTACTTTTGCGACGCTCCGCGATATTGCGGATGAACTTAAACATTCAGTCAATGAAAAAAGAAACCCTATCAAAAGCCGCTGGCGCAGCCGCCCTGGCTTTGGCCCTTGCGGCCGCCCAATCCTGTGATTTCAAAATGGGAAAAGACGAATCCGACGGAGTTCTCGAAATCCACTTTGTCAAGGATGCCCGTATGCCGGTAGCAGAACCCTGGCAAATGGACACCAAATCCGTTGCTGCAGCCGACACCAACGAATTCATCCTTTCGGTAACAGACTCCAAAGGAGCCTCACTGTACTACGGCAAATTCGGTGCAGCCCCGCAGACCATAGTAACGGCCCCGGGGACCTACACCGTCAGTGCCAAATCCTGCGAATTTACCACGCCTCTATTTGCTTATCCTCAATACGGTGATACTCAGGTTGTTGTGGTCAAGAGCGGGGAAGTGTGCAGCGTCACCCTGGACTGCTGCCAGATCAACAGCGGCATACGTCTTAAAATCGACCCGGAATTCCTGGTGGAATACCCCAACGGAGTGCTCTTCCTCAAATCTGCCGACGGCAAGCTTATGTACAGCTATACCGAGAAGCGTATAGCCTATTTCCGTCCCGGCAATGTCTCCCTTGTGCTGAACAACGACGGCAAAGAAAGCGTCATCTGCAACCGCTGCCTTGAAGCAAGGGAAGTGCTCACTATGTATCTCAGTGTAGCATCGTCCGGGAGCAGCTCCGCTGCGGGGATACACGTGCAGGTTGACACTTCCAGAACCTGGACCTCGGAAAGCCTTGTAATCGGAGGCGGCAGCTCCGGCAAAGGAAAAGAAAAGGAAGACGCCTTCAGCGTTGCCCAGGCCAAGGACAATACAGGTGCGACCGATGTTTGGGTCACAGGCTATATTGTAGGAGGAGACCTGTCTTCTTCAAGATGCTCATTCACAGCCCCTTTCACTTCAAGGACCAATATTGCGATAGCAGACAAGTCCAGTTGTACGGACAAGGAATCCTGCCTGTCCGTACAGCTTCCGAGCGGAGCGGTGCGTGATGCCCTCAATCTTGTGGACAATCCCGGCTTGCTGGGCAAGCAGGTGTGGCTGAAGGGGGACATAGTCCCTGCCTATTACGGTATCCCGGGCATCCAATCCATCTCGGAGTACGAATTGTAGGACAAAAATATCCCTCCGGCAGAGCTTGTCAGAGGGATATTTACATCTATGTAAAGAACAATCTATTTTACCCTGAGCGAAAGCCCGGCGAAAATGGTGTCGGGAGCAAGGTCCACCACGGCCCGCTCTTCGCCCGCCATACAGAATCCGCACTTGTCGCACACCCCCGGAACCAGACTTCCCGCACACATAGGGGAGCGGGTCCCGTCGGTCAGTACATAGTTGGTCATCCAGCAGACTTTCTTGAATTTCAGGTCCCTCATATGCTTGAGCCCGGTTGCGGAGTTCATAATCGGATAGCCTTTTTTCTTGTACTCAAGGATAAGGTCAATCACTTCGCCGCGGCGCTGCCAATCGAGTGCAAGGGCTTCGCTTCCCGGGAACGGAGTGTGGAAATTCAGGGAAATCTTCTGTATGTAAGGGCTGTTTTTCGCATATTCAATCGCCTCTGCCACACCATCGGCATTGAGGGTGTTGATGGCCATATTGACGCTTACCGCAGGGTGGCCGCAGGCGGCAATATTGTGCTCCAGCCGCCCGAAGGTACCTTCGCCCCTGATGCTCTCGTGGTATTTGCCGACTCCGTCCATAGACACCCAGATGCTATCGGCTCGGCAGCCGCTGAAATCCTTCTGGGCGTTGGTCGTGATGGTGCAGGAGAAAAAGCCCAGCTCGTGGGCAAGGTCGCAGAGGGAGTTGATGTCATAGTCCCCGTCCCTCCAGAGCATAGGCTCTCCGCCTTCGAAGTCCACGAAGCGGCTGCCAAGCGAAAGGCAGTACTCCAACTCCTCGCGGATTTGTGCGTAGGTCTTGGTAATCGGGTCCTTGTGGTTATAGACCGAACAGTGCCTGCAGCTGAGGTTGCAGCGGTCCGAAATGAATACGACACTCTGCAGCGGGGCCTTCCTTCCGAAGAATTTTGCGCGCACCCACCACCAGCCTAGGTATGCAAGTTGGGAAAATTTCATTTTAACCTATAATTCTTAATATCAGGGCTACAGCGGCGAATACAAAGCAGAAGCCGCTCAGAAGGTTGCGTGCCGTAAGCCAGCGGACCATAAACCAGTCAATACCCGCTGCGCGTATGCCTTTCCAATCGGGCATTGAGCCAAGCCACCAGGCAGGCCGTTCTACTTCCATAAGTTCGCCTTTGCAGAAGAGCAGCAGGGAACGGAAGAGCCACACTCCGCGAGGTATCATCACCAGCACTGCAAGGTATGCAGGGTGAAGGTATCCCGTGCAAACGGCGAGCACCACCGGCACGAAAGGTACGAAAATGAGTATGAGCGAGCAGGCAAGGCAGGCTTTATTGCTGCCAAGAAGGCGGGCGAAGGTCATCTTGTTGCTTGCTTCATCTCCTTTGAGGTCTATGAAGCTGTGTGTGTACAAGATGTTGGTAACGAGCATCCCCACCGGTATTCCGGTAAGCACTATTCCCCAATCGATGATGCCGCAGGAGGCGACATATACTCCGCTCATAAGCAGGGGGCCGAAAATGATGCCTATTACCAGTTCGCCCAGTCCGCGGTACGCCAACTTGAGGGGCGGAGCGGAGTAGAAGGCTCCAAGGAAGCCGCAAAGGGCGACAATCAAGGGAATACTCCAGTTGAAATCCATCTTCCACCAGATGGCAAGGCCGCAGCCCAGAGCCACCGCAAGGAAGGCCGCAATGGCCAGGGCGGTGCTTTTGAGAGTCTGCTCGCCGCTGCTCAGATAAGGATATTTCACCATCATTGCGCGGAAGCCCTGACGGGTGACCTTGTCCCGGTCCCCGAGCATATCCACGCGGTAATCGAACCAGTCGTCGGCAAGATTCATTGCAAGATGGGCCATTGCGACTCCGATGATTGCCAGTATGGCAGTCCACCATACGAATCCTTCATTGTTGCTTGCCATCACTGCCGCGAGAACCGCCGGCATTACGCTCTGCGCCAGAGACCTGTAGCGCGCGTTTTTGAACCAATACTGAACTGTATTCATAGAAAAAGAGCGGGATACGGGAGTCGGACCCGCCTCCTCAGCTTGGGAAGCTGATGCACTACCGATGTGCTAATCCCGCTTTGAGACTACAAAGGTATCAATTTTTTAGTATATTCGCGAAAATAAATTCAAGGAATTATCTGTTTTGCTATGAAACTACGATTCTCATTAGTCCTTCTGCCGTTTTTGATGATTTGTTCCGGTTCTTTTGCTGCTGCGCAGGAGTCCGGGGAGAGCACGGCCCCGACCTACCACAGAGGCGAGACGGTGATTGAGAGAACGATGACGCCATCAC
>JBJEBK010000068.1:0-4414 GCA_051869975.1 Candidatus Cryptobacteroides sp. | reverse complement strand
GCTCAGAATGCTTTCTTCGAGGCTGAGATTGACAATTCCGCATCCGAAGCCTATACCGGCAGGACAAAATGATGACGGATGAGCAGTTCAAAGGGATTCTTAAGAAATGGGGATAATATGGATTCGCAAGTGAATTTCAGGATGATCGTGCTGGATCTGGACGGCACTCTGACCAATGACAACAAGGAAATTACGCCTCGGACATCAGATGCGCTCATGCTGGCACAAAGCCGTGGAGTGAAAGTGGTGCTGGCTTCCGGACGGCCAACCTATGGCATTGTCCCGCTTGCACGGCAGCTGCAGCTGGAGAAGTACGACGGTTACATTCTTGCCTACAACGGAGGGTCCATCATTTCCTGCCGCAGCGGCAAGACCGTATTCAATCAGATGCTGGATCCGGAACTCGTGCCCGTCCTTTATGATGAATCCGTAGCTGCAGGAATGGAAATCCTGACCTATCAGGGGGAAGCCATCGCGGCATCCTGCAAGAAAAACAAATACGTCCTCCACGAGGCCTTCATAAACAAGATGCCTGTGGTCGAATTCAATGATTTCCCATCACAAGTTCAGCATCCTGTCAACAAATGCCTTATCGTGGGCGATCCCAAGCCGCTCCATGAACTGGAAAAATCACTTTCCGGCAAATATCCCGACAAGCTCAGTGTTTATCGTTCCAGTGGCTTTTTCCTCGAATGCGTGCCTCCGGGCATTGAAAAATCCAATTCTTTGGACAAGCTGATTTCCACCTTGGGCATTGACAGAACCGAAGTGATTGCCGTAGGGGACGGATACAATGACCTGGGTTGGATACGCTACGCCGGATTGGGTGTAGCCATGGCCAATGCCTCCAAAGAGGTGCAGGACGAAGCAGACTACATAACCTGGTCCAATCAGGAAGACGGCGTAGCCCATGTCGTGGAGAAATTCATATTGGATTCTTCGCCACGGTAAAACCCTGATTTTCAACAATAGTGAGTTGGAGGTAAGTTTGTTACCATATTGTAACTTCTTGTATATTAACTAAATATATTTCAGATTTACACTATCATTATGATAGAGCATTTTTTATAGTCATATGGACAACAAACAAAATATCACGAATTATGCAGAACATAGTATTGATTGGAGCAAGCGGATTCGTCGGTTCCGCCATCCTGAATGAAGCACTGCTCCGTGGTCACAAAGTGACAGCAATCTCACGCAACATTGAAAACATCCCGGCAGGCAATCCCAACCTTACAGTCGTACGGGCCGATGCCACAGACCCGGACACACTCGCTGCACTCGCACAGGGAAAAGACGCCGTCATAAGTGCATACAATCCCGGCTGGGGCAATCCACGCCAATATGAAGAGACATTAGAGAACTATCCGAAAATAGTGGAAGGGACGAAGAAGGCTGGAGTAAAGCGCCTGCTCATCGTCGGTGGAGCCGGGACTCTGTTCGTGGCACCAGGTCTCCGTCTTGTCGATACCGGAAACCTTCCTGACGAATGGCTGCCGGGAATAAAGTCGTTGGGCGAATTCTATCTCAACTACCTGACAAATGAAAAAGACATCGATTGGGTCTTCTTCTCCCCTGCCGGCAACCTCGGGAATATGGGGCAGAACGGCCCTGGCAAACGCACCGGCAAATTCCGTCTCGGCAAGGACGATATGATTTTCGACGAAAACGGCGAAAGTTTCATCTCCGTAGAGGACTATGCCTGGGCAATGATTGACGAACTCGAACAGCAGAACCATCATCAGGAACGTTTCACAGCGGCATATTGAAAACGAAACTTCCTTATTCCACATCCTGATTGCAGCCTCCGACAATGGTGGCTGCAACATTGACATTCAAGAGAGCGGTTCAGACTCCGCCAACCAACTGAAAGTCTCCGTGCCTTCCTTTCATGAAGTCGCGGAGACTTTTATCTGCGGTCCAATCAAACTCCGGGATGACTGAGGAAATTGCTGAGGGCGGGTCAGAGTCCCCAGACCTCTGCGGCGATTTCCCTTACCAGGCGGATTTTCGCCCACTGCTCAGCCTCGGTCAGTTTGTTGCCGATTTCGCAGGAGGCGAAGCCGCACTGAGGGCTTAGACAGAGGCGGTCGAGAGGGATGTAGCGTGATGCCTCCTGGATTCGTGCAATGATTTTCTGCTTGTCTTCCAGCACTGGGCTTTTTGTAGTTATCAGGCCCAGGACTACCTTCTTGTCCTGCGGCACAGACGCTAAAGGCTCAAAGCCGCCTGAGCGCTCGTCGTCATATTCCAGATAGAAGGCATCCACGTTCTCACGGGCGAAAAGGGTTTTCTCCACGGCATCGTATGCGCCTTCGGATGCCCAGGACGAATGGTAGTTGCCGCGACAGACGTGCGTGTTGATGACAAGTCCTTCAGGGCGCTCTTCGAGGACAAGGTTGTTCAGGCGGAGGTAAGTCTGTTGCAAATGTTCCGCATCATAGCCCGAACCTGCCATCGAAGCCCAGAAATTCTTGTCGCACACCATGCCCCAGGTGCAGTCGTCCAGCTGGATGTTGCGGCATCCGGCATCGTAGAGGTCGCGGATGACGGTGCGGTAGGCCTTTGCGATGTCACTGATCAATTCTTCATTGTCAGGATAAACGGCATTAGTCGTCCTGCCGTTGTCCCCACGGAACAGCTCGGCATAGAACTGTGCCGGTGCAGGAATGGTCTGCCGTGCGACAACTCCGTCAGTCTCGAACTGTTTCAGAAACTTGAAATGCTCCACGAAAGGGTGGTTCCTGCCATCAATCTTTCCCGTAAGCGCAACCGATCCATGAGTCGTCTCTTCGTGATGGAAGAAATAGCCGTGGTCAAGTTCTATATGCTCCGCCCCATTGAATCCCCACATGAAATCGAGATGCCAGTAACTGCGGCGGAACTCTCCGTCGGTGATAACCTGCAGACCGGCCTCTTTCTGCTTGGCAACGAGTTCCGCTATGCATTTGTCTTCCACCTGCTTCAACTCTTCGGCAGTGATTTCGCCTTTTGCGAACCTCACCCTTGCCACCTTTATTTCTTCGGGGCGCAGGAAACTGCCCACGATGTCCGCACGGAACGGTGCGTTCAAAATATTCTTGCTCATAATCTTTTTGCTTTTAATACCAAACTTTCAGTTGTTGGAATCCGGATTTCTTGCTGCAAAACTATCAAATTCATATTCATTAGACAAATATTTTGGAAAAATCAGTAAATTATCCTTAATTTGCATAAGAACAACTCATTTTACAGAATATTATCCTACAAAATAAACATTAAGCAATATGGAAAATTACGAAGACCTGGACAGGACGGACATAGAAATACTGCGTATCCTGCAGCAGAACTCAAGGCTGACAGCCAAGGAACTCGCCGCAAAGGTGCATCTGTCCCACTCCCCCGCATTCGAGCGTCAGAAGCGCCTTGAGAGGGAGGGTTATATAAAAGGCTATATGGCCGTCGTGGATGCAGGAAAAGTGGGCAACGGCATTCTGGTGCTGTGCAACATCCGGCTGAAGCAGCACACGGAAGAATTGATCCAGCAATTCATGGATGCAGTGCAGGACATAGAGGAAATCACTGAATGTTTCAACACCAGCGGCGATTATGATTTCCTGATAAAGGTATATGCCAAGGATATGAAGGATTACCAGAGCTTTATGCAGCACACCCTTGGAAGGATGGAGTGCGTGGGCAGCCTGCACAGCGTATTCGTCATAGATGAGACCAAGAACACCCACGGCGTGACAATCCGCAGGAAAGGATAGACTCACCTGCCTTGGCAGGTATTTGCAGATGCGGCATTGTGGCGCTCGATCAACGGCAAGAGTTCCGCCTCGAAAATCTCCTTGCTGACAATGCGGTAATGAGGATTATACGCCTCTACATATTTTTTGCTGTGGTGCATGACATATTTCCCCTGCCCTAAAAGGCTGTTGATTTCCAGACTGTCCCGTGTATAGTTGTCCAGGTGCAGATCCATTTCTGATATGACGGTGCTTATCAGGTGCCATTCCTTCTCCCATTCGTCAACCGGTGTGGGACGGATGCCGTTGACGCTCCGTACAAAGGCATTGAAGAATATATTGTATGGGATTACGCCATCCTTGACAAGCGACAGGTTTACACGATAGAAATTACCTGCATAGCCGGTCCTTTCGTATAGCGGTCCTTCAAACTTCTCCGCCTGAGCAAGTTCCTCACTCAGATAGGCATTCGCGGAGGCGGTGTCGCTGATGATATGCCCGGGACCGAAGCGGTCCTGAAAAAAGTTCTTGTACAAATCCCTCAACGTGGATTGGGGATATACACGCATCTGCTCCGCGACAGCCCTGCGTATTTCCGCTTCCTGCCCATACGCATTACACCCGCCAAACCAGCAAAGGCATACGACTAAAAATATATGCTGAAATTTCATTCCAATCATTTA
>JBJEBK010000067.1:0-25495 GCA_051869975.1 Candidatus Cryptobacteroides sp. | reverse complement strand
TTTTGGCGCAAAAGTACGCAGGTGTTTCACACTATGCTATATGTGCTGGGCCGGATGCTTTCCTTTTTTCATCAGGATAAAAGGGTTATTAACATCTTTACAAAAGTACTTAATTCCATCAATAATTCAACATATATTTCAACAAATCGTAGTCCATTATAAGCAAGGGGGTATTTAACCAAAAAATCCCCGGGAGCGGCAGGCTCCCGGGGTTAGATATCAGTTGAAGACTAAAGTGTAATACGATAATCGTTGTGCGCCATGCGTGGAGCGGAAAGGGTTCTGCGCTCGCTGAGGGTCTTGTGCATAACAGCCTTTTTGCTGCTTGCAGAAGAAGTCGTTTCTTCATCAACTTCAATTGTACCCCTTGAATGAATAGTCAGCTTATGAGGCTCACCATACGGGTAATCATCAGTGAGAACGCCTTCGACAACATATTCCTCGCCTTCTTTGGTAACAGTAACTGTACCTCCAGCTGGTATAAAGACACCGTCAGAGACATAGTAAGTGTTGTAATAACTGAATATACTACTATTAAATCCATCAACAGTTCCCGCTGAAAAACTCTGCTTATTTGCTGGCTCGACAACGAAAGTGCCAGTGAAGTCTTCAGTTGCTGAACTGAGCATAATTGAGCCTATTGTATCATCTGCTACATCGTTAGCACCAAGTTGTGGATGACCGCCCTCCATATTGAGGAAAGTTTGATATGTATCCACCCCGAATTGTAATGCGGCCTGCCCAATTGGAGTAATGGTGCATTTGTCAAAAGTAACCTCATAATCAGCGGTTACAGTAGAGCCGTAACTCTCATCGTATACGTAGAAGAGGCTTGGGTATATTTTCCATTTAGCCTTATGAGCATTCCCGTTTACATCAGTTATGTTGAAAGAGAAAATACCATCCTTGATGACAATTTCACCATCAGCCAGATACACATAGTCTCCAGAGACATAATCTTCGATCCCCGATGCGAAATTAAAGGTGAATGCGTCAAAAGAATCATTGAAAGCAAATACTCCCTCGGGGAGTCCCTCAGCCTCAAGTTTGAAGAAATCATACTCTGCAGGGAGGAAAATGACGAAGTCATAAATTTTCGGAGCCTCTCCACCATTGATGAAGTCATTGTTATAAACACTAAGAACCCAGTTGACATTGCCCATCCCATAGTAATCTCCAAAGCAGGTTGCTTCGATAGCGTATAGGTAATCGGTGATGCCCGCTTCTTGTTCAACCTTTACGAGAACATCTCCCTCATTGGACTTAACCCTGACAGCAGAATGACGGGCAGCACCCTCATTGGGAGCGACCTCGACAGTAACAGTATTATCAACAACAGCCTTGGTGCTTACTACAGTAATCCATGAATCCAATGGGAAAACCTTGTACTCAATGTTGCCGGTAACTTTGAATGCAAGCTGACCTCCATCTGAACCGATGATCAATGTCTTATTGTCAACTGAGATTACATTATTCTGCTCCTGAGATATGAGGATTGTAAAGCTATGCTCGTCATCAACACTTACAGTTATTATTGCAGAACGGGCATCTCCGCTATCATTTTCCTCAACGGAGAAATCCACATCATAAGAACCAGCCTGGCCGCAGTCAAGATTAACGAATATCCAATCCTCAGAAGATGTAGCAGTCCAATCGTCTGAAGACACAAAACTAAAGAAGAAGTCTCCACCGGCAGCCGGAACTGCGATTTCTTCATCACCGTAATTGATAAGCTCGACCACGGATGTTTCGTCTTGCTTGTCCTCATCACCACTTTGACCCGGAGACTGCTCACAAGCTGCAAATGCAAGAGCAACCACAGAAGCTACCAAGAATGACTGTTGAAATTTCATACAATAATCGAATTATTGATTATTCAAAATCGTAAGTAACAGATTCTCCCGCCTTTACGCTGACAACATTATCAACATATGCACCGGCCTTGTCGGTGTATTTAACTCTAGAAACTGTCTTGACAGGCTCAGCTGGGAAAGGACGCAGGGTATAAACCGCAACCTCAAGATTATTTGGATTCCAGCCTTCCGGAATGTTCACAGTATAGGTCTTGCTGCTTACCTTACCGGCATCAACAGGGAAACTCTCTCCTGCACAACCGGTCGGAGATGTGCGGACCACATGGTCGTGAACATAGTTTTTGAAATCAATTTCAGGGTAGTCAGCAGCATTGCCGTAGAATTCCTGTTTTGCGATAATACCGTTCTCCACCACGACTACAGCCAGTTTCATATCAGGTTCAGTGGCAATAGGAAGGACTGAAACATCAATGGTGAGTTTTCCGGATGAAGCCTGTACGCCAACCTCAAAACCGGTGACTGAAGGATAATTTGAAGCGCTTTCTGCAACCAGCGCCTCCAAGTCCGCCTGAGTTTCAGACACGACAGTCATATTTGAGAAGAATGCGCGGAAATCCACAAGCCCGGAAGGAAGACCGGATACCTTGAATAATGACATGAGGCTGCTGTCACCATCGAGATCGTCATAAACATAAAGAGGAACAATCTTGTCGTTCTTTTCCATTGCAGCTTCGATTGCGAAAGACATGAAAGGACAGTATCCGCACCAGGTTCCAGTAAATTTATTTACCAGAGACCTGCGGACAAACTCGCTTGAAGACTGGCTTACTGACACAGTCACTGCTTCTCCATTGACAGGAGTTACTTTGATAGCACCAATACGAACCTGTCCGGGCTCCTGACCTATCCACTCTGCAACTTCGAAACTGCATACTCCATCTGAAAAGGACAGTCCACGAATCCAGTCAGCATCCTCAGCAACTTCAAAGGATGGCAGCGGGTATGCATCAACATTGAAATTGAAATTTCCACCGTAATGGGTTGCTGAAAGCTCAGTTGTTGAAATTGAAAAATGCTTTTCTTCTGCAGCTGCAGCCTGATTGACAACTACAGTTGCTGAAGCACAGGACTTGGCGGAGAAGAATACCTTGGCCTTACGCTCTTTTGTGGCTTCGTTTCTTGCCACAATAATTTCGAATATATTTCCCTCTACAGGGTTAACTCTAACCCAAGTCTTTGCTGTAGACTCGACTTTTGTTGAAATATCCAACCCGCCAGGTGCTTCTACAACAAGAGTTTCAACGGAACCTTCCTCCGGAGCAGATATCTCTGTGAGGCTAGCTGTAACAACTCCACCTGAAACATCCTCCGGCCCTTCAATTGAGGCTGGTTCACAAGAAAATACAAGCATTGCGCACATTGTGGCACCAAGGCACTTCTTCAGAGTTCTTTTCATTATAAATCATTGTTTACGACTGTTAGAAAGTAATTGCAAAGTTGTTGACCTTGCGAGCTTTCAGCTGAGAGCGTTCCAAGGTGAGTCCTTCAAAGGCAGACTTTCTGGAAAGTGATTTATTGCAGCTTGCCGCAGACACCTCGTTTTCCTCGGATTCAATCTGGCCAACAGCGTGAATAACAAGCTTATGAGGCTCACCATACGGATAATCGTCAGTGAACTCACCTTCAATTATGTAATTATCACCATCCTTTGTAACAGTAAGCTTTCCTCCAGCAATCTGGAAAACACCATCGGAAACATAATATAAGTCAGCATCGTAACTGTAAAAATAGCTGTTGTATGCATCAACGGTTCCTGCGGTGAAAGCCTGCTCGCTTGCCGGCTCAACTACATAAGAGCCTGTGAACTCTTCGGTAGCTGAACTCAGCATAATATAACCTGCGGTATCATATGCTGGCTCATTAACACCGAGTTGTGGATTTCCCCCCTCGAAAGTAATGCAAGTTTGATAAGTCTCTGCTCCGTAATCCAGTGCAAGTTGAACCGGTGGAGCAATAGTGCACACATCAAATGTTACTTCGTGGTCTGTTACAACGGTTGAACTGTAACTGCTATCGTAAGGGATGAAGAGTTCTGGGTCAATCTCCCACTTTACCTTGTGAACAGATCCATTTTCATCAGTAAGCACAAATGAGAATACACCATCCTTTATTGCGATTTCACCATCAACAATATAAACATACTCTCCCAGGGCAAAATCCGCAATGCGGGTGTATTGAGTGATAGAGAATGCCCCAAAACCATCCTTAAAAGAAAATACTCCCTCAGGGAATCCTTCAGCTTCAACATTGAGGAAGTCATACTCCGCAGGCAGACAAAGGTCAAGGTAATATATCTTAGCTGCTTCGCCATCTTCCATTAAATCCATGTTATATACATAAAGATACCAGTTTGCTGTTCCTGAATTGTAGTAATCTCCATAGTAGAGTGCCTCAATACCGAAAAGGAAATCAGTTACACCGGCCTCCTGAGCAACTTTGATGGATGCATCACCCTCAGAAGATTTAATCCTCACAAAAGAAGAGCGCTCGGAGCCCTCATTTTCAGCGATTTCAAGGGTTACTGTGTTGTCTACAACAGCCTTGGTGCTTACAACGGTAATCCAATCAACAGTTGAAACAACTTCGTAATCTATGTTGCCGCTTACGGTAAATGTAAGAGGACCTCCCTCCGCTCCAATGTTAAGAGAAGTAGTTTCAACAGAGAAGACATTGTTCTGTTTCTGGCTTACAAGGACGGAAAAACAATGTTCAGCATCGATAGAAACGGTAATGATTGCTGAACGGTCATCGCCGCTCTCATTGGCTTCAATATAAAGATCAACATCATTGAATCCGGCTTCACCTGACTCCTGACCAATAAAGACCCATTCCTCAGATGAAGTTGCAGTCCAAGCATCACTTGCCTTGAAACTGAGAAGACATTCTTCTCCCTTTGCATCCACAGTAATTTCCTCTTCACCGAGATTGACAAGACTCACTTCCGGTTTAACGGGAACTTCAGGCTGGCAGGCTACGAATACTGCCGCTACGGCAGCTGCCATAAACGAATAAATACTTTGTTTTTTCATAAAAAATTGCTGAGGTAATAAAAACACTACTTCAGCAAATGTAGAAATAATTATTGTAGATACTATAGCCTTACGCTATTTTTTCACAAAAATTCCTTGATATGCTCGAATTTCATCCCCACGGCCTCACTTCCGCCGTCGGTATCGGGGCGGTCACCCACCATAAGAGCATCCTGCGGGCTGCAGCCAAGGCACTGGCAGGCACCGCGGAACACATCCGGCGAAGGCTTGAGTCCGCCCAGTGAAGGGGCATCCAGAAGAGCATCGAACAGCCCCGGGTCAATGCCCAGAGCATCGAGTTTCTCCCTTATGAAACCATAATCCGAGAGTATCGCCACCCTTAAGCCATCTTCACGCAAGGCGCGGATACGCTCCACCACCCCAGCGCGAACGCGGCAGCGACGGCGGATGAGCTCCACCATCAGCGGCATATAGCTCCCGTAAAACCATTCGCTCACCTGATCCGGGGCAATATGGGTCCTCCCGGAAATAAGGCCGAAAAGCGTATCATAGCCCACCGTCCCGCCTGACTTTCCGGCAAGGGTATGCCTGCAGCTGCGCTCAGCTGACATCAGGCGCAAGCAACGCAGGGGCCTTCTGCTTCGGAAAGCCCCCAGCGGCATAAGCAATTTCATCCGACGGTTGTCGTAAAGAGTCCCGTCGAGGTCAAAAAAGACAACCCCCGGCATCAGCTTCTTATTCCTCCGAACTGTCCTTCAATAATCCCGCAGACCTCGGCAATGCGCGCATCAAGCTCTTCCCTGGTAGTAGCTTCGCAGATGAAGCGCAGATAAGGCTCCGTGTTGGAAGGGCGAACATTGAACCACCAGCTCGGATATTCGAGGCGGAAGCCGTCGAAGTCCATATATTTCTGAGGCTCGCCCAGGGTCTTGCGGAAATGCTCGCACACGGCCTTCATAGCCCCTGCCTTATCCTCAAGGCGGAAGTTGATTTCGCCCGAATTCTCATAGCCTGCAATCTCGGCAATCTGCTGGCTGAAGGTTTTGCCCTGCTTCTTTAGGCCTGCAAGTATGCGGAGAACTATCATAGATGAAAGCAGTCCGCTGTCGGAATAGAAGAAATCCTTGAAATAATAGTGCCCCGCAAGCTCACCGCCCCACAGTCCGTCTATTTCGCGAAGCTTAGGAGCTGCGAAGGCGCGTCCCACCCTCCAGGTATGCACATCGGCATCATAGCGCTGCAGGAACTCGGCTACAGCCTTGGAACTGCGTATTTCCTGAAGCACGCGAGGCGCCTTGGCTCCCCTTTCGTCGCAGAAATAGAGCGCCATCATAGCAATCACGAGGTCAGGAGCGACAAACTGTCCCTTCTCGTCCACAAACATCACACGATCGGCATCGCCGTCATAAATCACGCCCACATCGGCGCCTGTCTCAAGCACAAGCTTCTTGAGAGGCTCCACATTCTTCGGCACGAGAGGATTGGGCTCGTGGTTGGGGAAACGGCCGTCGAGCTCATCGAAGATATAATGAGGCTTGTCGCCGAATACCTCCTTGGCGAAGAGGTTCGCCATACCGTTGGATAGGTCGAAGGCTATGTTGAGATTGCTCCAGTCTGCGCGGAACTTGTCCATAAACGCAAGATAGTCAGCGTGGATGTCCTTCTCGAATACCTGTCCGCGTTTTTCGGCTACCGGAGTAGGCCTGCCATCCTCAATCCACTGCTTTATCTGCCCGAGGCCGCTGTCAAGGCCTACCGGGAGGGCGTTCTCGCGGGACACCTTCATTCCGTTGTATTTGGCAGCGTTGTGGGAAGCGGTAATCTGGACTGAAGCTTTGAATCCGTAGTATGCGGTCGAGAAATACACCATCGGGGTGGAACTCAGGCCGATATCGTAAACATCGGCTCCTGCATCATTGATACCTTTTATCAGATTGTCGTGAATCTCCTGAGATGACACCCTGCAGTCCCTGCCGACGAGTACCTTGTCGGTTGAAAGCAGTGACGGGAGAAAATAGCCCACTTTGTAGGCTACGGCAGCATCGAAATCTTCGTTATAGATTCCGCGGATGTCGTAAGCGTGAAATGCACCCATGGTTATTTGATTTTAGCTCTGTATTGTGTGCCGACCTTCCCTTTGCTTATGTTGTTGAGTTTGCCAGCAAGCATCTTCTTGCGGATAGGTGCGACAAGGTCGGTAAAGACGCACCCGTCCAAATGGCTCAGCTCGTGCTGAACCATACGGCTGGCGAACTTGTCGAAGGTCTCGGTGACCTTCTCCAGGTTCTCGTTATAGTATTCTACGGTAATGGATTCAGGACGCACCACATCAGCATAGATTCCCGGAACGCTGAGGCAGCCTTCGGAATACTCGCACTTTTTGTCGGACTGGAATGTTACTACGGGATTGATAAGGGTCCTGAAAAAGCCCTTCAGATAAGGGAATTCTTCAGATACCACATCTCCGTCCACGATTACCACCCGCTTGGAAACTCCAATCTGGGGTGCTGCAAGACCGCATCCGTCAGCTACTTTGAGCGTGTCCTTGAGGTCCTGAACAAGGGACTTGAGGTCCTCGGTGTCATTGAGGTCGAAAGGCTCGGCTACCTTGCGGAGAACTTCCGAGCCATAAAGATAAATCGGTTGTATCATTTCTTTTTGTCCAGATAACTCTGGAGAATTATTGCGGCGCTGATTTTGTCCACCTCTGTCTTGTCCCTGCGTCTGGAGGCTTTCATTCCTCCGTCTATCATTGCCCTGTGAGCAAGAACGGAAGTGAAGCGTTCGTCCTCGAGAGCAATAGGTACGCCCGGGAAAGCTTTTGAGAGTTTGTCAAGGAAAGCGTCGACTTCCTTGGCTGTCTGGGCGGGCGCCCCGTTGAGATTAAGGGGATATCCGACCACAAACTTGGTTATGGTCTGCCCTCCGGCCACGAATTTTTGCAGATATTCTATTATCTTTGCGGATGGCAGCGTTTCCAGAGGAGATGCGAATATTCCAAGAGGGTCACTGACAGCGAGTCCTGTCCTTGCACTTCCGAAATCTATTCCTATCAGTCTGTCCATAATGCTGCAAATTTAATTATAAAGTATGGGAAGACAAAACCGAAAAAAATTATACAGGCTTTCTCTGATGGACGATGCGTCGCACGAGAAAATCTATTCGATCAAGTTTACCAAAGGAGGCTTTTTCACGGTTCTGGCAGTAAGCTTATGCTCACTGCTCGGAGGACTCTATGCACTTCTGGTATTCACGCCGCTGCATTACACCGTACCGGGCTATCCGGATGCGGACTTCAGGAACCAGGCCGTACGCAACGCCATCAAAATCGACTCCCTGGAGGCGGCGATGACCCGCTGGAAACTCTATGCCGATAACCTCAACCGCACGCTTGCGGGAGAGCAGACCCTGTCTCTGGACAGCCTTCTGAGGACAGGCGGCAACGGCTATCTTGAAGAAAAGGATGCGGAATATCTGCGCAAGCAGGACGCCGCACTGAGGGAAAAGGTGGCAAAAGAGGAACAGTTCGGCGTCTCAGGAGGTTCGAAGCGAAACCTTCCGATTGAGGGTGTGCACTTCTTCACCCCGCTCAAGGGCCGTATCTCCAACGACTTCAATCTCGCCACCCATCCTGCCGTGGACATTACCGCTCCTGCAAATTCTGTGGTCAAAGCCGCGCTGGACGGCACCGTGACCTACGCCGGATGGAGCGATGAGTACGGTTATACCATCACTATCCAGCACGCCGGCGACATACTTACGACCTACAAGCACAACCGCAAGCTGAGCAAAAAGGTGGGCGACAAGGTTTCCGCCGGAACTGCCATTGCGATTGTGGGCAATACGGGCTCGCTCAGCAACGGGGACCATCTCCATTTCGAGCTGTGGTACAAAGGCGAAGCAGTTGATCCTACAATGTACATTTCATTCTGATGGGAAAGAGGAGAATAGCAATACTGGGCTCCACCGGCTCAATAGGCACTCAGGCTCTGGATGTCATACGCCAGCACCGCGATTTGTTTGAGGTAGAGCTGATAAGCGCATACCGCAGCGCAGAGCTGCTCTGCGCCCAGGCAAGAGAGTTCGATGCCAACAGTGTGGTCATCTGCGACGAGGCTCTCTACAAGGAAGTATCCGACAGCCTGTGGAATACCGATTCCAAGGTCTTCGCGGGAGTCGAAAGCCTTTGCGAACTGGTCAAGGGGGACAATATAGACATAGTTGTAGGGGCTATGGTAGGCTTTTCAGGCCTGCGCCCTACCCTTGCAGCTCTTGAGGCGGGCAAAATAGTGGCCCTTGCCAATAAGGAAACCCTGGTTGCAGCGGGCGGGATTGTTGCCCGCACTGCGCGGGCGCATGATGCGGTTATTCTCCCTGTGGACAGCGAACATTCGGCCATCTTCCAGTGCCTTCTCGGGGCTCAGGGCAATGAACTGGTGAAGATTCATCTCACAGCTTCCGGAGGCCCGTTCCGAACCTGGAGCAGAGAGCGCATTGCCGGAGCAAGCGCTGCCGATGCCCTCAAACATCCGAACTGGGATATGGGAGCAAAAGTGACCATTGACTCCGCTACAATGATGAACAAGGGCTTGGAGCTCATCGAGGCCTGCTGGCTGTTCGATGTTGTCCCGTCTATGGTCAATGTAGTGGTGCACCCCGAATCCATTGTCCACTCGATGGTGGAATTTGCGGACGGTGCGGTCATCGCCCAGCTCGGCTGCCCGGATATGCGCGAGCCAATAGGCCTTGCGCTCAGTTTCCCGGCAAGACTGGCCGTCGGCAACAGGAAACTGGATTTCGCGAGCCTCGGGGCCCTGCATTTCGAGAGCCCTGACGAGGAGCGCTTCCCCAACCTTGGCATAGCCCGAAGGGCCTTTGAGCGCGGGGGCAATATACCTTGCGCGATGAATGCAGCCAACGAAGTGGCGGTCAAGGCCTTCCTTGAGGGCAGGACCAGCTTCTACGGCATTACCGATATTATCGAGAAAAGTGTCAGTGGTGCGACTTTTGTTGCCGACCCTACGCTCGACGATATCTTCTCGACTCACGAGGAGACCATTCGCCGCGCCAAGGAATTAATCAAATAGGACAATGGCAATACTTTCAAGGACACTGCAGGTTATACTCGCACTATCGCTGCTTATCATAGTACACGAGTTCGGACATTTTATCTTCGCCAAGCTGTTCCGCATCAGGGTGGAGAAATTCTACCTCTTCTTCGACATCAAGGGCAAGGCTCTGCTGCGCTTCCGCATAGGGGAAACCGAATTCGGCATAGGCTGGCTCCCCTTCGGAGGCTATTGCAAGATTGCCGGAATGGTGGATGAGTCTATGGATATGGACCAGCTCAAGCGCGAGCCCCAGCCTTGGGAATTCCGCAGCCACCCGGCCTGGCAGAGGCTTCTGGTGATGGCAGGAGGCGTATTATTCAACTTTATCTTTGCAATTATAGCTTATTGCTCAATACTCGGGATATGGGGTTCCGCCTATATCCCCAACTCACAGGCAAGCATCTACCCCAACGAACTTGCAGCCGAGATGGGCTTTAGGCCGGGAGACCGCATACTCGCGCTGGATGACTATGTGCCGGAGGATTTCTCTTCCCTGCAGGCCGACATCGTGCGCAGGGATGTGCGTTTTGCGACCGTGCTCCGAGGAGACGATACTCTGAAACTCTACATAGACAGGGCTATGGTTCCCCAGATGCTCGAGTCCCCGCTGATGTTCGACCTCGCGATGCCGTTCACGGTGGATTCGGTGATGAGCGAAAGCAACAGGGTGCTGCGCAAGGGGGACGAAATTCTTGCGGTGGCGGGAACGGATACGCGCTATCTGCAGGACGCAAGGGGCGTGCTTGAGAGCCACGCGGGGCAGGAGGTCAGCGCTACCGTTTCGAGAGACGGCCGTCTGGTGGAAGTGCCGTTGCAGGTGGATACGCTCGGCAAACTGGGCATTGCTCTCGGTATGCCGCCTGTCGAGAGGAAGCACTATAATGCGCTGAGCTGCATCCCTGCAGGGCTGAAGCTTGCCGGAAGCACCGTCACAGGCTACCTGCAGGACCTGAAGATGGTATTCACCCCATCCACAGGAGCTTACAAGTCAGTCGGCAGTTTCATCGCAATAGGCCAGGTATTCCCGAAGAAGTGGGACTGGTACCGCTTCCTCAACATAGTTGCCCTGCTTTCCATAATGCTCGGAGTGATGAACATTATCCCTATCCCGGGTCTGGACGGAGGACACATATTGTTTACACTATACGAGATTGTCACCGGACGCAAGCCTTCGGACAAGTTCCTGATGGTGATGCAGATGATTGGCATGATCCTGCTGCTGATGCTGATGGTGCTGGCATTCGGAAATGACATATCCCGATTAATACATTGATTTTTATGAAGAAAGGTTTCGCATTGGCAGTCATTGCACTGATGCTTATGGGCTGCAAGAACACTGCTCCCCTGCTTCCGACAATCAGCGGCAAGGCAGGCGAAGTACTGGTAGTTATCGAGAAAAACGACTGGGACGGACAGCTCGGCGAGGATGTGCGCGGGGTGCTTGCGGACGAGTATCCCTTCCTGCCGGTCCAGGAAGCCAGGTACAGCGTTGCCAACGTGACCCACGGAGGCTTTATCGAGATGTTTCAGGTACACAGAAACATTGTGTATTTCGACATCAATCCCCAGGCTGTCACCACAGGTGTGAAGTTTATGATGGACAAGTGGGCGACTCCGCAGTGCCTGATTCTGGTGAGTGCCAATACGGCAGAAATGGCGGATTCGCTGTTTCTGGACAAAGCCGATATGATAGTCGAGACCATCGAGCAGGCGGAGAGGGAGCGAGTCATCACTACCTGCAGGAAATATGAGAACAGGGCTGTGTATCAGAAGGTTTCCGAAGTGTTCGGAGGCTCCGTACACGTACCTTCAGGCTACAAGCTGCGCAAGATTTCTCAGGATTTTGCGTGGATTTCCGATGACAAGCAATACACTATCCAGGGTATATTCGTTTACCGTTATCCTGTGGGCAATGATGATTTCACTATGGAGAATCTGGTGAAGAACCGCAACCGCATGCTCAAGGACAATGTGCCCGGGATGTTCGAGGGAACCTATATGATTACCGGCACATACTGGACTCCGCAGACGCGTTTTCTCAAGTATAAGGGACGGGATTTCGCCGAGACTCACGGTATGTGGGAGGTTGAGGGCGACTTTATGGGAGGTCCCTTCGTGTCCCACGCTTTCTATTCCCCTGACGGGAAATATATCGTGGTTGCAGATGCCTGGGTGTATGCTCCGAAGTACGACAAGCGCCAGTATTTGAGGCAGACGGAGTCACTTCTCTACTCATGGGAATGGGCGAAAGAAAA
Organism: Candidatus Cryptobacteroides sp.; assembly: GCA_051869975.1. Lineage (GTDB taxonomy): Bacteria > Bacteroidota > Bacteroidia > Bacteroidales > UBA932 > Cryptobacteroides. Next base: position 13,265 of record JBJEBK010000067.1, on the reverse strand, counting down.
AGAAAATTAAAGTTTTCTATTGCCAAACCAAAAATTCTTACTATCTTTGCAATCCCTTGGTGGGTTCGTATAACGGCTAGTACTCAAGATTTTCATTCTTGCAATAGGAGTTCGATTCTCCTACCCACTACGAAAAATAAAAAAAATTAAATAATGGCAAACACAGCTTCAGCAGAAAAAGCAGCTCGCCAGGGCGAGAGGCGCAGATTGCATAACAGGTATTATGCAAAAACAACAAGGAACGCGATTCGCGATATTCGCAATACTACAGACAAGGCCGCAGCACAGGCAGCAGCTCCAGCAGTATTCGCAAAAATCGATAAGCTTGCAAAGATTGGCCTTATCCACAAGAACAAGGCAGCTAATCTGAAAAGCGGAATTCAGGTTTACATCAACAAGCTTGCATAACCGCAAGCTTTTTTCTTTCGAGAAGTAGCGCAGTTGGTAGCGCACTACGTTCGGGACGTAGGGGTCGGGCGTTCGAGTCGCCTCTTCTCGACAAAAAGTCCACAATATATGTGGGCTTTTTCTTATATTTGCGAACCTATGAACCACGAGCTCCAGATATTTGCTTTTCCGCTGTCGCTGATTGGGGCGGCAGTTATGTTCGTAGTCATACTCCTGTGCCCGAAGAAATCTTTTAGGATGCCCAGTCTCGGAGTGCTTGCCCTTCTTGCCGTAGGCTTTGCGGTGTTGGGATGCCTGAAGCCGGACCCGAAACTGGTGTATTGGATGGTTCCGGCTATGATTGCCGCAATTTTCCTTTGCGGAGTGACCGCGAGAGATGCGATACGCAGCAGGCAGAACCTGAGTTTCACGCTTAGCCATCTTGGCCTTGCCATTCTGTTAGCTTCGTCAGTGTTTGCAGCTCCGGATTGCATTTCGACTGGCATTATTCTCGAAAAGGACAAGCCTTCACAACTAACTGAAGATGCCGTTCCTCTGCCTTTTGAGCTTACTTTGAAGGAAGTTGGCACCGAATTCCACGAAGGAACGCAGTTGCCCAAGCAGTACCGCTGCACTATAGACATAGATTCCGAGATACGGCAAATAAGTGTCAACCACCCCGCCCTGCACAAGGGCTGGCTGCTGTATCTGTCGGATTTCGACCGGCAGCACGCTCAGAGGGCGCTGCTTCGCGTGGTCCGGGACCCTTCCATCCCGGGAGTGCTGCTTGGTATGGTGCTGCTTCTTGCCGCTGCCGTTCTGGGCCTTAAGCGAAGCTGGCGTTCCCGCCTCGTACTGCCGGCTCTGCTCATTCTGGCACTGGTATTTACTCTGGTTTCCGTCTCGCGCATCCGTTTCGGCACCCTGCCTCCCGCCCTTCGCAGTTTCTGGTTTGCCCCACACCTGATAGTCTATATGGTTGCCTATGCAGCGCTTGCACTCAGCATAATATGCTACCTTGCCGCTTTCTGCCCACGCTTTGCCAAGCTCCGGACACTGGCAAGGCCACTGCTTGAGACCTCGTCAAACCTCATCCTTATGGGGATAATCTTCGGTGCCATCTGGGCTCAGCTCAGCTGGGGCGACTATTGGGCCTGGGATGCAAAGGAATGCTGGGCAGCGGCGACATATCTTCTGACCCTGTGCGCCATACATCTTCCGGCGAAGCACTCGCGCGCTGCCTTCATTACGGCGGCCCTGCTCTCCTTCGCAGCTATGCAGATGACCTGGTACGGCGTGAACCGACTGCCTTCGGCTCAAAGCAGTATGCATACATATAACATCAAATAAATATGAAACGCAAATTAGTCATTATCCTTGCAGTACTTGTGGCTCTAGCCGCAGTCATTGTCGGTGTCAGAATCCGCTTTAACGAACCGCTTCCGGAAGGTTCGCGGGACGAGCAGGTTAAAGCCATACTCGAGCGAAGCGACTGTCTTGTCTGCCACTCTCAGGAGCCTTCGCTTCCGTTTTATGCTAAGTTTCCGGTAATCGGCCCTATGATGGAAGGCCATGTAAAGGCCGGCACCAGGTTCCTTGACCTCGGAAGCGAACTTGAGGACATTGACGGCATCAGCGAAGCGGCTCTCAGCAAACTCGAACACGCTGTGACATATTCATCTATGCCTATTCACGAGTACAGGATGATTCATTGGACCAGCGGCTTCAACAAGGCGGAAAAAGAATTCCTGAGTTCGTGGATTGTCGAAAAGCAGAGCTGTGAGCAGATGATTCAGCCTATTGCTTCCCGTGTGGAGTATGATGAGGCCAAGGCCAATCTTGGAGAGAGAATGTTCAATGACACAGCACTTTCGCTTGACGGAACCATCAGCTGCGCCACCTGCCACGTGCTTGAGGAGGGCGGTGCCGACCACGATGACGAAAGGGTTTCCGAAGGAATATATGGACTGAAGGGCGGAGTGAATGCGCCTACCGTTTACAATGCGGAGTATAATCTGCGCCAGTTCTGGAACGGAAGGGCTGCCGACCTTGCCGAGCAGGCAGCAGGTCCTATTACCAACCCGGTGGAGATGGGTACCCAGACTCTTGACGATGTGGTCGAAAGGCTTAAGGCAGATAAGGCGCTGGCCTCTGAGTTCAAGTTGCTTTACCCGGAAGAAGGACTTACCGGGGAGACTCTCTGCCACGCAATTGCTGAGTTTGAGCGTACACTGATTACTCCTAACAGCCGTTTTGACCAGTATCTTCGCGGAGATGAGACTGCGCTCAGCGAGCTTGAGAAGAAGGGCTGGGAGGAGTTTCAGGAGAATTCCTGCGCGGCCTGCCACTTCGGAGCTGCCCTTGGCGGAAGAAATTTCGAGTATGTGGATGTGCACGGGGATTATTTTGCTGACAGGGACCCGGCTATCGAGTACAATGCCGATGACGAAGGTCTCAAGGGCTTCTCTCTGAGGGATGAAGATTTGCATAGGTTCAAGGTTCCGATTTTGAGGAATATCGATTTGACTGCTCCGTATTTCCACGACGGTTCTATGCAGACCCTTGAGGATGCCGTTCGCGCTATGGCAAAGTATGAGCTCGGCAGCAAACTCAGCAAGAACGAACTTGAGTCCATCGTTGCCTTCCTGCACACTCTCACAGGCGTCAACCCGCACCTGGAGGTTTCCAAACCTGTTGAGTAGTAGGCTTTTGCGGGGGGGCTCTGCCGTCTCGCTGAACCCCCACGGCTCCCGGCCTACCGATTCCGCTTCGCTACATCCCGGCCTCCGCCGTCGCGCTGAGGCGCGATTTCTGGTCGGGGGCTCCACTGCTTCGGTTTCTTCCGAAAACCTCGCGGACTCTCCACCACTACGGCTGACCCAGTCCTGCGCGCCACCCATTCACATGGCTATGGGCTGCCTGGAGGGCACAGCGGGGGCTTGTTCCAAATCGTTTGGGGATTCACCCCCTCCCAGAAGGGCTTACAAGCCATATTCGTCACCAAACTCGCCGATTTCGCCTAGTTTGGTGAAACCCCACCCAATAGACTGGTGTACAGGCCACATTTGTCACCAAACGATTTTGAACAATTTAAAACAAATCTTTAATTTCTTCGAATTTTAATCCGCATACTCTGGCAAGCTGTTTTGTTGAGCAATTGTAGTGGCTTTTCATCTTACGGCATAGCAATACTCTTTGTTCTGTACTCAAAGAACGTGATTGGACGTTTCCAAATAGCTGCGAAATCATTTCTCTTTTATGCTGCAGTAATTCACTATCCGGTAAACTTAGTCTAGATATGAGTCCTTCATTGGATTCAATAATGTTTTCCGAATTAAGACAAGAGAAGAAATGATAAGCTTTATGTGTTTTGAATATTGCTTCAACTAACTCTATATCGACATATTCACTAGGCTCAATAACATCTCCAATCAATACCGCATCATAATCCACATTACCTTTTCTCAACAAGTGGCGTTGAGTCAAATAATCCAAATCAGATATTCTTGTAATGCTTTCATATTTCGTAGCACGAGTATTGGTCCATTCTCCCCGACTTCTGAAATATAGTGAACCGCTGGACCATGGGTAGTCATAGAATGTATATGGCAAGCCGGCGACAGGTGGATTTTTGATGACATAGCAGATAGCATTCTTTAAATAACGTTGGTCAACAATCGTCTGATAGTGAATTGGGAGTTGTGACAAGTGCCTCTCCTGACCATGTTGATTTCTGATGTAGATTGACGTCCTCCGTACATATTCGTGCATAAACCTGTTGCACTCATCGAATTCTCCAAAGAGAACGAAATGAAGGTGATTGTCCATAAGACAGAATGCCAGAATCACACATTCATAGTTTTGCTTCACCATATAGATTCTGTTCATTCCGACTACGAAATCCAATCTTTCAAAGAAAATCCCGTCAATGGCATTGCCGTCCGTGCTGAAGTGCCAGCAATTGCGCACCGGAATCTCTTGCCCTTTAGTAAATCTGATGTTCAAGCCTAAGTCTTCGGCCATAGTTTTTCTGTCAAGCATAGTGCTGTTTTTTGAGCAATATAGCAAGAGTTTTTGAATATCCCATCACCCGTGTTAATATTTAATAAATTGTAAATCGATGCTTTACAAAAATGTAATTCCAGCGTTTTCCCTTGTCTGCAAAAACTGTCCAAGCCCAATGCCCCGGGAGAAGAGTATCCTAGTTCGCGCGATGCATTGTTCAATCCGCCAAAAAATGAGTACATTTACACCCGTAATGTATGACTCTATCTGCAAACTTCCCGGGAGTGGCCCGGAGATGATACTTACAGCACCGGAAGGCAAGGTACTTCTGCACGCGTGCTGTGCACCGTGCTGCAGTGCAATACTGGAGGTAATGGTTCTCAATGATATTCGACCTTTAGTCTTCTTCTCAAACTCCAATGTCACTCCGCGTGAAGAATACGAACTCCGCAAGACAGAACTCAAACGCTATTGTGAACTGCTTGGAGTGGAGTATGTGGATGATGACTACAACCACGAACAATGGCTTGCCGAGGTCGCCAAAGGCAGGGAAGATGCACCAGAAAGAGGGTCGCGCTGCCTGGAGTGCTTCCGCTTCCGTCTCCATAGGGCAGCGGATTATGCTGCAGCACACGGCTATTCGGTACTGACCACTTCACTGGCGTCATCGCGATGGAAAAGTCTCGAACAGGTGGATGCGGCGGGGCGCGACGCCTGCGCACGAAGCGGCATCGTCTGGTGGAATATGAACTGGCGCAAAGGCGGTCTGCAGCCCCGCCGCAATGAATTGATAAAAGAACTCGGCTTCTACAACCAGACCTTCTGCGGATGCGAGTTCTCAAAACCAAAGGAATGATAGCTCTCGCTTACCCCAAAATCAACATCGGTCTGTGCGTTCTCCGCAAACGTGAGGACGGATATCACGATTTGGACACCCTGTTCTATCCTCTGACAGGATGCAAATGGAATGATGTGCTGGAAATCAACAAAGCCGAAGCCTTCTCCATTGAGATTGAAGGTGCAGATTGGGACCCTCTTGATGACCTCACAGCAAAAGCATGGCGTCTGCTTCGCGACGAATATGGCATAGGTCCCGTGTCCATTCGGGTCAAGAAGGGCATCCCCGTAGGCGCGGGCCTCGGCGGCGGCTCATCCGACTGTGCCCTGGCGCTGAAAATGATTTCAGAATTGTATGAGCTGAATCTGGACGCCGCCACTCTTGAGCAACTCGCCGGCCGCCTCGGCTCGGATTGCGCTTTCTTTATATGCAACACCCCTCAATGGGGAAGCGGACGTGGCGAAATCCTGACCCCCGCCTCAATAGACCTGAGCGACTATGAGATACGGCTCGAAATCCCCGAGGGCTCACATATCAGCACAGCAGAAGCATATCGCGGCATACATCCACACATACCGGAGGTGCAGTTGTGCGATGCGTTGGCTCAGCCGATTACACAGTGGAAAGGCAAGGTTGTCAATGATTTTGAAGAAAGCGTCTTCCCTTCCCATCCGGAAATAGCCGCACTGAAGCAGCAGCTCTACAACGAGGGTGCGCTCTACGCATCAATGACCGGAAGCGGCAGTGCGGTTTTCGGTATTTTCGAAAAATAGTACACTTCCCACTCTATAATCAGACTATGTGTAAAGCAAATGTTTGCACATAGTTTGGACTATTTGTGTATTTGAACCCCCAACAGACTTTGTGGTGCAGTTGTTCCAAATCGTTTGGTGAGAAATGTGGCCTGTACACCTGTCTATTGGGTGGTGTCTCACCAAACTAGGCGAAATCGGCGAGTTTGGTGACGAATATGGCTTGCAAGCCCTTCTGGGAGGGGGTGTTTCACCAAACGATTTGGAACAAGCCCCACCAGGCCCTACGGCACCTGGCAGACAGCGACACTAGGGGCGAAAGCCACCGCAGTTACCGGACAGCGGCACCCCGGCAGCCCCAGGTGGCGGAACAATGGCGGGGTAGGCTGGGATGGAGGGACCGGGTGAGGGATGACCTAGGGGACTGGGGAGAGGTGTCTGGGGATGGGCAAGGGGTCTGGGAGAGGCAAGGGGTCTGGGAGGGGCAAGGGGTCTGGGAGAGGCAAGGGGTCAGGGGAGGGGCAAGGGGTCTGGGAGAGGCAAGGGGTCTGGGGAGGGGCAAGGGGTCTGGGAGAGGCAAGGGGACTGGGGAGGGGCAAGGCAGGGGGGTACAGAAAAAAGCCGGCCCGGGGCGGGTCGGCTTTGGATATTGATGATACCCCGATGGAACTTCTCCGGCGCTTCCGTGGGGGAAGGATGACTTCAGAGAGCTTCCGTGGGGAGACTTTGGGGCAGTTTAGAAGATTTCCTCTACGTGCTCCTTGAAGTCATCGGCCTGTGGGGCTGGGGCTTCTTCGCGGCGGGTGAAACTGCGGCGCGGGCCACGGTCATCGCGACGCTCGGAATCGCGGTCGCCCCTGCGGTCATCACGACGGTCAGAGCGGCGGTCATCGCGGTCACCCCTGCGGTCCTGACGCGGGCCACGGTCATCACGACGGTCGGATCGGCGGTCTGAGTCGCGACGCGGGCCACGGTCACCACGAGGGCGGCGTTCAGGCTCAACATAGCCCTCCGGCTTCTCGGTAAGAGCGCGCATTGAAAGACGCATCTTGCCGGTCTTGGCATCAATCTCGAGGATCTTGACATCGACTTCGTCGCCAACGCTGAGCACATCCTCAACCTTCTCGGTCTTGTTCCAGGCAATCTCGCTCACGTGCAACAGGCCTTCCTTTCCAGGAAGAATCTCTACGAAAGCACCGAACTCGAGAATGCTGACAACCTTTCCGTGATATACGGTGCCAACCTCAGGGACAGCAACGATACCCTCAATCCAAGCCTTAGCCTTAGCCATAGCCTCAGCATCGTTGGAAGCGATATCCACAACTCCGACTGTTCCCTCTCCGTTCGGATTCGGAACCTCATCGATAGAGATTGTTGCACCGGTCTCCTTCTGAATCTTCTGGATGGTCTCTCCACCCTTTCCGATAATTGCACCGATAAACTCGGAAGCAACAATCATCTGCTGGATGCGAGGAACGAACGGTTTGTAGTCCTCCCTTGGTGCAGGGATTGCCTTAAGCATCTCTCCCATAATGTGCAGACGTCCCAGACGGGCCTGCTCAAGAGCCTTGGCAAGAACTTCGTAGCTCAGTCCGTCAACCTTGATATCCATCTGGGTAGCGGTGATACCGTCAGCGGTACCGGTAACCTTAAAGTCCATATCTCCGAGGTGATCCTCATCTCCGAGAATATCGGTAAGGATAGCGTAGCGCTCGTTAGGACGGGTCTCATCGGTGATAAGTCCCATAGCCACACCGGCTACCGGCTTCTTAATCTGAACACCGGCATCCATAAGTGCAAGGCAGCCGCCGCACACAGAGGCCATTGAAGATGAACCGTTGGACTCAAGAATATCTGAAACCACGCGCACTGCATAAGGATTCTCAGGAGCCATAGGAATAACAGGCTTGAGAGCACGCATAGCGAGGTTTCCGTGACCTATCTCACGACGTCCCACACCGCGCTGAGGCTTAGCCTCACCTGTAGCGAACGGAGGGAAGTTGTAGTGCAGCACGAACTGTTGGTCGTCCTGGATAAGCACCTCATCGGTCTCCTTCATATCCATCTTGGTTCCGAGGGTAACGGTAGCAAGGGACTGGGTCTCGCCGCGGGTGAAGATAGCTGAACCGTGAGCGCAAGGCAGATAATTCACCTCGCACCAGATAGGGCGAACCTGATTGCATACGCGTCCGTCCAGGCGGATGCCCTCGTCAAGAATCATATTGCGCATAGCCTCCTTCTCCACATCGTGGTAGTAGCGGGCTGCGAGCACAAGACTCTGTGCGTATGCCTCTTTCTCCTCCTCATTAGTCGGAAGAGGGAGAGTTGCGACGAATTCGTCAAGAATGGCCTTGAAACCGTCCTCACGCTCGTGCTTAGGCTTGGCGGACTTTGCGAGAGCGTAGCACTTGTCGTAGCAGAACTCTTTGACTGAAGCCTTGAGAGCCTCGTCTTCAACATCGTGAGGATAATCCCTCTTGACGTCTGTTCCGAGCTCTGCCATAAGCTCCTTCTGCACGCGACAGTGCTTCTTGATTTCCTCGTGAGCGAACTTGATGGCATCGAGCATAGTCTGCTCGCTGACCTCGTTCATTTCACCTTCAACCATCATAATATTCTCCTCGGTAGCAGCGACCATAAGTTCGAGGTCGGCATCCTTCATCTGGGAGAAGGTCGGGTTGATAACAAACTCTCCGCCGATGCGGCAAACGCGAACCTCACCGATAGGACCGCCGAACGGCAGGTCGGAAGTTGCGAGTGCGCAGGAAGCAGCGAGTCCTGCAAGTGCGTCAGGCTGAATATCCTTCTCTGCGGAAATAAGTGTTACATTTACAAATACTTCGAGGTGGAAATCACTTGGCCAGAGAGGGCGGATAGGACGGTCAATAAGACGGCTGACTAGAATCTCGTAGTCGCTTGCCTTTCCTTCCCTCTTCATAAATCCGCCGGGGAAACGTCCTGCGGAATAGAATTTTTCCTTATAATCCACTGTAAGTGGCATGAAGTCAGTACCGTCCTTGACTTCCTTCGCAGCGCAAACCGTGGCGAGGAGCATTGTGCCTCCCATCTTTACTACTGCGGAACCGTCTGCCTGCTTGGCAAGTTTACCGGTTTCGATTTCAATCACGCGGCCATCCGCGAGTTCAATCTTCTTGTTGATTACGTTCATTATTGTCTTTCTTAAACTGCTTTCAGCTAAAATAAGGGGTGGCTCCGCCTTCGGGCCACCCCCTTTTCCTATCTTTTTATCGACGGAGACCAAGCTCCTTGACGATATTCCTGTATCTCTCGATATCAACCCTCTGGAGGTAATCCAGAACCTGACGACGCTTACCTACAAGGCGAAGGAGAGAACGGCGTGTAACCACGTCCTTCTTGTTCTTCTTCACGTGCTCGGTAAGGTGAGCGATACGGTAGGAAAATAATGCAACTTGACTCTCAGGAGAGCCGGTGTCCTTATTAGACTTCCCGTACTTCGCGAAAATCTCTTGCTTCTTCTCTGGCATAAGGTATTCAGCCATAGTGCAAAAAATTTGTTAATTGTTAATAATCAGCGCCGGGGCCACCTCGGTCCTTCGGCGGAGCGCAAAGATAGCAAATAATTTCGAGGTGACAAAATCTTTTTATTTCGCGCAGGAATTCCTATATTCGTAGGTCATAACCAGCTGCCATGAAACAAGAAATCATATCCAAGTTCCGCATTGAAGGCAAAGTCAGCGGAATCGAGCCCCTCGGAGAGGGATTTATCAACGACACCCTGCTAGTCTATGTGGAAGGCTGTCCGCAGCCGAAGTACATCCTGCAGAGGAAAAACCACCTCGTATTCCCGGATGTCCCTGCAATGATGGAGAATATCCGCAAGGTCACGGAGCATATCAAGGCAAAGGTTTCAGACCCCCTGCGCGAAACGCTCACCATCATCCCTACTCTTGACGGCAAGCTCTATTACAAGGACGATGATGGCAACTTCTGGGCCGTTTGCCTGTTTATCGAAGGCTCAAAGAGCTATGACAGGGCGGATACCGAGCAGCTTGCCTACCAGGGTGGCCTGGGGCTCGGTCAGTTCCACCTTCTCGTGAGCGATTTCAAGGAGCCGCTAAGCGAAGTCATCAAGGGATTCCACAACATACGCTGGCGTTTCACCCAATGGGACGAAGCCATTGCTGCGGACAAGGCCGGAAGAGTCAAGGACCTGAGCGAAGAAATCTCCTGGATTGAGTCCAGACGCGAGCAGATGCTTGACTTCTGGAGCAAATATGAAAAGGGTGAAATCCCTACTCGCGTAACTCACAACGACACTAAAATCAGCAACTTCCTCTTCGACGCGAAGGATGGTTCACTGCTGTGCGCAATTGACCTGGACACAATGATGTCCTCCACCCTTCTCAACGACACAGGCGACGCCCTGCGCTCCTTCCCCAACACCGGAGCCGAAGACGACAGGGACCTCGACAAAGTTTCTTTCAGCATGCCTATGTTCAAGGCCTATATGAAGGGCTATCTGTCGAAAATGGGTCCGGTTCTCTCCCCTGTCGAAATAGAGTATCTCGCCTTCTCCGGCATATATATCACCTATGAGCAGGTGCTCCGTTTCCTGATGGACTACATTGACGGTGACACCTATTACAAAATCAAGTATCCGGAGCATAACCTGGTCCGCACAAGAGCCCAATACAAGCTCCTTACAAGTATGGAACAGCAGCTCCCACAGATGAACAGTTTCATATCCTCCACTATTGAAACCCTATGAAACCGCACACAACCGCATTTTTGGCTTCAATCCTGCTTCTTGTAACGGTGCCCGATGCCGGCGCCTACCACAGGGTGCGCAGGGATATCAAATACGGCCCATGGGTCACCGAGGTCAGCGAAACCGGTGCGACCGTGCTTTGGCTTACCGAAGACAACACCCTTGACCGGGTGGAAATGGAAGGATTCGAGTATTTCCAGACCTCCGACGGCCACAAGTGCTACGGCACTATGCACAGCGTGCGCATCGACTCTCTGAAGCCCGGCAAGGAATATGTCTATAGGCTGGTAGGGCAGCAGGTTACGGAAGATATAGAAGAGGAGCAGATTGAGTCACAGCCAAGAGAGTTTTCCAACTGGTACAGTTTCAAAACTTTGGACAGCAGCGCGGATTCCTGCCGCTTCGCTATGGTAAATGACTTGTACTCAGACAAGGAAATGGCATATCTGCTGACCGCTGACATCAAGAACCGCGACTTCGATTTCATAATGCTCGGAGGCAATATTGTCTCCTCAGAAGACTGCTCCGATGACTTTCTGGCAAGCGCCGTCACCACCCTTTCCGATGCTGCCGAATGGACTCCAGTTTTCTTCACAAGAGGAGATGAGGAGACCAAAGGCTGCTGCCCTGATTGTCTTGCCGAACTCTTTCCTACCCCTACGGAGGGCTTCTGGCAAAGCATACGGCAAGGCCCAGCAGCCATTTTGATTCTGGACGCAGCAGAAGGATGCACGGACGAATATATCTCGATGGAGCTGCAGTGGCTTGAGCAGGCCATGCGCGACCCGCTTTTCTCTGACGCCCCTTTCAAGGTGGCGGTGATGCATCTGCCGAGCACGGACGAGCGGCTTATGTCCATACTTGAGGGGGCAGGGCTGGACCTTATGATAGCAAGCCAGAATCAGCAGTACAGTGAATTGAAGGCAGGCGAAAAGGGCAACCCTTTCCCGGTCATCTTCAATTCAGGCGAGGAGAGGCTTGATTTCAGGGCCGGTAAGCATAAAATCAGAATCAGTTTCAACAACGCCGCCGGCCAGACGGTGCATTATTTCGAAATAAAGAAAAAGTGAAGATAGTCTGCGACGACAGGATTCCCTTCCTGAAGGGCGTTTTCGAGCCTTATGCCGAGGTGCAATATCTCCCGGGCTCCCGCACGAGCGCGGTGGCAGTGAAGGACGCAGACGCGCTGATTACCCGCACCCGAACCCGCTGCGACCGAGACCTGCTCGAAGGCTCGCGCGTGAAAATCATAGCAAGCGCAACAATAGGTTACGACCATATCGACACGGACTGGTGCGAGGCTAACGGCATACGCTGGTGCAACGCTCCCGGCTGCAATTCATCTTCGGTCGGACAATATCTGCTGTCAGTGCTGTTTACCCTTGCACGCAGGCACGAGTTGCGGCTTGAAGGGATGACACTCGGTGTGGTGGGCGTTGGCAATGTGGGCTCAAAGGTAGCCAGGGCAGCCGGCATACTCGGAATGAAGGTTCTGCTCTGCGACCCGCCGAGGGCAGAGCGTGAGGGCAGCGATGGTTTCGTCAGTTTGGATGAGCTTATTGAGCGGAGCGATATTATCACCCTACACGTACCGCTGAATGCTCAGACCTACCATCTGCTTGGGCGCGAAAGGCTCGCGGGCCTGCGTTTGGAACAGATTCTGATCAACAGTTCGCGCGGAGAAGTGGTCGATTGCGCTGCGCTCAAGGATGCTCTTAGGCAGAAGCTTCTGCGCGCTGCGGTATTGGACGTATGGGAGGGGGAGCCGGACATAGACAAGGAACTTATGGGCCTTACAGATATTTCTACGGCCCATATTGCGGGCTACAGTGCGGACGGCAAGGCAAACGGGACTCAGGCCGCTGTGCGCGCAGTAGCAGATGTCCTCGGGATAGAGGACCTTCGTGACTGGAAGCCCGGAAAGCTGCCGCAACCAGCCCAGGAGCTGGATTTCAGAATTGACGGCAGGGGGATGAGCGGGGAGGAAATCATTTCAGAGGCAGTGCTGTACACTTACGATGTGCTGTGGGACAGCGGCAAGCTGCGTTCACACAGGGAGGATTTCGAAAAGCTGAGGGGAGAATACCAAATCCGGCGGGAGTTCCCCGCTTACACCGTACATCTTCACGAGGAAGGAACGGCTGCGGCGGAGAAACTGGAGGCGCTGGGTTTTAATGTGATAGAATCATCAAGATAGAGAGTAAGATGTTGTTTCTGATTATATATCTCGCCGGCTGGGTTGCGGCCGGTTTTGCAATAAAGGACCTTTGGACACGAAAGGAACTTCCGGTGTTGTCCCGTCTTGGTCAGACCCTGCTGATTTTCCTTTTCAGCTGGGTGGGATATTTCGTTTATAATTATATAGTGCGGGGTTATCTGGATATGCTCCGCAAGAGCGAGCAGAAGGCGCAGGAGGAGCGCGAAGAGCAGGAGTTCTACGACGAGCTCAACGTGTTTATCAAATAGTTGCAGCGGGCAAACAAAAACGCCCGGCTGAAAACTCAGTCGGGCGTCCGAAAAGCGGCAGCGGCCT
>JBJEBK010000066.1:0-4468 GCA_051869975.1 Candidatus Cryptobacteroides sp. | reverse complement strand
TATTCTACGGCCTTCGAGCCGCTGTTTAACTTTTATAAAAATACCGAACTATTGTAAAACAATAACTGAATCAAATTTTCTTATAATTCCATCCGGATGGAATTGCTATAACATAGAGACCTTGAATCCACTTAATTAAAACTCAACGGCTGGCACTCGCCAGCCGTTGGCGTTTCAAGGAATGCCAGTGCTTTGACGCCATACCGGAATACCAAGATATACTTTGTTGTGAAACTTTTGAATCCTGATTGATTATGAAGCAGTCTGCCGTGAGGTGCGCGGCTTTTTTGTTTTCAGGCATAATAAAGGGGTATCCGGACGGATACCCCTAGTTCTCTTCCGGAACTGTTGTCAAATCAAATCAGAAAGAGATATTAAGTAATTCTGCCCCCAACTGGTGCAGAGCTTTTTCAATCTTGTCAACCTGGGCTTTTCGCGGCTTTGCTACGCCATGCATATAATTCCACATTTGCTTTGAGTTGATGTTTGCCAAATTGCCCAGGGCCGTCGGTGTGAATATACCTGCGTAATACTCCATAAAGCCCTGAACATCGTATTGGTATGCGAGCTCGTAATCATAATCGAGCCAATCCGGATACTGGACGGCATTTTCCCTCCCGATTTCTTCCTTCAGTATCCTTATTCCCTCATTAAGTTCGGCCTGGGCCTCTGCAACTGTATCTCCCATCCCGAACAAGGTAGGGCATTCCTCGCAATATGCGTTATATGTGCCGTCTCCGGCTCTGTCAATAATGACTTTAACTTTTTTCATAATATTCATTTTTATGAAAGGAGGGGGGACTAAAGCCCCATCTCCTTCCTGATTTTTAGTACCAATCCTTTCTTCATTTCCTTGCTTCCGTGGTAAGGGACAGTGATTTGTTTGCCGTTCTTTTCATAAATGATATGGCTTCTGCACTGTCTGACCTCTTTCCATCCGTTTGCAAGAATGAGGCGGTGAAATTCACTTGATTTCATTGTTCATACCTTTCTTTTTGATTTGACCTTACAAAGATAGGAAAAAATTCCATTATTACAAAAATAAATGGATTATTTTCCATTATTTTGGCAATTCATTTATCTCCGATTACTGATATTTGAGCGCGTTGTGGATGAAAGGCTATCGGAGAGTATTGGAAGAGTTGCATCCGAAACACATACTCCGATATGGTGCAATTCAGGAGGGCGAAGATGCTTCCATCAGCACCGTCATCCAATTCCATCCGAATACAAGACGCTGATTGAAATAATTGTGAAATACAATAAGGAGAAGCTCAAATGGAGCAAAGAAAAATCGCAGTAGAGAATTTCTACGGAGAAGGAATGCACATCTATATTGATGAGCTTGGCTAGCGTCCTGATGAACGCAGAGAAGCTCGGTCTTCCGTATCGAAGGAGATTTTCGATTTTGAGATAATAAAGTAGGACTGAATCTCTCGTTCTACTATATCGATAACGACACCTTCTACGGCATTCATACCGAAGAGGTTCTTGAACGCTCTTATATCATGGGGCTTAACTGAGTCAAATCTTTGAAATGCCAAAATGGCATCTCAAACTCCAGAGACTCGACAAGCATAATCTGCAGTACGCCCCGATAAGTGTAAACAGCTTCAAGAAATCTCACGGCTGTTATCCAGATTCGTCATCGGTGCGCAGAAAGGGCGTTTTTGCGCACGGAATTGAAAATTTTGGCATTTGGTGCGCAGAAAGGGCGTTTCTGCGCACGGTTTGTCAGGGAGCCGCGCTGGGGAGTCCATATGGCGCTGAGAATTCTGTGGTGCTCCGCACCAATTGGGCTATCGGCAAACGCATTGTTGAACAGGTATGGCCTGTGCGGAAAATTTGCTACATTTGTGAGACGAAGTAAAGAACACCCTTACAAAAGACAAACAACAAATATGGCAAGTAAAGAACAGGAGAGGCAGGAACTTCATCGTGCTATCTGGGCTATTGCGAATGAACTTCGCGGAAGCGTGGATGGCTGGGACTTCAAGAGTTATGTTCTCGGCTTCCTCTTTTACAGGTTCATTTCCGAAGACCTGAGGACATATATCAACAAGGGCGAACAGGATTATGGCAATGCGGACTATGACTATTCAAATGAGCAGGACAACGTTGCCATCGAAGGCAAGGATGACATAGTGGCCGAGAAGGGTTATTTCATCCTTCCTTCACAGCTTTTTGAGAACGTCAGGGCCAGGGCAGCCAGCGATGAAAACCTGAATGTCACTCTTGCACAGGTATTTGACTCCATCGAAGGCTCTGCCAACGGTACTCCTTCCGAGGATGATTTCAAAGGCCTGTTCGATGACATCGATGTCAACAGCAAGAAGCTCGGCAACACCGTAGCGGAGCGCAACAACAAGCTCTGCAAGATTATGGAGCGTATCGGTGACCTTAAGCTCGGCAACCTGCAGGACAACACCATTGATGCATTCGGAGATGCTTACGAGTTCCTGATGACGATGTATGCCAGCAATGCTGGCAAGTCCGGAGGCGAATTCTTTACCCCGCAGGAAGTCAGTGAATTGCTTGCAAGAATCGTTACCACCGGCAGAACTCAGGTCAACAAGGTTTACGACCCTGCCTGCGGCAGCGGTTCCCTTCTTCTGAAATTTGCCAAGATTCTCGGCCCGGAGAATGTGCTCAACGGATTCTATGGTCAGGAAATCAACATCACGACTTACAACCTCGCCAGAATCAATATGATTCTGCACAATGTGGGTTTCGAGAAGTTCGACATCGCTCTTGGCGACACCCTGCTCAATCCATATCACTGGGACGACCAGCCGTTCGATGCGATAGTTTCCAATCCACCATACAGCACCAAGTGGGAGGGCGATGAAAACCCTCTTCTGATTAATGATCCGAGGTTCGCTCCAGCCGGAGTGCTCGCACCTAAGAGCAAGGCCGATCTGGCGTTCACTATGCATATGCTCCACTGGCTTTCGACCAACGGAACTGCTGCAATAGTAGAGTTTCCGGGAGTGCTTTACAGGGGCGGAGCCGAGGGGAAGATTCGCAAGTATCTGGTGGACAACAACTATGTCGATACGGTTATCCAGCTGCCTGACAACCTGTTTTTCGGAGTCACCATCGCTGTCTGCATCATAGTGCTTCGCAAGAACAAGAGCGAGGCGAAGACTTTGTTCATCGATGCCTCTGGAGAGTTCGTGCACGAGGGCAATAAGAATAAGCTTTCTGACGAGAACATCGCACGTATCCATAAGGCCTACGCAGATAAGGCGAACGAGGCGCATTTCACGAAGCTGGTGGACAACAGTGCAATTGCGGATAACGACTACAACCTGTCGGTTTCGTCCTATGTCGAGCAGGAGGACAAGCGGGAGAAGATTGATATCGCGGAGCTGAACGGGCGCATTGAGAAGATAGTGGCCCGCGAGAACGAACTCCGCACTGCGATTGATGCGATAATCAGGGATTTGGAAATATGATATACGATGCCTTCAGAATGGCCGGATGTGACGAAGCCGCTCCGGTGGGGAACGGCTCCGATACGGACGGGGTTGCGGACAAGGCCGTGGGCTTACCTATGGCGGTAATGAGCCTTCACGTACACCTTCCTGCCTCTGACCATTCTGAAATGGCCTCGTACAAAAACGGGTGCTTGAGCTGCTTCTTTGCACTCTTTGCAAGGGCGCTCTTCAAGCGTTATTTTAATGGAGATGATTTTCATATTAATGAATTGATTAGATACTTGAGAGCTGAGAGCGGCCTGCCTGTAGTGCTACATCCCGTCCGCATTTCTCTAAATGAAACAGAGCATCTGCGTGGAAGCAAATGCTCTGTGTAATTCAGCTTGAAGAGCGCTCCAAGTCAATTCATTTAAAAATCTCCAATGCAAAAGTAAAAAAGTTTTTTGTAACTGCAAAACAATATATGAGTGAGATTTACGATGCCTTCAGAATGGCCGGACGTGACGAAGCCGCTCCGGCGGGGAACGGCTCCGATACGGACGGGGTTGCGGACAAAGCCGTGGGCTTACCTATGGCGGTAATGAGCCTTCACGTACACCTTCTTGCCTCTGACCATTCTGAAATGGCCTCGTACAAAAACGGGTGCTTGAGCTGCTTCTTTGCACTCTTTGCAAGGGCGCTCGTCAAGTTTTATAGAAATGGATATTTTAATCATACTGATTACAGTTTGTACTTGAGAACTGAGAGCGGCCTGCCTGTAGTGCTACATCCCATCCGGATTTTTCTAAACAACAAAGCATTCGCCCGGAGGCAAATGCTTTGTAAGAATTAAAGCTTGACGAGCGTCTCTCAATAATCCATGATTAAAATATCCAAACGCAAAGGTATGAAAGTTTTTTAGAACTGCAAAACAATATATGAGTGAGATATACGATGCCTTCAGAATGGCCGGATATGACGAAGCCGCTCCGGCGGGGAACGGCTCCGATACGGACGGGGTTGCGGACAAGGCCGTGGGCTTACCTATG
>JBJEBK010000065.1:0-103210 GCA_051869975.1 Candidatus Cryptobacteroides sp. | reverse complement strand
AGGCCACGTCCTCGAACTCGTCCATTGCCGAAAGCTTCTGCCTCAGCCAGCCGGCATTTCTGGCATAGTGGCTCTGGGAGATTTTCACTACGGCCACATTGTCCTTGTCGAAACCGTTGTCACGGCTGAGCATATACTCGTTCTGGCGGTAGATTGAAGTCACGAATACCAACAGCACGAAGGACACCGCATATTGCAGCACCATCATCACAGTGCGGAAATGCTTGCCTGACAGAGAATACTGCATATCCCCCTTCAATGCGAATGCGGGCGGCAGACTTGTGACATAGATGCTCGGGAACAATCCGGCCACCACTCCGATAAGCAAGGCCGTCAATGCAGAAATCACGACCAGAGTCACCTGCTCCGGGAACCGGAAAGGCATATCCCCTCGGGAGAATGTTACGGAAGATGTCATCCTTGTCAACCCCGATTTTGTCCACGCGGTAGATTCGTCCGGAGGTAGGATGGTTCCTGTCGAAGCTGCTCTCGTATCCGACCTGAACCATCAGGACCAGGAAGGCCGTAAAGCCCAATGCCAGTCCGATGAAGTTCATCACCATCGCCACCGGATATTTTCTCAATATTGCCAGAAAACTTTTCATTACGCCTTACAATTCATTCTTTACATCGCTGACTATGGCACCGTCGAAGAGGTTGATGGTGCGCTGCGCACAGGCGGCATCCTTCTGGGAGTGGGTCACCATTACAATCGTAGTGCCCTCGGAGTTGAGTTCCTGAAGAAGCTCCATCACTTCTTTGCCGTTCTTGGAATCGAGGTTACCGGTAGGCTCGTCGGCAAGGATAAGCTTAGGATTCGATACTACAGCACGTGCTATTGCGACCCTTTGCTGCTGACCTCCGGAAAGCTGCTGCGGAAAGTGCTGGGCGCGGTGGCTGATATTCATCCTCTTGAGCATTGCTGTCGCGCGGGCCTTGCGCTCGGATGCGCTGATGTTGAGGTATCTGAGAGGCAGCTCGACATTCTCATACACATTGAGCTCGTCGATAAGGTTGAAGCTCTGGAACACGAATCCGATATTGCCCTTGCGGAATCTGGTGCGGTCCTTCTCCTTGAGTTTTGCCACCTCCTGGCCGAGTAGCTCGTAGCTTCCCGATGTCGGGTTGTCGAGCAGTCCAAGGATGTTCAGAAGCGTTGATTTGCCGCATCCTGAAGGGCCCATTATGGCAACGAACTCTCCGTCACCGATTTCGAATGAAACATTGTTGAGTGCAGTCGTTTCGATTTCTTCTGTGCGGAACACTTTGCACAGGTCTGTAACTTTAATCATAATTTATTGATTCTTAATTATTTTTTATTCTGTCTTAATCCCCTCTGCCGGGTTGATGCGCACAGCGTGAACGGTCTGCCAAAGGATGGAGAGCACTGCAAGGACGAGGGATACCACGCAGGCAACGATGAATATCCAGGCGCTGAGAGGAATCCGGTAGCTGAAATCCTGAAGCCATCTGTCAGAAATGAAATATGCCAGCGGCACAGCCACAAGGCAGGAGGCCAGCAGCGGTGCGCAGAACTTCGTGAGCATCAGCAGGATGACATCCCGGACGCTTCCACCCATAATTCTTCTTACCGCAATCTCGCTTCTTCGCTGACGGATGAAGAACAGCGACAGTCCTATGAAGCCGAAAATAGAAATCAGCAGGGCAATTCCGGTGAACATCAGCACAATATGCAAAACATTCCTTTCTTCCTCAAACTGGGAGGCAATTCCTTCTTCCAGATTCAGCACAATCCCATCAGCATATCTTTTGTCATCCATTACATTTCCAATTGCAGACTCTATTGTCTTAATGGCTTTGGCTGAACCGTCAGTCTTGACTATCAAGTCAGGATTCTTTATCCTATCCGAGTCCTTGACATATATGGCAAACTCAGTGACATCCGCAAGGATATTCCCTTTATGGAAATTCCTGAACACTCCGGCAGCCGGCTCGACAATCCCACCCAGCCATTGAATCTCACGGTCTGAATCTGACAGACCGAGGTTGTCTTTCATCTTCTCATTGATGTAAACTGCTCCTTCGGATGCGCCGTAATCGTCCAGAATATCCACTCCATAAATCTCCACGGCATCTCTGTCCAGGCTCGCCTGATAAATCAGGTGTGATGAGCCGCTCAGGTCTTTCATCATTCTCATCGACGAAGTTCCGTATGAAAGGCAGCTGCCTCTGCTCCTGCCGATTTGCCGGACGCAAGGAAGCTGCTCAAGTGTGTGCTCTATCAACTCGGAATCTCCCGGATTGTAAGGTGAAATGAAAAGAATATCCTTGGTGTTGATTCCGAGAGGAGCATTTACAAGAGCATTAATCTGCAGGGCAACCACCAGGGACAGTGTGAGCATCACAACCGAGATGATGTTCTGAATCATAATGAAGGCCCTGCTGAACAACATCTTCGATTTGTAGCGGAAACTGCCCTTCACCACATCAACAGGCTTGAAGGCTGAAATCTGGATTCCGGGGATGATTCCGGCAAGAAGTCCGGTCACTGCAATGAAACAGATGCAGGTGCATATTGTCCCCGGGGTGAAGTCATTTTCAAGCAAAATCCTTCCACGGAACATCGATGCCATATCATCCTGGAACAGGAAAGAAAGACCAAGTCCTATGAGGAAGGAAACCAGCACCATAAGAATGGATTCGCATACAAGTTTGCGGATTACCTCTGATGAAGAACTGCCGAGCAGCCTTCTTGTCGCCATTTCCTTTGCCCTCATACCGGTGTTGGCTACGGTGAGGTTGATATAGTTGGTGACTGCAAACAGAAGAATCGCTATGACAGCGCTCAGGAGAATGACAAGAAGACCCTTGTTGCCTTTTTCCAGCCCAAGTCCGTTGTTCTGTTCGTCAAACATTACTTTCCGCAGCGGAGTGAAGGTGGCAGTAGTCCTGGTGATATCGATGTCGAACTCCATCATAGGAATGTCCCTGGTCAGAGTTGACCAGATTTCATTTGCCTTGGAATCCAGACTCTCTCCTTTTTCAAGCAGGTAGAATGTCTTGAAACACCCGTGGCCGCTGCTTGCAAAGATGTCCGAGCTCATTCTGTAGCCCAGAATCTGGGGGTGTCTTTCGATGGAGGCAATAATCTTTGTATCATTGGGCAGAACGGTCTTGTCGAAATCTTTCACAACTCCGCTGACGGTATATACCAGAGTGCTGTCGTATGGATTGTCGCCCTCTATGAATACGGACTGCAAGCCTTTGATTTTGAGAGTTTCTCCGAGGGGTTCCATCCCGGGGAATATGGCATCCGCAAGACTCTCGGTGATGACGCATTTGTCCGGAGAAGATAGGGCGCCATCGGGCTCGCCGCAGACGAAATCGTATGAGAATATGTCGAAGAAGGTCGAGTCAACGAGCATTATGGGATTTCCGTCCACATCCCTGAAGCTCTCCCCTTCGGACTTGATGACACCTCCCTGACTGACTACGCAGCAGGTATTTTCAATTTCCGGATACATCCGTCCGATTTTCCACGACTCCTCAGGCCAGGACCTATAGTCGCCCGAGCGGCCCATCAGCACAATCCTGTCTTTGTTCGGCTGCGATGAGTCCGTGCTGAACTGCCTCCAGGTGTAATCGCCTATCAGGATGACGAACATCAGGGCCACTGACAATCCGAGGACATTTATCACCGTGTAATAAGGATTCCTCCTCAAAAATCTAAGGAAACTCTTCATAGGACTTAGAATATTAAAACCTCATTGTCACCGAAGGAATCATAACCGGAGGTGATGACTTTTTCTCCCGGCTGCAGGCCTTCGAGGACTTCGTAGTACTGTGGGTTCTGGCGGCCTATGCGGATTTCACGGCGCACTGCCTTGCCTCCGTCAGCAGACACGACGAAAATCCATTTGCCGCCGGTCTTCTGATAGAATGTTCCTCTCGGGACAAGGACCGCTGTCTCAGGCTGGCCGAGCTGCAGGTTCAGATAATAAGTCTGTCCGGTCCTGATATTGTCCGGCACCTCACCGCCGAACTTGAAATCTGCCTTGAACTTTCCGTCGCGGACCTCCGGATAGACCTTGCGTATAACTGCGTCGTACGAATCATTCTGTCTTTGGAATGTCGCCACCAGGCCTGATGACACCCTATCTATGTAATGTTCATCTATCTGTGCTTCAATCTTATAGCTGTCGAGATTGTTTATCTGTCCTATTTTCATACCCGCTGAAACGGACTGTCCAAGCACCACATCGAGAAGTCCGAGTTCACCGTCAATAGGGGCCTTGATTGTCAGGTTCTCCTTCCTGCGGCGGATCATCATCATATTGCGTCTCATATTGTCAAGACTTTCCTGCATCTGGAGAATCTGTACGCTCCTGTAAAGGCTGTCCTGCTCCGCCCTGTCCTTGACAAGTTCCAGTTTGCCTGCTGCAAGCTCATAGTCTTCCTTGGAAGTAAGATATTCTTCGCGGGCAATCAGCTTGTCCTCATAGAGGGCCTTGTTCTGCTCATATTTCCTCCTGAGCCTTGCAAGCTCGGTCTGGAGCTGCAGTTTGTCCTGCTTGAGGGAAAGCTTTTGCTGCTCCATTGAAATCAAGGTGTTGCGAAGTATGTTCTCCTTCTCTGCAAGTTCAGCTTCGGAGTTCAGAATCTGCAGGTCCAGGTTGTCGTTGCTCAGGCGGAGTATGACATCGCCAGCCTTCACCTTGGAACCTTCTTCTGCGACTATTTCCTGAACTATTCCGCCTTCCTGCGGGCTGATCTGGATGGTCGTCATAGGCTGTACCTGCCCGCTGATTCGGATGTAGTCGTTGAATTCGCCCTGGCGCACTTCGCTGATTGTAAGGGACTCTGCGTTGACCCTGAGGGTCGCTGAGTTGTCTCTGAATACGAGCCAAAGGATGAAGGCTAGAAGGATTGCACCGCCCCACCAGGGAAGGGCCTTCTTTGTAAATGCGGCTCTCCAGCCTTTTTTCTTTTCTATTATCTTGTCCATTTTCTAATATTGGTCAATATAGGATATTCCGTTATAATAGTTCACTACACTGCTTTTCAGCTGCCATTTCAGCAGGGCGCCAAGCCTCTCGGCCTTGGCATTGAGCAGATTGTCAGAAGCCTTGCGGAAATCGATGGCGGAAATCAGTCCCTGTTCGAAGCGCTTCATATTCAGCCGCCAGGCTTCCTCCTGCACGCTTTCCCTCCGCTCCGCCTGATTGAGCGCAGCACCTGCCCCGTTGCGGTCCTGCACGGCCCTTTCTACTTCCGAGCGAATCTGACGCAGGGCGGTGTCATATTCCGCCTCAGCCCTCCTGTAATTGTTTTTCATCCGGCGGAGATTGGAAAAGGTCTGAAGCCTGTTGAAGATAGGGAAAGATAGCGAAAGCTGGATATACTCACCTCCGTTGTTGCGGAACTGCTGCCCGAAAGGAGCCGGCACATAGCCGGCAAGTCCAGGATAGGTATAGTAACTTGTGGACCATCCGGCATACAGATTCAGATTTGGGGTGAATTGCCATTTTGCCGTGTTCAGGTTTAGCCTGGCATTTTCCAGCTTGCCTTTTGCGAGCAGTACTGAAGGGTTATGCTCCAAGGCGAACTCAGTTACCGAGCTGCATTCGTCCCCATCCCCTCCGGGAATGAGAGTGCACGCTTGTTCTATGCCTTCCATATTGATTTCCAGCTCTTTATCCTCTTCCCAGAACATTATGTCCTTCAGAGTTACAAAAGCGTTGGCAAGATTGTTCCGTGCGATGATGAGATTATATTCCATATCTGCAAGGTCTGCTTCAGTCTGAACCACATCCGCATAGCCTTTCTGCCCCAGCTCCTCCTGCCTTTTGACAAGATGCAGAGCGTCTTCCAGGTTCTTTGCCTGGCTTGAGATTATTTCGGAGAGCTTGGTGTAATATGCGACATTGAAGAATGCTTCCATAGTGGCAAGGCAGATTTCATCCTTGAGTTTCTGCTCCTGCTCTATTCCCATCAGCAGGGAAATCCTGGAAATCTTCGCGTTGTTGACAGTCTCGAATCCGTCAAACAACACTATGCTTCCGGAGATGGAGTAGCCGTTGCTGAATGAGGTGGTGGAGACATAGGTGTTGGTCTCAGGGTCAACGCTTCTGCCGAAATTGCCGTAGGCGTAGGTGCCAGCCTCTATTGATGGGGTAAATGCTCTCAGAACGGCATCCCTTCGCGCAATGCGTGCGTCATCTACATCTGCCTGCCGGATTTTGAGACTGGCGGATTTGTCAAGCGCGTATTCCATACATTCCTTCAGGCTCAGCCCCTGTCCGAATACGGCGGGACTAATCGACAGAAGAATTGCAACTATTGTGAATCTGTGTGCCATATATGCTTTGTTTATGATACACAGCCTGAGAGCACCATTTGTGCCAACTTTGCAATTCGGTGATTTTCAATGTGATAGCCTTTGCTCGTCGCTGTTGGTTGTAAAGAATTTTTACACTTTGTAAA
The DNA here is from genome assembly GCA_051869975.1 of Candidatus Cryptobacteroides sp. GTDB lineage: Bacteria > Bacteroidota > Bacteroidia > Bacteroidales > UBA932 > Cryptobacteroides. The sequence continues at coordinate 96,766 of JBJEBK010000065.1, read as the reverse complement.
ATATCTTTACAGTCTTAACCCACCCAAGTCGTGCGCAGAAACGCCTTATTTGCGCACGGAATTGAAAAATATTGCAGTTGGTGCGCAAGAAGGGCGGTTTTGCGCACGGATTTCATAGCCGGCCAGTCAAAGTTTCCAGATTCTTCGCAGTTGCACCGTCCGAGCAAACGAGGTGCCGGCAGTCTATCTATCCGTAGTCACCAAAACCCAAAAAGCGACCCTCGAGGGTCGCTTTTTGTGGTGCTGGGAAGAATCGAACTGCCGACACAAGGATTTTCAGTCCTTTGCTCTACCATCTGAGCTACAGCACCGTTGGGAATGCAAAGGTAGTGTTTTTTTTGAACTTCGCAAATCTTTTTCCAATAAATTCGCAGAACTATTCCAAAGTATAGACTCTCTCATCTGTCAGAGTGCCTTCGGAGTAATGCCGAGCCTTGTATGTCTTCTTGTCATCATTTACCCATACCACATATCCGTCCTGTTTGTCGTGCCTGTATTCTCCAAGGTCGTAAGAACCTGAGCAGTAACGGTAAATGCCGAACCCGTGTTTCAGGCCATCAAGCCACAAACCTTCATAAATATCCCCGTTGGCATAAAAGTACTTGCCGAAGCCGTTCCTCTTGCCATCCCTGAAATGCCCTGTGTATTTCTCTCCGTTCGGCCAGGAGTAAGTCCCCTCAACGCGTTTCCCGTTCTCGAAGACTCCTTCAAACGATTGCCCGTTGTCCCAAACCATACGGCCTTTCCCGTGATACAGTCCGTTCTTGGTCTCTCCTTCGTAGTATCCTCCGTTGAAGCTGATTCTCCGAATCTGGCCTGCACCGTTGTCTGCCTCATCTATTTCAATAGCCTCGGAAAGCGAGAGGGCAGGAAGCCTGCAGGCATCGCGGACAGTCTCGTAAAGGGTCTGCTCTTCCGCCTCGATTCCGTTGTCGGCAACAAGGGAGAGGAAAAATGCGCTTGCAATGCGTTTCTGCTGCTCGTCGAATTCCTCGATGATGGCAGCGGCTCTCAAGAACGACAGGGCAGAAGTCTGGTCCCACATTTCTTTGAACTTTTCAAAAGTGTCGATTCCCCATTTGTGTTCTTTCTGGAGAATGGTCCCGAGTTCCTCTTCTGTAAATTCTCCGTCCTTCCAGACAATGTCCTGAGCGATTTTAAGGATTGCAAGTTGCTGCTTTTCGGTAAATTGTGCCATAATGCCAAAGCGATTGAATAAGTAATAACGCGAAGTTAGTGATTTTCCAAAAATATCATCCCCATTTCCGGGAAAAACGGATAACTTTGCAGATATGAAAATGCAGCAACTCGGAGAATTCGGCCTCATAGACAGGATACGCAAGATGACAGGCGTCCCGGACCCTTCCTGGGTGGGGATTGGGGATGATTGTGCGGTCATTCCTCTCAGCCCGGAAACGGACGGCGCCCCCGCCTCCGACCTTCTCGTAAGTACGGATATGCTTGTGGAGGGTACCCATTTCCTGATGGAGGACATCTCCCCGCGCCAGCTCGGCTGGAAATCCGCCGCGGTCAACATTTCCGACATTGCTGCAATGGGAGGTAAGCCCATCGCCACCTTCCTCTCCCTCGCCATCCCGAAAACTCTCTCCGGGCAGTGGATGCAGGAGTTTATGGAAGGCTATAATGCAATTTCCGGAAGATATTCAGTCGCTCTTCTTGGAGGCGACACCACCTGTTCTCCGGACCGGGTTTGCATAAATGTCGCCGTGCTCGGCACCTGCGCGAGGGGAAAAGCCCGGCTGCGCAGCGCGGCGCGGCCCGGCGACCTGGTCTGCGTAACCGGTACCCTGGGCGACTCCGCAGCCGGCCTCAAGCTTATCCTCAGCGGGCAAAAAGGGGCCGCGCCGCGCCTTATCTCCCGCCATTACACCCCGATTCCCCGCGTTGAAGAAGGTCTGGCGCTTGCCCGCCTGGAGGGCGTGCACGCAATGATGGACATATCCGACGGGGTCGGCTCTGACCTTCGTCACATCCTTGAAGAGAGCAGCGTCGGCGCGAGAATCGACACCGGCAAGCTGCCGATTTCTAAAGAATTGCAGGTCCTGTGCAGCGAAATGGGCTGGGATCCCAAAGATCTTGCCCTCTGCGGTGGGGAAGACTACGAGCTTCTCTTCACTATGGACCCGAAGGAAACTCCCGACATCCCTTACACCGTCATAGGCGAAATAACGGAAGACCCGACCGTCACCTGGGAAGGCGCCAGCCGGGATTATATGGGATACAAACACTTCTAAGAGCGTTTGTCTAGGATTATCTTGCCGTTGCAGAGTACCATCCTTATGCAGGAGGAGTCTGCGGCATATACCCAGTTGGAAATCAGATTGTAGCAGGGACGCATACGCGGAGAAGCCAAATCGACGATAATCGCATCCGCAAGCTTGCCGTCCGCAATCACTCCCGCGTCAATTCCGAAAGCCTCCGCTCCGTTGACCGTAGCCCATTTGAGCACCTCCGGAGCCGAAAGCAGGGAAGTATCTCCGTTAAGCTTTGCGAGCAGGGCCGCGAACTTCATTTCCTCCCTCATATCCAGATTGTTGTTGGATGAGCATCCGTCCGTGCCGAGGGTAACGCGCACACCGCTCGCAATCGCCTGTTCGTAAGGGAAGCGGCCGCTGCCCAGCTTCATATTGGAGCAAGGGCAATGCACCACCGTCACCCCGCGCTCCGCCAGGATGTCCCATTCCTCCTTGTCCACGTGTACGCAGTGCGCAGCAATCACATCCGGCCCCAGCACCCCGAGTTTGTCGAGATAGCGCACCGGCGTCATTCCGAATGCCTTCACACAATCCTCCACCTCCTTCTTGGTCTCGGAAACGTGGATATGGAAGCGTCTTCCGTGGTCCCGGGCGAGGCGGTAGAGTTTCTGCAGATTCTCTCCCGAAACGGTATAGACAGCGTGTGGGGCTGCTGTAATCTGAATCATAGAGTCCTGATCCTCCATCCAGTTGCAGATGCGTTCCTCCTTGCTCGCCTTCATCTTGTCCGAATAGCTGTCCATATAGGTCACTCCGATGGCAGCTCTGATGCCGGCCTCGCGCACTGCCGTAGCGGTGCGGCTCATGGAGAAATACATATCGTTGAAGAAGACCGTTCCGCTGGAAATCATTTCGTTTATCGCCATCACGCTGCCCTCATAGACTTCGGCGCGGCCCATAGCCCTTTCCTTCGGCCAGATATGGTCCTCCAGCCAGGTCTGCAGCGGCATATCGTCCGCGTAGCCGCGAAGTATGGTCATCGCTGCGTGGTTGTGGGCATTATAAAACGCAGGAAGTATGGCGTAGCGGTGGCATTCGATGGCGGTATTGGCATAAGCATTGTCCGGAGCATTCACCGACTCGAAGCGGTTGCCATTAATCAGGATGTTGGTCGGCTTTCCATTAAGCTGGATGCCTCTGAGGAGTGTTTTCATTTCTTGCCTTTTATTTGAATATTGAATCCTTCGTCCAGCAGTGGCTTAACCAGCTGACGCATCTGAGCTTCGCTGAATGCTTCGAGCCCCTGCTGAGGGGTAGGGCGGTCTATGGTATAGACCATAATCTCTCTCGGGCGCAGTTCGCGCACTATCTCCATCCACCCCTGAAGCACCTCGGGGGAGGAGGAGTCGAACTGGGGGCTGCGCAGGAACATGGTCTGCAGCACGAAATCGCCTTCGAAGGCCTTCAGGGCCTCAACCGTCGCCTTTACGCTGTAGCCGGGCGCGGGCTTGTTGATGAGCTCTGCCAGCTCGTCGGTCGGAGCATCGATTTTCATAATAGGGTTGTCCACCTTCCGCAGCGAGGCCAGCACTTCGGGAATATGAACCCGCGTAGCATTGGACAGCACTGAAACCTTTGCCTTCGGAAAATATGCATCGCGCAGGCGCAGGGTATCATCTATAATGCGCGGGAACTCAGGGTTGAGCGTAGGCTCCCCGTCGCCCGAAAAGGTAATGGAATCCACCCTGACCTCATCGAGCATAAGCTGCGCCAGCTTGTCCTCAAGGAAGGAGCGCACCCGGGCGGCAGAAGGCAGCTGCCTGTCGGCGCGTCCGTTTGCATTCCAGCCGCATTCGCAGTAGATGCAGTCGAAGTTGCATATCTTCCCCTTGGTAGGCAAAAGGTTGATGCCCAATGAGTTTCCCAGCCTTCGGCTGAATATCGGGCCGAATACCGTCTCTTCCCTCATCATAGCTCCTGAAGTTTGGAGAAGAGCTCCGGCCACCTTTCCTGCATCACTACAGGCCTGCCGGTCGCGGTGTCTATGAAACAATGGGTGGAGGTGCCCTTGAAAACAACGGCCTCCCCGACCTTCATTACATAGGAAAAAGTGATTTTCAGAGCAGACATCTCCTTCACTTTGAGGTTCACCTCAATCTTGTCCTTGAAGGTGGTGGTCTTCTTGAATTCGCAAGTGAGTGCGGTCACAGGTGACACGACTCCTTCCGCCTCCATCTTCTCGAATCCGTAGCCCAGCTGGTCCTGGACATAGACGCGAGCCTCCTCCATTATGCGGATATAATTGGAATGATGGGTCACGCCCATCCTGTCGCATTCATAATACTTGACTTCGTGTACGTAGGGAATCATAATAATCTGTTTAATACATCTATTACTCGTTGCACAGGCGCATCCTTGAGCAGTACACTCTTCTTTCCGTCCAGCAGATAGACGGAAGGAATGGCCCTGATATGATAGGTGCTGTCGTCTCTCAGAGTGAAAAGCGGGTCGAAGCCGCAATGCCACTTGGAAGGGTAGTTCGGAAGATATTCCCTCCAGGCTTCAAGGTCCTCGTCAATATAGACATTGACCACCGCAACAAGCCCCTTTTCCACTGCCCAGCAGGTTTTGGGGTCCGCCTGCATTGCGTCAATGATTTCCTTGCAGGCGCTGCAGCCGGGGTTGCTGAAAAACAGCACCGTAAACGGCGCCTGGGTGCCGTGCAGTGTGTGCCTGCGTCCCCTCGCGTCCTCATAGACGAAATCCGCCGCTACGCTGCCGCGCTCGTTCAGGGAGCAGAGCGCAGCCTCGGAGCTCAGGCCGCAGTGTGCAGCCAGACGGCCATATATATCCTCGTCCCTGTAAGGGGAGTTCGGGTCATAGAGATATTTCTGCGCAAGCGAAAGAATCCGCAGCGAGTCACGCCCTATGCCCTTGACCAAGGATTTTGAAGCAGTTTCCAGAGGCAGTTCCAGAGCCAGCACGGTCCACTCGGCGAAAGCCTTTTCGGCTTCGAGGCTGTCCATCTGAGGGCTCCATCCGGTCCACCAGTTGGCCACAAGGTAATCCAGGCGGTCCCCTTCATCGCTGATTATGTCCGGAATCCGGGGTGTTCTGAAACTGACGGGCGCATTCATTTGCGGGTTCGCCGCAGATTTACGGGAACCCTGCCCCCGACCGCAACTGCACAGAAACAGGCTTGTGAGGGTCAGCAATAAGATTCCAATTCTTTTCACGCGAGCAAATATACAAAATAGTATGTATATTTGTGTACCAGTAAAACACTAGAAATGATTTGCCAGTAAAGTCATACTTATGAAAGAATATGATGTCCTGATTATCGGCGGCGGCGTTACAGGCGCCGGAACCGCAAGAGACTGTGCCCTGCGCGGCCTCAAAACTCTGCTGGTGGAGCGCCACGACATTGCAACCGGTGCTTCCGGACGCAATCACGGACTGCTTCACAGCGGAGCCCGCTATGCCGTCAACGACCCTGAGTCGGCAAACGAATGCATAGTCGAAAATATGATTCTGCGCAAGGTCGCATCCCACTGTGTGGAGCCTACAGGCGGACTTTTCATCAGTCTTCCCGAGGATGGTCTCGATTACCAGAAGAAATTTATCGAGTGCTGCGGCAAGGCAGGCATCAAAGCTGAAGCCATCGACCCAAAGGATGCGCTCAGGCTTGAGCCGTCCATCAATCCGGACATCATCGGTGCCGTCAAGGTGCCTGATGCTTCCGTGGACCCGTTCAGGCTCACTGCCGCCAATGTCCTGGATGCTCAGCTGCACGGTGCGGACGTGCTTACCGGATGGGAGGTAATTGACTTCATTAAGGAAACAGTCACCGTTCTGGGTGTCAAGCTGCGCAATATCTACACCGGTGAGATAAAGAGCGTCTTTGCACATTACACAGTCAATGCAGCAGGCATCTGGGGTGCCGGAATTGCTGAAATGGCCGGTGCGCATATCGGTATGCTGCCATCCAAGGGGTCGCTTCTGGTCTTTGGCCACAGGGTAGCCGATATGGTGGTGAACCGCTGCCGCAAGCCCTCAAATGCGGACATCCTCGTGCCTGGCGATGTGGTCAGCGTTATCGGTACCACCTCCGACAAGGTGCCTTTCGACCAGTGTGACGATATGAGGGTTACAAAGGAGGAAGTGGAGTTGCTGCTGCGAGAAGGCTGCAAGCTCGTGCCGTCCCTTGCCACTACCCGTATCATCAGGGCCTACGCGGGCGTGCGTCCGCTCGTGGCTTCGGACGATGACCCGACAGGCCGCAATGTCAGCCGCGGAATAGTGCTTCTGGACCATTCCAAGAGGGATGGAATATATGGCTTTATCACCATAACCGGAGGCAAACTGACCTCATACCGCCTTATGGCAGAGAAGACTACGGATTTGCTTTGCAGCAAGATCGGTGTCGAGAGGACCTGCCAGACGGCTCAGTTGCCTCTGCCCGGTTCCGAAAAGGAAAAGCGCAAACCTTCCCACAGCGTCGTGGTTGAGGCGGCATACGGCAGGCAGGGAACCCGCGTTGCCGGGATGGACTTCTCCGGCAAAGGTGCCGAGCTCGTATGTGAGTGCGAACAGGTCAGCCGCGCGGAGATTGCTTATGCTGTGAAGGAATTGAATGTCAAGACTTTGGACGACCTTCGCCGGCGCACACGCGTCGGAATGGGCACCTGCCAGAGCACCTTCTGCCTGCGCAAGGCCGCCGCAGTCCTTGCCGAGGAACTCGGCACCCCGGACAAGGCGGACGCCCTTCTGAAGGATTTCATCCAGGAGAGATGGAAAGGAATAATGCCTGTCTGCTGGGGCGACCAGCTCAGGGAAGCTGAACATATGAGAAAGGAGTACGGAAAATGAAGTACGATGTAATCATAGCAGGCGGAGACCCCGCTGACGTAAAAATAGCAATGGCCGCCCTTCAGGCGGGGAAGAGCTGCTGCCTGGTGGCTGAAGGACGCCTTGCGGGCGAAGGCGGCAGGAACGCATTCGCAAAGGCAGGGGGAGTGCTGCTCCTCGGAGACCGCATCAGCTCGGTGGAATGGGAGGAGGACGGAAGCGTGGCGGCAGTGCATACCGCCAATCTGGACGATGAGCGGCTTGTCGCTTCGGTCTATGTGCTGGCCACTGGCCGTTTCTTCACCAGAGGGCTTGTTTCCGATATGCAGGGCATCAGCGAACCGGTTTTCGGAACTGATGTGCAGTATGATGCCGACCGCAGCAAGTGGTGCGTGGATGATTTCTTCGCACCCCAGCCTTTCGAGTCCTTCGGAGTGGTGGTGGACGGGGACCAGCATCCTCTCAAAAACGGAAAAGCAATAGTGAACCTCTATGCTGCCGGCGGGATTCTCGCAGGCGGTGTGGACAATACTGAAGAAATATGCAGGAGAATAATATCAGCATAGCTGAGTTCGAGAATTGCCAGAAGTGCAATATATGTGCTGAGGTATGTCCTATGATGGAGGTCAACCCCCTCTATCCCGGACCTAAACAGGCGGGCCCTGACGGTGAACGCTACCGTCTCAAGGACCCTGCTTTCTTCGACAACGCCCTGAAGTACTGCCTCAACTGCAAGCGCTGCGAGGTGGCCTGCCCTTCAGGCGTGAAGATTGGCGACATCATCGCAGTCAACAAGCTCAAATACTACAAATCCGAGCATAAGATGCGCGACACTGCGCTTGCCTCCACCGACCTGGTGGGCTCCCTGGCGTCGCCTTTCGCTCCTATAGTGAACGGAGTGCTCTCGCTTGGTGTCACCAAGTCGGTAATGGACGGAGTGTTGGGCGTCAGCAAGCACCGCACATTCCCTAAGTATTCCTCCCGCAAGTTCACAGCCTGGCTGCGCCGCCACGCCGAGCAGCAGAAGGCCTTCCCACGCAAGGTGACTTATTTCCACGGGTGCTATGTGAACTACAACTATCCTCAGTTGGGAAAGGACTTCGTGAAGCTGATGAACGCCTGCGGCTATGGCGTGGTGCTGCTTGAAAAGGAGCGCTGCTGCGGAGTCGCAATGATTGCGAACGCAATGGAAGAGCAGGCTCGCAAGGCAGCTCAGGTCAACCTCGCTTCCATAAGAAAGGCTGATACTCCGGTGCTTACAACCTCCTCTACCTGCACTTTCACCATTCGTGACGAATACGAGCACGTGCTCGGACTGCCGACTTCGGATATCCGCGGCTCCGTGATGCTCGCCACCCGCTGGCTATACCGCCAGATTGAGGATGGCAAGGTGAAACTCGTATTCAAGGAGGATTACAGCCGCAAGCTTGCCTACCACACCGCCTGCCACATGCAGAAAATGGGCTGGCAGCAGTATTCGATTCAGCTTCTTCAGATGATTCCGGGACTGGAGCTTACGCTTCTGGAGCAGCACTGCTGCGGCATTTCCGGAACCTACGGCTTCAAAAAGGAGAATTATGAGCTCTCACAAAAGGTTGGAGCGCAGCTCTTCGAGGATATCAGGAATGCCGGAGTTGAGGCTGTCGTGACGGATTGCGAGACCTGCAAATGGCAGATTGAGGCCTCCACGGGACTTCCGGTATTCAACCCGGTCAGCGTACTTGCCGAGGCCATTGATTACGATAAAACCCGTGAAGCCAATGCGCAATAGTTTTACAGTATCCATATTCTGCCTTGCCCTGCTTTTTTCCTGCAACCCGGTGAATGAAAATATTACCCCGGGAGGCGGTGGAGAGCCTTCGGACACCACAGAAATAAGGATTCCGGAAGGCTATTTTGCGGACTCCGTATCCGTTGCTGCCCTTTGGTCGGACAAATTCGCCCACGAAGCAAGCATAGCTTCTGCCTCGGATGTGAAGTATATGAAGTGGCTTGTTGACGGAGTGCCTGCGGGTGGCTATGACAAGAGCCTGCGCAAGCCGAGCGCCGACCTGCGCTATGAGTTCGTGGGCGAGGATTATGTGCGTTTCGTTTCGGAAGCTGACGGCTATGCTTTCTCCTACCCGTCTTCGCTCGGCCTGGAGCCGGACTATACCCTGCCGAAGTATGCCCAGAAATTCGAGTCCGAAGACCTCAGCATAAGGATTACCCTGGAGAGGGTCAAACCTTATACTCCCAACGAATACTACTATGGCATCTATACGGGAGAATGGCTCAGCCGTTACATTGCCAACAAGAACTATGTCAGCAGCAACGGCTTTGCATATTTTGAGGAGAGGGTGGAGAATGACGAACAGCTGATTCCCGGCTACAGCACCACCATTTATTCGATTAACGCCAGAGGCCTTGACAAGCCTTACTACAAAATAGCCCTCGTGCGTCCTCTCGGACAATGGTCCAAATTCGTATTTATAGTGATGAAGGCCGCCAACCGTAATTTGATTGGCAATTTCGAAGCTGTGCTGCAGTCCCTGTCTGTTTTCACCACATACGGCACATCGAAAAACTATATGCCGCAGCAGGAGTCCCTGCCGAACCCGCACTGGAATGCCGAAACCGCCCGCTACTATCAGAAACTCCTTGACCAGAATACCTTCGATTTCGGAGTGTTCAGTTTCAGTATGCCGGACGACAACGATGAGAATCTGGAGACTATGCGGACCAGAATCCGTGAAAGAAAAGACTATCTGGAATCGGTATTCGGCAGAAGCTATGAGATAATGCCTACCTACACCCATCTCGGGTGGTATGGTACCTATCATTATTTCCCTCTTTCCCTGGCCCGGGAATTCGCCGGTGGGGACGGTTTCAACGGCAAGCCTGTACTCCAGTTCACCTACCAGATTACGATGAACAACAACAATGTCAGCGCTTCCAACACCACCAATGTCTCAACTCCTATGTTCGGAGTGCTGCAGGGCAAATATGATTCCTATTTCAGGACCCTCTGCTCGCAAATCAAAGACTACGGCAAGCCTGTGCTCTTCCGTCTGAACAACGAAATGAACTCCGACTGGACCAGCTATTGCGGAATGATGACTCTGGTTGACCCGGAGATTTTCATTCAGGTGTGGAGGCACATTTATGATATTTTTGAAGAGGAAGGCGTGGACAACTGCATCTGGATATTCAACCCGATAGCAGACAGCTGTCCATATTCCAACTGGGGAGAGGATTTGGCCTATTATCCGGGCAACGGGTATGTCCAGGCTTTGGGCGCCACCAATTATGTGATGGGCAACAGCCTTCCTTTGAGTTCCTTCAGAAGCTGCTACAGTCAGGTTTTCAACGGGAATTCGGCTATCTTCGGCTCAATGCCTTGGATAATCTCCGAGTTTGCCTGCGGCAGCGGGGGAGCAACCAGCGGGGAAGAGATGCGCTATGCAGATGACCAGGCCGCCTGGGTTTATGATATGTTCAAGGAGTTTGCGGCTTATGATTCCTACCTCAAACCTTTCAAGGGAGGGGTATGGTTCGACTGCAACGATTATGATGCTGACGGCAATACCGTAAACTATCTGCGCCTTGATGCATCGCAGACCCTCGAATCATTCAAGAAAGGATTTGAACTGATGTATGGAGAGTAGAAACACACATATAGTGATAATGGCAGGAGGTGTGGGCAGCAGGCTCTATCCTCTCAGTACCCCGGAGCGTCCGAAGCAGTTTCTGGACCTCACGGAGTGCGGCAGAACCCTGATTCAGCAGACTTGGGACAGGTTCAGAGTGGTGGACCCTCAGGCTCATTTCTGGGTGGTAACATCCGAGCGCTATAAGGATTTGGTTGCCGAGCAGCTGCCGGATATCCCGTCGGAGCAGGTCCTGCTCGAGCCTATGGCCCGCAACACCGCCCCCTGCATTGCCTATGTCAGCTGGAAGATAGCGCAGCGCGACCCTTCTGCGAGTGTGGTGGTATGCCCTTCTGATGCATATATCCCCGATTACGAAGCCTTTGCCGGCACAATCAGGCCTGCTCTGAGTCAGCTTGATTCCGATGGAGCTGACAGCATCATCACCGTTGGAATAGAGCCCACAAGGCCATCACCGGACTACGGCTATATCAAAGCCCGGAGAGGGGAGGGGATAGTGCCTGTCGAGGCCTTTAAGGAAAAACCGAGCGTGGAAGTTGCCCGGCAGTATCTTCGGGCCGGTGGCTACTATTGGAATGCAGGGATTTTTATGTTCCGTGTCGGGACAATGATTTCCCAGTTGCGCAAATTCGCTCCCGGAATAGCTGCTCTTATGGATGAGCTTCAGCCTTCGCTCTATACGGAAATGGAGGCTTGTGAACTCGGCAGGCTTTTCCCTCAGTGCGAAAAGATTTCCATTGACTATGCTGTGATGGAAAAGGCTGATTGCGTCAAGGTTGCCCCTTCGCATTGGCTGTGGAGCGATTTGGGCAGTTTCGAGGCTATTGAGCAGCTGACCGGAAAGAAGTATGATTTTTGAGAAATTTTTTCCGGATAGTTTGTATTTTCCAAAATAATTGCTACCTTTGCAATCCCCTTCGGGAACGGAGGACCCGTTAGCTCAGTCGGTAGAGCATCACACTTTTAATGTGGGGGTCTCGGGTTCGAGCCCCGAACGGGTCACTTGACAGTTTGCGTCCTTAGCTCAGCTGGTAGAGCAACTGACTCTTAATCAGTGGGTCTAGGGTTCGAATCCCTAAGGACGCACAAGAGGTCGACCATCCGGTCGACCTCTTATTTTTTCAGCGCATTGGAGTTCTGCAGTCCTTCGTAGAGTCCGTACCAGTGTTTGAGCTGGGTGAGGTAACACAGGTCGAAGACCATCAGACCTTCGGATTTGGTAAGGCACATCTCCACAGCTGTAGCCATATCATCACGGTTCTTGTACTCATAGCAGGCAAAGGAGCCGTACACCTTGGTGGCATCCTTGATGTACTTGGGGTAGCGGTCCATATAGCCCTCAACCGAATAATAGCTCTGGTCTGCGTAGAGATAGCTGCTGTATGCTCCTATGCAGAAGGCATCCAGAAGTTCCGCAAAGCCGGTCTTGTTGTATGCAGCAGTGTAAACGGACGAAGGCTCCGGGCGGTATTCGCTGCTTGCCCAGTTCTGACCGTAGAGATATCGGGACTCCCAGTCCGCAGATGCCCAGACTATAAGCTCCATCGAGTGTGAGTGCACAGTCTTGCTGAGTCTCTCGACAAGATTGTGTATGGTCATGGACCTGAATTCTATCCACTGCGCATACAGAGCGCCCTTGTTGCCGTCAGCATCCATTATGTCGGAAATGGTTGCCGTATTGTTGCCGCTGTAAAGGCGGAAACGCTCCATTGCAAGTTCACTGAAGCCGAAATCCCCTCCTGCATAGCGGCAGTAGTCCAGACAAACGCCCTTCAGGTCCGGATAGTTGGCGCACAGTTCGTCAATATAGGAGACCACAAAATCCTGCACTTTCGGTGAAGAAGGCTCAAGCATTGCCCCGTCTTCGGCCGGCATATCCAAATCCATTATGTCCACAACGGCTCCGTCCACGAGTTTGGCCTGGGTATGTCCCTCCCAGCTCGGGTCTTCGTAAAGCAGCCCGCTGTGCGTACTGGTGCAGGCAAAGCCGAGGGTATTGACGCAGGCGATGACCTCCATACCCTTTTCTTTCGCCACTTCCAGCACCGTACCAAGGTAGTCGTAACCATCAGGAATGACCTGTTCTCCCCAGCTCTCGAAACGGGGCAGGATTTCACTCCGCCACAGGGCATGGCCGGTGGAAGGCTTGACTTCAAGCCAGATTTCGTTGAGCCCGTACTTCTGGGCTTTGGTCAGCTCGGCCTCAACCAACTCCCTGGTATTGAGCCTGTTTACGTTAATCATCGCAAGGGCCCAGGCTGACTTGACATAGTCAGAGCGGTCCACCGACACCTCGGGTACTTCAACCGGGATGTCGGGGATTATTATCGGAATCTCCGGCGGCTGCTTCGAGGCGCAGGAGCCCAGAAGCAGTGCCGCCAGGATAAATGCAGCAGAGTTTCTACTCATAGCAGGTAAGCTTTCTGGTAATCAGACCGGCACGGCCCCACCAGGCGGCAACATAGCCGGCTTCCTCTTCGCGGTCCCAATACCAGGCACCCAGTCCGCCATAACTCCAGCCCACCGTTCCGGTGTAGGCGGCCACATTGGCATTCTCGTGTGCGAGGGTGCTCAGGTCCATATCATATTCGAGCACAGCCATAGCCTGCCACCACATAGAACCGCCTACAAAGAGGGCGTACTGCTTGCCGTTGATGAGCATTGCAGAAACATATGGACGATGAGCTCCGGTGCGGTAGAGCGAAGGACCGTTGCCCACCCACCAGGTCTGCAGATTGTTCTGAAGCAGAGGATTTGCCACCTCGCCAATGGTAATGCCGTCGAAAGTGTTGATATAGATTTGGTTGCCGTGGTTGGCTCCGAGTTCTCCGGTATTGTCGCAGAGTATGTAGTCAGGCTCTTCGCACGGGATGGTATCGCTTGCAATGGAAATCATCTGCCATCCTCCGGTATCGTCACTCTCATAGCCGCTGGCTATGATTTCAACATCCGAAGACAGTACTCCTCCCGTAACTGTAAGCATATAATGCTCTCCGTCAGTGCTGCGTGGAGCCTGGGCGGTGATATAGGCATCTGCGGTGATGTCGCCCGCAACCTGAAGGTTGTTGCCGCAGTCTTCCGGGTCTCCGGCAAACGGTGTGAGGTCAACTGTGGTTGTGCCCAGCAACACAGGGTCCTTGAACGGATCTGTCCAGTAGTATATCTCATTGACATCTCCCTTGTCCACCACGGCAACCAGATGGCCATACCAGTCATTGGCCAGCGTCTGCATCAGGGTAACATCGATGCTTCCGAGGCTGAGTTTTCCTTCAGGGGTAAGCTGGTCGCGGTGAACCACATTGGTGGCATTCTGAGTGTCACCTTCGAAAGCATATCTGCGGGAGAACAGCACGATGTGCTTGCCGCAGTAACCTATGTAGCAGTCCAGGTCTCCATAGAGCTTGGAATCCTTTTCTCCGCTTCCGTCAGGCAGATAATAGTCCATACGGGTACCTTCCCAGCCGAGAGTGTTGAAAGGTGTGACTCCTCCCATAGGGCCGTCAGGGGTATTGCTGTTGTCTGCATTGACTCCGTCTGTGATTTCGCAATAGCTGAAACCCTCGCCGTACGGCTTTTTGTCGGAAGCCTTCCAGGTTACGATATATTCGTGGACCTTGGCTCCGTCATAAGAAGTGACAGTGTATTTCACTCCGCCTTTTACTCCGAAATCCTGAGGCTCGCTGGCATCAGGCACAACGGACGCACCGCTTGAGATGAAGAAGGTAGGGATGCAGCCCTTAAGTTCCTCTTCCGGGTCCAGATAAGGATTGATTTTGAGATAAACCGTGTCTTTGCCGATTTCTCCCTGAAATACCGTTCCTGCCGGATTTTTGGCAGTGAAGGAGATGATAATGTCAGCCTCATACTGCTCTTTCTGAGGCTTGTCTTCTTCCTTTTTGCAGGATACTGCGACCAGGGATGCAATGGCAGCCACCAGCGCGGAAAATTTTACAAATGCTTTCATATCAATAGCTTCCTCTTATTCTGTAACTTCTTGTTGTACGGTTGCTTCTCTGGACGACGGTGACTATGATACCGTCTCCGGATATGTCCTGATAACCTGTAAGCGGCGGAACCATAAAGGCGTCCAGCCCAATCTCCGCGCGCAGCTTGCAGTGTGTGATGTCTATGAATTTCTTCTGGGCGGCAGGCACTGTCACCAGAATCTGTCCGTAGCCTTCCTCTTCGTTTTCGTAAATGACTCCGGCAACAGACTGGTTGGAGGAGCTGGCGGATACGCAGTAGAGCGTGGAAATTCTGTTGTCAGTGTGGACGAACTCAGAGTCCGCCTCCACGCAGGATGACAGGCAGAGTGCGGCTGCAAGGCAGAGCAATATAGATTTAGTCTTTACCATAACGGATTCTGTTTGCAAAGTTTGTTGTTGGAAGTTTCTGCCGCAGGGATTGCGAAATAGTAGTATTTCTCAGGGAAAATACGCTTCGCGCCCCCGTCAGCATCAACTCTGGTATAGATGTAAGCCCCTGGAGTGCCGGTAACCTTGATGCCGGTGACATTCTTGCCGTCAATCACGGAAGTTGCCAGCTGCCAGCGGCGAAGGTCCCAATAACGCAGGCCTTCTCCTGCAAGTTCTACGCAGCGCTCGCGGCGGACAAGGTCCATAAGAGCCTCATTGCCGGAAGCAGCCTTTGCCGGCAAGCCAACTCTCGCGCGCACCTTATTGACTGCAGCCAAGCCTTCATCGATTTCGCCAAGCATAGCGCAGGCTTCGGCCTTGTTGAGCAGGACCTCTGCATAGCGTATGACATTGTCGCACTGGTCGGAGTATTTGGTCGGGAAGCTGGAATTGCTTTCCTGCACATATTTGCGTGTATAATAGCCCGTGCAGGTGCAGCCCATTACATTGCCGGTCTGCAGTTCGAATTCGGAGAAACGGTCTGCTCCCGACGGGGTAACATCTATCGTCCTCCCGTCCCATTCCGCCCCGTGGTAGAGCACGGTAGCGTGGAAGCGCGGTTCCCTTTCGCTATACGGGTCCGGATGGCCTTCAGCCTGCCATGTATCCCAGCTGAAAGCGCTACCGTCGCTCCATTCGTACAGAGAAACGAGTTCCTCGGTAGGACAGAAATAGGCATAGCACTCGATGCCATATTGCTCCGAATCCCCTATAGGTCGCATTCGCCTGTCGTAATTGTGCGCAAGCTTGCCTTGGAGGTAATATGTTGCGAAAAGCACCTCCTTGCTGTTGTCCTGGCCTTTGGTAGCATCGAAGAGGGCCGCATAGTCCGGCGCCAGTCCGGCTCCGAGTTCTGCGCATTTGTCGGACGCCTGCTTTGCAAGGTCCCAATCCTGAGCATACAGGGCGATACGGGAAATGAAGGCCCAGGCAGAGAGCTTCGTTGCACGGCCCTTCCATTTAAGAGGCCAGAATTCCGGGAGATATTCCGCTGCCAGGCTGAGGTCTTCGAGTATGAAGCGGTAAGTGTCCTGCTCGCTGGCGCGCTCCATTGGGATGTCTTCTTCAACGGCACCATCGCTTATCCCGCCTGAGGCTCCGCTATGCTCCGTGCGAAGCGGCACTCCGCCATAGACCCTCGCGAGCCTGTAATAATTGTACGCGCGGCAGAAACGCACTTCGGCCGAACGCACCGAGCACCATTGCTCCCCGAACTTGGCACCGTAGCGGTCTATGTCCAGAAGCATAGTATTGCAGATGCGGATGCGGTTGTAGCAGTTCTCCCAACATTCGAAAATGCCGGCTCCGGCGCTGTTGAAACCGGTTTCCATAAGAAGGGAAATATTCATCCCGTTGTCGTGGGAATACCAGCCCGTATCCTTGAAGAGGTCGGACATTCCGTCCGTGAAATTCTTCTCGAAGGCTCCGACATTCGAGGTTTCACGGAAGGTGTTGTAGGCTCCCACGATATAGAGGTCGGCATTGTCGGTCGAACTCCATACGGCAATATCCGAGAAGGCGTCAGTCCTGTTGAGTCCGAGCACATCAGAGTTGCAGGAGACGGTGGCGGCAAGTGCCGCAGCAAAGGCTATACTTTTCAGTGCTTTCATCTTAGAATGTCATATTGAGGCCGAAACTGAAGGTTCTGGTCTGAGGGTAAAGGCCCTGGCTGATGGACGGAGACTCAGGGTCGAGATATTTGAAATGGCTGAAAGTCAGCAGGTTGGTACCTGCCAGATAGAGTTTGAAACCCCTCAATGGAGTTTTGTGAAGCCAGCCGGAAGGCATATTCCAACCGAGCTGGGCCTGCTTGAGACGAAGGTACTCTCCGTTGATGACCCACCAGTCGGATGACCAAGCGTTGTTGCCGTTCATCACCGTGGAGAGACGAGGGTATTCCGCATCGGTGTTGTCCTGGGTCCAGGAGCCTTCAGCAAGGTAGTATGGGGTATTGCCTCCGTCATAGAATACGGCTGAGTAGGCGGTCTGCGACAGTACTCCGGAATCGAAATAGCCCGTAATCACATAATCGCAGTGGCTGACTCCCTGCCATAGGGTTGTAAGATAGAAGTCTCTCCAGTCAATGTCTATATGGAAGGAGAAGTTGATTTCCGGAATGGCTCCATACCCTATTTTGACATAGTCGGTGTTGTTTATGGACTGGTTGCTGTCGATTTTGCCGTCACCGTTGTAATCCTCATAAAGGAGGTCTCCGAGACGGAGTATGCCGGATGGTGGACCGGGATACTCGTCAATCTGCTCCTGGGTTTGGGCAAGTCCGAGTGCGTGAAAGCCGTAACGCTCTCCCATCGGGGCACCGAGCACAGGATGATAGTTAGGATAATTGTCCGTCACTGCCTTGCGAAGCACCTTGTTGCGTGCAAAGGAGAAAGAGCCGCCTATGGCATAAGACAGTTCTCCGAGCCTGTTCCTATGGTTAAGGGTGATTTCGAAACCGGTGTTGGATACCATTCCGCTGTTGGTGATGGAAGGATAGAAATTGCCAAGCGATGGAGGATAGTTGCCGGAAGTATATTCCAGAATGCCGGATGTGAGCTGATAAAAGCCCTCCAGCTCGAAGCTGAGTTTCCCTCCCCAGAGGGTTCCGTCAAGGCCTGCATTGATGTTGCGGGTGGTGGACCAGGTCAGGTTACGGTAAACATAAGGGTTTGTGGTATAATAGTTTACCACCGGGGTGGTGCCATATACCTGATTTACCGAGGAGGTAACTGCATAGGTGGAATTGTAGAGATATGGAGTGGCGTCATTGTTGCCCGATAGTCCGTAGCTGGCGCGCAGCTTGAGGAAGTCCAGCCAGGCGGAAGCGCGGCTCATAAACTTTTCCTTGGAAATCACCCAGCCTGCACTCACGCTCGGGAAGAAGCCCCAGCGGTTTTCAGGCGCAAAAACATAGGTACCGTCTTCGCGGAAGGCTGCTTCGAGGAGATATTTCCCGTCATAGGCATAGTTCAGGCGGCCTATGTAGGAGGCGTGTCCGGTGTAGGCATAGGAGCCGCTGACCGGAGCATCGGTGTATTCGGTGCCGAGATTTATATCCACCGGGTCGGAGGCGGCATAGCCCTTCTTGCTTCCGGAAATATTTTCCGTATAGAATTTGGTGGCTTCGTAGGCGGCGAAAAGGCTGATGCTGTGGCGTCCCAGGTCTATACTCCAATTGAGTTCAGGACGCAGAAGCCACTCGTTGTTGTAGCTGAAACTCTTGTTGAACTGGCTGGAATCAATGCCTGGAGAAGTGTAGCTGACGGTCTCCATCGTTTTTTCATCCAGTCCTATACCTTCGAAGAACTGAAGAAAAGAGCGGTAAACCGAATGACCGTAGTTGTAGGCGGCAAACAGTGATACGCTCAGACCCTTCAGGATTCCGTCAAATTCGTATTTAAGGCGGTAGTCGGTGTCTATTCTGTATTGGTTTTCGCGTGTGTAACCGGATTCCGTGAGGGCTTGCACCGGATTGTAGTAGTAGCTGGAATAGCCCGTTCCCGCGTGGAATCCGACATATTGTCCTTCATAGTTACATCGGATGACAGGCGCTGTGGAGGCGCACATATAGAGAGGAGAGAAGCCGTACTGGTCTCCCATACCGTAGCCGGGATAGTTCTTTGAAGTGGTGTAGGCGGAGATATTGGTCGAGAAACTCAGGTTCTTGGCCAGTTCCACATCAAGGTTGGTCCTGAGATTGTATCGGCTGTAGGAAGTGTTGATTACCGTTCCCTGCTGGTCCATCATTCCGAGGGAAGTGTAATATCTTACCTTGCCTGTACTTCCGGAGGCGGAAACATTGTACTGCTGCTGCACTCCCGTGCGGAAGACAAGGTCAAACCAGTCCGTCTGACCGAATACTGAACTGCCGTCGTTTTTGAGTACGGCATTCTGTATGGTTGAGTTGTATGGCGGGGTCAGGCCGTCCATCGAGTACGCCAGATTGCGGTAATACATAAAGTCCTTGGCGTTGAGGTACTCCGGGATGGCAGTGTTGGAAGTGGCGGTCAGCGAGGCGTCAAACTGTATTGTCGGTGTGTCCGAACTGCCTTTTTTGGTGGTGATGAGGATGACTCCGTTGGCACCCTGGACTCCGTAAATGGCTGCCGAAGCATCTTTGAGAACGGATATGCTTTCAATATCATTCGGGTTGATATTGCCCATTGATCTCTCTACTCCGTCAACAATCACCAGCGGGGAGTTGCTGCCTATGTTCTGGCCGTTGTTGCTGACTCCGTTGAAAGTGTTGATACCGCGAACCATCAGTTTCGCGTCATCGTCTCCCGGACGGCCGCTGGACTGTATGCTGGTCAGACCTGCTACCTTTCCGGTAAGCATATTGGACAGCGAGGCCACCGGGGCTTTGACGAGGTCTTTGGAAGATACGGTTGCAACCGACCCGGTCAGATGGTCCTTCTTGCGTGTGCCGTAACCGACCACCACTGTTTCTTCCAGCATAGTCGAGTCAGTAATAAGAACGACAGTCAGACTGCCCGTTGTCCTCTTCGGGGTGATGGTTTGCTCTTTGTAGCCCAGAGCGCTGATGATAAGGGTACTTCCCTCGGGGGCTTCGAGAAGGAACTGACCGTCAAGGTCGCTCACAGTGCCGATAGCGCTGTTGCCTTTGACGATGATACCCGCACCGATTACCGGACTTCCGTTTTCGTCAACCACTTTTCCGCAATACACCGTGTCTGTGGCCATAGCAGCAGTTGACCCCATCAGAAGTGTCAGAAGGGTAATCAGATATAACATTCCGTTTTTGAATGTCATAGTATTCGTGTTATTATGGTTAGTGAGTCAAATATAGGAAAAAATTGCTCTCCGAAAGACGCAAAAGAGCAATTTTGACCCCTATTTTTGCGCTTTCGGTGGTTTTTGTGGCCCCAGAGCAATTTGAGAGGGTGATTTTTGCGCTTTGGGCTGTCCGGAGGGCCTGGGCTGCCAGAAGGGTGAAAATGGATGCACAAAAGAGGGTGGCCTGAACGGTCACCCTCTTTTGTGTCGGAGCAGATATGAATTACAGTGCGCGGTAGCGCTTGCCGTAGTCGAGCTGCTGCTCAAGGAAGTCGTCGCAGTATTCGATTCTGTAATCGACCACCTTGCCGCCGCGCTTCACCGGAACGATTTCCGGATTGATGAAACCGCCGTAAGGCTTGAGCTCGAGAGCTGCGTAGCGCTCGACAACCTCCTTGTGGAGCACTGGGTCGATATTGACCGCATATGTCTCCACCAGAGCCTTTCCGGCCTCGTAGTCTCCCTCGCTCTTGATGCGCTGGATTTCGGCAAGCAGCTCTCCGAACAGGCCGCGGAGCCTCTCGTAGTCATTGACAACGAAGTAGGTCTTTCCGTCTCTGACCTTCTTCTCTATGACATTGTCGGCAGCACCCTTCTCATAGCACCACTGGGCAATCAGCTGGCGGTTCTGCATATGGGCCTCGGTATTCGGACGGCCGAGCTCCACGCGGTTGAACTGCACAAAGATACCGTTGCGGATGTAGGAACTGTACTGAGCCTTATAGGCCTCAAGGTCAGGCATAATGCCGAGCTCCACAAGCTTGGGGTCAGCGCAATAGTAAAGTCCGAAAAGGTCGGCGCGGGCTTCCTCGAGGGTAGATGAGTACTCACCCATTGCAGTGGAGCTCACACCCGGAAGCAGCTGGCCGGAGCCGTGACCCAGGCACTCGTGCAGGTCGGTATGGACTTCGTTCGAATATGCCCCGTACTTCTTCTCCAGTTCCTTCTCCTCCTCGGAGTAGGCAAACTCGTCGAGCAGATTGCGCGGAGACTCCTGAGCAGCATAGGTATAGGCGTGGGTGATATTGGAAATTGTCACGCTCTTGCTGCCGTACTCCTTGCGTATCCAGTCTGCATTGGGGAGATTGATTCCGATAGGGGTTGAAGGATATGCATCACCCATAAGGCAGACAGCGTCAATCACCTTGGCGGAAACACCCTTCACCTCAGGCTTGCGGAAACGCGGGTCAACCGGAGAATGGTCCTCGAACCACTGGGCATTGGACGACAGGGCCACAGTCCTTTCGGAAGCCTCTTCGTCCTTGATATTGACGTGACCTTCCCAGGCACCCTTGCGTCCGAGAGGATCGTTGTAGTCCTCTATGAATCCGTTGATATAGTCAATGGTGCCTTCGGTATCCTTTACCCATTCGATGTTGTACTCATCCCATTTGTGCAAGTCTCCGGTCCTGTAGTACTCTACAAGCAGGCCAAGGGCCTTCTTCTGGCTTTCGCTCTCGGCCACCTCGGCTGCGGCTTCGAGATGCTCTATGATATGGGAAATGGCGGTGTCATATATGCCTCCGAGTTTCCAGGGAAGTTCAACCACCTTGCCTTCGGCATCCTTCACAACCTTGGTATTGAGTCCGTATGAAACCGGATGAGGGTCGCCTTTGACTTCAATGGACTTGTAGTAATCTTCCACCTCGGCACGGGTAACTCCTTCGTAATAATTTACGGCAGAGAGAGCCACGATGTCCTTGTCCGTTGCGGTAGAGCGCCTCTGCTGCCACTTTGTGGTATCATAAACATAGTCCAGAACATCCTCCGGGGCCCCCAGAGAACGGAAATATTCCCTTGAGCACTCAGGGAAGAACTTGTCCTCGGCATAGTGGTGGTGCACACCGTTGGCGAAAAATACCCTCTTGGCATATACCACGAAAGCATCCCACTGCTCTCCGCTGCGCTCACCCTTGTAGTTCTCAAGTATGTCTTCGAGAGTGTGGCGCAGGGCAATGTTGCCGCTGCAGTTCTGGTCCCAGGCGATGTCGCGGCCCCATTTGGCGGCCTCGCTCAGATGGTACGCATACTCCTTCTGCTGAAGGGAAAGCTTGTCCCATCCCGGGACTGTGTAACGGATAACCTTGATGTCCGCAAACTCGTCTATGAGGTAGCGGAAGTTCTCAACCTTGTCATTCTTGACGGTACAGGAAGTCATAGAACATAGTGCAAGCGCAAAGGCTGCTGCGTAATGAATTTTTTTTGTCATAATTATACTAATCCCTGGTCAACCATTGCACCGGCAACCTTCAGGAAGCCGGCCACATTGGCGCCTTTTACATAATTGATATAACCGTCTTCCTCTGTGCCGTACTTGATGCAGGCATCGTGGATATCGGACATAATGCGGTGCAGATACCGGTCCACCTCTTCGGCAGTCCATTTCTGGCGTATGGAGTTCTGAGTCATCTCAAGGCCGGAAGTGGCAACTCCACCGGCATTGGATGCCTTGCCGGGAGAATAAAGCAGTTTGTGGGACTGGAAGATGGCGATGGCTTCCGGGGTGGTAGGCATATTGGCGCCTTCGGTCACGCAGAAGCAGCCGCTTTCCACGAGCTTGCGGGCGTCATCGGCATCGATTTCATTCTGCGTCGCGCAAGGCATTGCGATGTCGCACTTCACGCCCCAAGGACGCTCTCCGGCGAAATATTGCGCCTGGGGATATTTCTGCGCATACTCCCTGATGCGGCCGCGCTTCGCATTCTTGAGCCACATTATGTAGTCTATTTTCTCCTCGGTGAAGCCTTCGGCATCGTAGATGTAACCGTCACTGTCAGACATGGTTACAACCTTGGCGCCCAGACGCATTGCTTTCTGTGCGGCATACTGCGCCACATTGCCGGCGCCGGAAATCACCACGGTCTTGCCCTCAAAGGTCTCACCTCTTGTGGCAAGCATTGCCTGGGCGAAATAGCACGCACCGTAGCCTGTGGCTTCAGGACGCAGCAGGCTTCCGCCCCAGTTCTGGCCCTTGCCGGTAAGGGTGCCGGTCCATTCGTCGCGCAGACGCTTGTACTGGCCGAACATATAGCCTATTTCGCGGCCGCCGACGCCGATGTCTCCGGCCGGCACGTCAGTGTCCGGACCGATGTGCCTCTGCAGCTCGGTCATAAAGCTCTGGCAGAAGCGCATTACTTCGGCGTCGGAGCGGCCGCGCGGGCTGAAGTCCGACCCTCCCTTGGCTCCTCCCATAGGCAGGGTTGTGAGGGCGTTCTTGAAAGTCTGCTCGAAGGCAAGGAACTTCATAATGCTCAGGTTAACGCTGGAGTGGAAGCGTATTCCGCCCTTGTATGGGCCGATAGCGCTGTTCATCTGCACGCGGAAACCGCGGTTGATATGTATTTCCCCTTCGTCATCCATCCAAGGGACGCGGAAGATGATGACCCTCTCGGGCTCCACCATCCTTTCCATTATCTTGTTGTCGAGAAGATGCGGATATGCCTCAAGATATGGGGCAACGCTCTCGAGTACTTCTCTTACGGCCTGGTGAAATTCCTTCTCTCCAGGATTTTTGGCTTCCAGTTCAGACATAAAGGAAGCAATGTACTTTTCTGTAAACTTGGACATAGTCGGAAATGATTTAACAAGCCGCTAAGATACAAAAAATCAGAATTCAACGATAATTTCGGAAGATTTGCTTTTAACGCAAGATGGCGCCAGGCTGAGTGCCAGCGCCATCATTGCAAAGAGGTTTGAAGTATTTCTCATTTCTGATTTGCCAAAAAAGTGAATATGCCCTTCTGCAGGCAGTCCCAATACTCGGGATGCAGGCGCAGATGGCAGATATCGAATACGAAATAGCCGTCGCAGGCATTGATGCACGCGTCAACCGAATTGGTAACCGCATCCTGCACCTGGGCCTGCGTGAGATCTCCCACATTCCAGTTGCCCACATCCGGGCCACCTGATATCAGAGGACAGCCGTTGCCGGCTTTGGCCTTTGCCTGCAGGCAGAATCCCTGCATAGTCCATTCGTTTGTGCCATAGACATTGCCTGGATTGGCATAGGCTCCTATCAGCATCTGGTCCATAAGATTGGCATAGCCGTATTTCATATAATCCTTGGTGGCCCACTTGTAGGTAAGATGAGGGTCGTAGCTCTGGTCCGCCCAGTTGACTCCCACATCGTAATAGCTGGAATACCAGCCTCCTACATAGACGCCGAAACGGATTTTCGGATTCACGGACTTGACAGCCTCGCGTGCCTTTACCATAAAGTCATATATGGTCTTCACACGGAATTCCAGCCACTTGGTAAGGTATGGAGGATAGCTGTCAGGAAGCTTGGTGGAACCTGGAGCGAGGATATCGTCAGGGAAATTGCGGACCTCCATTCCGATGTATTCCTCAAAGGCCTTGCGGCTGGTCTCGGAGAAGTCGGAATCCAGACCGTCATAGCGTGCGCGGTCAAGGAAGATGCCGTCGAGATCATACTTGGCAAGGTCCTTAAGGAGATTGCACAGGAACTCCTGAACCTCAGGATGTGCCGGATTCATAAACTTTACTCCGGAAGATGTGGCCACATCCATAGTATTCTTGAGGCCGCTTTCGGTGTTGAGCACACAGCCCCATTCCCTTGCCTTCTGCTCGTCGCGGTAGAAGAGTCCGAGTTTGTTGCCCTTGACAAGGCGTCCGCCCACCATTGTGTTCATTGCGGCGTGCACCCTGAGACCGAGTTTGTGTCCTTCTTCTATGAATACCTGAAGATAGTCCCAGTCAGTGGTTTTCTCCACCTTGGAATAGACTCCGTCCACCCAGGCATAGAGGCAATTGGTCTGCTCCACCACAGAGTTCTTGAAAAGAACATCTCCGAAAGTAGGGCG
Source organism: Candidatus Cryptobacteroides sp. (assembly GCA_051869975.1). Classification (GTDB taxonomy): domain Bacteria; phylum Bacteroidota; class Bacteroidia; order Bacteroidales; family UBA932; genus Cryptobacteroides. Next base: position 72,017 of record JBJEBK010000065.1, on the reverse strand, counting down.
CACCTCAACCACGATGTCGGTGAAAAACGCATCCTTCACCTTCTGCAAATCGGCAATTATATTCTCCTTGCTGTTGGCATAGTAAGGGAAATTGGCAGAAGAATCTATCCAGATGTATCGCGGCTTCTGGGTAATGGGGTCCGGCTCCACAGGAGGGTCTATGGGCTTGGTGGTGTCTGCACCGGTTCCGGTAGTGTCCGTAGGCTCCTCCGGTCCGGGTTTTACGGTTGGCTCCTCAGGCCAGTCCCCTGTAGAACCGTAAGTCGGTGTACAGGAGACCAGCACAAGGGCTGCCATTATACTGAGAAGTGGAATATGCTTCATTAAAGTGAAATCTTTGTAAGACGTGTCTTGAGAAGTTCTCCGCTGGTAAGCCAGATGTAAACATCACATACAGAGCCGTCCTCTGCAATGTCGTAATCGCAGGCTCCGGTACCGTTTCCGTTTGAAGAAGAGGTAACGGACTCGCTCTGAAATACAAGGAAGCTGGAGATATCCTCTGAAGAAGCAGGAGTGTTGAACTTGCCCGGGTCGGTGACATCTGCAATGCGCAGGTGTGCATTGACATTGCCGAACATCACATTCCACATAAAGTACTTCGCACCGTTGAAGGTAAAGCACTTTCCGTCAGCGGAGACGCCTCCGTTGCCGGCCCTTACTCCGTCAGCCATAGAAAGCTTGGCATTGCCGTTCTTGTCAGCGAGAGTTACAAATCCTGCGGCCTCACCCTCGAAGGAGTTCTGGTCAACGACAATGAAATCTGAATCTGCCGTGCCGTCCAGAGGGGTAATTGCAGGCAGATAGGTAGATGCGGTTGTGCCTTCAGCTATAGGGAAACTGAGAACTTCAGTCTCCTGATATGCTCCGTCAACGAACTTCATACGGTAGCAGGTAGTGCTCTTTGCCCTAGGAATATAGATGTAGGCAAGACCTGACTTGAGGCTTCCGACAACATTGAACTTGCGGGCTGCATCTCCTGCACCGGCAAAGACTCCGAGTTTGACAGGGGTTTCAGTCTCGCCGTCAGGCCAGTAGAATACCCTGAGCTCACCTCCGGTCCAAACACTTGCGGTAACAATTACAAGATTGCCCTCGGCGTCCTTGTTGGCATACATACACTGCTGTCCGGTCTCCTCAGGCATAGCTACATTGCCGACATAAGAACCGTCTTCCTTGCTGTAGAGTCTGCTCTTGAAGTTTCTCTCAGAAAGCACGATGTAATTCTTCGTAACGGTCATACCGCGGAAATTAAGGTCAGCTGTAACCTCAAGCTCATCGCTGTTGCGGCTCCACATCTTCTTGGTATAGCCGAAGCCGTAATCAAGAATGACAGGCGGCATACGGCGTACTATCCAATCCTTGGTAGTTCCGTCCTGGGCCTTCACAGTAATGGTCTGGTCCACACCGAAATTCATAGGCTTGGTAACATCCGTTACTATGGAGGCACGGTTGGAAACCTGAATCTCAGGAACCACTGGAGTAGCTGCAATGGTCTCGAAAGCTTCTTCATTAGCCATATAGTAAACAATGCTCTGGCCGTCCTCTTCCTTCATAATACCTTCGTAGAGGGTTTCGTCCACAGTGAACTTGAAAGAGGTGATTTCCTTGGCGGAACTCTTGCGCACTTCTGCGGTGAGAGTGTAGGAAGTGGATGCTCCGTTGGCGGCGGTTACCGTAATGTCCATAGGGCTTGAGAGGTCGAGAAGACCGCCGAGTCCCTGAGTAATGACGGCACTTACCGGAACGGATGCAACAAGAAAGACCTTTGTGATATCCGCTTCGTCATCAAGGATGTCGGACGGATTGAAAGGTACTACGAAGAGTACGGTATGATTCTCATTGTCGATTTGTCCGGGAACGTCCATATAGACGACCTTATCATCGAGCTGAGGGACCTTTACCTTCAATGTTATGCTGTTGAGTGTGCATTCGCCGCTCTTCTCCGGATACTCCACCTCGGCGCAGGAGGCCAGAAGGAGTGCCGGGAGCGCGATGCCTGCCAATATTTTGAATAAATTTTTCATAATGAGTCAACTAATTTTCAGTCCATTCAGGAAGCTGCTCGCACTCAGGATTGTTGGAAATCTCTGAAGAAGGAATCGGGAGGCTGTAGTATTTCTTAGGGAAGAGACGCTGCTGTCCTCCGTCGCAGGATTCGTACTCGAAAGTCTTGGTGTCTCCGGACTTGATAATCTTGATTCCGTGGCACTCGACATTGCCGAGAGTATATTCTGCAATGCCCCAACGCTTGCAGTCCCAATAGTAGAAACCTTCGAATGCAAGCTCAATCTTGCGCTCCTGCATAATAGCAGCCATTACATCATTGAAGTTGTCGGCGCTGACCTCAGAAAGGCCAACACGACCGCGCACTGCATTAACCTGCTCCATAGCTTTGCCGAAATTCGCAGCTCCAAGGTTTGCGAGAGCCTCAGCATAGTTGAGGAGAACCTCGGCGTAACGAATCATCACATAGCTCTGGGTGCTCTTGTCCGTGGTGATTGCCTTGTTGTTCTCATCGAGCATCTTGCGCATATAGTAACCGGTAACCGTGGTCTTCGGCACACCGTTGGTGGAGCCGTATTTCACATAACCGTCCTTACCGCCTGCATAGGTCTCAATCTTGCGGCCCTTCCAGTCAGCACCGTCGTAGAGCACTGAAGCCTGGAAACGGGGCTCGAGGGAAGCATAGGTAGCGGCAAGCTCCTCATAGGTAGTTACCGCAGTCCAGTCAACCTTTCCGCCGCCCGACTTTTCGTAGCACTCCACGAACTCCTGGGTAGGAGCAGGGCAGAGAGCCTCAGCATTGGCATCATCGCCTGAAGGGCAGTTCTTGCTGTCGAAGCTGTGGCAGTAGTTCTCGTTGAGATAGTCCACCTGGAAAATGGTCTCGCTGCTGCGGGTGCCTGCGTGATGCTTGAAGATGGCTGCATAGTCCGGGTCGAGGGTATAACCTATCTCAATAACCTTCTCGCAAGCGGTCTTTGCCGTTTCCCAATCCTTTGCAAAAAGCATTGCACGGGAAAGCAGAGCTGCTGCGGTAGCCTGGTCCACTCGGCCGTCGGTTCTCTTTGCCTGGGAGAGATTCTCCATAGCGAATGTGAGGTCAGCCTTGACAAATTCCCAGCATTCCGCCTCAGGGCTGTTCTTCTTGGCGCTGTTCTTCCAGTCACCGAGCCCGTCATAGAGAATGACATTCTTGTGGGCGCGGGTGAGGAGGAAATACAGATAACCGCGGAAGAAGCGGGCCTCTGCGATGTAGGCGTTCTTCTCTGCATCTGTAAGGATGGTGCAATCCTGGATTCCGTCCAGGAACTCGTTCACCTTGCGGATGCGGGTGTAGCAGTCAGCCCAGTATGAAACCGCGTTGGACACAGGGGTAATCTGACCTTCGATAAAGAGAATAACATTAGGAGTACCGTAACCGGCAACATCCGAAGAGTACTTCAGCATCGGGGTGAGACCGTCGAGGTTGAAGTGGGAAGTACCGAAAGCCCTTGAACCGAACTGTCCATAGACCTCGGCAGTGGAATAGAGACTGAGTGCATAGGCGTCAACGTTGGCCTTGGTTGAGAAGGCAACCGCATCGCTATACCTGTCACTTGGAGCGTAATCCATTATGTTGCAGGAGCTTGCCACTGCTGCGAGGGCAAGTCCAAGTGCCAATTTCTTAATAGTTTCCATATCTGCTTAGAATGTTAGGTTGACACCTGCGGAGAATACTCTCTGCTGTGGATAGTAACCGTTGTTTACGCTTGGAGCCTCAGGGTCGAGACCGTATTTGGTAAGTCCGGACAGAGTGAGGAGGTTGTTGCCTGAAACATAAACACGAAGACCGGCGATGCCGACCTTGTCGGTAACGGTCTTAGGAACATTGTAACCGATTTGGGCATTCTTCAGACGGATGTAGTCTCCCCTTCTGAGCCAGAAACTTGAGCAATATGCGTTCTGGCTGATGGCCGTACGGGTGGTAAGGCGAGGGAATTCCGCATCAGTATTGTCCGGAGTCCAGGAATTGGTTACAAGGAAGTAAGGAGTATTTCCGTCAGCCGCGAAAGGCTTGGTGAAATTGGTGGTTGACTGGGTACCTGAAGCGTAGTAACCCTGGAGCGCGATTTCGAAATCGGCAGCTCCCTGGAGGAGCATGGAGAAGTCGAAGTCTCTCCATCTTGCGGCGAGGTTGATACCGAAGTTCCACTTAGGGATGTAACCGTCGCTGATGACACAGGCGTCGGCATCGTAAGTGATGATACCGTCTCCGTTGATATCCTTGTACTTGATGTCTCCGACCTTTGCGTCACCCTTGAACTTGGGGCTGTTGGCGAGGTCGTCCTCATCCTGATAGAGACCGTCAGCAACCAGGCCTATGATGGAACCGATGCAATTGCCCGTCTTCTTCTGATAATCAGGAACATTGACCTGGTCGTTGTACTGGAGTATGCGGTTGCGGTTGTAGGATACATTTCCGGAAATCTCGTAGGAGAAGTCCTCTGAAACGGTGTTGCGGTGACCGAGAGTGAGCTCGAAACCGCGGTTGTCCACCTTACCCTTGTTGATGGTGGAAGGATAGTTTCCTCCAAGGGAAGTAGGCATTGAGCCGCTCATAGTCTGGAGAATATCCCAGGAGTACTTGTAGAACACATCGAACTCAGCATAGAGTTTGCCGTTCCAAAGATTGGCATCGAAACCTCCGTTGATGGTGCGCTGTTTCTCCCAAGTGATATCGTAGCTAGGTACTGAGCCGGTGGTAAGAGCGTTTACGAGCTTGCCGTCGATGACATAGGCATTCTTGGCAGGAGAGATGGAACGCATATAGAGCCAGTCCGAGATGCGGTCGTTACCGGTGATACCGAAGGAGCCGCGGAGCTTGAGGTTGTTGAGCCAGCTGCGGGTATCAGCCATCCAATCCTCCTCGGTGACTCTCCAGCCAAGGGACACTGCAGGGAAATAACCCCAGCGGTTGTTCTTGGCGAACTTCACGGAAGCATCCGCACGGACGAGAGCCTCGACGAGGTACTTGTCTGCATAAGCATAGTTTACGCGGGCTACAGCACCGATACGGGCAAATTTTGCGCTTGTTCCTGTGACACTCTTCGGAACGACTTCTTCGTCGGAGCCGAGGGAGAGCTCAGGGATGTCAAGCATCTCGTAGTTCATCTTGCCGGCAGCAAGGGAGGATGATTCCCTCTGGAGCTGGTCATAAACGAGCTGTGCACGCAGATAATGCTTTCCGAAGGTGTTCTCATACTGGATGGAACCCTGAACCGCAAGCTTTGACTGCTCGGATTCGCTTTCCATCAGCACTGAGCGCTGCTGTACGGTATTGACAACAACAGTTCCGTCAGCTTTCTGCAGTTCGAAAGGAAGCCTCCAGCTCTTGGCGCGAGTCTGGTTGTAATCGTAGCCCAGGAGGAAGTAGCCGGTAAGGCCCTTGACCTGAGGCACATTGACATCAAAGCGTACGGATGAACTGAAAAGCATATTGGTATTCTTGTTGAAACCGCTCTCGGTAAGGGAGGCAACCGGGTTCATATTTCCCTTCAGGGTAGTAGGAACTGAGTAGAGTCCGCTCTCATACTTGAGAGGATAAATAGGCTTTGCAAGGGTAGCCTGCCAGAATACTGAAGTGGATGAACCGCTGTTGCCGGCAGAAACGTCTGATGAAGGACGGTCAGTGACAGTGCGGTAGCCGGACATGTTGACTCCCATCTTGAGCCAGTCGTTGAGCTTGAAGTCAAGATTGGAACGGAGGAAGAACTTGTCGTAGCTGATATTGCGCACGATACCTTCGTTGTTGGTATAACCTCCTGCTACATAATACTTTGTGGATTTATTGCCACCGGTAGCGGATACCTCATAGTTCTGGGTGAGACCCTTTCCGCTGAAGATTTCGCCGAACCAGTCGGTGATGCCGTAGCCGTTCTCCCCGTTCTTGACCTGGAGCATAATCTCGTCGGTGTAGAGAGGGGTCTGGCCGTCGAGCTCGCGGGCAAGGTTGTGCCAGCGCATATAGTCGAGGGCATTGAGGAACTCAGGGAAGTTGGTGTTTCTCGAAATGTTGACAGAAGTCTTGAAGGTGATGGACGGTTTGGCCTCAGTTCCACGCTTGGTGGTAATGAGTATAACACCGGAACCACCCTGCACTCCGTAAACAGCAGCGGAAGCCGCATCCTTGAGCACGGTGATGTTCTCGATTTCATCCGGACTGAGAAGGTCTATCATATCGCGCTGCACTCCGTCAACTATGTATATAGGAGTGTTGCCGCCTGAAGATGTGGTGGAAGAACCGCGGACCATAACGGTGGAACCTTCGCCCGGCATACCTGAATTCTGGATTGCCACAACACCAGGCAGTCGGCCTGCGAGCATGTTGGACACATTATCCATAGGAACCTTTTCGAGTTCCTGTCCGCCCATTGCAACAACAGAACCGGTCACGCTGACTTTCTTCTGGGTACCATAACCTATGACCACAGTCTCTTCGAGGAGCTGTGCGTCGCTGAGAAGTGTAATCTGCATCGGTGCATTTCCTGCGACTTTGACTTCGCGGGTCTTCATTCCGATGAAGGAGACGATGAGCTTGTCACCGTCACTGGCAAGGACAGTGTACTGTCCGTCAAGATCGGTCACCGCATACTCGCCGGTTCCCGCTACCTGGACTGTTACGCCCACAAGAGGTTCACCCGACTCGTCGGTGACTGTTCCTTTGATGCTCTTCTGCGCAAATGCCAATGCAGGCACAAGCAGAAGGCCCATAAGAACGAGTTTGAATTTTTTCATATGGTTTTGAATTAATGAATATTGGTCTTATTTGAGAAGACGACCGGCCCAATCCACATCGACGCTTTCGAAAGGATGGAGCTCTGCATCTATGATGCGGGCAGCTTCAAGTCTGGTGAGAACCTTGTCCTCGCTTTCGCAGCAACCTCCGCAGCTGCCGCACTGGCCTGCACAGGAGCTGTTCTGGCCCTTGATGCCTTGGATGATTTCGGTAAGGGCGTTTTTGGTCAGAGGAGTCTCGTCATCCGTGTGAGGAATGCCGTAGTATTCGTCAAGATAGAGGTCGCAAAGGCGTGCAGGCTCATCTGTCTTGAACCAGGTCTGATTGGCCCAGCCCACAGGCTTGCCATAACCGTGCATAATGCCGGTAGAGCCTATTCTCTGAAGTACGAGGAAATCAGGGTCGCTCTTCGGAAGGTCACGGAACGGCTGGAGATACATAGAAGCCTTGAGAAGCTCGGTCTGCACCTCGCGGACATTAGCCTCGCGGACAGAAACGCCGTTGCGTACCGCAACTGCTGCGATGGTTCCTGCCACCTGTCCGATCTGGGTAACTACAGGCTGGAGGCGGGTAGCTCCGTTGGCAAGGTTGGATACGGAGATGGACTTCTCGGCAACGAGCATATCCTCAACTCCGAGAGGCACGGTCACGCCGGCAGGCACGCTGTATGAAGGTACAGGATAGAAATAAAGCTGCTCAAGCCTCTCCCACTCAGGGTGTGCATAGTGGTGATGGTCAACAGGATAGTCGCCTACTGCGGCACCGGCACGGTAGAAGGTGAAATCGTAAGGCCTTTCCATTGCGTCAAGCACATAGAAAGCCTCGCCCTTGATGCGGCGGGACTCGCGGTAATAAGGAATGTAGGCAAGTCCGTCCTCAGTGCCATACTCATCGTCGGCAAGACCCCAGTTCTTGAGTCCTAGGCCTGTCTGGATGAAATATACATAGCCGAGAGCGCGGTTGCGGGCAACCTTGAGAGCCTCTTCGCGCTCGTCCGGAGTCATTTCCACTACATTGAGATAAATGTCGTTGCCGGCGATAGGCCAGTTGAGCATTACCTTGTTGTTAGGAAGCATACCGTAGGTAAGCATCTCCTTGACGGTCTTCCAGTTGTTCTCGTTGCGGGTAGGAGCGATGTTGTGAGGGTTGATGCAGCAGTTGGCATAGTCCTCGATGCGGTATCCCTCAGGCATAGGAATAGTCATATCGGCATCAGGGCCGTAATCCTTGATGGTAGCCACTACGGTAAGGTCCTGAACGATGTTTTCAGGTACATCATATGCATTCCACTCGCCGGTATCCGCCTTGCTGTCGAAACCGAGGCGGTAATCCACGCCCACAGCCTTGGCAACATCTCCGAGCTCGGTGCAGTCGATGAGGACTTTGCACTTCACTGTGCTCTGCTTTCCGGTCTTCAGGTCCTCAACGGTAACCTTCCAGCCCTTGGAGAGCTTTTGTGCGGATACATACCTGGTTTCCTTGCGGAGTTCGATATTAGGCTCCGCAGCCACAAGTTCTTCGAACATCTGTTCGCCCACGTGAGGCTCAAACATAACGAGGCTAACCCAGGCGGTGTGGAGTTTGTCCCATCCTCCGTAGTAATCAGCGAGCTTCTGCTCGAATTCCTCGAAAATGCCAGCGCGGAGGTTGTAGTTTCCGTCAACGGCAGTTACACCGGCGGAAGTGAGCATACCTCCAAGCCAAGGGAGTTCTTCAACTACGAGTACTGAAGACCCGAGTCTGGCGGCAGCAACAGATGCTGAGCAACCGGAAGCACCTCCACCGATAATCACAATGTCTTTGTTGGCAGTACAGCTGGCTGCGCAAAGGATTGCGGCAGCGACAATGGTTAAAAGCTTTTTCATTTAGTTCTTATTTGCGTGTAATATTCCGTAAAGTTAACAAAAAGAGCATTAATAACTATTAATATTTAACAAATAACACTGAGTTATGAATTATTTTTAATTAATACTTGCGCACAATTTTGCGCAGCGGACTTTTTTCGGAAACAGCACTTGCGATTTGACAAATTATGTTTACCTTTGCAGTCGCCTTGGGGGTATAGCTCAGTTGGTAGAGCACCTGCTTTGCAAGCAGGGGGTCAAGAGTTCGAATCTCTTTATCTCCACTTCCAGCCCTGCAAGTCGCAGGGCTTTATTGTTCTGTACCGTTATGAAAAGAGTAGCCATTATCACAGGTGCTTCCAGCGGAATGGGCCGCGTTTTCGCCCGCACTGCAGCAGAGCACGTCGCATTCGATGAGTTGTGGATTATTGCCCGAAGGGCTGACAGGCTTGAGGAAATCAAGGCCGAGCTGTCCGCTCAGCAGGTGCGCTGCCTGCCCCTTGACCTTACCGACCCGAAGGCGATTTCGTCTGTTTCCTCCCTGCTGGCGCAGGAAAAGCCCGAGATTGCGCTTCTTGTGAACGGAGCCGGCTTCGGAAAGTTCCAGGCGGTGATGGATGTGCCGATGGAGATTGCGGACAATATGCTCTCGCTCAACTGCCGCGCCCTTATGGATATGTGCTATGCCTGCATTCCTTATATGACAGACGGGTCGAAGATTCTCAATATCGCTTCGGTTGCAGCCTTCCAGCCGGTGCCTTACCAGGCCGAATATGCTGCTACAAAGGCTTTTGTACTGAGCCTCAGCCGTGCACTCTGGAAAGAGCTCCGTCCTCAGGGGATTACGGTTACTGCTCTCTGCCCGTACTGGACCCGCACCGAGTTCTTCAATACCGCAAACGAAAAGTCCGGCAAGAACCGCATTACCTACTATAATGCTATGTATGAAGCGGAAGACGTGGTCAAGCGCGGATGGCGCGACCTTCTGAAGGGACGCGACGTGAGCACCTACGGCTTTGTGGCCCGCCTTCAGCTGCTTGGTGTCAAACTCCTGCCGCACCGCTTCGCAATGTGGGTTTGGTGCCGCCAGCAGAAAATCAAAAACTAGCAACACGAGCCGATGACTGCCCTGTTCCTGATACTTATAGTCATAATCATACTCACCTGCATAGGACTGGACCAGATTTCAGCGAAAATAGGGATACCTACCCTCCTCGCTTTCATACTTCTGGGTATCATCTTCGGCAATGTGGGAGCCATCCCTATGTACCTGGACAACAGGGGCTTTGCCAAGGACCTGTGCTCCGTAGCCCTTATTGTGATTATGTTCTACGGCGGCTTCGGCACCAGATGGGAGGCCGTGAAGCCGGTAGTGCGCGAATCGGTACTGATGGCCTCCGCGGGCGTGATTGTGACAGCTGCTCTGACGGGGCTGTTCTGTCATTTTGCGCTGGGTTGGGGATGGGCACAGAGTTTCCTGCTCGGGGCTGTGGTAAGCTCTACTGATGCCGCCTCGGTATTCTCCATCCTGCGCGCGAAGAAACTGGGTCTGAAAAACAATACCGCCCCTATGCTTGAGATGGAGAGCGGCTCCAACGATCCTTGCGCCTATATGCTTACTGCCATTATGATTTCCGTGCTGAATGCCAGCGCATCGGGCTGGTCCCTGGCTTGGATGGTGTTCGCGCAAATCGTTTTTGGAGCGGGACTGGGCTTTCTTATTGCGAAGGGCGCATCCTGGGCCCTACAGCATATGCGTTTCTCAACGGACGGCTTCGATACTCTCTTCGTATTTGCCGTAGCTGTTGCTTCCTATGCCCTGCCTGAACTGGTCGGAGGCAACGGTTATCTGAGTGCCTACATAGTCGGTATGGCACTCGGAAACGAAGAATTCAAGGGAAAGAAGGCTATGGTGGGCTTTTTCGACGGACTGACCGGACTGATGCAGGTGCTGATTTTCTTCGTGCTGGGTCTGCTTGCCAGGCCTGCACAGCTGCACCACGCGGTATTGCCGGCACTTGCAATATTTGCATTTATGCTTCTGGTATCCCGCCCTGTCGCTGTGATGTCCATTCTGGCCCCTTTCCGCAAATACCCCATACGCCAGCAGCTGCTGGTATCCTTCGTGGGTCTTAGGGGAGCGGCCTCCATCGTATTCGCCATAATGGCCATCACAGGCTCGCCGATGCTGGATGTTGACCTTTTCAACATAGTCTTCTGCATAGTGCTGATTTCCATTTCCCTTCAGGGTTCGCTCATTCCTTGGACGGCCCGCAAACTGGATATGATTGATCTCAAGAACGATGTGATGAAGACCTTCAATGACTACTCCGACACTACGGAGATGCAGTTCAGCCAAATCGATATCAGCGAAGGCAGCACTTGGGACGGAAAACAGGTGATGGAACTGGGACTACCCAAAAATGTGCTGATAGCCCTTGTGGTTCGAGGCTCCGAGCGCATCATAGTCCACGGAGATACCCGTCTTCAGGCCGGCGACAAGGCAATCATAGTCACAAAGACCTTCGCCGATACCGAGACCTATCTGGTGGAAAAGAAGGTCAAACCGGACGGCAAACGCGCAGGGCACGCCATCAGCGAATTCTCCGGTGACGGCCTGGTGCTTCTTGTCAAGCGCGGTGAGCAGCAGATGATTCCGAGCGGGGACACCGTCCTGGAAGCCGGTGACATCCTCGTCCTGTTGAGAAAGAGGTAAGTGGGGGCGTCGCCGGAGTGCCGCAGCGCAAAAAAAAGAGGTCGACCATCCGGTCGACCTCTTTTTGGCGCACAATGCCGACTAGATGAAGATATACTTCAGGATGAAGAGTACGGCGAGAACCCACATTGCCGGGGAAATCTTCTTAAACTTGCCTGAGCAGGCGTTTACCAGCACATATGAAATCACACCGAGAAGGATACCGTCGGAGATGGAGTAGGCAACCGGCATCATAAGCATAGTGATGAAAGCCGGGATGCTCTCTGTAAAGTCAGTCCAGTCAAGATTTTTCACCGGGGCCATCATCATTACGCCCACCAGAATCAGCGCCGGAGCGGTAGCTGCACTCGGAATCGCAAGGAAAAGCGGTGAGAAGAACAGCGCAAGCACAAAGCAGAGGGCAACGGTAAATGCAGTGAGACCGGTGCGTCCGCCCTCGGCAACTCCTGCGGAGCTCTCGACATAGGTTGTGGTGGTGGAAGTTCCGAAGCAGGCACCTGCAACGGTTCCGATGGCATCCGCAAGGAATACCTTCTCGACTTTAGGGATATTGCCATTCTCATCCACATCTCCTGTCTTGTGGGACACGCCGATTACGGTTCCCATAGTGTCGAACATATCGATGAAGAGGAAGGTGAACACAACTGCAAGCATATCAAGCGAGAAAACCTGGCTCCACTCGAACTGGCAGAAAATAGGCTTGATGCTTGGAGGTGTGGAAAGTACTCCGTTGAAATGGGTAATCGCAACCCCGGTTGCAGGGTCCTTGATGAGCAGACCGATAAGGGTGGTGGCAAGGATACCGAGCAGGATGCCGCCCTTCACTTTGAGTATCAGCAGGGCACTGGTGATAACAACACCAATCACAGCAAGCAGGGCAGTTCCTTCGGTAATATTGCCGAGTGAAACGAGAGTAGCTCCGTTGTCAACGATAATGCCGGCATTCTGAAGACCGATGAAGGCAATGAAGAGACCGATTCCCGCTCCAATTGCCTGTTTGATGCTGTACGGGATGGCGTTGATAAGCCAGGAACGCACCTTGGTCACGGTCAGGATAATGAAAATGATACCTTCCAGCAGCACTGCCGTAAGCGCGAACTGCCAGCTGTAGCCCATAGTAAGGCAGACGGTGAACACGAAGAACGCGTTCAGACCCATACCCGGAGCAAGCGCGAAAGGCTTCTTTGCATAGAAAGCCATCACCAGAGTTGCAACCAGGGAAGCGAGGGCGGTAGCGGTAAATACGGCACCGTTGGGCATTCCCGGAAGGGCTGCGAAAATGGAAGGGTTGACGGCAAGGATATATGCCATCGTCAGGAAAGTGGTGATGCCAGCTACTATTTCAGTACGCACCTTGTGAACCTCCGGATTGAATCCGAAGGCCTTGGAAAGGAACTTGTTCATTGCGGATCAGCTTTTAGAAAATCCACTTTGCACCCAGGCAAGGGTTGCACATGAAGCCGTAATGTCCTGCAAAGTTGAATGAGAGCTCTACCTCGCCGCCGATGTGCAGGTTTTCACAGCCGAAGTGCTGTCCGACATTGTACCAGAGCTGTGGCTCGGTAAGGATGGAGAACTTGGTATCGTGTGCTTCGTAGTTGAGCGGGTCAGGGTTGACAACACAAGTCTGGTTGTTGCCCCAGATATCGATGAATCCGTTGAAACGAAGTCCCTTTACACCGAACAGGTCCTGCATTCCCCACACGCCGGAGAACTTGACAGGCACATTGGCGCTGCCGTAGCCGATATGCTGGTCGTAAAGGAGAGCGAGAGTATAGGTATTCTTGAAATCGTCAGAATGGAGGAAATAGCTTGCACCGATGCAGAGAACGCCTGCGCCCCAGGTTGCACCGTCATACTCAATCATTGCGCTCAGAGCTCCGAGAGCACTGTCCTGCCAGAAATTGATGTTGCGCTCAATCTCGAAGTAGCTTCCGTTGATGGCACTTGCGCAACCCTGGTCAGCACGCTGGTCTGCGGTTGCGTAGTAGTGGTCAACGAAGAAGAAAGTGTTTCCCCAGCTGTCTCCCTTGAACATTTCGAGCGTGGTCGTAGCGTAACCGCGTCCGAAGTCATAGAAGGTCTGGATGTTGGTCTGGGCGCCTGCCGTCTGGCTCAGCGCGAGAGCTGCCGCAGCAGCTGCGAAAAAGAATGATTTTTTCATAATAATGGAAATGATTTATTTTTTACCGAATTCGTAGTCTTTGCCCGGAAGTACAGCGTTAACTATCACTCCCACGAGGGCTGCCACTGCAAGGCCGCTGAGGCTGGTGAAACCGATGTTGATGGCATCGCCTGCACCGTACTTGATGCCAATCGCGAGCACCAGGATGAGGGCTGCCACTATAAGGTTGCGTGACTTGGTGAAATCTACCTGGTTATCGACTATATTGCGTACGCCGACAGCTGAAATCATACCGTAGAGTATGAGGCTCACACCACCGATGGTGGAAGCCGGCATAGCTCCGATGATGGCTGAGAACTTAGGACAGAAGGAGAGCACGATAGCAAATACGGCTGCGATGCGGATTACCTTAGGGTCATATACCTTGGTTATGTTGAGCACTCCGGTGTTCTCTCCGTAGGTCGTGTTGGCAGGAGCTCCGAAAAGGGAAGCGAGGGAGGTGGCAAGACCGTCTCCGAGCAGGGTGCGGTGCAGACCCGGGTCCTCAAGGTAGTTGATACCTGTGGTTGAGCTGATTGCGCACATATCTCCGATGTGTTCCATCATAGTTGCAAGGGAAATGGGAAGAATAGCGATGATAGCTGCAACAACAAGGCCCCAGTCAGGGTTCTTGAACACAGCAAAGGCGGTATTCTCCATACGGAAAGGAAGGCCTACCCAGGTTGCCTCCTTGACGGAAGTCCAGTCCACAAGTCCGAAGCAGGCGGCTACGATGTAGGAGCCGAGCACTCCCAGAAGGATTGGCACAATCTTTATCATTCCCTTGCCCCAGATATTGCATACCACGATAATCAGTATGGCAACCAGAGCAATCCACCAGTTGCTGCTGCAGCTCTGGATGGCGCTTCCGGAAAGGCAGAGGCCGATTGCGATGATAATCGGGCCGGTCACTACCGGAGGGAAGAACTTCATCACTTTGGCGGGTCCGAAAATCTTGAACAGACCGGCAACGACAAAGTACATCAGTCCGGCGAAGAACACACCTATGCAGGCGTAAGGAAGAGACTGTGCAAGTGTCAGACCTCCTGCCATTCCCATTTGAGAAACGGTTGCATAACCGCCGAGGAATGCGAAAGAACTGCCGAGGAAAGCAGGAACTTTCATCTTGGTGCAAAAATGGAAGATAAGAGTACCAAGCCCGGCAAAAAGCAGGGTGGCTGACACTGACAGACCTGTGATTACTGGCACAAGGACTGTCGCTCCGAACATCGCAAACAGGTGCTGGACTCCCAGAAGGGTCATCTTGCCTGCACCGAGCGTGCGTGCGTCATAGACTGGTTGGTTCTGTTGGTTTGACATACTAACTATTGTTGAAAATGAGTTATTCCCACTCGATAGTTGCAGGTGGTTTGGAACAGATGTCATAGACTACCCTGTTGATTCCTTTGACCTTGCGTATGATTTCGTTGGATACCTCCGCAAGGAAGTCATAAGGAAGACGGGCCCAGTCCGCTGTCATTCCGTCCACTGATGTTACGGCTCTCAGAGCTGCCGTTCGCTCGTAGGTGCGTTCATCACCCATCACTCCCACGCTCTGCACGGGAAGCAGGATGGTGCCCGCCTGCCATATCTTGTCATACAGGCCCCATTCGCGGAGCTTGCCTATGAAAATCGCGTCCGCCTCCTGGGCTATAGCCACCTTTTCCGGCGTCACCTCGCCGAGCACGCGTATGCTCAGTCCCGGTCCCGGGAAAGGATGGCGTCCGAGGATTTCCGCATCCAGCCCGAGTGCCGCACCGACCTTGCGAACCTCGTCCTTGAAGAGCAGCCTCAGAGGTTCCACCACCTTCAGGTTCATCTCCTTCGGAAGGCCTCCCACATTGTGGTGGCTCTTGATGGTGGCCGATGGCCCTCCTACGCAGGAGGATTCTATTACATCGGGATATATGGTGCCCTGCGCAAGCCAGCGCACATCGCTGAGCTTCCGTGCCTCGCTGTCGAACACATCCACGAAGGCCTTGCCTACGCGTTTGCGCTTGGTCTCAGGGTCAGTCACGCCCGCAAGGTCCGCAAAGAAACGCTCGTGGGCGTCCACCGCGATGACATTCAGCCCCATACCTTCATATGAAGCGAGCACCTCGTTGAACTCGCCCTTGCGAAGCAGGCCGCTGTCCACGAAGATGCAGTGCAGGCGGCTGCCTATGGCCCTGTGCAGCAGCAGAGCCGCCACGCTGGAATCCACGCCTCCGGAAAGGCCCAGTATGACCTTGTCGTCCCCGAGCTGTGAGCGAAGCTGCCCGACTGTGGATTCGACGAAGCTCTCAGCCGTCCAATCGCCCCGGCAGCCGCAGATGCCGAGCACAAAGTTGCGAAGAAGCGCGGTGCCGCATTCGCTGTGATGCACTTCCGGGTGGAACTGTATGGCCCAGGTAGGCTCATTCTCAAAGCGGTAAGCCGCGTTCTCGACGCTGTCGGTAGAGCCGATTACCCGCGTCCCCTCGGGAAGGCGGGTGATGGTATCGCCGTGACTCATCCATACTACCGACTGCTCCGGCAGCCCGCAGGTCAGCGGGTCATCTTCCCTTACGGAAAATATTGCTCTGCCGTATTCGCGCGAATCCGCCTTCTCCACGCTGCCTCCGCCGTTCTGGGCAAGCCACTGCGCGCCGTAGCATATCGCGAGAAGCGGGAGCTTGCCGCGTATTGCACCGAGCTCCGGCTGAGGGGCATCGGCATCCCTTACGGAAGCGGGGCTGCCGGAAAGTATGACTCCGCGCACGGACTCATCGAGGGCAGGTATTCTGTTGAAAGGATGAATCTCGCTGTAAACACCTATTTCGCGCACTCTCCGTGCAATGAGCTGGGTGTATTGGGATCCGAAATCCAGTATCAGAATCTTCTCTGTCATCTGTAGTTTGGTGCTTCTTTCGTTATTGTGATGTCGTGAGGATGGCTCTCCGCCATTCCGGAGGCCGTGATGCGCACGAAGCGCGCCTGCTTGAGCGCCTGAAGGTCGCGGGCACCGCAGTAGCCCATACCCGAGCGCAGGCCGCCCAGCATCTGATATATTATTGCTCCCACCGGACCCTTGTAGGCCACGCGTCCCACAATGCCTTCCGGCACGAGTTTCTTTTCGTCTTTGGTGTCTCCCTGGAAATATCTGTCCGAAGAACCGGCGAACATTGCGTCTATGGAGCCCATTCCGCGGTAGGCCTTGTATTTCTTGCCGCCGGCGCTGATGGTCACTCCCGGTGCCTCGTCGGTGCCCGCAAACATAGAGCCGCACATCACGCAGTCAGCGCCGGCGGCAAGGGCCTTGACCACATCACCCGAGTACCTCAGTCCTCCGTCTCCGATTACCGGCACTCCGGCCTCGGCGGCAACGCGCGAGCAATCATATATGGCCGAAAGCTGGGGAACGCCTACTCCCGCCACTATGCGGGTGGTGCAGATGGAGCCAGGTCCAATTCCGACCTTAATCGCATCGGCACCGCCTTCAATCAGGTAGCGCGCCGCATCCGCGGTCGCAATATTGCCTACCACCACATCCAGATCCTTCCAGGTATCCTTGACTTTGCGCAGCAGGGTGCCCACATTCCGGGAATGCCCGTGCGCGCAGTCGAGCACCACGGCATCCACTCCGGCGGCCACCAGAGCCTCCACCCTTTCGAGGGCATTGGAGGTAATGCCTATGCCGGCAGCTACCTTCAGGCCTTCAGCCTTGACCTCGGCAACCTGGGCGGCCTGGGCATCTATCGGCATATTTTTATGAATAACGCCGATGCCACCTTCTCTTGCGAGAGCTTTGGCCATCGGCGCTTCAGTCACTGTATCCATCGCGGCGGACACCAGCGGTATGTCGAGAGTAATATTGCGGGAAAATCTGCTTTTCAGGTCCACCTCCTTCGGAAGAACTTCCGAATACGCCGGGACCAGAAGGACATCATCGAAGGTCAAACCTTCCTGAACGATTTTTTCTTCGGTAAACGACATAGTTGAAAAAATTGCAACGCAAAGGTACAACTTTTTTTCAAAATTAAAATTGTTATCTTTGTGTTCGCAAGACCTAATACCAAAAAGTAATGACAGAAGATTTAAAACAGGCAAACAGAATACAGACATCGATTTTGAATACAGCCGAAAAGAAAGCTCTCGTCTGGCTCGCTGAAAGACAGCCCAAGTGGGTTACTTCGGACTTTCTGACATATCTGGGAGTGCTCGGAGCTTTCGTTACAGGACTGGGATACTGGTTGTCGGATTTCAATATAGCCTGGTTGTGGTTGAGTTCTTTCGGTTTGCTTCTGAACTGGTACGGTGATTCCCTTGACGGCACTCTTGCCAGAGTGCGCAACTGCCAGAGAAAGACTTACGGATATTATCTGGACCACACCGTGGACGGCATATGCGAAGGACTTGTTTTCCTCGGTCTGGGACTTTCCAACCTGGTGTATCTGCCTATTGCGCTGATTGCGCACATCTTTTACCTTCTGATGACTGTAAATGTATCCATCAACGCACACCTCAAGGGCGAATTCAAACTGACCTACGCAAAACTGGGCCCTACTGAGCTGCGCCTGATTGTGATTATCATCAACACCCTGCTGATTTGCGTTCCTGCCATCACTCAGTACAGGCTGCACACCAGCATAATGGGCCGCTCTATGGTCTTTACCGCCTTTGACCTTGCAGGCCTCGCGATAATAGCCATATTTGCGCTTATCTATATTGTCACAATAATCAAAGATGCCCGCGGTTACGCAAAAATTGACCCGCTAATCAAGAAATAATATGTCGGAAAAACTTACAGGACGCATCTCCCAGATTGTAGGACCTGTTATCGATGTTCATTTTGAACTGGCAGAAGGGCACGAAAAGGCCCTTCCGCTTATACACGAAGCCCTCGAAGTGCCGCGTGGAAACGGTGGACGGCTCATAATCGAAGTCCAGCAGCATATAGGTGAAGACACGGTGCGCTGCGTTGCAATGGACTCCACTGACGGTCTGTGCAGGGGTATGGAAGCCATCGCCTCCGGTGCTGCCATCTCAATGCCGTCAGGTGCCCAGATAAGGGGTCGTGTGATGAATGTCACGGGCGATGCAATCGACGGTCTGGGCGAGCTTTCGCGCGAAGGTCAGCTTCCGATTCACCGGGAGCCGCCCAAGTTCGAGGACCTCAAGACCTCGCAGGAGGTGCTCTTTACCGGCATCAAGGTCATAGACCTGCTCGAACCTTACCTCAAGGGAGGCAAAATCGGCCTCTTCGGGGGTGCCGGAGTGGGCAAGACCGTGCTTATCAAGGAGCTGATCAACAATATTGCCAAGAAACACAACGGATTCTCCGTCTTTGCCGGAGTGGGAGAGCGTACCAGGGAGGGCAACGACCTGCTTCGCGAGATGATAGAGTCCGGAGTCATCCGCTACGGCGAGGCGTTTGCCGAAGGAATGGAGCGCGGCGAATGGGACCTCAGCAAGGTGGATGAAAAGGAACTTGAGAAGAGCCAGGTGGCAATGGTCTTCGGCCAGATGAACGAGCCGCCGGGAGCCCGCAGCAGCGTTGCCCTTTCAGGCCTTACCCTTGCGGAGTCATTCCGCGACAGCAAGAACCCGTCTGACCCTAAGGATATATTGTTCTTTATAGACAATATTTTCCGTTTCACCCAGGCTGGAAGCGAAGTGTCCGCCCTTCTTGGCCGTATGCCTTCGGCAGTGGGCTATCAGCCTACCCTTGCTACCGAGATGGGAGCTATGCAGGAGCGCATCACCTCCACCAAGAACGGCTCCATCACCTCCGTGCAGGCGGTTTATGTGCCGGCCGACGACCTTACCGACCCGGCTCCGGCGACCACCTTCTCGCATCTTGACGCCACAACGGTGCTCAGCCGAAAGATTACCGAACTCGGCATATACCCCGCCGTGGACCCTCTCGAGTCCACATCCCGAATCCTCGATCCTAACATCGTTGGCGAAGAGCATTACAACACCGCCCAGAGGGTGAAGCAGATACTCCAGCGTAACAAGGAGCTCCAGGATATCATAGCGATTCTCGGTATGGACGAGCTCTCGGACGAGGACAAGCTTACGGTAAACAGGGCACGCAAGGTGCAGAGGTTCTTCTCCCAGCCTTTCAGCGTTGCCGAGCAGTTTACCGGAGTTCCCGGCGTGATGGTAGAAATAGGGGACACCATCAGGGGTTTCAATATGATTATGGACGGAGAACTCGATGACCTGCCGGAACAGGCCTTCCTCAATGTCGGAACCATAGAGGAGGCCATAGAGAAGGGACGCAGGATAATGGAAGAAGCCGCAAAGAAATGATAACTCTTGAGGTCATAACTCCTGAAGCCGGAATCCTTCTGGAAACGGTTGAGGCTGTGTTTCTGCCCGGCACTCTCGGAGAATTCGAGGTGCTGCCGCATCACGCCCCCATTGTTTCCTCCCTCGAAAGGGGAGCAGTCCGTTACCGTATGGACGGGAAGATGCATTCCATTGAGATTGCTTCAGGCTTTGTGAAGTTCGCCTCTGACCGTATGATGGTTTGTGTGGAACTGGGATGAAGAAATTGATGCACATAATTCTCGGAGCTCTGGCTTTGCTGCTGCTGACACCTGCAGATGTCAGGGCGGCGGATTTTGATGTCAATTCCTATATCTTCGGCCATATATCCGATGCATACGAGTGGCATATCACCACGGTTGGCGGGCACCATATCTCCATACCGCTTCCGGTTATCGTAAGGAGCAAGACAACGGGCTGGCACGCTTTCAGCTCGTCGCATCTTGCGCACGGAGAATCCTGGGAGGGTTTTGCCTTCGATGAGAACGGCAAGGTGGCCGAAATCCAGCCGGACGGAAGTCTTGTCCGACCGCTGGATTTGAGCTTTACCAAGAACGCCCTGGGCCTTCTTATCAACGGCCTGATACTCATAGTGCTGGTGCTGGGCACGGCGCGCTGGTACCGAAGACACGACGGTATGAAGGAGGCTCCGAAGGGCCTGCCCGGAGTGATGGAGATGGTCATAATGATGATAGAAGACGATGTGATCAAGCCTTGCGTGGGAGAGGATTACCGCCGTTATTCCCCGTATCTTCTGACCGCCTTCTTCTTCATACTCATCAACAACCTGATGGGAATATTCCCGTTTTTCCCGGGAGGTGCGAACACCACAGGAAACATTGCCGTCACCTTCTGTATGGCATTCTTCACCTTCCTTGCCGTCAACCTCTTCGGCAACAAACACTACTGGAAGGATATACTCTGGCCGGAGGTGCCGACCTGGCTCAAGGTCCCTCTGCCTCTGATGCCGGTCATCGAGATCATAGGTATGTTCACCAAGCCTTTCAGCCTTATGGTCAGGCTCTTTGCCAATATGCTGGCAGGCCACATAATGCTGCTCGGCGTAATTGCGGTGGTCTTCCTTACTGCGGAGCTGGGCGCTGCCCTGAACAGCGGACTCGGTGTCCTGTCAGTGGTCTTCGGAGTATTTATGGACGTGCTCGAACTGCTCGTCTCCTTTATTCAGGCATATGTATTTACGATGCTCTCCAGCGTATTCATAGGAATGTCGCGGCAGCATCCCCAACACGAATAGAACAAACAATTAATACAGAAAGATTATGTTACTCACAATGATTCTTCAGGCAGCTGCAGGCGCAGCTCTCGGAAAAGCAGGTATTGCAATTGCAGCGGCAGCGGCAGCCTTTGCAGCCGCTTTCGGTATCTCAAAGATAGGTAAGTCTGCCCTTGAGGCAGGTGCACGCCAGCCTGAGTATGCCGGCAAGTTCCAGCTTATTGCCATCATCATCGGCGCACTCGTCGAGGGTGCCTGCCTTTTCGCAATCCTCGTCTGCCTGCTCGGTATTCTCGGATAATCCGCTATGTCTCTCATTACTCCTGATTTCGGTCTCATCTTCTGGATGACGCTGATTTTCGCCATCGTGTTCTTCATTGTGGCGAAGTTCGGCTTCCCTGTGATTACGGGAATGGCCGGGAAGAGGGCTGACAAGATTGCAGAGGGACTGCGCAAGGCGGAAGAGGCCCAGAAACAGTTCGAAGAGCTTTCCACCAGGTGTGAGCTTATGCTTAAGGAAACCAGGGAAAAGCAGGCTGCCATTCTCAAGGACGCTTCCGCTCAGAGTGAGCAGATAGTGGCAAAGGCGAAGCTGCAGGCTCAGGACGAGGCAGCTAAGATGATAGAAAACGCCAGGGCACAGATTCAGGCCGAGAGGGAGGGCGTTATGCGCGAACTCCGCAGGGAGGTGGCAAGCATCTCCGTAAGCATTGCCGAAAAGGTGGTGCGCAAGGATCTGTCCTCCGACAAGGCCCAGACGGACTATCTGAACACTCTTGTTGATGAGGTAAGAAAGATTGAACGGCAAAGTTAGAATATGAATACCGGAGCCATTTCGAAAAGGTACGCAAAGGCGCTTCTGGAACTGGTACGCCAGACCCGAGGCGGTGAGCGCGTCTGTGCCCAGGCCACGGCTCTGCTGGAGAATCCGGACAGTGTTTCCGAACCGCTCGAGGACGAACTCCAGAGGCTGGTGGTACTGCTGCGCAAGAACGGAAGGCTCCCTTATGTGAAGTATATACTCCGCAGCTTTGTCGAACAATATTACGCACAGAACGGAGTCGTAAGGGCCCGGCTGATTTCGGCCGTCCCTGCTCCGGAGCTGGAAACCAAGTTGCGCGAGGCTCTCGGCAAAGCAATTGCCGGCAAGATGATCTTCACTACAAAGGTGGACCCCGACCTTATCGGGGGATTTGTGCTGGAGGTGGATGACAGGGTTCTGGACGCAAGTGCCAGGAGCCATCTCGAAAATATCCGCCGAAGGCTTGATGAATTGAACAAACGCATAGTATAATGGCGCAGATAATCAGACCAAGTGAAATATCGGAAATCCTTCTGGAACAGCTCAAAAACATCGATGATTCCCTGCATTGGGAGGAAACGGGCTATGTGCTGCAGGTGAGCGACGGTGTCGCCCGTATCTATGGCCTTGCCCGCTGCGAAGCCGGCGAACTGCTCAAGTTCGAGAACGGGGTGATGGCGGTGGCTATGAACCTTGAGGAGGATAATGTCGGAGCGGTGCTGCTCGGACCTACCGACCAGATAGTGGAAGGTATGAGGGTGTCCCGAACCGGACGAATTGCTTCCATAAGGGTAGGAGAGCAGATGGTTGGCCGCGTGGTTGACCCATTGGGCAATCCTCTCGATGGTCTCGGACAAATCGGAGGCGAATTGTGTGAGATGCCTCTGGAGCGCAAGGCTCCGGGAGTTATCTTCCGTCAGCCTGTAAGCGAGCCGCTTCAGACCGGTCTGAAGAGCGTGGATGCGATGATTCCTATCGGAAGGGGACAGCGCGAGCTCATTATCGGCGACCGCCAGACAGGCAAGACCGCAGTTGCTCTGGATACCATCATCAACCAGAGGGACAACTACCTCAAGGGAGAGCCTGTCTATTGCATCTATGTTGCCGTGGGACAGAAAGGCTCCACCGTTGCCAACATAGTCGAGACCCTTCGCAACAAGGGCGCAATGGACTATACCATAGTTGTTTCCGCTACTGCCGCTGACCCGGCTGCGGTGCAGTATTATGCTCCTTTTGCCGGTGCCGCCATTGGCGAATATTTCCGTGATACGGGAAGGCACGCGCTTGTGGTTTATGATGACCTTTCCAAGCAGGCGGTGGCTTACCGCGAGGTTTCCCTGATTCTGCGCCGACCTTCCGGACGCGAGGCTTATCCGGGTGATGTGTTCTATCTGCATTCCCGCCTTCTTGAAAGGGCAGCGAAAATTATTTCCCAGCAGGAGGTGGCCGAGCAGATGAACGACCTCCCTGAGTCCCTGAAGGGCAAGGTGAAGGCGGGAGGGTCGCTTACCGCACTTCCTATCATCGAAACCCAGGCAGGCGATGTGTCTGCCTACATCCCGACCAATGTGATTTCCATCACGGACGGTCAGATTTATCTGGAATCGTCCCTGTTCAACCAGGGTTTCCGCCCTGCCATCAATGTGGGTATTTCGGTTTCCCGAGTCGGAGGTGCCGCTCAGGTGAAATCAATGAAGAAGGTTGCGGGAACTCTCAAGATGGACCAGGCCCAGTACAACGAGCTCGAGTCCTTCTCCAAGTTCTCGTCCGATATGGACAAGGTTACGGAGATGGCGCTCGACAAGGGCCGCAAGAACAATCAGCTCCTGATTCAGAACCAATATTCCCCTATGCCTGTGGGCGAGCAGGTGGCAGTGCTGTATTGCGGAACCCACGCTCTGATGTCATCCATTGCCATTGATAAGGTGAGCGACTTCCAGAATCAGTTCCTCGCGGCTATGAGGGCTTCCCACTCCGATGTGCTGGATGCCCTAGCTGCCGGAGTACTTGGTGATGAGCAGGCAAGGGTTATTGAAGAAGTAGCGGATATCGTTTGCAGTTCGTTGAAGTGATATGGCTTCTCTGAAGGAAATAAAGGGGCGCATTTCGTCTGTACGCAGCACGCTGAAGATTACTTCAGCTATGAAGATGGTGGCATCCACCAAGCTTCACAAGGCCCAGCAGGCTGCCGAGCGCTGTGCCGTCTATGAGCAGGAACTCGCTTCCATCCTTCGTATCGCAAAACCGTCTTCGCTCTCTGCCCTCTGCAGGGAAGGGGATGAGAAACTGCCTGTCGCAATAATTGCCTTCAGCTCAAACTCTTCGCTTTGCGGTGCCTTCAATGCCAATGTTTTCAAGAAGGCTTTGAAAATGGTTGACCTCTGTGGCGGAAAAGACGGGGTGGTGCTCTATGCAGTAGGAAAGAAGATGGCCGAGTCTTTTGCCGTGGCAGGCATTGCCGGAGAGGGGGATTGGAGTGATATGGCACATCATCCCGGATATGCAAAGGCCTGCGAACTTGCACAGAAAATAATACAGGACTATCTGGAGGGCCGTTTTTCCAAAGTCATAATGGTTTGGAACCATTTCGTTTCGACATCAAGCCAGAAGCCTCAAGTAGAGACCCTGCTGCCTTTCGATACTTCTCTGCTGGCAGACCTGAACAGCGGCAACAGTGCAGAGGCGTATGAGGACTATATTGTCGAGCCCGGAAGGGAAAAGCTTTTCGATGAACTGCTTCCTCAGGTAATTCGGCTGAAACTCTATTCGGTGCTCCTTGACAGCAATGCTGCCGAGCACGCTGCGCGCACCGTCGCTATGCAGATTG
The DNA here is from genome assembly GCA_051869975.1 of Candidatus Cryptobacteroides sp. Taxonomy (GTDB): domain Bacteria; phylum Bacteroidota; class Bacteroidia; order Bacteroidales; family UBA932; genus Cryptobacteroides. Next base: position 47,358 of record JBJEBK010000065.1, on the reverse strand, counting down.
CGACCGACAACGGAAACGAAATGCTTTCCGAACTTACACTTGAGTATAACAAGGGACGCCAGGCCAAGATTACTGCTGAGATTCTGGATTTGGCAGGCGGAGCCCAGCAATAAATAGTGTGAATGATTTGTATGATTGATTTGGCAGGTGGATTCCAACAGTAGTGTGTATGATTAAAAATTTGGTTTTTGATTTCGGTAAGGTCCTGGTGGACTACAATATAGAGAGGTTTTTCTATTCCCTTTTCGAGCGCGAGGAGGATTTGCTTGAGTTTGCTGCTATGACCGAGAGGGAGCATTTTGTGAACCGTCTTGACAAGGGAGAGCAGAATACGGCAGAGCTTACTGCCGAACTTCAGTCCAGGTATCCCAAGTTTGCGTGGCATCTGCAGCAGTTCCACGACAGGCATATGGAGATTATTATCGGGGAGATAGAGGGGATGAGAGAACTTATCAATGAGTACAGGGCCAAGGGTTACGGGATTTATGGACTGACCAACTGGAGCGAGGCGGTTTATGAGGTGAGGGACAAGTATGATATTCTCCAGATGATGGACGGGACCCTTATTTCTTCCGAGGAAAAGCTCATCAAACCCGACCCTGCGATTTTCCGCCGTTTCTGCGAAAAGTTTTCCCTGGACCCTACCGAGTGCCTTTTCACCGATGACCGCTCCGAAAACATTGACGGCGCCCGCTCCGTCGGCATGACCGCCATCCTCTTCCGTGGTCCCGCCCAGTTCGCCGCAGACCTGCGCTCCGCCCTCCTTTGACGCCCTTCGCCGGCTGGTAGCAGCCCGCTTCTTCTCCCATATAACCGCCGGCAGGCAGCTGCCTTCCGGCTCTCCGAAGTATCCCAATGTGTCACATCAGGAGCAAAATCGGCCTCTCACGCACTTATATCTCCTCATCTCACACATCAGGAAACCACCAACCTGCCCCACAGCCATCTCCAGGCCACATTTCGGAATTCCTGATGTGTCACATCAGGAGCAAATCGGCCTCTCACGCACTTTTCTCTCCTCTTCTCACACATCAGGAAACCACTAACCTGCCCGCGGTGCAAAAAACAGGGCAAAAATTGCTTTTGGGGCAGAAAAACCGAGTCAAAAGCAAAAAATGAGGCAAAAATTGCACGATGAAGGTACTGAGGCGCGATTGGCCAGGTTCTCTCCCGGTTTGTACACCAGAGACCCTTCTCCTGTACGGAATGGGAGGATAGAGTTTATTCGTGAAGCATTATGTCGAGGATGACATCGTCGGTGAGGCGCATTCCGTCGGAACCGAGGGTGCCGACGTGGTCAATGGTCTTCTCGATGTCGCAGCCGACAATGCCTTCGCCATAGCTCAGTCCGCGTCCCTTGCGGGCAGCAACGAAAGCATCGACCGCCGCGCTGATGCCGGTAGCAATCTTGGTGGCGCAACTGCTCTTCGCTCCGTCGCATATTACTCCCGAAACCGTGGCCAGAGTCGTTTCTACGGCCATTTTTATCTGCTTGGCATCGCCTCCGTCAAGATAGGTCAGCGCGCCGCTCACTCCAGCACTCGCAGCCATAGCGCCGCAATATGCCGAAAGGCGTCCTATTACTTCCTTGATATGAATCGTGATGAGGTGGGAAACGAAGAGCCCGCGGATGAGTCTCTCGTGAGGCAGATCGCGCATCCGGCAGAACTCGATAATCGGCAGGGAACAGGTCATACCCTGGTTTCCGCTTCCGCTGGTCGTCATAACCGGGAGAGGACAACCGTTCATTCGGGCATCGCTGCCTGCTGCAGCAAAGGAGGACAGCATGTTTTTGAGGTCAGCGCCATATATCCCCTCATCTATTCCCTCGCGAATGGTCTTGCCTATGGAGATTCCATAGTCTCCGCGAAGACCTTCGCGCGCAATCTCCGTGTTGAGCTCTATGACCTTGTTGAAAAGGGGCTCGATTTTCTCCAGTGCTATGGTGTCGGCCGTGTGACAGATGTTATCGATAGTGAGGAAACTTCGGTCGGTGAGTTCCTCTTTCTTGACGCTATCCGAACAAGATGCATCGCTTTCCGAAAGCAGTGACACTCCGGCCCGGCTGTACCTGTTGACGTGAGTATGGAAATCGGTAATCTCAACCAGCACATCCTCCGCCTCGATGCGGATGTAAAGCTTTGGACAGTCTTTCTGGAAATGCACCTTGATAAGTCCCGATTCTGCATACTGATAGACTTCGTCCAGCCGGCTGTGGTCCACGTCCGCAATCACCATCAGCTTCTTGGCACTGCAACCCAGCAAGGCTCCCATCGCCACTGCCGTCTCAATACCCACCTTCCCTTCAGCATTCGGAATATGTACGCTCTTCACGTTCTTAATCATATTCCCGGACAGATACACATCCATCTGCGGCCACTTGTCCAGTAACGGTGCCTTGGTGCTGGTGGTGCTATTGTTGCTGTTGAGTGCATCACTAACCAGCGCAGCGGCATATGCCAGTGCAATCGGTTCGGTACAACCCTCTGCCGGAACAATCTCCTCGGCAAGAATCTGCAGAATCTCTTTTTCCATATTTGCAAAAATAAGAATACAATTCCTTAAATTTGCAGTATATAAGAAAAATATTATGCTTTTGACACTAAGACTTTGCCTCGCCGCCCTGCTTACGGCATCCGCCACTAGCCCTGCATCCGCCATTAGCCCTGCACTCACCTGCATCGCGGCATCCGCCTGCAACCACGGCACAGACGCCGGGCAGCTCAGACCCCTGCAGCTGCTTCATTTCTCCGACCTTCACGGCTCGGCGCTCCATCTTCAGAGAATAGTGGAATATATGGACAGCCACGATGTGGACGACGCCATCCACACGGGAGACGGAGTGATGTGCTATTACGATGATGAAAATGTTTTCGAAAGCGTGCCCGGAGGCAGACGCATCCTCAACACAATAGGCAACCACGACTGCTGGAAGGGCCATCTGCTATGGTCCCAGACCGACAAGCCTTACGATGCCACCAAGGAGGAAGCCTACTCGCGCTTCTTCGTGGGCCCGGACCCTCAGCATCCTACCATTAGCGGATGGGGAGTGTGCCAGCCTGCGGGGGTTAATGATGCGCAGTCGCCTGATTATCAAGCTTGTTATTATTATAAAGACTATCCTTGCAGCGCCACCCGCCTGATTGTGTTGGACTGCATCCATTACGACGATGCCCAGGCTGACTGGTTTACCGCCACTTTGGCCTCTGCCAGGGAAGCTGGCCTCGCTGTCATTACAGTTACCCATTATCCTGCGGAGTTCGGTATGGTACCTTTCGATCCGGCCCTCACTCCGGACGGCAGGGATTATCCGGCCTCATCCAACCCGGGAGCGGTGCAGATCGAGAGTATGCCCGACTGCGCCTTCGACCCGGTGGACAAGTTTATAGATGAGGGAGGTACCTTCGTATGCTGGCTCAGCGGCCATAACCACAATGACTATGTGGGCTATGTGAAGAATCACGGGCGCCAGCTGCAGATTCTGGTGGACAAGGCGGGAGAGCTGGACCGCTATATGCTGGACAGCGACCGCAGCGGCGAGAATGCCGACGCCTTCAATCTGGTTACATATGACCCTGTAAGCAAACAACTTACCGTGCAGCGCGTGGGATGCGCAGACGGCTACCACGGCAAGAGGGGCTTCACAAGCTCAGCAGTTTCGCGGTAAGCTCCACCAGCAGTTCCCCCGGGTTCTGATTGCCTCCATCGCCACCCTTGCCCAGATAATCGTAATCGCAGAGCAGGGTAACGGCTTCCATAGCCTGTCGCACGGAGTAGTTGCGGACGGCCTGGTCGTATTCTTTATAGAAATAAGGATTCACTCCTGCGAGGGCCCTGGCTTTGTCTTCAGGCGAAGGGTAGCCGCCGCGGGAGAGCAGTGCACCATAGCGCAGAATCCTGTTGAAGTGGGTATATAATGCGCTGACGGCCATAGGCATAGCAAATTTTGCGGCGTTGCCTATGTGGGAAGCGATTTTGAGCGCCTTGGCGGAATTGCGTGCCGAGAGTTCCTTGGTGAGTTCGAAAATACTGTACTGGCGGGAGACTCCTATGTTCTTCTCTACATCGGAAACACCGATGGAGGTGGTTCCTTCCGGCAGATTCTTGAGCATCTTGTCAGTCTCCACGACTATGGTGGAAAGACTTGTGCCTATGCTTTCCGCCATAAGAGCTGCAGCGGCAGGCTCGATGGTGAGGCCCCTGGACTTGTAATAATTGTCTATCCAGCGGGGAATCTCATAGTCCCTGAGGGCGTTGCTTTCGAGAACGGCTCCGCTTTTCTGAATGGATTTGTAGAGGGCTTTGCGTTTGTCTGCTGAGGCTCCGTGCATCAGAATTACCAGTACGGTTGTGTCCTGAGGGTTTTCGGTATAGACGCTGAGTTTCTCCAGAGTCTTCATCAGCTGGGCTTCCTTGACAACTACAAGCACGTGGTCGGACATCATAGGATACTGCCTGGCTGCACTTACAACCGAATCGGCAGTTACATCAGCGCCATAGCACACGGTCTGGTTGAAGTCCTGTGCCATCTCGTCAACGCAATTGTCGAGAATGGCCTGACAAACGAGGTCCGGGTAATAGGGCTCGTCTCCCATCAGCAGATATACCGGTTTGAAACTGCCGGCTTTGATGTCATCAATCATTTGGCGGCTCAGGGCCGCAGCGTCCGTACTTTGTTTTGCCATACGGCAAATATCGCAACAATTCCCGACTGTGTCAAATTTCGGGATGGATTTCTGGAAATTTACTCACAGTATCCCCCACGGTGCAATTTTTGCCTCATTTTTTGCTTTTGACTCGGTTTTTCCGCCCCAAAAGCAATTTTTGCCCTGTTTTTTGCACCGCGGGCAGGTTAGTGGTTTCCTGATGTGTGAGAAGAGGAGAGAAAAGTGCGTGAGAGGCCGATTTGCTCCTGATGTGACACATTGGGATACTTCGGAGAGACGGCAGGCAGCTGCCCTCCGAGAACCTGTGCCACCCTCGGCACTTTTGGCAGAGGCTCCGCCTCCGCACCATCCTCTGCGGCTCCCGGCCTACCGATTCCGCTTCGCTACATCCCGGCCTCCGCCGTCGCGCTGAGGCGCGAAGGGACCGCGTCAGCGGTCGTGGTGGAGCGTCAGCGAGGTTTTCGTAGAAAACCGAAGCAGCGGAGCCACCGGCCGCAACATCGTGAAGGCCGTGTGCCCCTGAAAGGGGCTGTCAGCAAAGCTGACTGGGGTTGAGAAGTTTTGCGACAGGCGCAAGCCTGTCGAGCGAAGCGAGACGGTTCTGGAGGGCACAGCCTGCCGGCGATGTGGGGCAGGGTGGTGTTTTCCTGATGTGTAAGATGAGGAAGAAAAGTGCGTGGAAGGCCGATTTTGCTCCTGATGTGACACATTGGGATACTTCGGAGAGCCGGCAGGCAGTTGCCTTCCAGGACCCATGGCCGCCCATGGCCATGTGAATGGGTGGCGCGCAGCGCCGGGATGGAGCGAAGCGGAAGGTCTCGGAAGGCAACTGCCTGCCGGCGTTTGTATGGGAGAAGAAGCAAGCTGTCCAATGTCTTCTGAGGGTTTTTGCAATATTTTTGTATATTTGTAAGTTGTGTTAGGCAGCAGATAAACAAATAACAAACTATGTCAATCATCCAAATCAAAAACGTAAGCAAGACCTTCGGGCAGAAGGTGGCTCTCGACAATGTGAGCATCGAAATCCCAGAAGGGAAAATCTTCGGCTTGCTAGGACCGAACGGAGCGGGAAAAACCACCCTCATCCGCATCATCAACAGAATCACCATCCCGACCAGCGGGGAAGTCCTCTTCCAGGGAAGGAGAATCACCCAACGCGACGTCGAAAAAATAGGCTATATGCCTGAGGAACGCGGCCTGTATCGCAAAATGAAGGTCGGCGAACAGGCAATGTACCTCGCCCAGCTCAAGGGTATGAGTTCATCCCAGGCCCAGCAGGCCCTCAAAGAATGGTTCGTCCGCTTCGGCATCGAAGGCTGGTGGGACAAAAAAGTCGAAGAACTCTCCAAAGGTATGGCCCAGAAACTCCAGTTCATCACAACTGTAGTCCATAAACCGAAACTGATGATACTTGACGAACCTTTCTCCGGCTTCGACCCCGTCAACGCTGAAGTCATCCGCAACGAGATTCTCAGACTCAAAGACGAAGGCGCCACCATCATCCTTTCCACCCACAATATGGAAAGCGTCGAGGAACTCTGTGACAACATCGCCCTCATCAACCAGTCCAAACTCGTAATCACCGGAGGCGTAAGCGACATCCGCCGCGAATACGGCAACAACAATGTCGAACTCATCTATACGGATGACCAAGGTCGCCACGAAGTCGTGCTCCCTAGGGAAACCGACGGCACCAGCACCCTCGAAAGCTATATCGCAAAAGGTGTCACCATCAACTCCTACAAAGAGCTGATGCCTAGAATGAACGACATTTTCATCAAACTCGTAACTGAAGGGAGGTAAACTATGAATCTGCATACTATAGGAATAATAATCAAGCGCGAATATTCAACCCGCGTTAAGAAAAAGAGCTTCCTCATCACAACCTTCGTGGTGCCTATACTGATGGCCGCCCTCTGCGTAGTGCCTATTCTGCTGATGATGAACTCCAAGGAAGACACCAAGAGCGTCGCAGTAGTTGACCGTTCGGGCATTGTAATGCCATATCTGGAAAGTAATGACATCATCCGCTATGTGGATATGTCAGACACGCCTCTCGACAGCGTCAAGGCGCATCTGGGCGAATACAACCTCGACGCCGTTCTCGGCATCTCCCCAATCAATGCCGAAAAGAGCGTAAGCGCCGACTTCACCTCGCTCAAGCCGATAGGAATGACCACCACAGAGCTCATTTCCGGTCGCATAGAAGAAGCAGTAGAAGCATACAGGATAAGCACTTACAACATAGATGGCCTGGAGCAGATAATGAAGGACGTCAAGGCTGACATACACATCAACAGCTACACCATCGACACCGAATCCGGAGAAGAAAAGGTTTCTGACGCCGGAGTCAACTCCATACTCTCAATGGTGCTCGGCATCATCATCTTCCTCTTCATCACAATGTTCGGAGGAATGGTAATGTCCGCAGTCATCGAAGAAAAGGCCAGCCGCGTGGTGGAAGTGCTCATCAGTTCAGTGCGCGCCACCGAGCTGATGTTCGGCAAAATCATAGGAATAGCTGCAGTCGCCCTCACCCAGTTCCTTCTCTGGATACTCCTTACCGGAGTTCTGGTCGGTGCGGGTATGGGCATAATCGCCCCTAAACTTATGGGGGATACCGACCCTGCTGCCCTCGTGGAACAGTTGGGCTCAATGGAGGGAATGAACGAATCCACCGATATGCTTTCTGCAATGACCGCAAACAGCGAACTCGGAAGTGTCATCGCCACCATCCAGGGCATCAATATAGGAGCCATAGTGCTCTATTTCATAGTATTCTTCATCCTCGGCTACCTGCTCTACGCTTCGCTCTTTGCAGCTATCGGCTCGGCGGTCGAAAATGAAGGCGACTCCCAGCAGCTGCAGATGCCCCTCACCATTCCGCTGATGATAGGATACTTCATCGCCCTGTATGCCTTCAATGCGCCTGACAGCGCCCTCGCGGTATGGGGCTCTATGATTCCGTTCACTTCCCCTATCGTAATGCTCGCCCGCATTCCGTTCGGAGTCCCGGGATGGCAGATAGCCCTTTCCATCGTGATTCTGCTTCTGACCACAGGTGCAATGGCTTGGCTCAGTGCCAAGATTTACAAGGTCGGAATCCTTATGTTCGGCAAGAAATCCACTTTCAAGGACCTCTGGAAGTGGCTAAGAATGAAATAGATATGAAAAGAACAGCAGCCATCCTTGCGGCAACTCTCACCCTTGTCGCCTGCGCCCCGAGCTACAGCTGGAAGGCAATTCCTGCCGACAGCCACCGCACGGGAGTCACGGCAACCACGGCGGACAATGTGACCGAAGCACTCGGCACGGTAGAAGCCGGCAGCTATCAAGCCCCCAACGGAACAATCTACGAAGGAGGTTGCACTCCGGATGTAGCCCTGCTCCTTATTCAGGCTCAGCCCCAGATGCGCGAGCTCAAGCAGGTAATAGGCTATGCTCCCAAGGCAATGGAGCGCACCGGCCCGGAATGCGAACTCTACGACTTCGCTGCAGACGCAGTACTCGAAGCCGGAACCGCACTTTTCGGTGAGAAGATGGATGTAGCCATACTCAACAAAGGCGGCGTCAGGTGCGATGTGCCGCAAGGAGACATACTGCTCGACGATATCATTTCAATGTTCCCGTTCAACAACTGCCTGTGCCTCATACGCCTGAAAGGCAGCTCTCTCAGGGAAATATTTACCCAAATGGCACAGAGAGGCCCTGAAATCATAGGTGGAGCCCGGATAGCCATAGAAAACAGACAGCTGGTGAACGCAGAAATCGGAGGACAGCCCCTGGATGATGACAAGGTTTACAATCTCGTCTCCATAGACTTCCTTCTTAACGGAGGTGACCGTTATTTCCTCGCGAAGGATGCCGTAGAGCTGGTTCAGTCCGAACTGCTGCTGCGTGATGCCATACTTCCAGCGGTAAAGCGTTTTGCCGCAGAATCCAAACCTTTTGAATACAAGACCGACGGGAGGGTCAAAGTCAGCAAATGAGAAAGATACTATGCATAACAGCCTGCGCGCTTGCTCTCTGCAGCTGCGCCGTCCGTAAAGAACTTTCCGTTCTGCACGTCAATGACACCCACAGCCATCACGAAGCCCTGCGTACTGACCCCGCCAAAGGCGGCATCATCGAAAGGGCTGCAATCATCGACAGCGTGCGCAACTCCCGCGGCCCGCAGAATGTGCTGCTTGTGCACGCAGGAGACTTCAATCAGGGCTCTTCCTACTACACCAAGCTCGGAGGCTCTCTTGAAGTCAATGTGATCAATGCTATGCGCTACGATTGCATCACCCTAGGCAATCACGAATTCGACAACGGCATCGAAGACCTCGCGCTTCGTCTCGAAAGAGTGAAATGCCCGGTGGTCTGCTCCAATGTGGATTTCGGGGGAACGCCTCTTGCAGGTCTTGTAAGTCCCTATGCCATAATTGAAAAGGCTGGAAAGAAAATAGGAATCATAGGAGCTGCGCCGGATTTGCGATCCAATGTGGCGGCAAGCATATCCCAGCGTATCCGCCAAATGGACACAGCAGAGGCAGTGGGGAAGTGGGCCGAGTATCTGCACAAAGTGGAGAAGTGCGACCTCATCATCTTCCTTTCCCATCTGGGCTATGAGGATGACCTGGCTCTCGTCCCGAAGACGCGCTTTCTCGACCTTGTAATCGGAGGGCATACCCACACCTTCGTGGAGGAATTGGTATATCCCAAGGATGCTTCAGGCAAGAAAGTGCCTGTGGTAACCGACGGATGCTGGGGCCTTGAAGTCGGAGAGGTAACGGTAAGCTTCTAAAGAATATTCATCGACTGCTCGCGGATTTTCTCGAGCTCGTCTTTCATACGCACAACACAATTCTGGATCCCGGCGTGATTGGCCTTGGATCCGGTTGTGTTTATTTCCCTGCCCATCTCCTGGATGATGAAGCCGAGTTTCTTGCCGGGGTAAGGTTCGCTGTCTATGGTGTCCACAAAATACTTGCAATGCTGGCGCAGGCGTACCCGCTCTTCGTTGATGTCCAGTTTTTCCAGATAGAAAATCATCTCCTGCTCCAGTCTCTCGCCGTCAAGCTTGAGGCTGAGTTCCTCCGCAGCCTTGAGTATTCTCTCACGGACTGCAGCCACGCGCTCCGGAATCAAGGCCTCCACTTCGTCATAGATGGCTTCAATCTTGTGTACACGGCTCGTCACATCCCTGTAGAGCACCTCTCCCTCGTGTGCTCTGTACACATTCACCGCCTCAAGGCAGCTGTCGAAAGCTGCCTCCACTGAAGGCCAGTTCTCCTCGGTAATCACATCCTGCTTGCGCGCATCAATCACATCCGGCATCCTCAGGATATTTGCCATCAGCTCGTTGGGATTGTCCAGCATCAGATTGCGGGCACCGATTTCGGCTCCCAGCTCGCTGATCTGCCTGAAATACTCCTTTGCAAGACCTGTGTTCACAAGCTTGGCGCTCTCTGCCGCATTGGGCTCCCAGGTCAGGAACACATCTATCGTTCCCCTCTGAAGGGCGCCTGCGATTTTGGCCCTGATTCCCAGTTCCTTGTCCTTGGGAAGCAGGCTGCTTTTCAGGTTGATGTCTGCGTTCTTGGAATTGAGGGTGCGGATTTCTACGGTAAGATTGCCGTTTTCGAGATTTGCGACGGCTTTGCCGTAGCCTGTCATAGATTTTACCATTGCAAGAGTATTAAAAACTGCCGCAAATATACTATATTTGTCCGATTTTATTAAACCAGCCTTATGGAAGAAGAAGTAAAGAAGCTCAATTTTCTCGAAGAGATTATTGAAAATGACCTGAAAACCGGAAAAGTAAGCTCCATTCTTACCCGCTTCCCTCCGGAACCGAACGGATATCTCCATCTTGGACACGCCAAGAGCCTCTGCATAAATTTCGGACTTGCCCAGAAATACGGCGGCAAGACCAACCTGCGTTACGATGATACCAATCCTACCAAGGAGGACACCGAGTATGTTGATGCCATCAAGGAAGACATCAAGTGGCTCGGCTTCCAGTGGGAGAAGGAGTGCTACGCCTCAGACTATTTCGACCAGCTCTACGAGTGGGCCGAGGAGCTTATCAAACGCGGCCTCGCTTATGTGGATGACGAAACCCAGGAGGAAATCTCCGCCCACCGCGGCACAGTGGACAAGCCGGGCATAGAGAGTCCTTACCGCAACCGCAGCGTTGAGGAGAACCTCCGCTTGTTCCGCGAGATGAAGGAGGGCAAATATGCCGACGGCGAGAAGGTGCTCCGCGCCAAAATCGATATGGCACATCCGAATATGATGTTCCGCGACCCGCTTCTCTACCGCATCAAGCACGCACACCATCACCGCACGGGTGACAAATGGTGCATATATCCTATGTACGACTACACCCACGGCCAGTGCGACTCCATTGAGCACATCACCCATTCCATCTGTACCCTCGAGTTCGATGTGCACCGTCCGCTCTACGACTGGTTTATCGAGACTCTCGGCATTTATCCGTCCCACCAGTATGAGTTCGCAAGACTCAACCTCACCTATACCCTTATGTCCAAGCGCAAGCTCCTCGAGCTCGTGCAGATGGGCCTCGTATCGGGCTGGGACGATCCCCGTATGCCTACGCTCTGCGGAGTAAGGCGCCGCGGCTACACAGCCGAGTCCCTCAAGATGTTCTGCGACAAAATCGGAGTCACCAAGCGCGACCAGCTCATTGACCTGCAGCTCCTCGAATGGTGCGTACGCCAGGACCTCAATGCCCGTTCCAACAGATATATGGTAGTCGATGACCCTGTCAAGGTTACCCTTACCAACTGGCCTGAAGGTCAGGTCGAATGGTACGACTGTCCGCTCAATCCGGCTGACCCCGAGGGCGCAAGCCGCAAGGTGCCTTTCACCGGCGAACTGCTCATCGACAGGGCAGATTTTATGGAGGATGCTCCGAAGAAGTTCTTCCGCCTCAAGCCGGACGGAGAGGTGCGCCTCAAATACACCTACATCATCAAGTGCAATGAGGTCATAAAGGACGAAAATGGCCGCGTGGTTGAGCTCAAGTGTACCTATGACCCTTCAACCAGACCGGGCAGCGGCGAGTGGCGTTCCGTCAAGGGCACCATCCACTGGGTATCCACAGCCTATATGAAGGAAGTGGAGCTGCGCAAATACGACCGCCTCTTCACCCTCGCAGATATGAGCCAGGTGCCTGAGGACAAGGACTACAAGGACTTCCTCAACCCTGAGAGCCTCGTGGTAGTGAAGGGCTACGCCGAGCCGGCCATGCTCGAAGATGCCTCAGGTCTTGCAGTGCAGTTCGAGCGCGTGGGCTACTATGTCAAGGATGCAGACAGCACCTCTGAGCATCCGGTCTTCAACAGAACCGTGACGCTCAAGGATTCCTATAAGCCTGAGAATTAATACTCTATAGGGCAGCAGAAAGGGGCTACCGGGTTGGCCTCGATATTGTGGAGATTGCCCGGCACGAAATCTCCCCAGCAGTAACGGACCTCACAAGGGTCCGTTATTGTTCTCACATCCACCAGGATGTTGCCGTTCCAGTCGTAGATGATATCGCTGATTTTGTGTACTGTGCCTGCCGCATCCACCACTTCCAGGCCCTCAATCATATGGGTCCTGTCAAAGCCGTTGCGGGCTCCGCTCATACTCACTTTCACCAGCCCGTCCGCCTGCATCCTGGCTCCCTGCGCCTGCGGGTAGTCTATGCGTATCCCCGGAAAACCGTAGTCGCGGTTCAGGGCGAGGGCGGCAAGTCTGCAACCGACCGGCTCCTTCATTGAAGGATGGATATTGTCATACTCCCAAGGCTTCACCAAATCGTCCGTAATCACAATGGCAGAATTGGGAATCACCTTGGAGCTTTCGAGCTGGGCAGCCCGAAGCAGGCAGGCCTGTCCTCCCTGGCCCGGCTCGTTGGCATAGTCGTAAGGGGTAATCTCAACCTGGTAGAAAGGCATAGCATTCTCTTCGTCTCCCCAGTCCCTTCTCCAGAGGGCCACCATATCGCTCATCCTCTGCACGAAGGTGTCGTGCAGACCCACATTGGAGCATCCCTGATACCAGATGAAGCCCTTGGCGGTATAGCCCTGAAGCGGGTGCTGCATCCCGTGGTACATCATATAAGGCTTGCCCCACTGGCGTGCTGCAACCGTTTCGGGAGATAAATCCTCGTCCCCGTAAGCCTCCAGCACAGTCTTGGGAAGCCAGCTTTCCACCCGGGCGCCACCGCGCGGGAAGGAAAGAATGCCGACCGGCACATCCAGCACTTCCTGCAGCCTGCGGGCAAAGAAGAAAGCGGTTGCGCTCATCCAACGGGTGTTCTCCGGAAGCGGGTCCTTCCAGCCGGTGCCGTTAGCAACATCATCCAGAATCTCCTCTGACTCAGTCACTTTCACCGTAAACATACGCATCTTCCCCACGAGCTTCACGGACAGTGCAATGGCGTCCGCTGCACCTTCTACCGTGCTTGAAGAATAGCCGTGCATAGGCATTTCCATATTGGACTGGCCGCTTGCAAGCCATACTTCACCCACCAGCACATCGCGGAGCAGCATACGCTCCCCGTCACCCTTAACCTCTATGGTCCACGGTGTATAGGAAGCCTTCGGGGTCTGGAGCCGGGCGCGCCAGGTGCCGCTGCTGTCAGCTGTTGTCCTGACGGTCTTATTGTCCCAGGAAGCCTTGACGCTGATTTTTGCTCCGGGGCTGCAGTGCCCCCACACGAGGGCGGAAGTCTGCTGCTGGAGCACCATACCGTCACTGCAAGGTTCCTTAACGCTAAGGCGTGCGGCCGCCGATATGCAGATGAGGGCGGCTGCAAGAGAGATGAGCAATCTTTTCATTGTATGCGTGTCTTATATTCCGAGAAGTTTCGAGCGGCTCAGCAGGCAGTCTCCCACGCCGGCAGCTTTAAGACCGAGTTCGGAGAATTTGAAGCGGGTATCCGAGCTGACCTTGGAAAGGGAATACCTGTTGACGGCAGTCTTGATGGGGAGCATAAGATAATCCTTGCCCACAATCAGGCGTCCGCCGATTACCACCAGCCCCGGATTGAAGATATTGATTACACCTGCAAGGCCCTGCCCGAGAGTGGAGCCCACAGTCTCGATGCACTCGATGGCAAGCACATCCTCATTTTTGACTGCATCCAGAATGTCGTTGAGGTGCACTTCTCCCTTCTGGGCAAATATTCTTGCCAGCGAGGACTTGCGCCCCGAAGAAATCTTCTCCAATATCATCCTGTGAAGCGCGCTTCCTGATGCACCGGTTTCCAGACAGCCCACCTTGCCGCAACGGCAGATAAGGTTGTTGTCAAGTACGGGGAAGTGGCCTATTTCTCCGGAGAAACCGGATTTGCCGTAGTAAAGCTCCCCGCCAAGTATCATTCCCATACCCAGGCCCCAGCTGAGGTTGATGAAAATCATATTTTTGTCGGCTTCCTTGCCCAGATGCATATACTCCCCGTAGGTCATCGCCCTGGAGTCGTTCTCTATGTTTACCGGCACTTCCAGCTGCTGCTCGAAGAGAATGCGCATAGGAATATCGTCGCTTACGAAATAGGTCAGCGAATAGCCCTTCTCCGGATTGACCCTTCCGGAAAGGCTCACGCCTACCCCCAGAACCTTGTCCCAGTGAATGCCTGTCTTGGCAACCTCATCCTTGACGCACTGGCAGATTTTTTTGAAAGAATCCGCATTCGCTTCCAGAACGAAAGGAATCTCGGGAATGAAAGCCAGCAGGTTTCCCTTGAAATCGCAGACGGCAAGATGGAAATGCTGTCTGGAAATGTCAACGCCTACAAAATAACCGGCCTCCGGATTGAGTCCATATATGCTGGGACGCCGTCCGCCTTTGGTGCCGACCTTGCCCTCGTCCTGCAGAAGGCCGCGTTCTATCATATCCAGAACAGTCTTGGTAATGGTAGGAACGCTGACATTGAGGCTCTTGCTGAAATCCGCGATGCTGTATGTATCGTTTTCTATGCAAAGCCTCAGAATGTCTTTTTCTATAGGCTTCAACTTCGTCATATTTTTTATCCTTTTGATGTAGTATTAACTCACAAATTTATTAAAAACATTTCGTATATTTGAGGGTATTTTAGAAATTTTTTCAAAAAATTTAAAAATGGCGTCCGCGAAAGCGAAAAAATCTAAAAAAGAACTGAAGCTGGGAATGAGTCCTAAACTCTCCCTGAGTCTAGGTGCCATTGCGACAGTTCTTCTTCTGTCAAGCGTAATTTCGGTAATGGAGTATTCCAAGATGAGCCGCTATATCTCAGAGGGAATCTCCAAAGATATCAACAGCATCAATGTGGCAAGGCAGCTCTCCGATGTTGCCAACGAGTACAATCTCGACCTTCTTGCCCTTATCGGGGACGGAAGCGGGCAGCAGATGCCGCAGTTCGATGCCGAGTCCTTTATGGACAAATGCGACAAGCTCCGCTCCGCTCTGAAGGAGAGCAACGGTTCCACCCTGGCGCTCGCAGACTCCGTAGAATATTCCTATGCGGCCTATATGCTCACCTCCCTTGAGCTTCCTGAAGTCTATTCTTCCGATTTCATCGACACGAGGGAGTGGTACTTCAACCGTCTGCAACCGCGTTACCAGAGGCTGAGGCGCTCCATAGACCTGCTTTCCCAGGCCATATACGAGAATCTCAACAACAAGTCCGAGGACTTCGACAGCGGCTACTACCGCAGCATTATGCCCGGAATCGTGACGGCAGGAGTGGGTCTTGTGCTTGTGCTGATGCTGCTTTTCTTCCTGCAGTTCTACTATGTCAAGCCGCTATACCGGATTGCGGCAGCCCTCAAGCGCCATTCCACCCAGAACCGCAAATACAATGTGGACTTCGAGGGCGATGACCAGATAAAGCAGATAAACGACGGCATACGCGAGCTAGCCGAAGAAAACGACCAGCTGCGCCGCCGCATCACAGCCCTGAAATCGGGAAGCAAGACTGAATGATATGGACAGGGCGGCATTCTTCGAAAACGGTTTCCTGGGGAAGTTCGGCTACGAACCCACCCCGTGCCAGGCAAGACTGTTCCACACTGTGGGAGAGTTCCTTGCCTCAGATGACGCCGATATCCTGGTTGTGAACGGCTATGCCGGCACCGGAAAAACATCGGCTCTTGCCGCTGTCATCAATTCCCTCAAGGATTACGGTATCAACTCGGTACTCCTCGCTCCGACAGGCCGTGCAGCCAAGGTGCTCAGCGGCTTTGCGGGCGCTCCTGCCCAGACCATCCACAAATGCATATACCGCCAGAAAGGGGTTTCAAACGAAGGCATGGGCAACTTCACCCTCAATCCCAACAAGTCCCGAAACATCCTCTTCGTCGTGGACGAGGCTTCTCTGATCGGCATTGACACCCCTGTCGAAAACGCAGCTTCCATCTTCGGCTCAGGCAATCTGCTGGACGACCTTATAAGCTTCGTGCGCTCGGGCGTGGACTGCCGTCTGGTGCTTGTGGGAGACAGTGCACAGCTCCCTCCCGTGGGTATGGACGAAAGTCCTGCGCTCGCCAGGGATTTCATCTCCGTGTATGGAGGAGTGATGTTCGGGGAGCTTTCCACCGTTGTCCGCCAGGCCGAGAGCTCAGGGATTCTGCGCAATGCCACAGTCCTCAGGAGGGACCTTCAGGCCGGCACCATCAAACTGAACCTTCACGGCTGCACCGATATCGAAAGGGTGAGCGGAGACCGCCTTATCGACACGCTCGCCTCCGCCTACCAAACCTATGGGGAGGACGAGACCATAGTGCTCTGCCGCTCCAACAAGATGGCGATACGCTACAACCTCGGCATACGCTCCACGGTCCAGTTCAAGGAAGAAAGGCTGCTGCGCGGAGACAAGCTGATGATAGTCAAGAACTGCTACCAGTTCCTGGATCAGGATTCGAAGATGGGCTATATTGCCAACGGTGACATAGCCGAGCTTCGCAGAATAGGCGGCTACGAGCAGCGCTACGGCCTGCATTTCGCCGATGCGGTGCTGAGTTTCCCTGACTATGACGACGAGCAGGTGCACGCCAAGGTCTGCCTCGACACCCTCGAATCAGAGTCTGCCAGCCTCAGCCCTGAGCAGCAGAACGCCCTCTACAGGGGAGTGGATGCGGACTATGCCGACATCAGTTCCAAGCGCAAGCGCTACAATGCCGTGCGTGAGGACCCGTACTACAACGCCCTGCAGCTCAAGTATGCCCAGGCCGTCACCTGCCACAAATCGCAGGGCGGACAGTGGAAATGCGTATTCATCGACTGCCCGTTCTGGATGCCGGACCAGAGCCCCGATGACCTCAAATGGCTTTACACCGCACTGACGAGGGCGGTAGAGAAAGTTTACCTCGTCAATTTTCCTGACAGATTCTTCGTATGAAAAAGACAATACTGACATTTGCCTGCCTGCTTGCCGTCCTGGTTGCCGGAGCGGAGGAAATCAACAACACCCTTTCGCCTGACGGCAAATGGGAAGCTTTCACCGACGAGCACAACGACCTCTATGTGCGCGAGCTTGCTTCAGGCTCAACCCTCAGACTTACTGACGACGGGTCCGAACTCATACTCAACGGCTATGCCTCCTGGGTCTATTATGAGGAAATCTTCGGCCGTCCGTCCAGGTACAGGGCCTTCTGGTGGAGTCCGGACTCCCGCAAGCTGGCCTTCTACCGTTTCGACAACAGCCGGGTGGCTATGTTTCCGATTTACAGCGCCTGCGGCAAATACGGCAGCCTCTCTCAGACCCGTTATCCGAAAGCCGGAGACACCAACCCGGGCTGCCGGGTAGGCATTATCTCCCTTGACGAGCCCCGGGCGACGGTATGGGCGGATTTCGATTACTCGCAGGACCAGTATTTCGGCACCCCGTTCTGGGGTGACGATTCGCAGCGCCTCTTCGTGCAGAGGATGCCCCGTGTCCAGCAGCAGCTCGAGCTCTTTGCCGTGAATGCGCAGGACGGTTCGCTTGCAAGCATATACACAGAAGAGTACCACACATGGACCAAGTGGATGGAAGATATGCTTTTCGGTCCTGAGGGCCTTGTGATGGTGCGCGATTTCGAGACAGGCTGGCAGCAGCTTTATTTCCTTTCCTACGACGGCAGCGTTTTCAAGCGTCTTACCGACGGCCCTAACTGGAGGGTGAGCCTTATAGGTATGGACAGCGCCAGGGGCGATATATATTTCACCGCCTACAGGGACAGCGATGTGAGGTGCACCCTCTACCGCCTGGACCGCAGCGGAGCCGTGCAGCCTCTCACCAATCCGAACTTCTCGGTTTCCAATGTGGAGTTCTCCGAGGACTGGACCAGATTCAAGGCTGACCTCTCCACCTGCAACACCCCTCCTGTCAGGTACAGCTTCAAGACGGGAAAAGCCAGGGGACATATAGAGAAGAAGGCCGCTGCGCAGGATGAAGAGCGCCCGCAATGGGAAATCATACGCCTCACTCTTGAGGACGGCACCTCCCTGCCTGCAAAAATCGCCTATCCCAAGGACTTCGACCCGGAAAAGCAGTATCCTCTGGTGATGGAAATATACGGAGGTCCGGACACGCCTTATGTCTATGATTCCTGGCGCAGGGGCCCTTCAAAGCGCGATTTCTGGTACTACAACAACGGTATCATCAAGGTCGTAGCCGACAGCAGGGCAGCAGGGCACAACGGCCGCGCCGACATTGATCTCATCTACAGGGACCTTGTAAGCGTGCCGGTTGAGGATTTCTGCGAGTGGGGGCGCTATTTCCAGAGTCTGCCTTATGTGGATGCGGACAGGATAGGAGTCGAGGGCTTCTCTTTCGGAGGAACTATGACCGCAATGCTGGTCTTTACCCATCCTGAAATCTTCCGCTGCGGAATAGCCGGCGGGGGAGTCTATGACTGGGAACTTTATGATACCCACTACACCGAGCGCTTTATGGACACACCCCAGCGCAATCCCGAGGGCTACAGCGCAGCCCGTGTGCTCAACTATGTGGAGAGCTATGACGATACCAGCAGCTGCCTCAAGCTTACCCACGGCACCGGGGACGACAATGTGCATTTCCAGAACACCCTTCAGCTCATCGACGCCCTCCAGCAGGCGGGCAAGCAATTCGAGCTGATGATTTACCCTGACGGCATGCACGGATACCGCGGAGCTCAGGGCGAGCACGATATGGCTGCCGATGCCGCTTTCTGGACAAAGCATCTGAAATTCAGCAACAATTAACACATAAATCCATAACATTATGACTGACTACAGAACAACAGCACAGAGCTGGCTCAGCGAGGAATTCGACGAGCAGACAAGAAACGAAGTTAAAGCCCTTATGGAAGGCCCTCAGGCCGAGCTCGAGGACGCATTCTACCGCAATCTCGAATTCGGTACCGGCGGACTTCGCGGCATTATGGGTGTCGGTACCAACAGAATGAACAAGTATACTGTCGGAATGGCCACCCAGGGACTTGCCAACTACATTCTGCAGAATGTAAGCGGAGAAGACCTGAAGGTCTGCATCTCCTATGACAGCCGCAACCACAGCCGCGAGTTCGCACAGATTACCGCGGATGTGCTCAGCGCAAACGGACTTCACGTTTACCTTTTCGACGGCATCCGTCCTACACCTGAACTCAGCTACAGCATACGCCTCAAGGGCGCTACCGCAGGAGTTATGGTGACTGCTTCCCACAATCCTAAGGAATACAACGGCTACAAGGTGTTCTGGAGTGACGGCGGACAGATTACTTCACCTGTGGATACCGCCATCGTTGCCGAGGTTGCCAAGATTACCTCCCCTTCAATGGTCAAGTTCCACGACCCTGAGAGCCGCGGATGCATAGAGATGATGGGCGCAGCCGAGGACGAGTGCTACCTGCGCGACATCCTTTCGCTCACCCTCAGCCCTGAGCTTGACGCAAAGCACAGCGACATCAAGATTGTCTATACCCCTCTGCACGGCTGCGGAGTCAGGCTTGTGCCTGAAACCCTGTCCCGTATGGGCTTCAAGAACATCATCCACGTTCCCGAGCAGGATATCAATGACGGAGATTTCCCTACCGTCGTTTCCCCTAACCCTGAGGAGGCTTCAGCCCTTAAGATGGCTATTGCCAAGGCGGAAGAGACCGGAGCAGACCTCGTAATCGCAACCGACCCGGATGCCGACCGAATGGGCATCGCAGTGCGCGACAATGAGGGCCGTATGGTGCTCTTCAACGGCAACCAGACCGCATCCCTTATGACTTACTACATCCTCAGCCGCCGCAAGGAGCTCGGCACTCTGGGAGAGGGCAAATATGTCGTAAAGACCATAGTTACCACCGAGCTCATCCGCGAAATCTGCGAGAGCTTCGGCGTTCCTGTTTACAATGTCCTTACCGGATTCAAATATATCGCTGAAATCGTAAAGCGCAATGAGGCCACAGGCGAGTTCGTCTGCGGCGGTGAGGAGAGCTACGGCTTCAATGTAGGCCAGTATGTGCGTGACAAGGACGCCCAGATTGCTGCAGCTATGGTTGCGGAGGCTTCCGCCTGGGCAGCAGAGCAGGGTCTTACCATCTATCAGCTGATGCAGCGCATTTACAAGGAGTACGGCTACCGCAAGGAAGGCCTCGTAAGCCTTGTGCGCAAGGGCAAGAGCGGAGCAGAGGAAATCCAGAAAATTATGGCCGACTTCCGCGCTACTCCTCCGGCCGAGCTCTGCGGCAGCCCTATAGTGAAGGTTGTGGACTATCTCGAGCCTGAGAAGACCGGTCAGCCTAAGTCCAATGTGCTGCAGTTCTTCACCGAGGCAGGCGATGTTGTCAGCATCCGTCCTTCCGGCACCGAGCCTAAAATAAAGTTCTACTTCGGAGCAAAGGGCGCTGATGCGGATGCAAAGATCGAACAGCTCAAGGCCCAACTCATAAAGTAAGCGATATGAAACTGCGTTCTATGCTGCCGGCCCTTGCGGCCGTGCTGATGCTGGCAGGGTGCACCGAACCGAAAGGCTACGACAATATGGCCCTGCTTTACGGGGGCAATGTGCTCCGCGACCCGTGCAACTGGGACAAGGAAAGGCTTGCGAGCCACGTAACTTACACAGATCCTCAGGGCAGGGAAAGCTGGCTGTTTGATGCTTTCCTCGCCCTGGAGATTTGGGACAAGGGCACTGACGGCAACAGGGTAAGGTCTCTGGGCACAGGCTACGGCAATCTGTCCGGCGACCGCGAGTCCTGGGAGCATTTCCTCGACTGGTGGTTTACTCCTGACAACGGTTTCGATGCCCTGGACCAGGCTGTCTCAGATGCACGCAAGAGGCTGGGGCCTCCTCCGACAGCGCGCAAGGTTGTGATTTCCATCCCGGACCCTATTATCTACCAGAACTACCGCGACACCCTCTCCTCAACCACATATTGGGGAGAGCTGGACGGACGCAGACTGGACTTCAGCAAGGGTGAAGACCGCCTTGCGGCTGTGCACTGGTTCATCGGCGAGGCTCTGGCGCGCTGGAAGGCCGCAGGCTACCGCAACCTCAAGCTCGAAGGCTTCTATTGCTTTACCGAAGATATTGTGACTCCGGGCAACGGCTGGTCCTACGAGCTCAAAAAGAGCGACCAGCTATATCCGGCGATCTCTGACTATGTGCACAGCCTGGGCTACACTATGTCCTGGATTCCGTACAACCACGCAGGCGGCTACAACAAATGGCAGGATTTCCATTTGGACTATGTGATGATGCAGCCTAACTACCTGTGGCATCCGGAGTATTCTATGGATACCTATAAGGAGAGCGTGCGCAAATGCGGCCTTTCTATGGAGCTCGAACTTGACGGCAGCGTGATGAGCGGAAGGAAGGATGCTGACAGCGCCCGCGAGCGCTTCTACCGCTATATGGAGATCTGCCACGAGCTCGACCTCTACGGCAAGCGCGAGCTTTCCTACTATCTCGGCAGCAATACCCTCAATGATTTGAAGAACTCGGCTGACCCTGCGGACCGGAAACTCTATCACGACTTCTGCCAGTTTGTCGCAGGCCATAAAGCCAAAAGATAGCTTATGCGTGTAGCCGTAGTTGTACTCAATTGGAACACAGTCGGTTACCTTCGCGACTTCGTGCCCGGGATTCTCGAATCCCTGGGCAGTGAAGACGCGCTGGCCGTGGCTGACAGCGGCTCCATTGACGGTTCGCTCGAATATCTTGAGCGCAACTGGCCTCAGGTGCACAGGGTTCCTCTGGACGGCAACTACGGCTTCGCCCAAGGCTACAACCTCGCTCTGGAGCGCCTTGCTCCGCTGCAGGCGGAGTATTATCTGCTGCTCAATTCCGATGTACAGGTGCAGCAGGGCTGGATAGAGCCCCTTGTGGACTTTATGCAGCAGCACCCGGGCTGCGCGATATGCGGCCCCAAGCTCCACGCCCTGGACAGGGGTCCGGACGGGTGGGTGCGCACCGACCGCTTCGAGTATGCGGGTGCGGCGGGAGGCTGCCTCGATGCGCTGGGCTACCCTTATTGCCGCGGCCGCATTCTAAAAAAAGTGGAGCAGGACAAAGGGCAATATGACTCTCTCCCATCCGGCGTTGCCTGGGTGACCGGCGCCGCCCTGATGATAAGGCGAAGCGCCTGGGAGAGCCTCGGCGGCTTTGACGGGGAGTTCTTTGCCCATATGGAAGAAATAGACCTCTGCTGGCGCGCCCGGCTGCGCGGCTGGACGGTGGATGTGGTGCCTGAAAGCCTTGTATGGCACATAGGAGGCGGCACCCTTCCCAAGGAGTCTCCATTCAAACTGAAACTCAATTTCCGCAATTCCCTCTGGATGCTCAGGCGCAACCTGCCGGCAACGGTGGGCCCCGTGAGAGCCTTTCTCAAGCTGACGGCACGCCGCCTGCTGGATTGGGGCTCCGCTCTGGTATATCTGCTGAGCGGCCATCCGGACTTTGCGAAGGCTGTCTTTCAGGCACACAGGGATGCATCCCGAAGACCGATAGACCCCTCCGAATGCACCGGACCGAGACCCCGTGTGCTCAGCGGAAAACTTATTTTGCTTAATTTTCTGAACAGATGAACGTAGTGATTGACGGAGCCGGTGAAGTAGGTTCCCATCTTGCGAAAATGCTTGCCCGCGAAGGGGCCAAGATTACGGTAATAGACAATGACCGCAAACGGCTGGAAGGCGTATCCGCCTACACTGATGTTGAGGCCATCGAGGGCGAACCCGCTTCGGTCAGTGCCCTGAAGGAAGCCAGTGTGGACGAGGCTGACCTCTTTATAGCGACCTATCCCTATGTCAACCAGGAGGTCAATATGGTGGCCGCAATGCTTGCAAAGAGGATGGGAGCGCGCAAGGTGGTGGCGAGAATCAAGGATGTCGAGCTGCTCTCCAGAGGGGTGCAGCCCATTGTCGAGGATATGGGCATAGACCTGGCGTTCTGCCCCGAGAAGTTCGGTGCGGATGAAATCGTCTCCCAGCTCCGCCGCGGAGTGGATTCCGACACCCTGGACCTTGCCGGAGGAAAGCTCCAGATAGAGGCTTACCGTGTCGGCGAGGACAGCCCTCTGCTCGATATGACCCTCGTGGACTTCACCAAACTCTTTTCCACCGACAACAATGTCGCTTTCCGCGTAATCGCTGTCTCCAGAGGCAATTCCAGCTTCATCCCCCAGTACGACACCAAGTTCCGCTACGGTGATGTGGTCTATATCACCATACGCGCGGACGAACTGAAAGCTATGACCGACTTTATGGGAGTGGATGACATAGAAGTCAACAAGGTGATGATAATGGGAGGAGGAATGGTGGGCTATCTGACCGCACTCAGCCTTTCCAGGGAAATCCAGGATGTGAAGCTGATTGAGCTGGACCTCGACAAATGCGAGCTCCTTTCCGGAAAACTCCCGGACGAGGTAGCCGTGGTCAACGGTGACGGACGCAATTCTGACTTCCTTTACGAAGAGGGAATACACGAATACGATGCCTTTGTGGCTGTGACCGGAAATGACGAGGTCAACATACTCGCCTGCGTCGCCGCCAAGAAATTCGGCGTGCGCAGGACTGTCGCAGAGGTGGAAAATATGGAATATGTACGCCTTGCCGAGGAAATGGGAGTGGACTGCGTGGTCAACAAGAAATCCGTATCCGCCAACCGCATCTTCAGGCTTACCCTCAGCGAGAACGCCCGCTTCGTGCGCTATATGAATGTTATAGACGCGGAGGTGATGGAATTCACCGCCGCGCCTGACAGTCCAATCACGAAAGCGCCTCTTCGCGATGTCGATTTCCCTAGGGATGCCCTGGTCGGAGGCATTGCCAGAGGTGATGACGCCTTCATTGCCGTAGGCGACACCCAGGTGCTGGCAGGAGACCGCGTGGTCATCTTTACCAGCCCTCAGAGCGCCCGCAAGGTGGAGCGTATCTTCAACTAGCTCCCGCAGCTGCAGCCGCCTTCGCAATCACAGTCGCCTTCGCAATCACAGTCGCCTTCGCAGTTGCAGTCACCCTCGCAGCCGCCTTCTTCTCCCTTGTGGCAGCCGCCTTCTTCTCCCTTGTGGCAGCCGCCCTTGCAGTGGCAGCCCTCCTGAGGCAGATACTCTCCGTGAAGTCCCTCTGTGAGTTCCTTTTCGGTAGCCTCGCGCACGCTCTCCACCTTTCCTGAGAAATTGAGAGTCTTGCCTGCCATAGGGTGGTTGAAATCCATAGTCACGGCCTCCTCGCGGATTTCGCGGATTGTGCCCTGCACCACCTGTCCTGCGGAGTTGAGCATAGGAATCGTGCGTCCCAGCTGCAGCAGGTCCCTGCGCACCTGCCCGTCGATGGCGAAAGCCTCAATCGGAAGGTCGAACACATACTCCGGATTGTGCACTCCGTAGCCCTCTTCAGGGGAAAGCACGAATGCGAATTCATCTCCCTGCTCCTTGCCTTCGAGTTCCTCCTCGAAACGCGGAAGAAGCATACCTGTGCCGTGGATGTACTCCAGCGGCTTCTCGGCAACGGCCTTGTCTGCAAGACCGCCGTCAACCATAAGTTCGTAGCTGATTGCTACAACTGAATTTTTGCTGATTTTCATATTCTCTGTAAATAATTGATTATCCGTTGAAATCCACCTCGGCAAAGGCCAGGGTAGGTATGAGTTTGGACATACAGCTCCTCGCATCATCTCCCGCATACAGGAATTTCTTCCATAGCTCCAGGAAATTGCCCGTTACCAGCATTCCGCTCACCGGCTCCTTCAGCACTCCGTCCTCGAAGCGGAAGCCCTCTATGCCGTAGGAGAAGTCTCCCGTAGCCGAGTTGCAGTTGCCTCCGTTGAAGCCCGTCACATAGATGCCGCTGCCCACCTTGCTAAGTATTGCATCCAAGTTCAGGCCCGGCTCAGGGTAAGGCATTACCCTCGCCCTTACAGGCTCCTCGATGGTAGGGGAGAGCCCTGTTTTGCCTGCAATGTAGGTGTTGATGAAATATTTGCGCACAACACCCCCGCTGATGATTTCGTCCGGCCTGATTGCCACGCCCTCGCTGTCGAAAAGGCGCGAGCCGCTTTCTCCCTTCCTCCAGCAATCATCGATGACGGTAAGTCCGCTGCTGAAGACCTGCTTGCCCAAAGACCCTTCCATAAAGCTGTTTTTCTGCTGAAGGGAGTAGCCTCCAAGGGCGTTCAGCACCGGGGAAACCAGCTTGAAGGCCATCTCGGAGCTGACAACCATATTGTACCGGCCTCCTGCAACGGGTGCGCTGCCGATTTGTGCGGCTGCACGCCTCACGGCTTCACGCCCGGTGCCGCTGATGTCCAGTTTGCCCAGGAACGGTGAGGATTCCCACCAGTAGCCGCTGTATTTGCGTCCGTCAGGGGTTTCCACCGTCACTTGTGAGGAATAGTCGAAACTGGTCTCACGCAGGCGGCACAGCAGTCCGTTGCTGTCCGCGGTGATGGTGTCGAACTCCGAAGCGCTCGCTTCGCCTTCCTCCGAGACTACTTTGTAGTCCCCGTAGGCGCAAGGCTTCAATGCCGCTTCCAGAGCCAACGAGCGAAGTGCCTCCGCATCGAAGGACTCATAATTCTCATCGCAGGTTTGCATCTCAGTGCCCTCTGTGGCCTCGTGGCAGCAGCGCTGAGGCTCCGGCAGTTTGCGGCAGGGGTCCTCGGCAAGCAGGCGTGTCATCGCCACAGCTTCGCGTATGAAGCCGTGCAGCTCCTGCCCATCCAGTCTGTTGGTAGAGAAAGTGCCGAAGCGCCCGTCCACAAAAAGGCTGATGCTCAGGCTCCTGTCCAGGCAATGCGTAATCTTGTCCACCTCCCCGTCCAGGGTGTCCACCATATCGGTAATATTTTTGCTAAGGCAGATGCGGCAGTGCTGCGCACCTTCCTGCTGCGCCAGAGCGATGCTGCGCAGCGCCAGTTCTTTTTCCTGTTCGCTTATCATTCTCCTCCGACTGTAAGGTTATCGATGAGCACTGACGGTATTCCGCAGCTTACAGGGACGCTCTGCCCCTTCCCGCAGGTCCATTTGCCGGGATCGACCACAAGGTCGGAAGCCACGGCCCTGATATCGGCAAGGGCCTGCGGACCGTTGCCTATGATATTTATATCCTTAACCGGCATAGTGAGACGCCCTCCCTCAATCAGGAAGCCGCTGCGCACATAGAAGGTAAAGTCTCCTTCGCCTATTTTCACTTCACCGTTGGAGAATTCGTCCACATAGATGCCGTGGTTCACGGAGGCAATCAGGTCCTCCAGGCTGCCGTCGCTGCCGTTCTCCATATAGGTCGCCCTCATCCTCGGGATGGGGTTGTAGCGGAAGGACTCCCTTCGCCCGTTGCCCGTAGGCTCGACTCCGTACCAGCCGGCGCTGATGCGGTCGTGCAGGTAGCTGGTGAGCACTCCGTCCGTCACCATATAGGTCTTCTGCCCGGGCACTCCTTCGTCGTCCCAGTTGAGGCTGCCGCGGCAGGCGGGAAGCGTAGCGTCATCCACAATGTTGATGCCCTTGCGGCAGACCTGCTCCCCGAGGCGCCCGGCGAAGACAGACTGACCCTTGCGGTTGAAGTCCGCCTCGAAAGCGTGGCCCATAGCCTCGTGCAGCAGAATGCCGGATGCACCTGCCCCCATCACAACGCTCATCTGCCCTCCCTTGGGCCTGCGCGCCTCGAAAAGCGCGTCCACTCCCCGTGTCACCTCCTCCACAACGGCATCTATATTCTCCTTGCAGAAGAACTCGGCCCCCTGGCGGAAGCTGCGCGAAGCATTCTTGGTTTGGGTGCTCCTGCCGTCGCAATATATCACCGAAACGCTGAGGCTCCCGGTGGGTCTCAGGTCGCAGCACAGCTCCCCGAAGGAATTGTACATCATCACTTCGCTCAGCGACCAGCCCAGCATAGCAATCACCTTGATCGCGCGGCTGTCCTTTGCCTTGATTGCACTCTCCATAGAAAGCAGTCCCGGAACGAAGCCCGCCGGGTCACAGCCCTTCCAGCTTTGCTGCATAGGGTAGAAGTCCTGCTTCTGCACGCACACCGTGCTGCGTCCGAAGGCCGGTGCCACAGCGCTTCTGCCTTCGGCAATGGCTCCTGCCGCCCTTGCAGCCTTCAGCAGCGAGGGCATATCAGTGGATTCCGAATAGGCATAGCCCGTCTTCTCTCCGCTGAGCACCCTGATGCCGCAGCCGTAATCCAGATGGTGCCCGCCGGAGGAAACCTCCCCGTCGCGGAGCATAAGGTTGGATATGGTCGTGTTCTCGAAATAGAGGTCGCACCAGTTTCCCCCGCTGCGCAGGGCTTCGGCCACCAGCGTTTCAAGATCACGGCTGCTCAGCGCAAATGTTTCTGATAAGTTCGTATTTGGTTGCATCTCTGATTATAGTCTCTGTCCTGCTCCCTTCCGCAACAACCACGAAAGGGCTCTTCGAATTGTCAGCGAGTATCCAGTGGTCACTCTCCGGCTTGTAGTCTTCGAAGAAATATTTCAGCCCCATCACATAGCGCCTGCGCACCACGTCATCGGGGATATTGTGTCCTCCGGCTTCAACCCTCGCCTTTACCCTGCGTATTGCAAGCTCAGGGGAATTGAGCCAGAAATACAGAAGGGTGATGGAATACCCCCTCTGCCTGGCCGCCTGGATGATTTTCATCAGCGAACGGGTCGCAAGGGTGGTCTCCAGAGCGAAATCCTCCCCCCGCTCAAGCAGATACCAGATTTTCTTGAGCATAAAGCGGCTCGCCGATACTGATGCTGCGGAAGGGTCGAAAGGGGACAGGCTCTTGGCGAACTCGTCGGAATTGACGAACTCGCGGCAGTCCAGAAGCTCCGGAAGCAGGGAGTATGATGCGGTGGTCTTGCCGGCCCCGTTGCATCCCGAAATGATGAAAAACTTAGGCATTTCTTTGTGTCACTCCATAGCCGAACAGTGCAAAATCCCCCAGCAAAGGGTCGTCCGGCCATATTTCGCGAAAGACATCAGTAATCTGCAGGGCAGTAGTGATGTCCTTGGCTTTTCTGTCGGTAAGGCCGAGTTCGCAGGCCTGGTTGTAAACGTGAACATCAAGGGGAATCACAAGAGAGGCCGGGTCGGTATTCTTCCACAGCCCAAGGTCCACCTTGCCGTCGCGCCTTGCCATCCAGCGTCTCAGCATATTGATTTTCTTGTTTGCAGCCTTCGGGTCGGGCTTCTGTCCGTAAATGCGGGTGCGCATCTGGGCTGCGTCAAGCACTTCGAGGCTGGGGTTGGAAAGATAGAACTCGCGAAGGCGCTCACAGATGCGCGCCACTTCGCTCCATTTCACCGTGCGGTGTATGCTCGTATCATCGTCCCTCCAGTCTCCCGCCATCACATAGTCGGCGGGTCTCCACTGCATCTCGTCCATAAGGCGGTTGCAGTCGCGCACTATCATAGCCCTGCGCCCCCAGGCGAAATGCGCGGCAAATACTGCCGCGATTTCTATGTCCTGAAGCGACCCGCCGCGCTCCCTCAGTTGTCTGGGGAACGCAATAGGGTCTTCGGCAAACCAGACAGGGTCGTTGAAGCGTTCGGCCCTGTCGATAAGCAGCTGTCTTGTCTGCGGCAGCATCCTAGCGCTCAGGGATTGAGGCCAGAACCTCCTTCAGGTAGTCCCAAACCTTCTGTACTGAAGGAATGTAGGCGCGCTCGTCAGGTGAGTGAGGGCTCAGCAGGGTAGGACCGCAGGAAACCATATCCCAGTGAGGGTAGGCTCCGGAAAGGATGCCGCACTCCAGACCTGCGTGGATGGCCATCACCTTAGGCTCTGTGCCGAACATCCTGAGGTAAACCTCCTTCATCACCTTGAGAATGGTTGAATCAGGGTTAGGTGCCCAGCCGCTGTAGCCTCCTGTAAACTCGATTTCGGCGCCTGCAAGCTTGAACACGCTCTCCATCTTTGCGGCAAGCGCGGCCTTCGCGGTATCTACCGAACTGCGCATAAGGCATTTCACGAACCACTGACCGCGATAAAGGCCCACCATTGCCATATTGTTGGAAGTCTCCACAAGGCCAGGTACCGAAGCGGACATCCTCTCCACTCCGTCAGGGCAGGCGAGCACGGCGCGCACAATGCGCAGCGCATCGGCATCTTCCACATATTTGCAGTCCTCGTGGTCGCAAGGCTCTGCTTCGCTCTCCACATAAGGGGTAAGGCTGATGTTCATATCAGGGTCGGTCTCCTTGTACTCTGAGATGATTGCCTTGGCCTCTGCCTCTACCACTGCCTTTGCGGCTGCCTCGTCCTTAACATAGACGGTAGCAAAGAACTCGCGCGGAATTGCGTTGCGGAGCGTACCTCCCTCAAAATCAATAAGCTTGGCATCGCACCCCGTGAGCAGGGCATAGAGCAGGCGCGCTCCGACCTTGTTGGCGTTGGCGCGGCAAAGGATGATATCCATACCTGAGTGTCCGCCCTGGCAGCCCTTCACGGCAAGGCTCATACAGCTGTAGCCCTGAGGCTCTTCGCAGAGCTTGCAAGTGCCGGTAGCGGAAGCATCGAGTCCTCCAGCGCAGCCAACATAAAGCTCGCCCTCGCTTTCGGAATCGAGGTTGATAAGGATATCTCCCTTGAGAATACCCGGCTCCAGAGCCTCCGCTCCTGTCATTCCGGTCTCCTCATCGTAGGTTGCGAGAATCTCGATAGGACCGTGCTTCACATCAGCTGACTCTGCCACTGCCATCGCAAGGGCAAGTCCCAGACCGTTGTCAGCTCCCAGAGTGGTGCCGCAGGCCTTCAGCCAATCGCCCTCCACGCGGGTCTCGATAGGGTCGTTGAGGAAATCGTGGGCAGAGTCGCTGTTCTTCTGGGGAACCATATCCATATGTCCCTGAAGCACCACTCCCTTGCGGTTCTCGTAGCCCGGGGTAGCAGGCACGCGCATAATCACATTGCCGGTCTTGTCGGTAAATGCCTCGATTTTATGCTCAGCTGCCCAGTCGAGCAGGTACTTGCGTATTTTCTCCTCGTGCTTTGAAGGACGCGGGATTCTGGTGATGCCGTAGAAATTGTTCCAGACTACGGCAGGAGTCAAATCTTTGATGGTCATATTCTATAGTATTTAATTGTATATCGGGTATTGTTCTTCTATTCCGAGCTGATAGACAGGCAGGCGCAGTTCCGCTAGGGTCTTCTCCCCGTCGCTCAGCCTTACCTGGCACATTGCCGGGATGCGGTAGGTGATGTACTGGGAAGGCAGCACCGGCTCCGGCTCGTTTTTCTTCTTCTTTTTCGGCTTTTCTTCCTCCAAAGGTTCCGGTTCAGGCTCCTGTTCTATCGTCGCAACCGGCTCGGCATTCACTTCAAGGTAGTAAGGGATGCCGTCCACCGATCCTGCCGGCACGATTCCTTCTCCCGGAAGCAGGCAGAACGCCTCATAGACCGCTGCGCCCTCGGCTGAAGGCACGATTTCAAAGGTATAGCTTTCGTTTGTGCTGCTGTAAGTGCCTGTGAAACAGAGCATCAGCTCGTCCTCCATCCTTCGCAGGTCCTCCACTGCAGCCCTCAGTGCATCTCCGCTGTAGGTCGCATCGGTATTGCCTATAAGTATGTCATAGCGCGCCTGCTGGAGCTCGGCAATGCGCTTTGCTGCCGCCTGGGCCTCCTTTTTCATATTGCCCGAACCCGGCAGCTTGGCTCCGAGCCGGGGGGCTTCCACAGGACTCAGGCGCCTGTTGATTGCGGACCCGTTGCGCAGCTGAAGATTCTTGCCTGCCACCAGTCCCTGCCTTGTCATCGAAAGATAAACCGGTCTGGCACCTTCGCTCAGGCGCAGGCTGTAGCGTCTGCTCTGGTCGGCTTCGGCTTCGCAGCGGATGTCTATGCCGCTGATGCTGTAGGCAGTGGAATCCGCCTTTACCGCTTCAATGCCGAGCAGTTCTTCGGCCCACTGCGAATACGGGCCCGCCTCCCACTGCTCGCGGGTCGCGCTGATTTCCACAACTATAACCGTTTGCGGGAGCGAATAGCTCACCGTCTGGTCCGCCACTGCAAGGGCGGCTGCAATAATTGCTGATGCAAGTATCATATGGTTCTCTTGTTCACTTGTTTCCAGCGTCTGTGGGACCAAAGGTAAGCGCCCGGGTCCTTGCGTATGTCCTCTTCCAGAAGCCGGTAGAATTCATTCATTATATCCTGTACCTCCATCTTGGAGGCATCATCGCAAATCGTTTTCACTTCGCAGAGATAGCCCCTTCCCGAAGGCTTTCGTGTCATCGAAAAATATGCCACCGCAAGGCCGTACTTGTGCGCCACGCCCGCTCCCGCATACATAGTCTGCGCCTTCTGTCCCATAAACTCCACATTCATCACCGCCTTGGCACCCGCATATGGCCTCTGGTCAGTGTCGAAAAAATAGAATAAGCCGTCGGAGCGGTGCTCCACCACGTGACGCAGAATGTTTGCGGACTCTATGTAGTTCCCGAAATCAGTGCCGAGAAGCCGCAGGCGGCATTCCCTGAAGATATCATCCCACAGCGGGGAACTGAGCTTCTTGTAAACCATAGCGGCATTGCTGCGATTGAGGGCATAGGATGATTCTCTTCCAGGCGGCAGGTCGAAATGCTCGAAGCCGAACAGAATCTCCCAGTTGGCGTAATGCCCTGCAAGCAGAATGGTGCCCGGTGCTGCGCTGTGAAGTCTGGAAGTCTCTTCGGGATTTACAACGCTGACTATTTTGGAAGAGGCCATCCTGCGAGGGGTGGTGTGGCTGAACCATATCGTTTCGCACACCAGCTGTCCGAAATGAAGGTAGAAATCCTTTACATACCGTCTGCGCAATTGCGCAGGTGCATCGGGGAAGCTGTTGGCTATATTTTCTTCCACCACTCTGCGGCGATAATGCACAATATGCATCGCTATCCAACCCACCAGATGGGCATTCGCTTCGTGCACTCCGAGCGGAAGCGCGGAGAAAATTCCCATCAATGCTTGAATTATTCCCTTTTTGACAGACATAAGCACCCAAAGTTACTAATAACAAGCGATTTTTCTAAATTTTTCGCACTGATTTCCAAAAATAGTTGTACATTTGCAAAACATTTCCTCCACGCTCCTGTTTTGACCCTTGTCCGGGAGCAACCCAACACAAAAATAATTAAGACGTGTACGCCAAAATTGCGCATTTTGCGCAGAAATTTTGGTGAATGGGGGGGGGTATAAAAACTTTTCAAGTATTGACTTGACATTAAGGGGTTAATTTGTTAACTTTGAGGACTTTTGCGGTTATACCAAAAGGAAGCAAAATTGGTATAATTCGGAAGGGGAAATTAAATTGCTTAAGATGGGTAGCAAGCGCTCATATCTCTTGGTGACTATCGTATTCGTTCTGAGTATGATTGTCTGCACGACTGCGTATTCGCAGCCGAAGGAGAGGCGTGAGTTTGCGATCCATTACCGCTTTGACAGGATTGAGGTTGATTCCACTTATATGGACAACGCCGCTACCATAGATACGATTCGTTTCTGCCTTACCCATTCGGTGCATATTGACAGCATTACGGTTTATGCCTGGGCTTCTCCTGAGGGTGGTTACCCGCACAATGTATGGCTGTCCGAGAAGCGTGCCGCTGCGGCAAAGGACCTCCTTCTGGAGCTGGCTGCGGATACCACAAGGCTCAATGAGGGCAAGATTAAGATAAGTCCTCTTGCGGAGAACTGGCCGGGACTGATTGAACTGGTGGAGAGGGATTACCGTCTGCCTAACCGGGAAAGGCTGCTGAGGATTCTGCACGCTGAAGGAATAGGGGAGGAGACCCGCAAGTGGAGAATCAAGAATCTGGATAACGGCTATACCTGGAATTACCTCAAGAGGCACTATATGAAGCAGCTGCGAAGTGCCACCTGGGTCTGCGTCTGGACCAGTGTCGGGGCGATTATGCCGCTCGAGCCGGTTACTGACACGCTTCTCGCACCGGAAGTAGGGCTGGGGAGGATGGTGGAGGCGAAACCTAAAGCTGCCACCAATCCGAATTTTGCCGTCAAGACCAATCTCGCTGCGGACCTTGTAACTGCGGTCAATGTGGGTGTGGAAGTTCCTATAGGAGAAGATTTTTCTGCAGAACTGCATACCTATTTCCCTTGGTGGACAGCGGGTCCGTATGGCAACAAATATGCAATGCAGGTGCTTTCTCTAGGAGGGGAATTTCGTTGGTGGTTCCACAATCCTTATGAGAAGGTGCTCGGCGGCCATTTCCTCGGCGCGGATGTGTCGGGAGGTAAATTCGACCTTCAGTGGGACCGCGAAGGCTGCTATCAGTGCTACTACAGACAGGCCGGCATCAGCTACGGCTACAGCCTGCCGCTCACTGAACATTTCAATCTGGAGTTCAGTATGACTCTGGGTTATATGGGAATAGATTATCAACATTATGTGCCGTCTCCGGACTACAGCATCCTTATCAGGGACAATTTCGGAGCGGGTACATTCCATTACTGGGGACCTACGAGAGTGACGATTTCTCTGGTTTACCCTATATATCTGAAGAAAAACAAGAGGTAGTATGAAGAAGTTCAAGCTCATAGGGCTTATGGCCTTGCTGCCTCTGTATTTCGGAGGCTGCCAGTTCCGTCCGCTTGAGGATATGGATTTCCAGACCGATATCCAGGTGGCCGTGGACATCAATGCCGTACTCAATGTGACTTGCGATATCTACAATGAGCTGATTCCGATTCCTGCAATCGAGTCCGAGGTGTTCCGCGTGCTGTTCTACGATACGCAGAAGGACAAACTGCTGGGAGACTCGTTCATTTACGATGTTTATACCGACCCGGCAAGCGGGCGTCTGGGCATTAAGGGTAAGGTTTCGATTATGCCTGGAGACTACAGGATGCTGATTTACACCTTCGGTACCGAGTCAACCCAGATTGAGAATTACGATTCGTGGGAGAAGAGCAAGGCGTTTACTTCCAACCTTTCCGAGGCTGCGCTGCGTTCGCTGTCGCTGAAGGCTGATGGGGATGAGCCGATAAGCTATCAGCCTGACCATCTGCTTGTTGCGTCAAGTGAGCTGGAGAGTATTCCGTATCATACGGGAGTTTATACTATTGAGGCTGAGGCAAAGTCGGTTGTGGAGTCCTACTATCTGCAGGTGAGGGTGAAGGGTCTGGAGTATGTGTCGAGTGCGAGGGCTGTGCTGACGGGTATGGCGGGTTCGGCCCAGCTGAATGTCCGTGAACCGGATATGAATGACTGCAAGTCGATTTATATTGATTTGCTGAAGAGTACGGACCAGGGGGATGATGTGGTGTGCAATGTGTTCAATACTTTCGGAAGGATTCCGAGCAAGGATAACCAGCTGTCGGTTAAGTTCAATTTGAAGACTGTGGACGGAAGGATGCTGGAGAGGGAGTATTCGCTTAATGAGCTGTTTGAGTCCGAGGCCTGCCGCCTGCACCACTGGCTGCTGATTGATGATGAGATCGAGGTGCCGAAACCGCCGGAGAGCGGGGGAAGCGGCGGGGGATTTGACCCGACGGTGGATGATTGGGAGAGAGAGGAACACGAAATTGAATTGTAAACAAATATTAACAACAAATAATTAACAATCAACAATTACGCTTATGAAAAAGTTTTTGACCTACGCTCTTGCTGCCGGACTTGCGCTGGTAGCTTGCACCAAGAACGAGGTGAAGCCTGTGGATGTGGATCATGAGATTACATTCCAGACCATCAGCACGAAAGGTGCTTCTGCGATGCATACGAACAACAAGTTCGTGTCTTACTCTTACTTCCTTGCTCAGGGTAATAATTGGGATACTAATCATGGTGATGCCAAACTGTATTTCGGCCCTCAGTTAATAGCTTACAACACTACTGCAGATGCGTGGAAAGCTGAGAACACATATTTCTGGCCAAAGCAGGGAAAGCTTACTTTCTTTGCCTGGAGTCTCAATACCCCGGCTCCTGCACTTGATCCAGCCCCTACCTGCTCTCACGACAAGGGTATTCAGTTGACATCTTATGATTCAAAGACTTCATACAAGGATGTTGATTTCCTTGTTGCCGAGGTTGCCAAGAACCATACAGAGAATACAACTGATGTTACAGGAAAAACTTGGGCTAAAGGTGTTCCTACAGTGTTCAAGCACGCTCTTTCTAAGCTTGCATTCAAGGTGCAGACCGTTGATGATAGCGGTGTTGCTTACGATTATTCTGCAAACAATACTACCATTACAGTTAAAAGCATCGAACTGCAGAGCGTTAAGAACAAGAGAGCTTACTCTCAGGACTGGCAGGAAGGTTATGTTGCATCTAAACATACCTGGAGTGATGTAACCGGAACTGAGCACATTGCATATCCTGTATTTACCGGAAATCAGGTTGCTACTTCTACTACAGAAGATCTTGTAAAATCAGCTGCTGATTATGAAATTGTAATTCCTCAGGAATTTGATTCTTCAGCAACTACAGAAGATTTGCTAAAGATTGTGTATGATATCACCACTAGCTACACATCTACTCCGGTTGTTGAGACCGTGACTCAGTACGTGCCTCTTGCAACGGTTTACCCTAACAATTGGGAACCGAACAAGTACTATACTCTTACCATCAAGCTTAGCTTGAAGGAGATTTATTGGGCTCCTACTGTTGAGGAGTGGGAAACAGGTTCTACAACTCCTGTTAAATTCTAGAATTAATTACCCATCGGGGCTTGACCGCCCCGACGGGTCCTAAGATATTAACAAATAAAACTTTATTAATTATGAGAAAAAACATTTTTATCGCTCTCAGCGCTTGTGTGGCACTTGCAGCCTGCACAAAGAATGAGGTTAGGCCTGTTGCGGCTGATCAGCAGATCACCTTCCAGGCTGTGGTCAACAAGCCTTCTACAAAGGCGATGATTGAAGTGACGACTTTCGCAACCGATTCTACATTCGGTACCGTTGCTTACAAGGTGAACGGTTCAAATTCTGAGCTGTACATTCCTATTAGTGAAGTAAAATACAATTCAACCGATAAATTCTGGTCAACTGAGGCTGCATACTATTGGCCAAAGGAGAGTGGAAGCACACTTACTTTCTATTCGTATTGCCCTTATTACTATTCAGAGGATAACACCAAGGCACCTATTACCGTTACATCTACTAAAGATGGTCTGACTTTCACTAATTACTCAGTCAAGGATCATCAGAAGACTGATTTGATGGTAGCTGAAAAGAAGGATGGTATGACTCAGAATACATCAGATGCGGGTGGAAGCTGGGCAAAGGGCGTTCCTACTGTCTTCCACCATAAACTTGCGCAGATTTTTGGAATTAAATTTTTGACTGCAGTAGATGCTTCTGCAGAGTCACCAACAATTAAAGATTATGCAAATGGGCACGATGGTACTTCGTCGAAAGAGTACGTTGCAGGAGATAAGCAGTTTGTAATTACTGGTGTTTATTTCGAAAATTTCTACGAGGAAGGTACATATACATCTAGTGATGATAAATGGGCTTCTGGCTCAACAAGTACTGATTCTTATACTTGGTATAATGAGGCTTCTGGAACAAAACTAATTTCAGGTCAGTGTTCTCCAAGGTCTAATTATTATCTTGTTCTTCCTCAGAAATTTAGTTCTGAAAATGCAAAACTTCGTGTAACCTATGAGATTCACACATACACTAGTCCAACAGAACATGCAACCGAGAAGATGAATGTTTCTATTCCATTCAAGACTCTGCACACTGAGACAGGCTGGGAAAAGAATAAGAAGTATACTTATACTCTTAAGATGGATCTCGACAGGATTTACTGGGATCCTACCGTTACCGCATGGGAATCAGGTTCTATTAACGCAACAATCTAATACTCTATATTTATCCACCGGGGCCTGACCGCCCCGATGGGTTCCAAGATATTAACAATTATACTTTATCAATCATGAGAAAAATCATTTTTATCGCTCTCACCGCTTGTGTAGTTCTTGCAGCCTGCACAAAGAATGAGGTTAGGCCTGTTGTGGCTGATCAGCAGATCACCTTCCAGGCGGTAATTGACAAAGCTTCCACGAAGGCCGGTACTTTTGACAACGGTGCGAAGTATCCTACCAACAGGCCTTTCGGTACATTTGCTTTCTTCTATACTACTAGTAATGGATATAGCAAAGATGCTCCGAAATTTATTGACAATGCCCAAGTTTCCAATCCTACTGCTGCTGAAGCTGGTTCTGTATGGACTACAACCCCTGTCTATTATTGGCCAAAACTGGGTTACCTTACCTTTATGTCATATAGCCCATATAGTGCACTGTCCTCCACAGTAAAGTGTGAAGCAACTGCTGATGCTATGGCAGAAATCAAGATTCCTGATTGGAATGTTAATGCAAATCAGACTGTTGATATTATGATTGCCGATAGAGTGGATAATCTGCAGGCAAACAGTTCAAATGGTGGATATACAGGAGTTCCGACAGTTTTCCGTCATAAACTGGCACAGATCGTTGATTTCTCAATCTCAACAACATTAGATTTTGGGAATCTCAATTCTGGAAGTCCACAGGCCGGTTCTAAGCTCTTCTTCCTCAAAAAGATTGAACTTAAGGATATTGTTACTAACGGTTCTTTTTCTTCAGGTGTTCAGCCAGGAAGCGGTGCCGGTGAAATCGGTATCTGGTCTGAGGCTACCACACCAGCCAAGAATAATTACACCTGGTACGAGAATACTGAGATCGCTCTTACTCAGGGAGCTGAATATGAGTTTACTAAAACAAAAGTTGTTTCATTAACGTCAGGCGACATCAAAACCAACGGCTACCTTCTTGTCCGTCCTCAGACTTTTAATGCTGACGACACAAAGAAAGTTGAAATTACCTATGTAATCCGATCTTATACTTCTGCAACTGCATATTCTGATGAGGTAGTAATGCAGAGTTTCAACATCCATTCTGCAACTCCGTCCTGGGATATCAACAAGAAGTACTCATTCAATATCACTGTCGGTCTTGACCAGATTTACTGGGCTCCTTCAGTTGAGAACTGGGAGGATGGTACTTCAACTCTAGTTCCAATCAACTAAGACATTTACCCACCGGGGCCTGACCGCTCCGATGGGTCCCAAATAGCGTGAAGATGATAAACATCAAACATACCCTTGCAACCCTTGCCGCGTGTGCTCTGGCTGTCTGCTGTACAAAAGTACAACAGGCAGGATCATCGTCTCCACATATCACCTACGAACTCATCCAAAGCACACAAACCAAAGCAGCAACCCCATACAGCACCTCAGGCAAATTCTACTCCTGGGCCTGGTTGCTTCAGGACGGCCAAACCTGGGCAGCAAACAAATCTAACGCCCAACTCTTCATCGACCGTTCAGTAGTATCCTACCATACAACGGAAAACGCCTGGTACTCCGAACCTGACCACTACTGGCCACACAGCGGATATAACCTCACCTTCTTTGCCGCAAGTCCTTCCGACAAACTAGGTACGGCCGTCAACTGCACTGCAGAAGACGGTATCACAATCACTGATTGGAATGTTGATGTTAATCGTGATGTAGATATAATGGTTGCAGATGTCGCTGCAAACAAGACTGTCAGCGACAATCAAAACAGTGGTGGCTGGGCCCCGGGTGTCCCGACAATCTTCCGCCACAAACTCTCAAAAGTCTCCGGATTTACTTTCAATCTGCAGAAGGATTATGCAAATGGAGGAACCGAAGGCAACTACAACAACGGAGATATAACTTACCTGCTCAAATCCGTAGCAATCAAAAATATGCCTCAAAAAGGAAGCTATGTCAACGCATTGCCTTCCGAATCAAGCATAGGACGCTGGGATGTAGCCGCAGGAGGACTATACGATTACACCTGGTACAACAATGGTACTGGAGAACTGATTCCTTATGCAGATCTCAAGAATGGTGAAACAGCAAAATCAATTCCTGCAAACGGACTTGGAACATACACAGAGCTTTATCTCCTTCCTCAGCTCTTCGCAGAGAACGGCCCGACCCTGGAGATTACTTATATCAAGCGGACATACACTGGCAAAAACAAATTCACTACATCGGAAACAACTGCCTCCATCAGTTTCTACGACCTCTTCACGGCAACAAATCACCGTCTTGTAATCAACAGGGACATCACCTTCAATATAGTATTCAACAACGAAGCCAACCTCATCACCTGGGCTCCGGACCAGCAGGAGTGGGGAAGCGGCGACTTTAAGATAGACTTCTGATTATGCGCTCGAGACTCATATACAGCATACTATGCAATTGCATTCCGGCATTTGTCGCGGGCAGTCTTCTGGCTTCCTGCACAAAGCTAGTCCCGGACGACAGTTTTGCGCGCCAATCCGACCTCATCGGCTTCAACACGGCAATGACCAAAGCAGCTGTAGGCTATCCTACAAGCAGCAGATTCATATCGACAGCCTACTCCATTTCCAGCTCTCTCTCTTGGGACAATGCTACTGCAAGAGCAGGTGCCACCACTTTGATTGACCAAGAGGAAGTATCCTATGTCTCTGAAAGCAACAGCTGGAGAACGGTTGCCGCCCACTATTGGGATGCGAATTACAAATTCACCTTCTTCTCCTACTCTCCTTCATCTTTGTCTGCTACGAAGGTCTCTGTCTCTACGGATGGAGTTGCCATTTCCAATTGGGATGTAGAAGCGGATGCTACAGAAATACTTGTTGCTGACATAGCACAGGACAAAACCAAGAATGAAAGCTACGGAAGTGTTACCGTATATACCGGTGTGCCGACGAACTTCCGTCAGAAGCTCTCCAAACTCAGTTTCAATATGGGTATTTCCCGTGATGCAGAGGCGGGAACAAAAGTGACTTTGCTAGATATCCAGATTGCAGATATCTGCACCAAGGGGGATTATTCGAGGGGAGGATATACCAACGATTCCTGGGCCGTTCGTGAAGCTTCCAGAAAAACCGGTACAAGCGTATTCTCCGTCTTCAGCGGAAGCCAGGAACTGTCAACAGAGACCTATTTCGTCCCTGAGTCCAAACTTATCATTCCGCAGTCCCTGCTGGAAACTGCTTCCTACCATCCTACATTGATAGTAAAATACCAGATTCAGGTAGGTGAGGGTGCAGTTGAGACCAAGACTGCGGACTGCCACTTCGACATCAATCTGCGTCAGGAAGCCTGGGAAAAAGGAAAAGAATACACATATACCATACATATCGGAGTTGGTCAGTACCCGATTGAGTTTGACGGCGCTGTCAACGATTGGTCTGCCGGCTCCGACAATGAAATCAACATAGGATGAGAAGAGAGAATGTCATAGCCTTCAGAATGCTGATGCTGCTGATTTTTGCGGCATCTGCCGTCTGCTGCACCAAAGACCAAAGAGGGAAAAAGGTGCAGAGCTTTGACTTGTGCTTTGATGTCTTCACATCCCCTAACACCAAGGCCCAGACCGGGGAGGATAATTCCTATGCCGTTTGGGCTTATGACTCCAATTCCGGGGAGTCCATACTCGAATCAATGCCTCTTCAGCGCAAAAACGGCCTGTGGTATCCAGTCGCTCAATATGATTGGAAAGAAGGTCTGGCGCTGGATTTCTATGCTGCCAGTCCTATGGGGTACGCCCGTTTTGATTCTGAAAAAGGGGTATGCTTTGATTCTTATGATACTTCTTTGGGTTACGATCTTTTGTATGTTGAGCCTGTCTTGGGATGGAAAGCCGAGCAGACAATGGGCCTTGTCAGTCTTACATTCAAGAGAGCTATGAGCCTGGTGCGTATCTACTTGAAAGAGGAATTGCCTTCTTCTTCCAGTCTTTTTGTCAAAGAGTTGTCCGTTGACGGCTTGAAGCATAATGGAAGTTTCTCCAGCCTCCCTGAGCCTCATTGGACTATGGAAGGGGAGTCCGCTCCGCTCCTGCTTTGGGAAGGTCAGTTGGACTGTCCTTCGGAGCAGACTGCTCTTTGTGAGTCATATGTTCTTCCTCAGACTGCGGAACTCGATTTTACTTTGCTTTGCGATGTAAGGACTTCTGATTCTGTTTTGGATAATCAGAAACTCAGCGCAAAAGCAAATATAATTATGCGTCCGGGCAAACTGTACGAGCTTTATCTTACAGTTACCGAACACCTGACCCTTAAGATAGAAAGGAACATAATATGAAAACAATACTACCATATATAGCTTTCTCTCTGATGCTGCTTGTGACCTCCTGTACGAAAATGGATGACCATAAGCAGGATGGATCATTTCCTTTGGCTTTTGATGCTGTGGCGGTTGATGCTGTCACGAAAGCCGGGGCGGGATCAGACATTGTGAAGACTACTACCGATAATCTGAAAAATAATGCTTTCGGTGTTTACGGAGGCTATTCTGAAGTCGAGGGTTCTGATACTTATACCAATGTATTCCTGTCTTCTGATGCCCAGAGGGTGTACTGGAGTGATACCAAATGGATTTATGACAACACCCAGTATTGGAAACTGAATCAATTCTACCGTTTCAGGGCTTATCATCCTTATACCATCCTGGTGAATGCGCTGTCAACGGTTGACGATATCTTTATCGAGTACGCCATCAATGAGAGAAAAGATGATTTGCTCGTTGGTTTTCAGAGTGTTGAGTCAACGGCTGAGAATATCAAACAAAAGGTCAAGTTCAATTTCAATCACGCGCTTTGTGCATTGGAGTTCAAGATTGCTTTCAAGAATGACAGCGGAATCGAGGATGACTACACCGATAATCTTACCTCTTTCTATCTTTCAGGTATAGTTCCGACAGGAACCTTGCAATATACTCACGAGACCGGAAATGTGCTCAGCGAGGAAATAATCTGGTATGCTACCTATTTCGATAGCGGAAAGTACTACGAATGGACAGGCTCCAAGGAGTTGAGAAAATATGATGGCAGCAATGCTACCACGGTTTTTGATGGAGACGGTGTTGTATTCTGCATCCCGCAGACCTGTTCTCCATCTGATTTAAAACAGACCTCAGTCTATTTTATGACTGAGAAGGCAGGGGTTGCAGTCCACAGTGCTGCTCTTCCTCAGCTGGTGTGGGAGCCGGGAAAGATTTATTCATATACACTTCTAATCAACAAATCCGATCTTGAGATTAATGTGAGCATTAAGGATTGGGATGTGATTCAGGCTAACGAAGATTTATTCCTTTAGAGATGAGAGATACTGTTAAATACGGCATTATGGTTCTGACCCTCCTTTGTACGCTTGCATGCAACAGGGAGGTGCAGCCTGATATCCCGCAGGATGGAACTGGGAATCTTGTTGTGAACATAGGCTCCGGGACCAAGGCAGGAACTGCATCTGACGGGGATTTGATGAACAATCTGCACGTTTGGCTTGTTGATAACACCGACAAGGTAGTGCGTTATGTGTCCTGGACGGGAACTGACACCGAGCAGGTTAAGATGAATGCAGGTACGACTGCTACCGTTACCATTACCAATCTTAACCGAGGTACCTATAATATATATATTGTAGCCAATGCTCCTTCCGGTTTGACGCTCCCGGCTGTTGACGAGACTCTTGGCGATGATACTTTCAAAAAGTTTGTCCTGACACTTCCTGTGGGAGACAGTCATCCTGATTTAACTGGAGGCATGCCGCTTACACTGAAGACCACTACACCTGTCAACCCGGGAAAGAATGTGGTCAAGGCCGAACTGGTCCGCGTTTGCGGAAGAATCAGGGTGTCGGTCCGCAATCATACTGCCGATAAGAGGCTGTATATTAATTCTATAATATTGGGTGCGAAAAACCCTGACCGCGGCTACCTGTTCCAGCAGGATGGTCACGCGGTACCGGACGGCATAAGTTATGGGGAGTTTGAGTCGCGTCAGTTTGCTGAAGGTCAGGAGGTCAAGGATTCTGTCGGAGCCGGTCAAATGGTGACTTTTGTTGACCAGTATATTTTTGAGACCGGGCTTAATGCTTTTGATGATTTGAGCCTCAGCTTTGCGGGAGGGGTGTTTGAGAGACCTGCGCCTGGGTCTGTTTTATCTCCTGAAGTAATTTCGACGCAAAAGGATGTTTATACTCCTCAGGCTGAATTCTCCGGTTTTTATTCGGTTAATTTAACCAAGGGGGATTATTTCATAATACGAAATTCCGGAGCTAATTATTTCTTGAGGAGTAACGGCACAGGTATGAAGCAATATTTCTTCAATTCTGTGGATGAGTTGCTTGCCTCCGATGACCCTGAGAGATATTTCTGGACTTTTGAAGGCGCCAGTTGCATATCCGAAGGCTCGTACGGAGCTTCTTCTGTGACAGGCATTAAAAGTGTCTATGAGAGCAAGACTGAAAATAAATATATCAATATTTCCACTACTGATTATGATAAAGTTTCATTGACATCATCTTCACAGTCTTTGACCATTGGAACACAGCAATGGGGAATGTTGATACGTAATGGTAATTATAAGATTTATTGTTCATACACAAACGGAGATGATGTCAAATCAAAAGTTAATCAAGCTGACCAGACCCTTGTTTATTGGAAGATGATTCCGGTAACAAAAGGCCAGCAGACGGTTCTGTCATTATATGGCGCTAAGAAGGATTTCTCCAAAAATATTTCTTCAATCGATTATATCGACGAGTTCGGAGTTTCGGTTCCTCTTACCGATATCTGCCGCAATGAGGATGTGAATATCATCATAAATGTATTCTATAATCCGGAGTATCTTGCCCTTTATTTTGAGGTTTCCGGATGGACTTCTGTTTCAAACGAGACAACTTTTGACTGATGCTTATGAAGAATAAGGTTTTCAATATATTTGCTGTATTCGCTTTGCTTCTTCTCACTTCCTGCGTGAAGGAGATGGAGTTTGTGGATTCTACCCTTGCTGAAGGTGAGGGCTGGCTTTATGTGAATTTTGGCCCTCAGGAGTCAGTTCAGATTCAGACCAAGGCTACTCAGAACTATAATAGTGAGAATGCCATCAGCAATCTTTATATTTTCATTTTTGATGCTGGCGGCAACAAGTTGTACGGCAAGTGGTTGACATCATCTCAGCTGATGCCTGATGAAGCAAATGTGTTGTCTTCTACCGATGACTGCTGGTATGTGGCCAACTCTTCAACGGAAGGGGTTGCAACCAAAGGTTGTTTCAAAATTAAAACTTCCGCAGGAAACGGTTTTAAGCTCTATGTGATTGCAAATCTGGACTCGGATATGTCGCGAATTTCATCTGATTTGTTGTCTCATAGTGTTGCAACTGAGGATGATTTGAAGAATTTCAAATTGGTTTTGAACCAGGAAACGGTCAACAGGAATATAAACTTTCCTATGCTAGGCTCATGGGTTGATTTGACTATTGAAGCTGGGAAATCGAATGTGATAAACAAGTCTAGTAATCCATTATATCTGGACAGGATAGACTCCAAGGTGCGTTTTGTATTCAAAACCGGAACCAGACCTGATGCCAAGAATCAGAAAATCAAGAGTTTTGAAGCAAGGCAGTGGAAGGTTGTCAATGTTCCGACTACTTCCTTTGTAGTGCCGCAATCTTCGGATGCTATGCAGGTTTACCCTAATGCCCCTACGGACGAGTATGAGGAGTATGCTCCCTATTTCTTCGAAACGGATTGGAGGAATTTTGAGGATTACACCACTTCTACACAGGAGTTCTCTTTCTATATGCTTGAGAACAGACAGACTCCCAAGAATGCCGATTTTACCGACTACAACGACCGCAGCCGCCAGAAGAAGACTTCGTCGGCAAAGAATGCTACTGTCAAACTTGACTATACCAGTTTGCTTGGCGAAAACAAAAGCCGGGAATTGAGAATTTTTGAGAATGCCAATGATT
The DNA here is from genome assembly GCA_051869975.1 of Candidatus Cryptobacteroides sp. Taxonomy (GTDB): domain Bacteria; phylum Bacteroidota; class Bacteroidia; order Bacteroidales; family UBA932; genus Cryptobacteroides. The sequence continues at coordinate 2,498 of JBJEBK010000065.1, read as the reverse complement.
TCTCCACCTATGTACTCGTGACCGGACGTGTTGAAATGGACCTTGTCAATGATGATGCCGGACAGACTTTGGGTGCAGATGTTCAGTATATGATTCATCTTGGTAATTGGAATAGCGTAATTTCTGATACCGGGTGGGCTGACGATATTTATTCCGATGTTACAGACTATAACACAAAGCGCAATCATAGTTACACTTACACAGTTACTGTCAATTCTGTAGATAACATCCGCGTGGAGGTCGAGACAGGAGATCAGGAGAACCAACCCGGAGCTACGGGGGAGGTTATTATCGCAAAAGAGGAGATAGCCCTCTGCGATGCTCACTATGTTTCCAAGACTATGTCTTTCCACGCAAAGAATTTTGTAACAGTTGGCCCTGACGGTACAGTGTCTTCTACAGCGGACAGGCTGACCTGGAAGGTCAAGACTCCGTTTGGAGAGGGTTCACCAAGAAGAATTCCGGGGGTTGATATCGATATTGCGGATAGTCTTGATTACAAATGGGTGCATTTCCGTTTGAACAAGCAGGATGAAAACAAGAGCTATTACGCTGATAAGAGAAGGAAGTACACTCAACGAGTGTTTGCCAGCAGTGAAATCCATCAGAATAATCCTGAAGATGATGGAAGCGGTGATGGACTTTCCGGCTACCATAACGATGGTTGTATGGATATTATTCAGCTTGCCCAGTATATCAGGGATCAGGTTGATCTTTATGCCGAGTACCGCAATGAGGTGAACAGAGTTTACAATGAAGGTGGAGATACAACTGCTGTAGTTAATTACAGTGCATTCGACACCGGACTCAAGGAAGACGGAAGCCGGGATAATGAAGGACCTAAGATTAGTGTAACGGCTTTTGTGGATGAGTATTATTATGATGAACATCCTATCACAAAAGCAAAGAGCCCTACGCTGTGGAAGCAGTTTGTGAATCAGGATGACCGTACTATGCATATTCTGTGTGATTCCAACTCCAGCACGGATTTGGAATCTACCTCTACCGGTTCTGTCATTACCATCCAGCAGCACTCCATCAAGAGTATCTTCAATACTGACCAGTCCTATGATGCTTTGCAAACCGCTTGGGGCCTTGAGGTTACTGATGAGTTCTCAGATAAGGTGAAGGTTTACAATGTCGGAGGTGGGTATGGAGACAGTGGAAAGAATACCTCTTCATATAACGGCCGAGCCAATTCTGTCTTTGAGTGGGGTCTTGGCCCTTCGTCCAGCACAGTCACTGATATTACAGATATCACTCCGGATATCCGCTGGGACACGTATATGAATTACGAGGTACCTAATGATACTCCTCTGATGCAGGACAGTTATACGGCTTTGCGCTATTTCTGTATGGCCAGAAACCGTGACAATAACGGAGACGGAGTGATAGAAAAGGATGAACTCAGGTGGTATCTTGCGTCTGTTCAGCAGCTTGTCGGCCTGTTTGTCGGAAGCGGTGTGGTTCAGCAGTCAGCAAGGCTGTACTACAGAACCCCTGCAGAAAAGGCAAGTGATGACAAAAATGACTGGTATCAGTTTGTGATTTCGAGTACTCACCATACGAGTGAAAATAATAGTCCTATTGTAATCTGGGGCCAGGAAGGACTTTCCACTTCATCTTTGGAACAAAGCCTTAGATGGGCTTCAGGAGTTACTTCGTATGGTATCCGTTGCGTGCGTAACCTCGGAATTGACAGTGATGCTGATGTCAGCGTTGCTCCGAATGACTTCCTTGTAAAGACGGAAAATGCCGACGGTTCAGTTACCTTCGAGGCCACCCACCTCAATGCTGCCGCGTTGAGAGACTATACTTCAACCGACCTGCCTTATGCCGATGAATGGTCAAGTGCAAACAGGTTGTACAAACGCTTTGAGGTTGCTCCTGATTACACAGATTTTTCCTCCGATGTTGCTTTTGCTACATTCCAGGCAGACATCGATGCGAGAGGCTCCTATCTTTCCGGCTACTGCCCGGAGGGTTATCGGGTTCCAAATCAGATGGAGCTTGCGATGATGAACTACTATATGGGTCTTGGCGGGTACAATCTGTATTCCAGAACTTATTGGTCCTTCGGGCCATATACAGGGGATTACGGCTCTACCGGAAAGTCAAACAATGCCAACAATATCGGGTTTATGCGAATCAGCAATGGAAACTTGACCGTTGATACCTCTACTTCAACCCGCTATGCCCGCTGCGTCAAAGACGTCCGTATGAACTAAACCCTCTTCCGCAGCGTACCGGAGACGGGTTTCACAAAAAAGCACCTGCAAAAATGCAGATGCTCAATAACTGACATACGGTTTTCGGGACTAAAGTTCCTTCTTCAGTTCCTCAACCTGCTCGACACTCAGTCCGGAATACTTGGAAACAAAGCTGCTGTCAAGACCATCCGCGAGCATAGTCCTTGCCACCTCAGCACGACCCTCAGCGAGCCCCTCCTGACTTTGGCAAAGATTCACCCAAAAAAGTTGTTTAGGATTTCAGGGGTT
>JBJEBK010000064.1:0-26844 GCA_051869975.1 Candidatus Cryptobacteroides sp. | reverse complement strand
TTTCCCACGCAGAACTTCGCGAATATCTCCCCGAGGACCTGGTCGGTGGAGATTTCGCCGATGATGCCGCTGATGGAGGCGATGGCGGAGCGGAGGTGCTCGGCGAGCAGGTCAGCGGGAAGGCCGAGGCGCATGGCGCCGAGGACTGCTTCGAGCTGCTCGCCGGCAGTACAAAGTGCGTTGTAATGACGGGAAGATGTGACAATGCAACCTTGTTCCCAGTTTTCGGCAAGGCCGCTGCAGCTTATAAGGGCCCTGCGAAGTTCAGACATCCCGGCGCCTGTCTTTGCGGAAATCAAAATCACGTCTTCAGGCCAATTTCCACCCCCACCCAAGTCGCATTTGTTCAGCACTTTAATCAAATGTGCATCCGTATCGCATCCGGGCCACTGCATCCCATCGTGATACTCTCCGATTTCCACCAGGCTTACAACAATCGAGGCTGTACGCAACTTCGAGAGCGAGCGCTCCACTCCCAGCTTCTCCACCGGGTCGGAGGTTTCTCGAAGTCCCGCTGTATCGATAAAACGGAACTTTACCCCATCCATCACAAGGACTTCCTCAATGGTATCCCTGGTGGTTCCGGCAATAGGGGAGACTATTGCTCTGTCCTCGCCCAGCAGGGCATTGAGCAGGGTGCTCTTTCCCGCGTTCGGCGCGCCGACTATTGCAACCGGCACACCCGTCTTGACTGCATTGCCCAGACGATACGAGTCGCGCAGCTTCACTACCCTGGACAGTGCCTCTTCGGTGAGCGCCCGAAGGTGTGAGCGGTCGGCAAATTCCAGCTCTTCCTCGCTGAAATCCAGCTCCAGCTCCAGCAGGGAAGCAAGGGTAAGCAGCTGGTCGCGAAGGTCCTTGAATTCGGAAGAATACCTGCCCTGCAACTGCTTGAAAGCAAGGTCGTGGGCGGCGCGAGAGTCGGCCGCGATAAGGTCGGCAACACTTTCTGCCTGAGCAAGATCCATTTTCCCGTTAAGGAAGGCCCTCTGCGTAAATTCGCCAGGCTCAGCCATACGGCAGCCGGCGGCACACAGGCGCGAGAGCAATTCGCTTACGATATATGATGAAGCGTGGCAGCTGATTTCCGCAGAGTCCTCTCCGGTATAGGAATGCGGGGCGCGGAATATGCTCACCAGCACATCATCCAGCCCCTCGGCACTTCCATAGCGGAGCGAATAGCCCGGCGCCACGCAGGCCTGCCCCCTTCGCAGCGAAACGACAGCATCTACACAGGCAAGCGCTTCCGGCCCGCTGACCCTTACAATGGCAACAGCACCTCCGGCCTTTGTGGCAGGTGCACAAATAGTATCCTGAAAAGCAGTAAGCATCCCGCAAAGATAGCAAATCAAACATTTAATCAGTATATTTGTACTATGAAGATTCATCGAATACCACAAATCGCCCGTGCGGAGGACATTCCTGCCGCCCTTTCCAATGCCGAATACCACAAAGTAGCCGTTTGCAACTGGCCCGAAGCATATCCTTACGCACCTCGCGTAGAATTTGCCGCAGCGCATAGCGGTGGCAGGCTTTATCTGCATTACAGAGTGGAGGAGCAGACCTCCCGCGCTGCAGCAGCCGGGGATATGGGACGCGTATGGGAGGACTCCTGCGTCGAGTTTTTCTGCGCTCCGCAGAGTGACTCCGACAAATACTACAATATAGAATGCAACTGCATAGGCAAGGTGCTGCTTTGCTGCGGGGAAGGCCGTCACGACCGCAGGCCTGTCCCGGCGCAGGTGCTCAGTGAGATACAGCGCTGGTCTTCGCTTGGCGACAAGCCTTTTGAAGAGAAGCCTTGCGGCAAATGGGAAGTGGCCCTCAGCATACCCGTAAAGGCCTTCTTCGAAAGCGGGCTCGAAAGTTTCGACGGCCTCAAGGCAAGAGCGAATTTCTACAAATGCGGCGATTTGCTCAGCACCCCGCACTTCCTGAGCTTAGCCCCGATAGCGACCGCCCAACCGGATTTCCACAGACCCGAGTACTTTACCGACATTGAATTCGAATAATGAAATATTCAATCATTATCCCGGTTTACAACCGTCCCGAAGAGATTTCCGAACTTCTGGACAGTCTCAGCCATCTCACCCCCTGCGGACAGGAATATGAAATCATAGTGGTAGAGGACGGCTCCACCAATCCTTGCGAAGCCATAGTGCGGGGCTACGAAGCTGTCGAGCCGGTGCGCTATCTCGTAAAGGGGAACGGCGGTCCCGGGCCTGCCCGCAACTTCGGCGCAGCCGCGGCAGAAGGGGAGTGGCTCATATTTCTCGACTCGGATACCATTATCCCTGCCGGCTGGCTCTGCGCCATCGAGCGCAGCCTTTGCGCGGTCAGGGATGACTGGAAGTGCAATTACGCGGCCTTCGGCGGGCCTGACCGCGCCAGTGCCGACTTTACGCCTATTCAGAAAGCCATAAGCTATTCGATGACCTCCTTTCTCACCACCGGCGGCATACGCGGCGCCAAGCGCAAGATAACCCGCTTCTTCCCGCGTTCCTTCAATATGGCCGTGCGTGCGGATGTGTTCCGGGAAATGGGCGGGTTCGCCCCGATGCGCTTCGGTGAGGATATGGACCTCTCGATGAGGATAGTGGAAGCGGGCTACCACACCTCCCTTGTGGAAGAGGCCTGGGTGTTTCATAAACGCCGCACCGACCTTTCCAAATTCGGCCGTCAAGTGCTCAATTCCGGCCGTGCGCGCATTGCCCTCAGCCGCCGCCACCCTGGCTCGCTCAAGCTGGTACACCTCTTCCCGTTGTGCTTCGTGATTGCTTCAGTGCTGATACCGCCTTTCGATATGCTATTCTGCCTGCTGGTGCTCTTTGATTCCACCATAAAGCAAATGAAAGACGGACAGGGATTCCCGTCCGCCTTTGCAATTGGTCTTATGAGCATCGGAGCTTCTTATGTACAGCTCTGGGGCTATGGCCTGGGCTTCGTTGCTGCGCTGTTTTCCAAGACAGCGGTCAGCGAAAACATCAACAACGAGCGCTTCTACAACTAAAAAGTATCATAATACTTCGCTTCCCGCGGACTGACCTTGTTCATATTGTCAAGCAGGTCCTGGTTTGTCTTGTATTCGTCCATAAGCTGAAGCATGAAGTTCATCGCTTCGGTAGGATTCATATCCGCAAGGAGCTTGCGCAGTATCCATATCCTCTGTCCGGCGGACTTGTCATAAAGCAGGTCATCGCGGCGTGTGCCTGAAAGCACGATATTGACGGCAGGGAAGATACGGCGGTTGGCCAGTGTGCGGTCGAGCTGGATTTCGGAGTTGCCGGTACCCTTGAATTCCTCGAAAATCACCTCGTCCATCTTGGAACCGGTCTCAGTGAGTGCTGTAGCAAGAATGGTGAGCGAACCGCCTCCCTCGACATTGCGGGCTGCACCGAAGAAACGCTTCGGCTTCTGCAGGGCATTGGCGTCAACACCACCTGTAAGCACCTTGCCGGATGCAGGCTGAACGGTGTTGTAGGCACGGGCAAGACGGGTGATGGAGTCGAGCAGAATCACGACATCGTGGCCGCACTCCACAAGCCTGCGTGCCTTTTCAAGCACCATATTGGCAACCTTTACGTGCCTCTCGGCAGGCTCGTCAAAAGTTGAAGCGACAACTTCCGCCTTGACGCTGCGCTGCATATCCGTAACTTCCTCCGGGCGCTCGTCGATGAGGAGCACGATTTCGTAAACCTCAGGATGGTTGTCGGCGATTGCATTTGCTATGCTCTTGAGGAGCATTGTCTTACCGGTCTTAGGCTGAGCTACGATAAGTCCGCGCTGGCCCTTGCCGATAGGGGAGAACATATCCACGATGCGGCAGGAAGGGTCGCTGCCGTGGCCGTGGCCGAGAAGATTGAATTTTTCTTCAGGGAAAAGAGGGGTGAGGAAGTCGAAAGGAACACGGTCGCGTATGAATTCAGGTGTGCGTCCGTTGACGAATTTAACCCTGACAAGAGGGAAGTATTTGTCGCCTTCTCTTGGAGGACGGATTTCACCGGTTACGGTATCTCCATTTTTGAGTCCGTTCTGCTTTATCTGCTGTTGGGAAACATAGATGTCGTCAGGGCTGTTCAGGTAATTGTAATCGGAACTGCGAAGGAAGCCGTAGCCGTCAGGCATAAGTTCGAGAACTCCCGTTGCTTCCACGGTGCCTTCATATTCAGGAGCTTTAGGCTTTTGAGGTTTCGGCTGCTGCTGAGGCTGGGCCTGTTTCTGTTGCTGCTGCTGTTGCGGCTGCTGGTTTTGGGCCTGAGCTGCAGGAGCCTGGACAGCTTGCTGCTGAGGCTGGGCTTCGGCCTGTTTCTGCATCGCCAGACGCTCGGCTGCCCTGTTGAGTATGGCCTGTTTGCGTGCGTCAACTTCCGGTGCCGGAGCAGGAGTTACTATCTCACTCTTTGGTTTGCGTCCGCGTTTCTTTTTTTCAACCGGCTGCACGCCTTGGGCCGCGGCTTCTGCAGGTTTTTCCTCCTGCTTGGCTGGCTCGGTCTGAGTCTTTTTCGCGCTCTTTGCAGGCTTTGCCGGTTTCTCCTCCGCCTTTACGGGTTCGGCCTTTTCGGCCTCAGGTGTATCTGCATTTGATGCAGGTTCTGGTTTTGCCGGCTCTGCTGCCTTTGCGGCGGTCTCACTCTTAGGCTTGCGTCCGCGTTTGGCGCGCGGTTTTGGAGTGTCATCCACTTTGGTTGACTCCTTTTTAGCCTCAGCATCGAGAATCAGATAAGCAAGATTCTCGTCGTCAATTTTCTTTGTGAATTTAATTTCGAGTTCAAGAGCTATGGCTTCCAATTGCTCCCTGCTCATACCGTTAAGGTCTACAAGACGATGTAGCATTATTTGAAATGTAATTTATAATTTGTGGCAGAAAAATTGCCGCCTGAAATCTTAAAAGACGGTGCAAAGATAGCAATTATTTTTTTATTATGCAAGTTAGTTGTCCCAGTAACTGCTGCTCTTCTTGAATCTCAGCAGGTCGGCAAGGGATGCGGCATTTGCTGCAATCTTGAAACTGTAGGACTGCCAGGTACCGAGCGGAACCCAGGAAACCTGAATGTTGAAACAGTGCAGGTCGTAAGTCGCACTGAGCTGGGTGGTTGTGATTTTCTTTGCTATGAAATCATAACCGGAACTTGCATTTATCGAGAATTTCGGCGTAAGCTTTATGTTTCCGGACACATTGAGAGTTCCGGTAAAGGTATCTTTTTTCTGCAGGGTTTCTTCCTGGCTGTTATACAGATAGGCTCTGCGGCAGGAGAAACTGGTGTTGAAGTTCAGCGACCAAGGTACATCTGGATTCGTGTAGTACAGCCATCCTCCGGGCACATATTCACCTGTTACCGGATGGTAATACATTCGTTTGTAATAGTCCGCCGTATGGGTGTCCGAAGACCTTCCGCCGTTCTCGCCTCCGTTGCCTCCGTCATTTCCGTCTATGTGGCCCTTGCCTGAGATGGAATAGGATGCTGAAGCGGACGCATTGGTAAATCGCGCAAGTCCCTGGCCTGCGGCAATCGCAAACTTGTTGTACTGCTTGCCTTTGCCGTCGATTGCATAAGGGTCGAATGCTGCGCTCGCCGAGATATTGACCTTATTGAAAAGGTTGGTGGACATTGAGGCGCTGATGGTATTCATCTTGAGCGAATCCTTGAGGAAATTGTAGCCGGTGGAGAAATTGAGGTTGTCTATGAGTTTGACTTTCTTCGTACCCTTGCCCGTGGAATCGGCATAGTCCCTCACCTTGGCTTCAAGGTTGTTTCCTATGGAAAGCGTAGCGGTTGCACTCTTGCCCTTTGTAGGCGCTGCGTAAAGCTGCCCCTGATAGATATTGTACTGGTACTCCTTCTCCAGACCGTTCACATCGGTATAGGTATAGGTCCTGTAGCCGTTTGCATAGGTTCCGAGCTCAGGCCTGAAGGACATATTGAGGGAAGGGGATATGACGTGGCGTATAGCCTGCACCTTGGAATAGCGGCCGAAATTGTACATACCGTACAGTCGGGTGCTCATAGATACCGAACCGGAATAAGTCTGCGTTATGCCGAACTTGCCGAAAGCTTTGCCCTCGGTGACTTCCACTTTGTTTGTCTCTGGATTGTACTGTGCTTCGCTTGCCCTGAAGAACCAGTTCATACCGTAGCTCAGCGAAGGATTGAAGTTCAGATATTTGAAAAGCTGGAAGGACGGCAGACCGATGGAAAAATTGTGGGTCATACCGTTCTTGAACTTGTCCAGGAAGCCTTCCTGACCGAACTCGCTGGCCTTGAAACTGATTTTGTTCTGGAGGGTGGTGTTGTAGCCGAATGATATCTTTTCCCAAGGCTTTTCCTTGCCCACACGGTTCTTCTGCTTGAAAGGGTAGAAGGTGCTTACGGAAAGGGTGATATTAGGCAGGGTGAAGGTATATGAACTATCCCTGGAGTTCTGGTTGTGCAGGGCGTTGACCGAGAGGTTCACCTTGCCTCCGAAGTTGCGGGCAAAGGATATGGATGAGGATATCTGGTTCTGGAGAGCCTCATTGACAGAGTGGGAATTGTATTTGCTGTTGGACGGGCTGGAGAAGTTCACTGACGCGCTGAATGTTGTCCCGGGATGAGCCTTGGAGTCCTGCGAGTGGGACCATTTGACTCCGAAGTTGCCGCTTTCGTAGTAGTCCGGTGCTCCCTTTTCGCCCGTTTTGTCCTTTGAAATGTTAAGGGAAAGCGAACCGTTGCACTTGTAGTTGACCTTATAGCGGGAGTTTACATCCAGAGCCCAGGAGCCCAGAGTGAAGTAATCTCCGGTAACGGAAAGGTCAAGATAGTCTCCGAAAACGAAATACATTCCGGCATCCTTCATATAGAAGCCTCGGGCGGTCTCCTCTCCGAAGGTAGGCATCAGAAAACCGGTAGCCCTTTCAGGCCGTTTCGGAATGAAGCCGAAAGGGATGCCTATAGGCAGATGCACATCTCCCACCACGAGGTGGGCAGGTCCGAAGACCGTCTTCTTGGACGGTTTGGTAACCACCTTGGCTACAGAGAGTTCCATCCAGTAGTGAGGATGCTCCAGGTCGCATACCGTATATCTGCCCTTATCCACATTGATGGAGTTGTCGGGCATCATCTTGATATGCTCTCCGTGCAGCAGGCCTTCATCTTCGGAGGTTACGGCCGTGCGTATGTCAGCCTTGCGGTTGTTGAAATTGTACCGCAGCTCGTTCATCTTGTAGGTCTGCTTGCCCTGGGTCATCACAGGCCGTCCTATCCACTCTCCTGTAAGAGTATCAAGCACGCCCCTGGCATAGACAACCCCGCTGTTCACATCGTAGTCCATACGCTCTGCGGTCAGAGTCATATCCTGGTACTTGACTGTCACATCACCGTAGTAGAGAATAAGCCTCTTTCCGTCAGTGAACACTTCAACTATCGAGTCTCTTGCATTGGAGAAAGCCGGCATGGAAAGGGAACTGCTCTTCAGGGCTTCAAGAGAGTCCGCACGGAAGAGGGAATCCGCACGATGGAGACTGTCCCGCCTTGCAAGTTCAGCCGAATCGGGCGGCGCAATCTCTTTCTGGGGACGCGCTCCACCCGCCAGAGGCTTGGAGCCACGGGCAGGCCGTTGTGCCAGGGCATCGGTGCTGAGCATAAGAAGCAGGACACCGACCGCTGCAAGGTATTTGAAGAACGTTTTGTGCAATTTATGATTATATTTGCAAACGACAAATATACACAATTTATCCAAGTTCGCAATGATGAAATGCCTTCTCACCCTTCTGGTCGCCGTTTTGGCCGCAGCTGAGGCCCCTTCAGGAAACGACAAACTCTCCTTGAAGACGGTAGTTATCGATGCCGGGCACGGCGGGAAGGATCCTGGAGCGGTGAGCCCGGACGGCAAGCATTACGAGAAGACTTTTACCCTTGATATTGCCAAACGCCTGAAGGAGAAAATCATTGCCGCTTACCCGGACATAAAGGTGATACTCACCCGCAGCGACGACAGCGCTGTGACCCTTAACCGTAGGGCTGAGACTGCAAACAGGGCATCAGCAGACCTTTTCATCTCGATTCATATCAACGCCTCACTCGATAAGACGGCGCGCGGCTATTCCGTCCATGTACTCGGCAAGTCAAAGAAGGAGAATACAGACCTTTTCAAGATGAATCTGGATATGGTCAAGCGCGAAAACAGCGTAATCACCCTTGATGACGACTTCAATCCGGAGACTGCCGGGTTCGACCCCAACAATCCGGAATCCTATATATTTATGACAATGATGCAAAGCGCCCACCTCGGCAACAGCATCAAGCTTGCGCAAAATATGATTGACTGCCTCGGGGCCGGCCCGTTCAGCCTCAGCAGGGGAGTCTGCCAGGACCCCTTCTATGTGCTGTGGCGGACCTCGATGCCGGCAGTGCTTGCCGAGCTGGGATTCATAAGCAATAGCAAGGACTTGGAAATACTGGGAAGCGAGGACGGAAGGGACAGGATTGCACAGGCATTGCTGGACGCTTTCAGCCTGTATAAAACGGAATATGATGCCTCGATGTCAATCCAGTCCGTGCAGAGGGCAGACAGAGTCTCGGAAGGAGAACCGCAGCCGTCGGAACAAAAGACTCAGGCAAAGGAAAAGAGGACTGTCTATGGAGTTCAGATTTTCACGGTAAGCAAGGAAGTCCCGCAGGGAGATTCCCGGCTTCTCGGCTATAAGCCTCTGATAATCAAGTCAGGAACGCGATATCGTCACATTATTGGCGTAAGCCCTGACCGTTCGGAAGCGCTAGCGGTCAAGGAGGCTGTCTCGGGGAAATACCCGGATGCCTTTGTCGTCAAACTTGAGGTGGATTAAGAATCCGATAGATAAAAAAGAATTCAATTGCAATAGTAAAATAATTTTTTTGTAAAGATTTTTTACACCACTTTTGCAGTCCGCTGATAGAAAACAAACGGACACTTTTTTACCGACAAATACCGAAATGGAAAAGGAAAGACACATAGCTGTCTGGGACAATTGTCTGCGCATTATCGAGCAGAACATTGAACCGCAGCAGTTCGCCACCTGGTTCAAGCCTGTCAAGGCTGTGTCCCTGGTGGGCTCTACCCTTACCATTGAAGTTCCTACGGATTACTACAGGTCTTACCTTGAAAGCGCTTTCCTTGACATACTCAGCAGGACACTGCGAAGAGAACTCGGCACAGGCGCGAAACTGCGCTACCGCATCAGCCCAGTACAGGGTCAGGCTTCAATGACCATAGAAGGTGCAGAAGGGCTGGCTTCAACCAACAAACCTATTTCTGTACCGTCCCACGTGGCATCAGGCAAACCAGGTGTCGTATTCCAGGAATACAGGAAGGTCCAGATAGACCCGAGACTCAATCCCGAGTACAGGTTCAGCACCCTGGTGGACGGCGAGTGCAATCACCTCGGCATTACCGCCGGCAAGGACATTGCCCAAAAACCGGGAAAGACCCCTTTCAATCCGTTGTTCATATTCGGCGGCCCGGGCCTTGGCAAGACTCACCTCGCCCAGGCCATAGGCAATTCCATCAAAGAACAGCATCCTGAACTCACGGTGCTCTATGTTACCGGAAATGAGTTCAAGACCCAATATATGGATGCCGTTTTCACCCGCAACAAACTGACTGATTTCCTCGGTTTCTATATGCAAATCGATGTGCTCATCGTGGATGACATTCAGGATTTGCTCGGACAGGGAAACCAGACCGCATTCTTCAATATCTTCAATCACCTGCATCAGAACAGCAAGCAGCTCATCCTCACCTCAGACCGCGCGCCCAAGGATCTCAGCAATTTCGAGGAAAGGCTTTTGTCCCGTATGAAATGGGGGCTTTCGGTGGAACTTACCCATCCTGACTACAGCACCCGTCTCGATATGCTCCGCCGCCGCTGCCAGCTCGAGGGTCTCGTCATTTCCGACGACGTGCTCCAGTACATTGCGATGCATGTGAAAAACAACTTCCGCGAGCTTCACGGAGCACTTGTCTCTCTTATGGCCAACGCAACCTTTACCCACAGGGATGTGACCATCGGTCTTGCCGCAAGCATAATCGACAATATTGTAGGGGAGGAGAAGAACGAACTCAGCATAGACAAGGTGCAGCTTACGGTCTGCGACTACTTCAAGATCAGCCGCGAAGATCTCGTATCCAATTCACGCAAGCGCCAGATAGTGCAGGCAAGGCAGATTTCGATGTATCTGTGCCGCAAACTCATCGACGGTTGCTCTCTCGCTGCGATTGGTGCACAGACTGGAGGGAAGGACCATTCCACTGTCCTTCACAGCTGCAGCATCGTTTCCGACCTGATGTCAACAGACAAGGTGTTCAAGCAGTATGTCACCGATATCCAGGGCATACTCGCACCTGTCTCCAAATAGTTTTTCTATGAATGCAAATACAGTCCTTGACATTTTCAAGGAAATCACCGCGATTCCGCGCGAATCGGGACACGAGGAGCCGATGACGGCTTTCCTCCTCAATTGGGCTGCAGAGCGCAAGCTCGAAGCCAAACGCGATGCCATCGGCAATGTATGCATCACCAAAGAAGCGGCTCCCGGCAAGGAAGATGTCCCTACACTCGTTTTGCAGGCTCATCAGGATATGGTCTGCGAGAAAAGCCCCAGCTCTTCCCATAACTTCCTCACCGACCCTATTGAGTTTGTGATAGAAGACGGATGGATGATAGCCAAGGATACAACCCTGGGTGCCGATGACGGCATCGGAGTTGCCGCCTGCCTTGCACTGCTTGAAAGTGATGTCCCTTGCGGAAAACTGGAATGCGTCTTCACCATCTCCGAGGAGACCGGGATGGACGGGGCAATGGAAATGCAGGAAGGCTTCTTTACTGGCAAGACTCTCATCAATCTCGACTCCGAGGATGAAGGACAGATGTTCATAGGCTGTGCCGGCGGTGTTACCACAGAGGCCTTGTTCAACTATGAAACAGCTGAAATAAAGGAAGGCTGGTCCAAGATGAAACTCATCATCAGCGGCGGAGTCGGCGGACACAGCGGAGACGATATCAACAAGGAGAGGGTGAATACAGTCCAGCAGATGTGCCGCTTCCTCTACGGAGAACTCGACAACATACAGCTTGTACACATCAATGGCGGCGGAAAGCATAACGCTATCGCCCGCGAATGTACAGCGGCAGTAACAACCGCTGACCCTCAGGGTCTTGAGCAGCGCTTCCTTGTTTTCGGTGAGGCTCTCAAGAACGAATATCACGTTACCGAACCCGGGCTTTGCTTCAGTACCAAAACCCCGAAACACCAGTGTGACCACCTTCCGCTCAAGGATGAAGATGCCCGCAGGATAATCAGTTCCCTGTTTGCCTGCCCTCACGGTGTCCTTGCCATGAGCCAGACCATCAAGGATTTCGTGGAGACTTCAACCAACCTGGCTTCCGTCAAAACAGATATGGAAGCGTGCACCATTTCCGTATGCACCAGTCAGCGCAGCAGCACCGGATCATCCTGCAGAATGGCTGCTTCCAAGGTTGAAGCTGCTTTGACTCTTGGCGGAGCAGAAGTGGAGCATCTGAGCGAATATCCGGGTTGGGCTCCTAATGTGGATTCCGCAATCCTGAAGCACTGTGTGGCTTCCTATGAGAAGCTGTTCGGCGTCAATCCTCTTGTGCTTGCCATCCACGCAGGCCTTGAATGCGGACTCTTCCTTGAGAAGTTCCCGGGACTGGATATGATTTCCTTCGGACCTACCCTTCGCGGAGTTCACGCTCCCGGAGAAAAACTCGAACTCGCCAGCCTCGACAAGTTTACAAGACATCTCGAGGATGTGGTGACAACATTCGGACTGCAATGAAAGTAGCACCTTCCATACTCACCGCGGACTTCCTCCATCTGGAGAAGGACCTCATTGCCATCGACAGGGACTCGGATTATATCCACCTGGACATAATGGACGGCACTCTCGTGCCCAATATTTCTTTCGGATTCCCTGTAATTGAAGCCGTTGCAAAGGCTATATCAAAACCTATGGATGCTCACCTGATGGTGGTGAATCCTGAAAAGTGGTTTGAAAAGCTTGCTTCGCTCGGAGTGCAGATGGTCAGTTTCCATCTTGAGGCTGCAGGCCGCAAGACCGCAGAGAATCTCGAGAAAGCCCGGAAGCTGGGGATGAAGGCAGGTATTGCCATCAATCCGGACATTCCGGTCGAAAAACTGTTCAAGTACATAGGAAAGGCTGATTTCTTCCTGATTATGTCCGTTTTTGCCGGTTTCGGAGGACAGAAGTTCATCTATGAGAGTCTGGACCGGGTGGGCAAGCTTAAAGCGGAGCTGCTCAAAAAAGGCTCCCCAGCGCTGATTGAAGTTGACGGAGGAGTAGGATTGTCCAACGCAGCTGCCCTCAGGGAAGCAGGTGCGGACATAATAGTAGCCGGAAGCGCAGTGCTTGGTGCAGAGGATCCTGCCGCTATGGTCAGAGCCCTTCAGGAAGCCTGAAAACGTTGCGGGAGAATTCCTCTTCTAGATAATGCCGTCCGTCACTGCTCAGAAGCATTCCGCTGTGACGGCTGATTTGTTCTACAAGGGCTTGCAGTTCTTCCCGCACATCATATTGCTTTCCTGTCAGTTCCTTCAGGGATACGGGGTTCGGAAGATTCTCCGGCCATCCTTCTTCGTTGATGTTAAGGCCAATCCCAATCAGGCAGGCTTTCATCCTGCTTCCGTCCAGAATGTTTTCGATGAGAATGCCGCAGATTTTCCTGTCTTCCACCCAGATGTCGTTAGGCCATTTGATACGCGCCCTTACTCCTCTGTCCCGCAGGTAGGAAAGCAAGGCAAGGGTTGTCACCCTTGTAACGAACAGATAATCCCCGGCATCGAGGTTTTCCGGTTTGAGCACCACTGTCGCAGTAATGTTCTTTCCGGGACTTGCAAACCAGGTATGGTCGCCCTGACCCCGACCGGCACTTTGTCCTTCGGCGGCAATTACTGACAAATTGTCAAGGCCCTCCAGGACCCTTCTGGCTTCATTATTGGTAGAATCCAGCACATCGTACCATCTTATATTTTGCATGGCTCTTTTTTTGCTATATTTGTGTACAAAAATAATACATTTCAGAAATCTATGATTACACACGACCTCCGTGTCATTGCTGATGCCATCCTCGACAAGAAAGGGGAAAGAGTAGTATCAATCGACCTCCGACCGATAGGAACTGCAATAACCGACTATTTCGTAATCTGCGAAGGCAGTTCCACTACCAATGTGGCTGCGATTACAGACAATATCGTAAAGGAAGCGCGCGAACAGCTCGGCCTCAAACCGTCCCGTATGCAGGGGATGGAAAACAACTTTTGGGTGATTCTGGACTACGGCAATATCGTTGTCCACATCTTCCAGAAAGAGTACCGCGATTTCTATCATCTTGAGGACCTGTGGGCAGATGCGCCACAAAAGACTTACAAACTGAGAAAGAAAGCAAAGAAAACCAATGAGCAAGAAGCAGAAGAAGACTACGAATAAAACCATAAGAATAAACTTCTCGTGGTTCTACCTCCTGCTGGTTGGCGGCCTGTTCTTCCTTTTGATGAGGGACGGGTCTAAAGCCAACCCGCAGAAGGTGGAATGGCCTGCAGTGCAGCAGATGGTCCTTGACGGAGATGTCAAGGATGTGCATTTTGTACGCAATGATTTCCGTGGCACCATCACCATAAAACCGGAAAGAATAGATAAATACAAGGATATGTTCGGAGGAGAAGTGCCGGCCAAGTCCCCTCATTTCTACTTTCTGGTTTCCACAAGCTTTGAGATGGAAAACGAGTTTGCAGCTCTCAATGCGCAGCTCGATGCCGATTCACAGGTCCCTGTCATCGTTGAACACGAGTCCAGAGCCTGGAGCGAAGTGCTCCAGTGGATTCTTCCCCTTGTACTCCTGATTATCATGTATGTATGGATGTTCAGGATGATGAGCAACAAAATGGGAGGAGGTGCCGGCGGCCAGGGCGGCGGAATGAATCCTTTCAATGTCGGAAAGGTACAGAACAAGGAAACCGACAAGGACAAGGTCAATGTGACATTCAAGGATGTTGCCGGTCTGTACGGCGCCAAGGAAGAGGTTGTGGAGATTGTGGATTTCCTCAAGAATCCTCAGAAGTACACAGCCCTCGGTGCGAAGATTCCTAAGGGAGCCCTGCTCGTAGGTCCTCCGGGAACCGGAAAGACCCTGCTTGCAAAGGCCGTAGCCGGTGAGGCCAATGTTCCGTTCTTCTCAATCAGCGGTTCAGACTTCGTGGAGATGTTTGTCGGTGTCGGTGCAAGCCGTGTGCGAGACCTCTTCACACAGGCCAAGGCCAAGGCTCCCTGCATTGTCTTCATAGACGAGATTGATGCAGTCGGAAGGGCAAGGGGAAAGAATGCAGGTTTCTCTTCAAATGATGAAAGGGAAAATACTCTGAACCAGCTTCTTACCGAGATGGACGGCTTCGGCTCCAACAGCGGTGTAATAGTGCTCGCTGCCACCAACCGGGCCGATATTCTCGACAAGGCGCTTATGCGTGCGGGACGATTCGACCGTCAGATACACGTTGACCTGCCTGAACTGAAGGAGCGTGCCGAAATCTTCCAGGTTCATATCAAGGGACTCAAGGTTGCCCCTGATTTCAAGGTGGACTTTATGGCAAAACATACACCCGGATTCAGCGGCGCCGACATTGCCAATGTCTGCAACGAGGCTGCCCTTACGGCAGCACGCAGGGGCAAGTCCCAAATCGAAACCCAGGATTTCCTGGATGCTGTTGACCGCATCATAGGAGGTATAGAGAAAAAGAGCTCGATTATTACTCCTTTCGAGAAAAAGAGCATAGCATATCACGAAGCCGGTCACGCTGTTACCAGCTGGCTGCTTCCTCACGCCAATCCTCTTTTCAAAGTGACCCTTGTTCCACGCGGAAACGCGCTGGGTGCTGCCTGGTATCTTCCTGAGGAGCACAAGCTGGTGACAAAGAGCCAGATGATGGATGAGATGTGCTCACTTATCGGCGGCAGGGTAGCAGAAGAAATACTCAACGGAGAGCCTTCCACCGGTGCACAGAACGACCTTGAGAGACTTACCAATATGGCCTACGCAATGGTCCAGTACTACGGAATGTCGGATACCATAGGCAATCTTTCATTCTATGACAGTACAGGTGCACGAGGCTATGAGCTCTCCAAGCCATACTCCGAAAAGACTGCCGAGGCTATGGATAAGGAAGTATCCAAGCTTGTGAAGACGATTCACGACAAGACTCTCTCCATACTCAAGGAGCACGAGGAAGGCTGGAAGGCCGTTGCCGAACTTCTGCTGGAGAAGGAAGTGATTTTCGCAAGCGATGTGGAGGCTATTCTCGGACCAAAGGTTAAGACTGATGAATAATCTTGCACAAAGAACCGTTTCCGGTTTCATACTTGCTGCAATAATGGTCTGCGCTTGTCTGCTCGGACCATTGTTCCCTGTACTTGGAGTCTTCGCTATTTGCTGGACTATGCACGAGTACTACTCTATGGCTTACGGACATAGCGGAGATTTCATTCCGGAAAGGGTGCTGGCGGTACTGAGCGCCGTTACCGTATTCGGCTTGCTCAATTTCATTCTTCGCGGCCTGCTGGATGCACGCTACCTTGTGCTTGCGCTTCTTCCTATGCTTGCTATGATGATTGTTCCGGTATGGATGAAAGACCACAGCAGGCATACCCGCATCGCCCACGTTTATACAGGCCTGGTTTGCATTGGACTGCCGCTTTCCATCCTGCCTCTGCTGACTCTCAGTACGGACAAACACGACGGATGGCTTCTGCTCTGCATCATAGCGGTGATATGGCTGTCCGATGTCGGAGCATACGCCCTGGGCACAGCTCTGGGCCAGAGGCCCGGCGCAAAAAAGCTTGCCCCCGCCATATCTCCCAAGAAATCCTGGTGGGGTCTGACAGGTGCGGTGATTGCCGGAGCTGCCGTGTCCGTAGGCTTGTATTACCTTGGGGTTTTCAAGCTGCCTCTGGTGCACTGCATTGCTGTAGGAATGCTTGCAAGTGCGTTCGGTGTGCTCGGCGATCTGGTTGAGAGTATGTTCAAAAGGGATTTCGGCTTCAAGGATTCAGGCAATCTGATTCCGGGGCACGGCGGCCTTTATGACAGGCTGGACAGCCTTATCGTAGCAGTCCCTGCCATTACTGCATATCTTGTCCTTTTCGGTCTTCTCTGATCAGGGCGACCAGACGGTCAGGAGCTTCATCTTCAGGAACGTGTCTGAGTACAGGCACGTTCTTTTTGTATATGGACACCTTGCCTCCGCCTTCTCCGACATATCCCCAGTCGGCATCAGCCATCTCTCCGGGGCCGTTGACTATGCAGCCCATAACCGCTATGACTATATCCTTGAAGCAGGAGGTCTTCTCCATCACCTCCCTGTAGGCCTTCTGGAGGTCATACATTGTCCTTCCGCAGCCCGGACAGGCGATGTACTCAGGTTTGTAGAAACGGCGTCTGGCGGCCTGCATTATCTCGTCGCGAAGATATGGATCAACCTCCGCAGGGATTTCGTCAATTTCGTGGCGCATCAGCTTCGGTCCCCAGGTGCAGGCGGCATCCAGCAGCTTAAGCTCACGCTCGGGGAGCTGAGGCATAGCTGCACCGCTGTATCTTGCGGCAAGGTAGCGGGCTACCGGTATTTCATTCACTGGATCTTCGGTAAGGGAAACCCTAATGGTATCTCCTATGCCTTCTTCGAGAAGAGTTGCAATTCCCACGCAACTCTTGATGCGTCCGCTGTCGCCTCCGCCAGCCTCGGTCACGCCTACGTGAAGAGGGAATAGAGTGCCTTCGCTGCTCATCATAGCGACAAGCTCGCGGTAGCCCTGGACTATAGAGACGGTATTGGAGGATTTGAGGGAGATAACGACTTGTTTGAAATCAGCTTCCGCGCACATTCTGACCCATTCCATCGCAGCCTCAGCCATTGCTTTAGGGGTATTGCCGTACAGATTGGTAATGTATTCGCCGAGCGAACCGTGATTGATGCCTATGCGGATTGCGGTGCCGCACTCACGGCAGACCTCAATCAGTTCGCGGAAGCGCTCCCGCGCGATATTGTGGTCCTTATGGAAGTTGCCGGGATTGATGCGGACTTTATCCACCACTCGGGCTACCTCAATGGCAGTCTGAGCCGAGAAATGGATATCCGCAACAATGGGCACATTGATACCTTCAGCACGAAGGCTTTCGCGTATGGCCTTGATATGGGGCACATCCTGCAGTCCCGGCACGGTGATGCGGATCATTTCAGCTCCGGCCCTGACCATTGCACGGCACTGGGCAAGGGTAGCCCCGATATTATCCGTATGGGTGTTGCACATAGTCTGGACGACGATTCGGGTGCCGCCGCCTATTGTCACAGTGGAGCTGCCGACGCTCACTTTTTCAGTAATCAGTCTCATTGCTGCTGAGGTGTTCCGTAAACAATGTCATATGCCTCCTGTTTGAGGGCCTTTCTGGTTTTGCCATAACGTTTGCCAAGCTCGAAATGCACTCCGAAAGTAATCATTATATCGAGAGGATAGGCAAAACGGTAATAATATTGATTCCTGTCCTCGTAACCGGACCCTTCCGGGAACTGTGAATCAGGAGTAAAGATGCTGGAGAGTCCATAACGCAACTGGGCTCCAACAGAAATCTCGATGGGGGAGAAGACAAGTGCGAAGCCCGCACCGCCCTGAAAGCCGTAATCCCAGCGTATGTCCGTGTCATACCAGTCATAGCGGTACTGGTCTTCCACCAGAGGCCCGAAACGCTCTATTCCGAGTCGGTAGCCTCCGTAAATGCCGATATCCGCATAGGCTTTGGTATAACGGGTGTCGAAGTGAATCATACCAAGAAAAGGAACTTCGATTACGCTCATCTTGATGGCCTCGGAACGCTCCTTATAGAAAACGAAAGTATTGCCCGTCTCCTTGTTTTCCTTGAAATGGTATCCTTCGTGACCATACTCAAGTCCGATCATAAAGCCGAAGTTCGGCAGATAGTCGAACATCTTCTCATAGCGGCTGTACATGATGCTGATATGGCCGGGGTAGAAATCCCGGTGCTGGCTGTGCGCAGGGTTGAAATTCATCCCCGTAAAGGTGCCGCCGAAATTGATTCCTATGGTGGAAACATCGTTCACCACATCACTCACACGCAGTTTCACCGTATCAAGGTACTCATCGGGGAAATCCTCCACCACCTGAGCGGAAAGGCCCAGGCATAGTATCATTGCGGCGATTATTGTAGCTGTTTTCCTCATTTCAACTCATTAACTGTTACAATCTGGGTAAGTTCCGTTGCGGGCGGAATCTCCAGGAACTCGGAACCGTCTTCCAGTTTGAAGAAGACCACTTTCTCAGGTTGTTTGTGTTCGAGAAGGGACCCGGTATCAACAAGGGAATTGCCATTCATATCATAGGTGATGCGCAGTGAATACTTGCCTTCCTTAAGATATGGGAAGCGGAGCTCGGTATCGCTGTCAATAGTGTAACTGCGCAGGACCTTGTCTCTTTTTTCGTTGAGAAGGTCAACAATCAGCCGGCCCTCCACCCCCTGCATCTTGGCAATTATCAGCGATAGCTTGTCATCTTTCGGCAGAGTCACTTTCACCTCGGTGCTGTCATTCCAGAAACCGTTGATGTCACGGAAACTGCGATGCGGAACCTTCAGATAATACTCATAGCCCGGCAGCAGCTTTTCCTTAGGGAAAATACTGAAATGGCGCGGGTTGAGAGTATCTTTCTCAACGGTAATGCTTCCTTCTATGTCCTTCTGTTTCGGATTGATGTAATGGAAACGCAGCGAATCGAAACTCTCGTTTATAAGAGGGTAGTCAAACATCAGATCGAACCCGTACTGCTCCACAGTTTCCGGCTCTGCTGCAAGCTTGTAAACACAAATGGTATCCTCGTGCTTGAGGTTCATCCTGGCAGAAGCCCCTTTCTTTTTGGGAGCGCCTTCCATTACCAGTTTGAAGTTCTCCACTACAGGCTCCATCACTGAGGTGGAATCATTGCTCTTGCGGTAATTCACGAAGAGCCTGAGGGTGTCAGGGGCAGGTCTGCGGTCGTTTATCCATATCTCCAGTGAGTCCTGCTTCTGATTGAACTGGGTAATCAGCATATCTGCCTTGTAGCCTTTTATCCAAAGGGAATCAATCCAAACGTCAGGGGATTGGAATGTGACATAGGCCTTGCGGGGAGCCGGTCTTCCCGAATTGAGCAGTTTCTGTTTGCCCTTGAGTTCCTCCTTGAAAAGTCGCAATTCGTATTCGCTGGTACGTGAGCGGCACTCGAGGGTATCCTTTGCATCGTATTTCTGAAGCTCCTTGAGGGTGTCGTTTGCCACCATCACCGGTCTGATGAGGCTGTCGATAAAGGCAACCTGCTCAGTTTCAGCCTGATAGATATTATCGTTATTTTCGTCCTTAATGGCGTAAAGGCGGTATAGGGTATCCTTGAGATACGGCAGCGCGAAATAGCCCCAATCATCCGTTTTGCAGGCCGCAAAAGGTCTGCTCTTGAACACTGCCGAATCAGAATGGTCCTTGTAGAGCATCACTGTAGCTCCTTTGACAGGATTGAGGGTGTTGCAGTCCATCACCGTACCGGTTATCATCATCGAATCGATCTGCGAACCGGTGCTGAACACATAGGTATAGCCCGGAAACATATTGTTTTCGTTGACGTCGGCAATGGCGTCGGTCATATTGATGGTGTAGGTGGTGTTGGAATCGAGGGGCTCCTCGAAAGTAACCACTACGGTTTTGCCGCTGACTTTGGATTTGGGCGCTTTCTTTTGTGGAGGGGAGAGAAAGATATTCTTGGACTCTTTGATGTTTACATATTCGTCAAAACCGAATACGATTTTTGTCTTGTTGACAGGGACTCCGGTTGAACCTGGAGCAGGATCAACCCGGAAGAGAGCCGGAGGAATCGTATCCTTGTCCCCGCCCGTAGGCGCCTGTGTGGTATTGGCACAGGAGTGCACCAGAAAACTCGGTGCAAGAATGACAATAGCCGCAAAAGCCGGCAGCAGACTGTCTGGTATTCTTCTTTTCATCACGCTTCGGTTCTTGCTACGGTTTGTATGCCATCAATGCGGCTGATACAGGTAATGAGTTTCTCGAGAGTGGCCCTTTCGTCCACAAAGAGCTCAATACTGCCCTGGAAAATGCCCTCCTGCACCTCCAGAACAAGCTTATGCATATTGATTCCGAGGGAGAGGGAAATCTGCTGGGTAATCTCGTTGAGCAGGCCCATCCGGTCTATGCCGCTGAGTGTAAGGGTAACAGGGAAATTCTTCTGCTGACCGTCAAGATGCCAGTTGGGAACAACAAGCTTGTCACCCTGAGTGCTGCCTAGTGTCTGAATCTGCGGACAGGTCTTCTTGTGAATCATTATGGTTCCGTCACTGCGCTTGAAGCCTGTTACAGGATCTCCGGGGATTGGGCAGCAGCAGCTTGCTATCACATATCGCTGACCGCCGCTGATGATGATGCTCTCAGCCATCTTCGGTGCATCATTTGCTCCTTCCTTGTGGGTGGAAAGAAGCATTTTTTCAGCCTTGGCAAAATCCTGAGGAGAATGCTCCTTGAAGTAATCAAGGACTTTGCGGCGCGCGTGCCTGGTCTGAAGGAATTGAACCCATTCAAGTTTCGGACTCGAATTCTGGGCGGTAATGATTTCCACAAGATCCCCCTGGTGAAGCTGCTGTGAAAGGGTGCAGAGCTTCATATTGACCTTGGCGGCAATGGCGTGGTCGCCTATGTCCGTATGAATCTGGTAAGCGAAGTCGAGGGCTGTTGAGCCGACAGCTATGCTGCGCTGATGTCCTTTAGGAGTGAATACAACTATCTCACTGGTAACCAGGTCTTTGTGTATCATATCCAGAAGTTCGAGCGAGCTCAGGTCAGGGCTTTTGATGATATCCTGCACTTTGGCGAGCCATTTGTCCATTTCGCTGTCGTTCTCGGAAATGTAGCCGTCCTTCTTGTAGGCCCAATGGGCTGCAATACCCTTTTCGGCAATATCGTCCATACGCTTGGAGCGAATCTGGACTTCCACCCAGTTGCCTCCTTCACTCATCAGAGTGCAATGCAGGGCTTCATAGCCGTTGCTCTTCGGGGACTTTATCCAGTCGCGCAGGCGGTCCGGCTGGAAGCGGTATATGCTGGTGATGGTGGAATATATGTCGTAACACATCTTCCTTTCCTTGACCGGGTCATCGGTTTGGGGCTCGAAGATGATGCGTACCGCATACAGGTCGAATATCTGGTCAAAGGTAACGTGCTTGGTCTTCATCTTGTGCCAGATGGAGTATGGGGTCTTGACACGTTTTTTGATTTCGTATCTGTAGCCGTCAGCCTTCAGAGCCCTGTCGATGGGTGCAATGAAATCATCAATCAGAGTGCTGGTGGAAGCCACATTCTGAGCAGTACGGGCCTTGATTGTATTGTAATCATCCGGTTCCTTGAAGCGGAGCCAGATATTTTCCATTTCGGATTTGATGCTGTAGAAACCCAGCCTGTGGGCAAGCGGGATGAAGACATACATAGTCTCGCTGAGGATTTTGTCCCTTTTGTGTTCAGGCATGAATTCTATAGTCCTGCAGTTGTGCAGACGGTCAGCAAGTTTGATGAGCACCACCCTGACATCATCGTTCAGAGTGAGAAGAATACGCTTGAAATTCTCAGCCTGAAGGCTCTTGGTCTCTATGTCCGTCATTTTAGTGCGGTCCTCGTTGTCGAGCACCGTCTTGATTTTGGTAAGACCGTCCACCAGGGAAGCAACCTTATCGCCGAACAGGGCACGGATATCGTCAACCGTATATTCCGTATCTTCTACAACATCGTGGAGCAGGGCAGCAGTCATTGATTTATATCCGAGTCCGATTTCCTTGACTACAATCTGGGCCACCTCAATCGGATGGAGTATATACGGCTCGCCTGAACGCCTGCGCACATTCTTGTGGGCTTCGTTGGCGAAATCGAAGGCTTTCTTAACAATAGCGAACTCCTTGTCGTCTGCACAGCGCTCACGCGCAAAGCCTGCAAAAACGTTCCAGGCTTTATTGATGAGTTCAAAATCCTTGTCTGTGAATTCTGTATATTTCATACACTACTTTTAAAACAGGGTCGGTTCTGTCTCTGCCGCCCTGTCGATACGGCTATCCTCAGGAAGCAGGCCCCAGAATTCGTCCTCTGAGACTATTCTGATGCCAAGTTCCTGACATTTCTTTATTTTTTCAGGGCCGGGCTTGCTTCCGGCCAGCAGGAATGATGTTTTTGAACTTACGGAACCGGAGCATTTTCCCCCGTGGCGCTCCACAAGTTCCTTGAGGGAATCGCGGCTGATGCTGAAGTTTCCGGATACTACTACTGTCTGGCCTTCAAGGGCATCGGAAAGACGGCCAAGCTGCTGCTCCACGGAGAATCTAATGCCGTGTGCACGCAGCCTCTGTATCTCAATGCTGTGGCGGGCATCGGCCATATAGTCGAAAATGCTCCGGGCAATGACATCCCCCACATCCTTGACCTGGGCAAGTTCTTCCAGGCTTGCGGCTGCAATAGCGTCAATATTGCCGAAATGGCGGGCTATTTCCTTGGCTGTCTGTTCACCTACATAGCGTATGCCGAGGGCAAAGAGCACCCTCTCGAAAGGCACACTGATGGATTCGCGGAGGGAATCGAGGAAACGCTTGGCAGACTTCTCCTTCCATCCGTCAATAGAGAGCAGCTGCCAGGTCGTAAGGTCATAGAGGTCTGCCGGAGTATGCGCAAGTCCCAGATTGTAAAGTTGGTCCACTGTGGCATCGCCTGCGAGAATGTTCATTGCCTTGCGTGACATAAAATGCAGCAATTTGCCCTTTATCTGCATTGGGCAGCCGTCAGTGTTGGGGCAGAACCACTTGGCTTCGCCCTCAGCCTTGACAAGAGGAGTGTGACAGTCAGGGCACTCACAAGGGAAAACCGGTGGCTGGGCATCTGCCGGCCTGGATGCAATATCCACTCCGGTAATCTTAGGAATAATCTCCCCGCCCTTCTCGACAAATACATTGTCACCTATACGGATATCCAGCAGGGCAATCTGGTCAGCATTGTTGAGAGTTGCTCTCTTTACCACAGTTCCGGCAAGAAGCACAGGGTCAAGATTGGCCACCGGAGTCACCGCACCTGTCCTTCCGACCTGATAGTCGATGCTTCGGATACGGGTGAGAGCCTGCTCGGCCTTGAACTTGTAGGCTACGGCCCAGCGTGGGGACTTGGCTGTGTAACCGAGTTCTCTCTGGGCTTCCAGTTCGTTGATTTTCAGGACAATGCCATCAGTTGCATAAGGAAGGGACTTTCTTTTATCATCCCACTCGTCTATGAAGGCTTCGATTTCACGGATATCCGAGCAGAGCCTGTTGTGCTCGGAAACGGGCAGCCCCCAGCTTGCAGCCTTGCGGAGCAGCTCATAGTGGGAAGCGGCGAGCTCATCGCTGACGCTCTGGGCCGGGATATGGTAGAGTATGCAAAACAGCCCGCGTCTTGCCACTTCCTTCGGGTCGCTCAACTTGAGGGAGCCGGATGCGGCATTGCGCGGGTTTGCGAAAGGCTGCTCTTCCTCCAGTTCGCGCTGACGGTTGAGAGCATCGAAAGAAGCATAAGGCATAAGCACTTCGCCCCGGATTTCGAAATCATCGGGATAATCTCCGTGCAACTGCTGGGGAATATTTGCAATCTTGCGGACATTTGCAGTCACATCGTCACCCATCTGACCGTCACCGCGCGTGAGGGCCTGAACGAGCTTTCCGTGACGGTAACTCAGACATATGGCAGTGCCGTCGAACTTCAACTCACAGCACCATTTGAAGCTGCGCCCTTCGAGTCCCTTGGTTGCCCTTGCGGCAAATTCTTCAATCTCGCTGCGCGAATAGGTATTGGCCAGGGAAAGCATAGGATAGCGGTGCGGACGCCGGATAAATCCTTGCACAGGGACATCTTCAAGGTCCGAACCGACTTTCTGGGTAGGGGAGTCAGGGCTAAGGAATTCGGGCCAGGCTTTCTCGAGGTCTTCGAGTTCGCGCATAAGCCGGTCAAATTCGAAATCCGACATAGTCGGAGCGTTATCGACATAATACCTGCGGTTGTTTTCCCACAACAGGGCCCTCAGCTCTTCTATTCTTTGTTTTGCGGCGCTTTTATCCATAATCCCCAAAGATAGTCATTTTCTTTGAAAATGTCCAGAGCTCAGCGCCTTAAGTCTGTTAATTGTGACGATATGGCGTATTCTGCCACTTTCCGCCCTGAGCCCTGTGCATTTCCTCTGTCAGATGGTCCCATCTGAGGGCATCCCCATTGTCCGGATAGAACTCCAGGAAGCGCCCGTCCACAAAGGTGTAGAAGCGTGAAATGTCGGTGCACATTCCGTAGGTAGGAAGACTGGCTATCGGCAGATGGAAGCTGTAAGGAGCACCATCCAGCCGGCCTTCAAATGAAAGGCCTTCGGCAGTCAGGGTCAAGGTGCCATCTCCGTTGATGATGGATGTAGCACCAATAGGGAGATGACCGTGCTCCGGGAGAGTACCTACCTTCACGTGACCGGAATAGCTGAAGCCCTGCGTCCGGACATCCCTGGCAGCCTTTTCGCGTTCGAGCAGAGTCCAGTCCGTCACCAGCGGCGGACATACGGATTCTTCTCCAACAGCGTGGATCATTCCGGTTTTGTCCATCTCTATGGTATTGCCGCACTCGGTGCACTGCATCCTGTCGCCTTCGCATTTGTGGTGATACATTGCTCCGCACTTCGGACACATATAAAGCAGAGTATCAAGTTTATAGGCCATTCCGAATTTGGATGTGAATTCCACCTTGGCCTCACGGTTCCAGATATAGTCGTCGTGAGCAAGAAGACGGTCCATGGCATCTTCTATTTCAACCTCAGACAAAGACTTCAATTGGTCAGGAGTAAACATCTTGTCCACAACGACTTCAACGCGTCCGTTACGCTGATTGACATCGTGCTTTGTGAAGCTCATGTAGCCTCCTGAAATCTTGGTGTAATAGACAGGCACGCCAAGCTTTTTGAGCATCTTTCCTATGCCGCTCATAACCGGCTGGGACATACCGGTAATTGAACTCATCCCTTCTGGCATAATGCAGACATTTCCTCCCGAGCGTATGATGCGGGTGATGGCGCGTATGGTATGGACATCTGGAGTGAAGTTTTTCTTGGGGATAACCTGCATCATCTTGAGCATAAGCTGGGTAGGAAAGACGAAGAATTCGTTGTAACCGACTACATAATTGAGCCTTTTAGGCCAGCATACGGGAGCGGTAAAAAGGTAGTCGCAACGTGATGCGTGGTTGCTGACCAGAATGAACGGGCCCTTCTCCTGCGCAGGTTTTGCCTTATATATGAATTTGGGCTTTACCGGGATGTTGAGAATCTTGACGACCAGCATCAGGATGGCGTAAAGAATAGCGTTCGGCTGTTTCTCCTGTCTGAGCAGGAGCTTTTCAGAGTTTGTTACTTTATTCATAGGTACAGTACACAAAAAATGGAGGGCGGTCATCAAACCGTCCCCCAAATATAGCAAGTAATTCTGATTTACCAGCCCAGAATCTTCTTGAAATCGTAATCCTCCGGATTAGGGACATAAGCTTTGGCAGCTTCATAGTCCTCTTCGGTAATGTAATTTGCGATATACTTGTAGTAGTTCTGTGCGGTACCGCAGTTGATGTCCACTACGCGCGGAGGAATCTTTCCGGTCTTAGGGTCCTGCAGGTCTGCAAGATAGAGAGGAGACACATTGCCGTAGGCATCAACATAGACCATACATCCGGTCTTTCCCTCCTCGAAGAGCTGGTAAGCTCCCATTGCAAGTTCGGTGCAGTAGGTGAGGTCGTAAGCAACCGGATCCTGGCAGCGAACATCGTAACCGATTTCGACTGGACGGCTCTTTACCTTGAGTCCGAGCTTCTTGAACTCTTTCTCGAGAAGATCGTTGAAAAGCACTGCTTTAGAGATCTTTCCGAGTTCAGGATGTCCGTGCTCATCATAGGTGAAATGTACTCCGGCATCAGCAGCTTCCTTGGCTACACCCTCGTTGTGGAAGAGTCCCTCGGCAGCAATGATAGTACCGTAGTTGATACCCATAATTTTCCTCTTCAGAATGGCCGAAACGGACAGCTTGATGATGGTTTCAAGAGTCATTGGGGTCTTGTTGAACATCTCGGGGATGATGGTCATAGGACAGTGTGTAGCCTCACCGATTCCGAGCGCAAGTGAGCCGCAGGTGCGTCCCATTGCAGAAATGATGAGCCAGTTTCCTGATGTGCGTGCATCCTCATAGACGGTACGGGCAAGATGTGCACCCTCATTCTTAGCAGAATTGTAGCCGAAGGTCGGAGTATTGTTTGGAAGAGGGAGGTCGTTGTCGATGGTCTTAGGGCAGTGGATATTTGCGATAGGATAGTTCTTGGCAGCAAGGAACTTGGAAATCCTGTTGGCAGTTGATGCTGTGTCATCGCCACCTATGGTTACAAGGAGTTTGATGTTGTTATCCTTGAAAAGATCAAGGTTGAAATTCTCTTCGAAATCCTTGTCAGTCGGTTTGAAACGGCTCATTTCAAGATATGAACCGCCCCTGTTCCAATAACGGTCAGCCTTCGCGAAATCTATGTCCTCGATTCGGGCATTTTTGGAGAATAGTCCACTGTAACCGCCGTGAAGGCCGATAACACGGTAACCCTTTGAAAGGAAGGTCTTGGCAACACTCATTGAAACTGAGTTCATTCCCGGGGCTGGACCGCCACCGCAAAGAATAATGATTGAATCTTTCAT
>JBJEBK010000063.1:0-28912 GCA_051869975.1 Candidatus Cryptobacteroides sp. | reverse complement strand
ATGCCGGAGCGGCAAGCAGAAGTGAGCAAGAAATGGCAATCAATAACTTTTTCATTTGTTGAATTCGCTTGGGGAAACTCCGAACTGCTTCTTGAAACTGGTTGAGAAGTGCGACAGGGTGCTGAACCCGGTCATATCGGCAATTTCCGAAATATTGTATTTATGTTCTTTGAGAAGCTGGGCAGCACGGTTGAGCTTGTAGCGCTTGAAGAATACGCTCGGATTCTCTCCCGTAAGGCCCTTCACTTTGTAGTAGAATTTGGTCCTGGAGATATGCAGCCTTTCAGTCATTCCCGTTACATCAAGCTCATCGTTGGACAGCTCCCTTTCCATCAGAGCGTAGAGATCCTTCATAAAGGCATTGTCCTGCTCGGAGAGCACATTGTCGTCCAAAGCACTCACCTCTGTTGCCTGCGAGAGCAGGGCCTTGATTTTCTCCCTGTTCTTTATCTGGGAATTGACAAGAGCCATAAGATATTGAGGCTCAAACGGTTTGGTGACATAGGCGTCGGCTCCGCAGTCGAGCCCCTGCACCTGGTCATCCACATTTGCCTTAGCGGTAAGAAGGATGACAGGGATATGGGACAGCTGCAGGGAACCTTTGATGTCCCGGCACAGTTCGTAACCGGACCTGCCCGGCATCATCACATCACTTATCACTATGTCAGGAGCATCTTTTTTGACGGAAAGGAAGGCGGAGTCTGCGTCGTATCTGTAAATCACATTGTAGCGGGTCGAAAGCAGTTCCTTCATATACCTGATGATATCGGTATCATCGTCAACAATCAGCACGGTAGCTTTCTGTTCGTCAGGATTCACATCTTCTTGAATCCGGGTCACCTGAACCGCTTTCTTTCTTATGTAATCTCCATCCTTGGCCTTCTCAGCTTCAGAATAGGCGGATTCACTTGCCGGCAGCAGAAGGATAAACATAGCTCCCTGCAGTCCGTCGTTCCTATTGGCAGCCTTCAGCCAGCCGTGATGCATCGCAGCCAGGGTCCTTGCGTAATACAGACCGATGCCTGTGCCCCAGTTATAGGCACCACGCACATTGTTGTCCAACTGGTAATATCTTTCGAATATCTTTTCCAATTGGTCTTCAGGAATGCCCGGGCCGGTGTCTTTGACGGTGATTTTCAAATATTTGCTGTCATTGTACTGCATACAGTCCCCGAAGAGTTTGCGCGCATCATCCCTTGTGAGGCAGTCGAGACTGATTTCAACCTTTCCGCCCTGACTGGTGAACTTCATCGCATTGGAGAGCAGGTTGAAGCATATTTTGTCCAGCTTGTCGTCATCCGCCCATGCGCTGAGCGAATCCTCAATTCCCCAGGTAACCAGACTGATGCCCTTCTCATTGGCACTAACCCTGAAAATCTCCACCAGATAGTTGAGCAGTGATACAACATCTATGTTTCTTACCTTCAGTTTCAGGGAGTCGTTTTCCATTTTGTTGAAATCCAGCAGTTGATTGACGAGCCTTTGCATTCTCTCGATATTTCTGCGGACTATCTCCAGAAGCCGCTTCCCGTTTTCGTCGATGGCAGGGGATTCGGACAGTTGGGCAACAGGTCCGGAAATCATTGTAAGCGGTGTCCTGAACTCATGGGAAATATTGGCGAAGAAACTCATATTCATCTCATTGACTTTCTTCTCCTGCTCCCTTTCCATTGCCGCCTTTTTCTTGGCCTCCCTTTCCTCATTGAACTTGCGCCTGTACACAACTATTATGCAGAGAATGGCGATGGCAAAGATGATATACAGAGTATATGCCCACCAGGAGCGGTACAGAGGTCTCTCGACGGAAAGGTCAAGAGAGTTTTCGGCCAGCACTTCAGTCTGCTCGATATTGGTTATCCGGACTTTGAAAATGTATTTGCCGGAAGGCACATTGGCGTAATTGGCTTCTCTGCCGCTGCTTGCATCTACCCAGTATTTGTCGTAGCCTTCAAGCATATAGGAGTATCTTACTCTCTCATACTCGCTGTAATCCAGGGCCGAGAAGGAAATGGCAAAACTGTTCTGGTCATATTTCAGCCTGACCTCAGGGTTGAATGCCATAGCCTTTGCAATGCAGCCGCCTTCGGATGGTACTATTGTCCCGTTGTGCACTTTCAGTCCTTCGAACAGAAGCGGAACTCTCCTGTGGGACATCACTTCAACAGGGTTGAACAAAGTCACACCGTGAGTGCCACCGAACACAAGCACTCCGCTGTCAATCATAGCTGAAGCCCTGTCATAGAACTGGTTGCCTCCGATTCCGTCCGCTTCGAACCAGTTTATGAACCGCCCTACGGTACGGTCATATTTGGCTAGTCCGTTCTGTGTGCTTATCCAAAGATTGCCCTGCTCGTCTTCCTCAATGGAGCAGATATCGTTGCAAGGCGTACCCGGAAGGGGAGTCAGAGACCCGCTTGGGGGGTCATATTTCAGAAGTCCGTTCGCTACGGTTCCAATCCAAATGGTTCCGCCCCTGTCAATCTTCATACAGGAAGGAATGAATACTGACCTGGCAATGCATTTCTCCCAGTCTTCAAGGGGTATTTCATATTTTTTGACTTTCAGGCTGACCCTGTCTATTTCAAACAGCCCCTCCCTGAACGCTGCCGCTACGATATTGCCGTTGGGCAGGAATTCTATTCCTCCTACGAAAGTATAGGACTTCTCCGAAATACCCAGGTTGATATAATCCGTTCTGCTCCCGTCAGCGCTGATCCGCAGCATCAGACCGGATGCGGTGCCCACCCACAAATTGCCCTCACTGTCTGCTTTCATACACAAGGTCCAGGGGCAGTTCCAGAATTTCAGCACCTCAAGACTGGCTTTCCTGATTTGGCAGAGGAAGACTTTGCTGCCGGAGCCGATCCACAGCTTTCCGTCCGGGGCTGCCCTAAGGCTGGAAATGAATATCTTGTCTTTTTTGTCAATTGCGCCCTTTTCCTTCAGGTGGGTGAGTAAGCCCCCGTCTATGTCATACTCATAGATACCGTCGCACAGTGTCGAAAAGTACATCGTTCCTCCGATGATATCCATTGCTGTAACGGATTTTCCTCCCAGTCCCGCGTTCAGGACATTGTTGCCGAATTTTACTTTGTAGGCATAGGAAATCTTGTAGCCCTGGTCATAGGAACACCACCAGATATTCTTTTCCGAGTCCTCGAAGACCGTATTCAGCTTGAAATCCGGGATATCGAAGTCGAAATCCGGTTCGCTGCGGCGCGTGAAACTCCCGTCATTGGGATTGTAGGCAAAAGCATCCCTGGAATCAGTAATGAAAAGTATTTTGCCCCCTATGCAGAAGATTTGTGAAATGAAAGAACTGGCGAATGCTTTGTCGGAGGCAAGCTGCTGCGGAAGGGGTATGAAGGATTCGCTCCCGGTACTGAAGATGCTCAGCCCCTTGTCCGTGCTGAACCAGATATTGCCGTCCGGATACATACAACCGGCTGTAGGATTGCCGCTTGTGAGCTCGAATGAGGCTTCCAGCCTGAACGAGTCTATGTTGTAGCAATACAGCCTGTCTCCGAAAACCCAGAGCCTGTCATCTGGAGAAATGAATGCCCCCAAAAGATACTGCCAGTCATTGGAATAGACTGCAAGCCTGCTTTCAAAGCAGCCGGATTCTGCATTGTACAGACTTATGGCGTCTGCGGTGTTGATGAGTATTTTCCCGCTTCTGCTCTCAAGAATCTGTACTATGTTGTAGCTTTTTACCCCATAGATAGGAATATAGTCGAAAGAGTCGTCATCCCTGTACCTGCAGATTCCGTTCACGGTTCCGATCCAGAGGCGCCCGGACCTGTCCGAGTGAAGACATTGTATCTGGTTGTCGGGCAGCCCGGTGTTGTCGTTGCTGCTGCAGAAATATTGATGGAATTCGTGAGAGTCATATCTGTTAAGGCCACGGAAAGTGCCGAGCCATATATGCCCCCGGCTGTCCTGGGCTATGGCGGTAACCCTGTTGTTGGACAGGGTGGCAGAAGCAACCCGCTCGGAGGATGTTTGCGCGAAAGCCATAATGCCTGATACAACAGCCAGCGCGCAGATTAGGAGTCTTTTCATTATGCGGTTTCTGATTTTCTTACGAAAGATACATAAAATAGCGTCTCGCAGATGCTGTTCAAGCCCGATTTGAACAAAAATGAAAACTTATGAACGAAACGGAAAGCGCTTTGAACCGTAAAGAAACATTCCTGAACAAAACAGAAAGACAAATTGCCTGTTTCTGATGAACTTTGCAACCGTTAACCGCTATACACTGAAATAATGAAACCGATTTCAAAATTCTTGACTTTGCTAGGCATTGTCGGAGCAGCGGCATCCTGTGGCGGCAGAGCGTCGCGCAGCGTGTCTGCTTCCGATACTGCCATTCTTGCATCCTCTTCCACAGCCGTAGTCCAGACCGCACAGGGTCAGGTAGCGGGCTATGTTCAGGATGGTGTGTATATCTATAAAGGTATCCCTTACGCCAAGGCCCAGAGGTTCCAGCCGCCTGTCGAGGCCGACAGTTGGGAAGGAATACGCAGCTGCCGCCAATATGGTCCCGTCAGTCCCCAGGGCGAGCGTTCAGGTTGGGCAAATGACGAAATAGCCTTCGCTTTCAACTGGAACGACGGAGTTCAGGGCGAAGATTGCCTCAGGCTCAATATCTGGACCCCGGCAACGGACTCCGAGAAAAGGCCTGTAATGGTATGGCTTCACGGTGGCGGATATTCCGCAGGCTCAGGGCAGGAACTTCCTTCATACGACGGTACTTCCCTTGCTGCAACGGAGGATGTTGTGGTAGTCACCGTCAACCACAGACTCAATGTGCTGGGCTTCCTCGACCTTTCTGCCTATGGAGAGAAATATGCAAAGTCCGGAAATGCCGGCATGCTCGACATAGTTGCCTCCCTGAAATGGGTGAAGGACAATATTGCAGCCTTTGGCGGAGATCCGGACAATGTTACCATATTCGGACAATCCGGGGGCGGTGGAAAGGTGACCACCCTTCTTGCAACTCCTTGCGCCAAAGGACTTTTCCATAAGGCAATAGTTCAGAGCGGATCGATGCTGCGCACTATGGAAGCGAAGTATTCGCGTAAGATAGGCGTTGAAACGGTAAAGAATCTCGGACTTGATGCTTCCAGCATAGACAGGATTGCGCAGGTGCCATATAAAGAGCTGCTTGCGGCAGGTGAGAAGGCAATAGCCAAGGTCCGTACGCAGGCTGAGAAGGATGGAGTGGTAAGTTTCATCTTCGGTTGGGCCCCTACAGTGGACGGTGCAGTCCTGCCGACTCAGCCTTTCGACCCTCAGGCCCCGGCGATATCTGCTGATATCCCTATGATAATAGGTACTACCCGTCTCGAATTCACTATGACTACCTATGTGCCAGCTCTGCGCAATGTAAGCAGGGAAGATGCTGTGAAGTTCCTTGAAAGCAAATATGGCGACGGCACGGCCAGGTTCCTCGAACTCTTTGCGAAGGCCTACCCGGGCTACAGGACAGCTGACCTGCTTGACGCGGATTTTGATTTCCGTCCTGGTGCAGTGGAGCAGGCCCTGCGCAAATCCCTTCAGGGAGGAGTTCCGGTCTATATGTATATGTTCAACTGGGAGTCTCCGGTGCTGGACGGCATACTGCGCAGCACCCACTGTATGGAGATTCCTTTCGTCTTCAATAATGCGGACAGGCACGCCAGTATGACCGGCGGCGGGGCTCAGGCTCTTGAGCTCGCTTCGAAGATGAGCCACTGCTGGGCTGAATTCGCACGCAGCGGCAAACCGTCCGCAGAAGGCCTCCCGCAATGGGAGCCCTTCGAGGCGGAAAAGAGGGCTACAATGTTCTTCGACAACGACTGCAAGATGACTTATGGTCACGACAAGGAACTGCTTGATTTCATAAGACGTTATCCTACAAGAGGTTTCTAATCTAAATCATATAATTTTCAACACCAATTCAAATGAGAACCAAACTAATCAATCAGGTAATGAAGGCGTTGCTCAGTGCTTCGCTGTTCATTCTTGCCTGCCAGAGTCTTTCCGCACAGGGAAGATTGACGGCAAACGGTACGGTAATCGATGAAACCAAGACTCCTATGATTGGAGTCAGTGTCATCGAAAAAGGCACTCAGAACGGCGTAATGACCGACATCGACGGAAAATGGTCACTCGATGTTGCAGAAGGCGCATTACTGGAATTCTCATTCATCGGCTACACTACAGTCGATTTGCCTGCAGCAGCAGGAATGAGTCTCCAGATGAAAGTCGATACCAGGCTTCTTGAGGAAGTCGTTGTCGTCGGCTACGGAGTGCAGAAGAAAAGCTCTATCACCGGTTCCGTGTCCCAGGTGAAGTCCGAGGACATCGAATCCAGAACCATCACTTCTGCCGGACAGGCCCTTCAGGGCAAGACCTCCGGTGTGCAGGTGCTCAGCGGTTCAGCAAGACCTGGCGCTTCTCCATCCATCCGCATCCGCGGTGTGAGCTCGAACAACTCCAGCGACCCTCTTTATGTTGTTGACGGCCGTCTGACCAGCGACATTTCCGGCATCGACCCTAACGATATCGAGTCTATGGAGGTTCTGAAAGACGGTGCTTCGGCTGCAATCTACGGAGCTGAAGCCGGTAACGGCGTCGTGCTCATCACTACTAAGAAAGGTAAGGGCAACGGCAAGATTACTTACGATTACCAGTATTCAAGCCAGAGCGTAGCAAAGGTGCCGCAACTGATGAACTCTGAGCAGTATATCGATTTCTACACTGAGGCAAACCTCATCACCCTTGAGAGATTCTACAACAACTGGGACTTCGAAACCAATACAGACTGGATAAAGGAAGGCTTCGAGAACTCCAATATGCACAAGCACAATCTCACCTTCTCAGCAGGAGACCAGGACAAGTCCCTCTATGTATCAGGTACTTATCTCAATAACGACGGTATCGTGGTGGGCAATAAGGATTACTACGAGCGTCTCACCGGTATGATCAATGCTTCCTGGAGAATCAAGCCTTGGCTCGAAATCGGAACCAACAACCAGGTCGAGTACTACAAGTATTCGGCAGTTGCGGAAGGCTCCGAATACAGCAGCTACCTGCTTTCCCTGCTCACTCTCGACCCGCTTACAAAGCCTATGTATCCGGAGAATGCTCTTCCTGCCCATATGCAGCAGCTTTACGATGATACCACCCACGCTCCGCTTCTTGGAGACGGCAATGGCAACATCTACGGTCTTTCTCCTTATGTGACCAGCGAGAGTGTCAATCCTTATGTTATGCTCGGAAGCTCCGATTCCTACAATTCCGGCTTCAACATCAACGGTACTACCTTCATCAATCTCACTCCGATCAAGGGCCTGACCGCCACTTCACGAGTGAGCTACCGTCTCGGTTCTTACGAGAACTACAGCATCAGCCACGACTACTTTGCAAGCGGCCAAATTCAGAATAAGTATCTCAGTGTGAGCGCCGGTGCAGGCAACAATACTTACTGGCAGTGGGAGAACTTCCTGAACTACAACAAGATGTTCGGAAAGAGCCATATTGGCATTATGCTCGGAACCAGCTACAGCCAGTCCCGTTCATACGGAGTCAGCGGCTCCAAGAGCGGCAATGAGACGGCAGGCCTGGGATTCAAGAAAGATGACCCTCTTTTCTGGTATTTCGCTTATGCGGTAAGCAATGCAACCAAGGATGTCAGCGGGGGAGAGCCTTCCTACGGCAGGAAACTCTCATACTTCGGCCGTATCAATTACGAGTATGACAACAAGTATATGCTTCAGGCATCCCTGCGTGCGGATGCTGCCGACAGCAGCGTGCTTCCGATTCAGAAGCGTTGGGGATATTTCCCTGCAGTATCAGCAGGCTGGGTTATTTCCAATGAGGAATTCCTTCAGGATGCACACTCCTGGCTCAACCACCTCAAGCTTCGTGCAAGCTGGGGACAGAACGGTTCTACCGCCAGCCTCGGAGGCTATCGGTATGCCAATGTAATCAGTTCGACCGGTTCATATCCTACAACATCCGATGCCCCGGTTTATGAGGTCGGCTATGCTCCTTCCGCTACCGGCAACAAGGAGCTTAAGTGGGAGACCGCAGAGCAGACCAATGTCGGTATCGATACACGTTTCCTGAACAACCGTCTTACTTTCTCTGCAGACTGGTTTGTAAAGGAGACCAAGGACCTTATCGTGACAGGCATTACCCCTTCAACCGTTGTGGGCAACACCGCTTCTCCTGTAAATGCAGGAAACATCAAGAATACCGGTCTCGAGTTCGAACTCGGATGGCAGGATGCAATCGGGGACTTCCGCTACGGACTTCGCGGCAATATCTCTACCCTCAGCAATGAGGTTACCTACATCCACCCTACGCTCAGCGCTATCGACGGAGCTACCTTCCATACTTATGGAGCCATCACCCGCTTTGAGGTCGGCAAGCCGGCGTGGTATTTCTACGGATATGAGTTTACCGGAATCGACAGCGAAACCGGAAATCCAACCTTCAAGGACCTCAATGACGACGGTGCCATCACCGACAGCGACAAGACTATGATTGGCAAGGGTATGGCTGATGTGACCTACGGCCTTACCTTCACCGCTGCCTGGAAGGGCTTCGATGTCATCGTATTCGGTACAGGCTCCTATGGCAATGACATCTACTGCTGTCTCAACCGTTCCGATTATACTCTCAACAAACTGACTTATTTCACTGAGGACAGATGGAGAGTCGGTCACGAGAACGGCACTATGCCTAAGGCCGGCGCCAACGATAT
This sequence comes from Candidatus Cryptobacteroides sp., assembly GCA_051869975.1. GTDB lineage: Bacteria > Bacteroidota > Bacteroidia > Bacteroidales > UBA932 > Cryptobacteroides. The sequence continues at coordinate 20,157 of JBJEBK010000063.1, read as the reverse complement.
GGACAAGTTCTATATCTCTACAGCAAGCGTGCTTGACGGCTCATATTTCAAAATCAAGCAGATTCAGCTTGGTTATACCTTCCCTAAGAAGTTGTTGAACACTCTCAAGGTGGAAAACCTGCGCATCTACACATCACTTGATGACTTCTTCGTATTTACCAGCTATCCGGGACTTGACCCTGAGGTTACCGGAATCGGAAGTTCCCTCGGCGTCGACAAGGGAAGCTATCCTACTTCCAAGAAGATAGTTGCAGGTATTAACATTGTATTCTAATTGATTACGGATATGAAAACCAATAAAATGATATTGCTTGCAGCGGGTCTTTCCCTTGTTTTGAGCTCCTGCAACGATTTGCTCGATATCCCTCAGCACGGTGTTCTCAACTACGAGACATATTATCAGACTGACGAGGATGCAGAGGCTGCCGTCATCTCCTGCTATCTCCAGATGAGGGGCCTGAGTTACAACTATACCCTGGGCAAAAATATGCTCAGCGACGATTTCTGGGCAGGAGGCGGCGGACGCGGTGACAATGCCGAACTCGAGCAGCTGAATGAGTTCACCTTCGGCACCGACCAGTCCATGCTTCAGGGAATGTTCGAAAGCTACTATCAGATTATCTACAAGGCAAATGTGGTGCTCGGGCATGTAACCGGTGATTCTGAGGTAATGCAGCGTGCGAGGGCAGAGGCAAAGGTATTCCGCGCCTGGTCATACTTCGAGCTCATTTCAATGTGGGGAAATCCGCCTCTCGTTGACCACGAGCTTGAACCGAGCGAATACCAGATGGCCAACGGAACAACCGAGGCGCTTTGGGGACTCGTCGAGAACGACCTCAAAGAAGCAATCGAGTCCGGCTGTCTGACCGAAAAGACAAATGCCTATGACAAGACATGGAGAATTACCAAGCAGTTTGCCCAGGCTGTCCTCGGAAAGGCTTATCTCTGGCAGAACAAATATGAGGAGGCTGCAAAGCAGTTCGACAATGTTGTGGAAAGCCATCTTTATGAGCTTTACCCTGATTATGAGAACATTCTCTGTGTAGCAGGAAAGCAGAATTGCGAGAGCCTGTTCGAGAGCATCAAATATGATGATTCCAACAACGCCTGGGATAACTTTGACCTTACCGGTGTAATGATTCATTTCAGAACCGACAAGATGACGCTCGGTACTGCCGACAATCTTTTCGAAACAGGATGGGGCTTCCTCAATCCGACCAAGAGCCTATATGAGGATTTTGTAAGTGTTGAAGGAGAGAACGGCTACCGTCTCAACAGCACAATCAAGACTTATGAGCAGATGAAGGACAGGGGACATAGCGTGAATGTCGGAAGTACCATTATCAATGAGGGTTACTTTATGTGGAAATGGAGAGGTACCAAAGACCGTTTTTCACAGTATGTGTCCGGACTTGCTTTCTTTATGGATTGCAACAACCCTCGCTGGATGCGTTACGCAGAGGTTCTGCTTTGCGGTGCAGAGGCACATCTGATGGCAGGAAACGGCGCTAAGGCAACAGAGTATTTCAATCAGATACGAACCCGTGCGCAGGCTCCTACGGTGGGAAGCGTTACTCTTGATGATATCAAGACTGAGAAGCGCATCGAGCTTTGCGGAGAGAGTCTGCGTTTCCAGGATCTTGTGCGCTGGGGTGATGCAGAAAGCCGTCTGAAAGATAACGGTGCAAGCTGCCCTCAGCTCGAGTCCAACGGAAGCGTAACTTATATCCATTACAACGGTGATGATACTTCCAAGTACGGATTCAAGTCAAAGCACAACAGGCTTCCTTACCCGGGTGTAGAAATCCGCCTCAACAAGGTAATCAAGCAGAATGAAGGTTGGGAATAATCCTTAAGCACAGAACAAAATGAAACTGAAAAATACAATACTCGCTGCAGCCGTGCTGTTGCTCGGCTCCTGCACTGAATCAGCAATTTCTCCACTGGAGGGCATATACGACAAACCTGCTGATTTCGTTACTGATGAACTGGTTTCATCTTCAATCGAGAAGCTGAACGGAGTACGCTGCTTTGACATCGTGTTGGCGGATGCTGAAGGAAAACTGGAAGTCAAGTTCTATGGTGACAAGTATTACCTTGAATCCCAAACCTATAACGCAGCAGATGCCGCATCGGTCAAAAACGGCTTCTATCTCGTAGGCGAGGGTGGTTCCACCTATACTGCCGGAGGAAAGAGTGTTGCCATCGACCACGGCGGAATTTCCGTATTTGCCGATGGAAGTGATTATGCCTTTAGCGGAACGGTTTGGCTTGCTGACGGCAGCTCGGTGAAAATCAACGCAAAGGTTACTCTTGTTTACGAACCGGACCCGGAACCTGTGATTCTTTCAACAGTCCTTTCAGCCAGCTCAAATGTTGCAAACGGTACTCCGACAGTGTCACTTAGTCTGGCACAGGAAGGCATATCTTCAGTTCAGAATCCTGACTGGACCACAACCTGGTACGGAGAGGGCTATTACCTTGCTCTGGACCTGTACAGCGCTGACGGGTACCTGCACGAGGGTACTTATTCTGCCTGCGCAGCCGGAGGTCAGGTGACCGAGGGTACTTTCGGTATCGGCTGGGACCCGGGTGACATCTTCGGATGGGGTATCGAATTCACCGATTGGGGAACCTGCTGGTGGAGCGTTTCCGGAGGAGCAGCCAAATCCGAAAAGAAGATTACAGAGGGAACAGTTACAGTCGAACGAGACGGAAACAAGTGGATTATCGACCTGCAGAGCGGAGAAGGCAAAGATATGATTTGGGGACGCTTCGAAGGCGAGATACCTGCTCTTGCCGACCCTTCATCACAGGGGGAGGTAAAGTATAAGGAACTCACCAAAGTCCTTTCGGCCAATACCCAGAATGCCGGAATGCTCACCCTTCAGTTTGCGACCGAAGATGTCACATCTACCTTTAATCCTGAGAACTGGCAGACAACATACTCCGGCACCGGTTTTTATCTTGCACTTGACATATACAGCGCTGACCAGACTCTTGCTCCAGGCACATACAAGGCCTGCGCTGAAGGTGGGAAAATTGGAGAAGGAGAGTTCGGAATCGGATATGATACTGAGATGTGGGGTATGCAGTTCTACAACTGGGGAACCTGCTGGTGGACAGTGACTGACGGCGCTACATCAGCCGAGAAGGTTCTTGACGGCACCGTTGAGGTATCTCTTGAGGGCGATACCTATACGGTAGCCCTTCAGAGCAGCACGGTCAATGCCCGCTACATCGGACCTGTCACCCTGTAAGTTGCTTTTATTCAAAGAATAGGTTAATTTTATATCATCAAATAATGATTATAAAAATGAAAAAGACAATTATGTTGCTGATTGCTGCCTTTGCGGGCGTGTCCGCATTTGCGCAGCAGGCCCTTTGGGGCGGCCCTCAGGTCGAGTCTCCTGTTATCAATCAGGATGGAACCGTTACTTTCCGTTACCTTGCTCCCAAGGCTGTAAAGGTTACCGTTTCCGGAGATTTTCTCCCGACTCAGAAAATCCAGACACCGTATGGAGAGTTTGATGCTCCCGGTGTTGCCGAGCTCAAGGAGGGCGCAAACGGTGTGTGGGAATACACCACCGACTTCGCTCCTGCTCCTGAAATGTACGGCTATACCTTCAATGTGGACGGGCTCAATGTGATTGACAACAACAATATCTGGGTGAACCGCGACATTGCCTCAATGACCAGCACCTTCATCGTGCCGGGCGGACACGCAGACCTTTACAGTATTCAGGATGTCCCTCACGGAACCGTGGCCAAGGTATGGTACGACAGCCCTACTGCCGGATTCGACCGCAGGATGAGTGTCTATACCCCTGCCGGTTACAATCCTTGCGGCAAGACCCGCTATCCGGTGCTCTATGTGCTTCACGGAATCGGTGGAGATGAGAATGCCTGGCTCGAGCTCGGCCGTGCCTCGCAGATTCTTGACAATCTGATTGCTCAGGACAAGGCAAAGCCTATGATTGTGGTCTTCACCAACGGCAATATCTCCCAGGAGGCAGCTCCGGGCGAGAATTCTACAGGCTACACCCGTCCTACCACACAGCTGCCAAAGACTATGGACGGCACTTTCGAGGCTTCATTCCCTGAAATCGTGAAGTTTATAGATGCCAACTACAAGACCATCGCCAAGAAGCAGGGCCGTGCCATATGCGGCCTTTCAATGGGAGGATTCCACACTCTGTACATCAGCCTCAATTATCCTGACCTGTTTGCCTACTCAGGAATGTTTTCGGCTGCGATTGGCGTAAGCGAGCAGCAGATGACTCCTATGTATGAGAATTTCGATGCCAAACTTGCAAAGTATTTCAGCAAGAAGCCTGCACTTCTGTGGATAGGCTGCGGCAATACCGACTTCCTCTACAAGGCCAATCTGGACTTTATGGACAAGATGACTCAGTCCGGATATCCGTTTACCTACAGGGAGAGCGACGGCGGACATATCTGGCGCAACTGGAGAATCTACCTCAGTGAGTTTGTTCCACTTCTTTTCAAGTAAGAGCGTATGAAAAAGACAGCAATATTTGCAATGACCGCAGCGGCCGTTATGTCCTGCGCCCCTAAGGGAGATCCTCAGCTCGGCAGGGACTCCATCGACAAGGTGGTTGCGGCTATGACTCTTGAGGAGAAAGCCCACCTGGTAATAGGTACCGGTATGGCCGGCTCCTCCGGAGAGGCTCCGGTTGTGGGTGAGACCCGAAATCTTGTGCCTGGAGCTGCCGGTACGACCTATCCTATCCCACGCCTCGGCATCCCGGCTATCGTGCTTGCCGACGGTCCTGCAGGACTGCGCATCAATCCACTGCGCGAGGGGGATGAGAACACCTATTATTGTACGCATTTCCCTATCGGGACCCTGCTCGCTTCCACCTGGAATACCGAGCTGGTGGAGCAGGTAGGCGAGGCTATAGGCAATGAGGTGCTCGAATACGGCACTGATGTGCTTCTTGCTCCGGCCCTCAATATCCACCGCAACCCTCTTTGCGGACGCAACTTCGAATACTACTCGGAAGACCCGCTGATCAGCGGAAAGACCGCTGCCGCCTATGTCAGCGGCGTACAGAGCAACGGAGTCGGTACATCCATCAAGCATTATGCCCTGAACAATCAGGAGACCAACCGTATGAAGAACGATGTGCACGTCTCTCCACGCGCTGTCCGCGAGATTTATCTCAAAGGCTTCGAAATCGCTGTGAAGGAGGCTCAGCCTTGGACTGTAATGTCTTCGTACAACTATGTTAACGGAGTCTATACTTCCGAAAGCAAGGACCTGCAGACCACTATGCTGCGCGACGAATGGGGCTTCAAGGGTATGGTGATGACCGACTGGTTCGGAGGAGCCGATGCTGCTGCCCAGATGTGGGCAGGCAACGATATGCTTCAGCCTGGCCGTCCGGGTCAGTTCGAAGATATAGTTGAGGGCGTGCGTTCAGGACGCCTTAGCGAGGCCGACCTTGACAGGAATGTGCGCCGCGTGCTCGAACTCATTGTAAAGTCACCGCGTTTCAAAGGTTATGAGTTCAGCAACAAGCCGGACCTCAGGGCACACGCTGCCGTCACAAGGCAGTCAGCTGTGGAGGGAATGGTGCTTCTAGAGAACAACGGAGTGCTGCCTCTCGCTTCTGATGTGAAGAATGTAGCTTTGTTCGGTACTACTTCCTACGATTTCATCGCAGGCGGTACCGGTTCGGGCAATGTGAACCGCGCTTACACCATTTCCCTGCTCGAAGGCCTTGGCAACGCGGGCTATGCCATCGATGCGGAGCTTGAGAAAACCTATGACAAATATATCAAGGAAGAAACAGAGAGGCTCAATCCGAAGAGCGATGACCCTATGGCGAAGTTTATGCCTAAAGTCAGGGCAGGGGAGTTTGTGCCGGATGCAAGGCTGCTTGACAGGATGGTGCGCGGCAATGATGTTGCCATCATCACTCTCGGACGCAATTCCGGAGAGTTCTTTGACCGCAAGGTCGCAGATTTTCACCTGACTGCTCAGGAGAGCGGACTGATTGATGCAGTCAGCAAGGCCTTCCACAAGGCCGGCAAGAAGGTGGTCGTTATTCTGAATACAGGTGGAGTAATCGAAACTGCATCCTGGAAGAATCAGCCTGATGCAGTACTTCTTGCCTGGCAGGCAGGCCAGGAGGGCGGAAACAGTGTTGCAGATGTTCTCAGCGGTGCTGCAAGCCCATCAGGCAAGCTGACTATGACTTTCCCTCTGCATTATGAGGACCACGCCTCATCCGCGAATTTCCCTGTGGATCTTGCGTTCGGAATGTTCGGAAAGGATCCGGATGCCGAGCCTCAGCGCAATGTGGATTACACCGAGTATGAAGAGGGTATATATGTAGGCTACCGCTGGTTTGACAAGCAGGGAATGGAAGTATCCTATCCTTTCGGCTATGGCCTTTCTTATACCTCCTTCGAGTGGTCGGATGCCAGCATTAAGACTTCACGCAGTGAGACAACTGTCAGCGTTAAGGTAACCAATGTGGGCAGCCGCGCAGGCAAGGATGTCGTGGAGCTTTATGTGGCGGCTCCGAAAGGAAAGCTCGACAAGCCTGTAAAGGAACTTAAGGCTTATGCCAAGACCCGCGAGCTGCAGCCTAGTGAGTCTCAGGTTATTACCCTTAAGGTAAAGAATGCCGACCTGGCTTCTTTCGACGAGCAGGCCAATGCCTGGGTTACCGATGCAGGACGCTATGAGTTCCTTCTCGGAGCATCATCCCGCGATATCAAAGCATCCCTTTCTGCTGACATCAAGGGCAGCAGCGTAAAGACCAACGCTCTGTCTTTCGACAAATAATGCTGAACACATTCAGCGAATACCTCCTCCCAGGGCGTGATATAGCAGTATCACGCCCTGGGAGTTTCTCGGACCAGTCGTCCTTCGGCAGATTTTTCAAGAAGAACACCGGCAAATCACCTGCGGTATACCGCAAAATGGCAGGGTAGCCCAGGCGCTGCCGGTGCTTAAAGCATAAACAGCACCATCAGCTGGGCGCAGAGTACCCTCAGGAACATAGTCAGAGGATATACGGTGGCATAGGAAACGGCTGCTTCGTCACTGTTTGCATCCTGTTCGGAGGCGAATGCAAGGGCAGGAGGATTGGTGCAGGCTCCGGCAAGCAATCCGATGAGGGTGTTGTATTTCAATTTCAGGATGAATTTGCCGATAAGGGCGCTGAGCAGCAGAGGCAGCAGGGTGATTATTGCTCCATAGGCAATCCATAACAAGCCGCTCTTGTTTACAATAGTATCCACAAAGCCGGTACCTGCCTCCAGACCTACGCATGCAAGGAAGAGGGATATTCCTATTTCCCTTATCATAAGGTTGGCGCTCGTGGTGGTGTAGGTGACTACTTTGAGCCTTGGCCCGAAGTAGGAGATAAGGATGGACACTATGAGAGGACCGCCTGCAAGGCCGAGCTTGATTGGCTGCGGAATGCCGGGAATATGGATTGGAATGCTTCCGAGAGCGCAACCTGCAGCTATTCCTGCGAAGATGGCGATAAGATTGGGCTCATCAAGTTTCTTTACGGAATTGCCCAGAATCTTTTCCATCCCGGCAACGCTTTCTTCAGCTCCGACAACTGTCACGACATCACCCAGTTGCAGGATAGTTTCCGGTGTGGCAGCGATTTCTATGCCGGCCCTGCGGATGCGTGTTATGGAAACGCCCATAAATTTCTCGAATTCAAGGCTTCCGAGGTGTTTGCCGTTGAGCTTGCGCTTGGAGATGATAATCTTCTTGTGTACGAATTTAAGTCCACGGGAACGGGCGTCCTGCTCTATTTTACTAACTTCATTATCGACATTGTCGGAGCTCTTTGCCGGACTCGGGGTAAGGTTGTTTTCCTTGCGGTACAAAGTCTTCCTGATCAGGATGAAAGCCAGGATAGCACCGACTACACCGAGGGGATATGACACTGCGTAACCCAGGGCTATGCCTGAAGGGTCACCTCCGTTGGCATCCACGAATGCCTGCTGGGCCGCGCCAAGTCCAGGCGTATTGGTAACAGCCCCCGACATCACACCGACCATAGTCGGGCCGTCGGTGCCGGTGAGTTTGATGAGCGCAGCGGTTGTTCCTACTCCCAGAAGGACCAGAATGGTCGATAGGAGATTGAGTTTGATGCCGCCGGAGCGGAAACTGGAAAAGAAACTGGGTCCTACCTGCATACCGATGCTGTAAACGAACAGTATCAGTCCAAGCTCCTTCACAAAGTGCAGAAGCTCAGTGTTAAGATTGAATCCGAAGTGTGAGAAGATGATTCCCACAAAGAGAATCCAGGTTACGCCGAGCGAAATGCCGGCTATTTTGCACCGGCCCAGAAGCTTTCCCAAGGCAATTACGGTGCTGAGAATGATAATTGAAAGTGCTATTGTCATTTTAACCAACCGTTAGCCCGCTCCATAACTGCGTTTGTCGCTCTAAGGATGCGTATAAATTCGTCGGCAGCTCTTTTCCTGTAAACTTTCTTCAAGGTATGGACACAGCCTTCCATCTGCGTGCTGGGAGCCTCTATCGGAATGGCTACCAAGCCGTTTTTCTGATAAAGAGTGGCTTCAGAAAGGAAGGTGACCATTTGGGTTGCCCTGACAATGTCCAGCAGGACATTGACTTCGTTGATTTCAACCACAATATTGAGTTTCTCCGTGCATCCGGGAAAGAAGTATTCGAATGCCCGTCTTGCCTGAGTTTCGTGTGCAGGCATTACAACCCTGTATGGCAGTATGTCCTCAATTTTGAGACTGGAATGCCCTGCAAGAGGGTGATTGCTGCTTATTATTACGGAAAGCTGATTGTCGAAAAGTATATGTGACTCTATTTCTTCATCCAGATTCTTCGGCTTGAAACAGAGTACGAAATCCACTTCGCGCTTCTTGAGAAGTTCAAGGAGTTCTTCCATAGTACGGCAGATGATGTTCAACCGTACTCCCGGATACTGTTTGGTGAATTCGTTGACAGCTTCTGTAAGAACCGGCGCAAAGGTGTAGGAGATGCCGATATTCAGGACTCCGGACAGCATTTGCTTGAGGTCGCTTATCTGTGTGAAACAGAGTTCGGCATCCAGCAGGGTACGCTTTGCAATAGGCAGCAGATGCTCTCCGCTCTCGGTAAGCGCTACTGAGTGCGAATCACGCTGCAGCAGTTCTACTCCCAGTTCCTGTTCCAGACAGCGTATCTGTTGGGAAAGGGTGCTTTGGGTGATGAAGAGTGCACGGGCAGCTTCGGAGAAATTGAGAGTTTCTGCCGTCTTGACAAAGTATTTCAGCTGTCTGAGTTCCATTTGCTAGTCTTCGAGGTCTCTGTAATGAGCCAGTCCTTGCTGAAGGCTTACTGTGTCATTCAAATTAATCTTATCCTTCCTGCCGGCGGTGAGTCCGTCAATTGCTTTGAGTATCATTGCAAGAATCAGCATTGCTGCGATGATAATGAGTGCTTTCATAATACTTTGCATTTTTAGTTCTTTTTGTTTGACGATGCAAAGGTATTGTGATGCTGTGTTCCTACAATGCTTCTATTCGTGTTTCTTTCTATCGCCGCATTCGCTTTTGTCAATAAGCCTATTGTTTTGCTATTGTAATTTCCGATTGCAAAGATAATTGTTTCCTTTGAATTAACTATGATACTGTTTCATCGAGTGGTCCCATTGAACCCGGGAATCTGGGGAGCTTTGACCGGCCTGCTATGAAATCCGTGCGCAAAAAGGTAGGTATTTGCGCACGAACTGAACAGAAATTGCAATCGGTGCGCAGATAAGGCGTTTTTGCGCACATAGTATTTCAATGAAAGTCTGTCGTTTCATTGATTTCTGAAATCCTGAAAGTAGAACTGAATGGTATTCCAAGACGGGTCGCATTCTATATTGTATTCAATGCCACCAATGGGGTAATTTCCGCTATTGATAACTCTGTCCAGATAATTGGCCGCTAACTCGGGATTGTTAATCTGCCAAACAGCTTCACATTGACCATTACATATTATCTTTCCAACATACACTCCATTAGGGAGTTCGGGGTTATCCTTCAAGCCTATGTTGATAGCATCTATGAAGTCAGAACTGTCTTCTCTATCTTCGTGCAAAGGAAAATTATTCGTGTCACAGTTTATATTGCCTATTTGAACCTTGCATGTCCAGCCAAATACTGCTTTTTGAATATTATCAAGGTCTAAAAGAGCATCATTGCGCACCACAATTGCATAATGTGAATCACATATTGTCTCGTGAATACTCAATTCTTCTTCAGGAATCTCAATTGTATAAACGTTGTTATTCTGTTGTCCTTTCATTTTTGTGAATAAATAGGATTTAATACATATAGCCTTTAATGCCTAAAACTCAATGCATACCGGCTGGTCGGTGTCGAATTGAAGCGTTGAGACCGGCTTGCCGGAAAGACTGCCGTCTGCAGGGTTGATTCTGAAAGCCTGAATGCATCCGGAATCCCTGCAGGCGACAAGCAGATATCGTCCATCCGGAGTTATGCGGAAGTTCCTCGGATGAATGCCGGTGTTGCGGTATGAACCCGGCTCAAGAGTGCCGTCCTCAGCAACACGGAAAACAGCTATCCCGTCATTCGCGAGCCTGTGCGATGTGTAGAGGAATTTGCCTGACGGGTGAAGATGGATGTCTGCACTCCCGGCTGCATCAGCAAGGTCTGCTTTTATAGCCTGCACCAGGGTGAAACGAGGTAATCCGTGCTCAGCGCTCAAGCGCAAGGCAAAAACCATCCCTCCGATTTCCGAAAGACAATAGAGCATATCCTTTCCGGTATTGAACTCCATATGCCTTGGCCCGGTTCCAGCTTCAAGCCTGATTGTAAGCTGCGGATGTTCAATCACTTGTCCTTTATCACCAACGGTCAGCAGGTATATGCAGTCACCGCCAAGGTCGCTTGCCAGAATCCACTTTCCCTCAATGCCGAGCCTGGAGCATATCTGCTCCGGAATGAGCTTGAGCTGGTGTATGTGCGAATGGCTTTGCCTTTCAGGGTCAGGTCCGCTGCCGTCAAAAAATATGGAGCAGGTCTTAGTCTGCACAACTTCGTTTTCGATTGGGAAGACTGAGACAGACCCTCTTCCGTAATCGGCAGTGAGAATCCAATCATCTAGCCTTAGCAGATGGCAGGGGCAGAAGTCCGAATGGTCACTGAAGGCAGTGACTGCCGACTCTGAATATGAATATACACCCGAGTAAGGGTCATTTTCACTTACGGCAAAGTAATGCCCGGGAGCGTCTTTTATCACAAAGGAAGGATTTTCTGATGGGATTGCCTTCAGCGGGGCGAAGCAGCCGTCTGAACGGAATGCCGTTTCGTAGATATTGTGCCCGTAAGTGCCTATCACAAGGTCGATTTGTCTGCCGCTGCAGGACGCAAGCGCAAGCATTGATGCAAGGGCGGTGATAATTGATTGGTTAAGACTCATTTATGTTCCTCCGGAGTTTGTCGATGCGAAATTAAGCATTTTTTGCAATTCGGGAAATGTGTCCTAAATTTTTATCTATATTTGCAGTACACTAAAACTGTAATTGATTATGGATAAGTTATTGAAAGGAAAAGTTGCTGTCGTTACGGGCGGCACAAGGGGCATAGGTTATGCCATAGTAAAAAAGTATGTGGAAGCCGGTGCGGTTACAATTCTTTGCGGCTCGCGTGAAGAGACTGCAGCCAAGGCTCTGGCCAAGATTAAAGCAGAGTGCCCCGATGCTAAGGTTGATGCCATCTGGCCTAATCTGAGCAAGCGAGAAGAGGTGACCGTGGCGTTCAACAAGATTAAAGAGCAATACGGCTCACTTGACATTCTTGCAAACAACGCAGGTATCTCCCAGAATACTCCGCTTTTCGAGTATAAGGATGAGGATTTCGATAAGATTCTGGACCTCAATATCAAAGCCCTCTATGCCTGCAGCCGTGCAGCAGCCCAGATTATGAAAGAGCAGGGTGGGGGAGTTATCATCAATACAAGTTCTATTGTCAGTTTCAACGGACAGGGTACAGGTTGCGGCTACCCTACATCCAAATTTGCTGTAAACGGTCTGACAAAGTCCCTTTCCCGCGAACTTGGCCGTTACAATATCCGCGTCAATGCCGTTGCTCCGGGAGTTACCCGCACGGATATGGTAGCAGTCCTTCCGGATGAGATGATTCAGCCAATCATCAGAAACATCCCTCTCGGCAGAATGGCTGAGCCTGAGGACATAGCCAATGCCTTCCTGTTCCTTGCAAGCGATATGGCCTCCTATATCTCCGGAGCTATCCTTCCTGTCGCCGGTGCGGTAGTGATTTGATATTCCTCGTTCTAGCTACTACAGAGTAAAGAGACCGGAAAACAAGATAAACCTTGAAATATTCAAATTTAACTACTATATTTGTGAAAATTTCACAAATTTGGTAATTAAGTTATGCTTTTAGAGTTCTCATTTGCGAATTTCCTGTCATTTAGGGATAAGGTAACCATTTCGATGGTCGCTACGGCATTAAAGGATAGAAAAGCTGATATTGGCGATGCTACATTCAGCATTGGAGAAGATTCTGCAATTTATTTGAACAGGTGCAGCACCGTATTCGGGGCAAATGCGTCCGGAAAATCCAATCTGGTTAAGGCATTGGCATTCTTCAAATGGTTTACATTGAACTCCTCAAAAGACATCCAGGCTGGAGAAGGTATCCCTGTCAGATATTATGCCCTGTCAAGCGTATCCGAAACCGAACCCAGCCTTTTTGAGATAATGCTCTATGCACACGGTAATACCTACAGATACGGTTTTGAGGTAAACACGATACAGGTATGTCGTGAGTGGCTATACATCAAATGTGACAGGAAGAGGTCAAAGGAAATAGAGCTGTTTTATCGAGATGCTAATCATTTCGAGATTCATCCGAAGTTCTCAATTGGAAGGGAACTGGCTGACAAGAATATGGTAAGGGACAATGCCCTGCTACTTTCACTGGCAGGCCAGTTCAATGACCCGTTCGCAAAAACAGTAATGAAATGGCTGAACGACACAACCATCATAACGGCAAATTCTGAGACGGAGATTTGGGGAATTGCTCTGAAAGCAATGGAAAATCCTGAAACCAGAAAAAAGATAGTGGAATTCTCCAGATATGCTGATCTCGGTATTGACGATATCAGTTTGAGTGAGTTTGGAGTGCTTACTTCACATACGCAATATGATGACAACGGAAGGGAAACTGCTTCAGTTACTTTTTCGATGAAGGAGAACGAATCTGATGGTACGGTAAAGTATTTCTCCCTTGCTTATCCTATTATTGACACTTTGGAGCACGGAAAGCGACTTATCGTAGATGAATTCGGCTCAAAATTGCACACGCTGCTAATTATGAAGGTGATTTCCCTGTTCAATACAAAAGCCGGGAACCCGAACAATGCTCAATTGCTCGTTACGCTTCAGGATACCAATCTGCTCAGCAATAGTCTCTTGAGGCGCGACCAGATATGGTTCACCCAGAAGAATGGCCGTGGTGAAAGCGAGTTGTATTCCCTGTCAGATTATAAGGTACGCAGTGACGCCTCCTATGAAAAGGATTACCTCCTGGGCAAGTACGGCGCAACCCCTATCATTGATGACCTTTCCAAAGCGTTGAGATATGAGAGCGAAGTATAATCCCAGGAAAGAACATTCCATCAGGAAGAGATATGGGTTCAAGAATCCAAAGAAGTCTTTTCTGATTATATGCGAAGGAGAAAATATGGAACCGGATTATTTCAATGCATTCCGCCTCACCTCTGCAACGGTCAAGGCTGTTGGAAAAGGCCTTGGTACAATGAGTCTCGTAAGGGAGGCCATTTCCTTTGCTGAGGAGAACGGATTCAATGTTGCCTACAGTAACCAATCATTTGAACTCTGGTTCATTCTCCATTTTAACTTGTTGGTTAATCCGATTGAAAGAAGCAAGTATGTCAAGCAACTCAGCAAGTATCTCGGCATTCCATATACAAAGCAAAGCGGATTTGCAAAGAGGATGTATGAAATGCTTAAACCGCTTGAAAATAAAGCGATTGAAAATGCCCATATATTGATAGACAGACATATCGAATTAAAACCTTCCGAGGCAAATCCATCAACAACCGTCCATAAACTTGTATGCAGTTTGAACAAGTTCCTGGATTAAGCATTTTCCCGCACAGTAGTTCGTCGTATGCTTGCCTAAAACCCAAGTGCAAAGAAACTTTTAGTAACTTTACGGATATGAAACGAATTCTTGTTCTTTTTTGCCTTCTCTGCTGCGTGAGTTCTTTTGCCGCAGAGAGGGAATTGATTTGGCCCAAGGGCAAGATGCCTGATGCACAGCCGCATCAGATTGCTGCGATGACTGACGAGTCTTCCGCAAAGGGATTCCAGCCGCAGAAGCATCGCACCGCCTATATCGAATGGTATGACGCCCCGGCAGCCGATAAGAGGAATGGAGGTTGTATGGTGCTGATTTCAGGCGGAGCCTATAACAGCTGCTGCGATGTGGGCTATATCCGTGAATGGTCAGAAAAGCTCACCGCTCTGGGCTTCCAGTGCGTAAACCTTGTCTATAGGACTCCGCGTCCTGAAGGAATTGCCTTTTATCAGACTGCCTGGGAGGATGGACAGAGGGCAATACGTCTTATCCGCAGCGAGGCTGAGCGGCGCGGTTTCGACCCGGAAAAGATAGGCACCATATCGATGTCTGCCGGTTCGCATCTTGCCCTGCTTCTTGCAACCAGCTCTCAGACAAGGGCTTATGCTCCAGTGGACAAGAAAGACAGCATTCCTTGCCACATCAACTGGGCAATAGTCAATGCCCCGGCTTACGGCACGACGGACGGGGAACTCGGAACGCAGGCCGTGCGTGAAGGATACGGAACGGATGTGACTCTGAGCAAGGTGTTCCGCTTTGATGAGAAAACCTGCCCTATGAGCCTTCATCACGGTGGACGCGACCCTTATTCTCCAATGACTTCCACTTTGGTTTACAGGCAGCTTCGCAGAATGGGAATTCCTGCCGAACTGCACCTTTATGCCGATAAGGGCCACGCCGCCCTCGGATTCGAAAGGGCAGTGGAATTTATGCGGCAGATGGGATGGCTCGGAGAACTGGAGCCTGAAGTGCCGATTATGGAGCAGTATCCGGGCGATGAGGACAGGGCCGAGCTCATCAGGGAAGATATATGGCCGGAAGGGAAGATGCCCGATTTGCAGCAGGGACAGTGCCATCCGTACATTGAGTGGCATATCCCGAAGAACCTTACTACCAAGGCGATACAGATAATCTATTCGGGCGGAAACTATACAGGCAACAGTCCTGACGGTTTTGAAGTCGCTCCTGCCCGCAGATACCTTAACGCGAAGGGAATGACGGTGGTGACTTTGCAATACCGCACTCCGCGGCCTCTGCCGGAAAGCGGCCTTTCTAAGCATACCATTGCCTGGGAGGATCTGCAGAGGGCTATACGCATTGTCCGCAGCGAAGCGGCAGAGCGCGGTCTTGACCCGGAAAGGATAGGCATTATGGGCAGTTCCGCCGGAGGACACCTTACGCTTATGGGAGTTACATCTTCTCTTCACAGGGCCTATCTGCCTGAAGATGCACTTGATAGGGAAGTGTCCTGCTCCGTGCAGTGGGGAATAGGAATTTATCCGGCCTATGCCCTCAGCGACGGTTTTGACCAGCTCAATGTGCACGGAGGAAATGAAGATTCCGATATCCTGGCGCCTGAGTTTTCATTCGACCTCAGGACGGCCCCAATGCTCTTCATCCACGGAGATGCGGACGGATGGGCTTCGATGAATTCGGTCAAATGCTGGGAGAAGATGCGCGCTATGGGCATTCAGTGCGAGCTTCATACCCTGGCACTGCGCGAGCATTGCTTCCAGTACAGCAGCAGCCCTGGGACCGGCTCCTATACCCATCTGGACCGCATCTGGGAATTCCTTACTGCCAAGGGCTATGTTGTTGAACAGTAAACCATTGCTTATATGAATACGAGAAATATTCTTCTTTCAGCCGCAGCGCTGCTGCTCAGTCTTTCTGCCTACGCCGAAAGGCAAGTCCACATCATCGACTCACCCAATCTGCATTGTGCTGACACCCTGGTGGTCTATTCTCCGCAGGCGGCCCCGCTGCAGCGCGGCATCCCTACGCTCTTCCTTCTTCACGGCTGGTCCGGGGATTGGAAGGATTGGGAAAGTCATACCAATCTGCAGGAGCTCAGCGACAGGTTCGGGTTCAGAATCATCTGCCCGGACGGGTTCTATGACAGCTGGTATATCAACAAAACCGACCACACGCAGATGCACTGGAGGGATTTCTTCTGGGAGGAGCTGTGGCCTATGATTGATAAGACCTACGGCCTTGACCCCAAGGCTACCTTCATTGACGGTCTCTCTATGGGCGGGCACGGGGCTATGAATATTTTCCTTGACCATCCCGAGCTGTTTGCAGGTGCCGGCTCTATGAGCGGGGTGCTGGATTTGAAATATTCCGCCGGTTCGCGGGACCTTATCCCGCCTATGCTCGGAGCTTCCGACATCGAGGACCCGAAGTGCGTGGCGGAAGGGACAGTCCACAGGCTTGAGCGCCTGCCTGAGATTTGCGGAGAGCAGGCGGGAGACAAACTGCTGGTAATCAGCTGCGGCAGTTCCGACCTGAAGTTCATCCCTGCCGCAGAGGATTTCGTACGGAAATGCCAGGAGATGAAGCTCAGGCATATTGCCCTTTTCAGCCCCGGCAAGCACCGCTGGGAATATTGGGTCTGGGTGCTCCCGTACCATCTCGAATTCTTCGCTTCGCACCTGACACAGTAGGGGGCGTGTCTTTGTGTTTACAATACTTGAGTTAAGTATTAAGTTCTGATGAATATGAATAGAAGCATCTTCCCAATTATTACGCTCCTTGCTGTTGTCTCCTGTTCTCAACCACGACTTAGCGAGAGCAATGTTGACCGTATTCTCGGTCAGCTCACTACCGATGAGAAACTGCATCTTCTTGTGGGGGCCAGCCAGCTTGAAGGAAGGGATACTACAGAAGTTGAGATGATGGCCGCGTGCAAGAAGGCCTCCGTTCCGGGATGTGCCGGATATACCTGGCCGGTGTCGCGGCTCGGCATTAACTCCATCATCCTGGCTGACGGTCCGGCCGGGCTGCGCATAGCACCGACTCGTGAAGGTACCGACAGCACTTTCTATTGCACCGGATTTCCAATCGGCACCTCGCTAGCGTCGAGCTGGAATCAGCCTCTTGTCGCAGAAGTGGCATCCGCAATGGGTGTCGAGACACGGGAATATGGAGTTGACATTCTTCTCGCTCCAGGGGCCAACCTTCATAGGAATCCTCTATGCGGCAGGAATTTCGAGTATTTTTCCGAGGACCCGTTGCTTTCAGGAAAAACGGCCGCTTCATTCATCAGCGGTCTGCAGAGTGAGGGTGTAGGGGCAAGTCTCAAACATTTTGCTGCAAACAATGAGGAGGTTAACCGTCTCTGTTGTGATTCCAGAGTTGATGTGACTGTCCTTAGGGAACTTTATCTCAGAAATTTCGAAATTGCTGTCCGTGAAGGTCATCCTTGGACCATAATGTCGTCCTACAACTATCTGAACGGCTTGCCGACATCCGAAAATGCAGAACTTCTGGAGGATGTCCTGCGCAAGGACTGGGGTTATGACGGACTTGTGGTTTCCGACTGGAGCGGCGGATATGACACTCCTGCAATGATTCGTGCCGGGAATGACCTTATAATGGCCGGTAGTCAGGAGAGGCTGGATGAAATCCGCAAGGCCGTTGAGGATGGCTCACTTTCAATGGAAGATGTTGACCGTGATGTCCGCAGGGTGCTTCAACTTGTTGCTAAATGTCCTAACGGCAAGGGCTACAAGCCATCCCAGGCTCCGGATTTGAAGGCTCATGCCGAGGTTGCCCGCAGAGCGGGGAGCGAGGGTATGGTGCTTTTGAAGAATGACAATGTGCTGCCGTTCGACAATGGCAAATGTCTGGCTATGTTCGGTACCAACTCCTACAAATTGCTCGCGGGAGGAACTGGCGCCGGGGATGTCAATAAAGCCTATGTCATCAATCTTGACCAAGGCCTTTGCGATGCCGGATTCGCTCTTGAGCCTATGCTTGATGGCGCTTACAGGACGTTCGTAAGTTCTGAGGATGAACGCCTCAGGCCACTGAATGAGGCTCGCGGATGGTGGTTCGGCGATCATATTTACGATGAAATGCCTTCTGCCCCGGGTTTGGCTTCTGCTGCTTCGAAGTCAGCCGATGCCGCAGTAGTGACCATCGTGCGTCAGGCTGGAGAAGGTAAGGACCGCCTCGTGAAAGATGATTTCCTCCTCCGCAGTGATGAACTGGAACTTATTGAAACTGTCAGCAATGCATTCCATAACAAAGGGAAAAAGGTTGCAGTAGTGCTTAACATTACAGGAATTGTGGAAGTGGCTTCCTGGAGGGACAAGGTCGATGCCATCCTCCTTGCCTGGCAGCCGGGGCAGGAGGCAGGACACTGCATCGCAGATGTGCTTGGAGGCAAGGTGAATCCTTCCGGAAAGCTTCCTATGACCATACCGCTTTCATATTCGGATGTCCCTTCACAAAACTTCCCTCAGGTCGAAATACCTGATGGCGTAAACGGCTCCTATTACCGTTACACGGGAAGTAAGAAGGTATATGAAATCCCAAACATCGATTATATTGATTATGACGAAGGCCTGATGATGGGATACAGGTACTACACTACCGGGAATGTGCCGGTGGCCTATCCTTTCGGTTATGGTCTTTCTTATACTGATTTCAATACCAGGGTTCTGGGAGTAAAGGAGACTCGTGAAGGCTGGAAGGTCAATATCGAAGTCACAAACACCGGAAATGCCGCAGGTAAGCAGGTGGTGGAAATTTACAGAAGGGGCACATCTCCGGCTCTGGAACTGGTTGCCTATGCCAAGACCGATTTGCTTGAAGCCGGACAGACTGCCACTCTCTCCCTGGAACTTACGCCTCGCAGTTTCACCATATTCGACCGGAACGAGTCGGCTTGGATTGCCGAAACGGGAGCATATTCCTTCTGCCTGGCATCCGATGCCTCGACCCCTGTAGAGGATTTTACAATTGAACTGAAACGCCCATTCAGGGAGGATGTGTCCAGAAGCCTGTATCCAACTGATAGTAATAACTTATAAGACAGAACGGAATGAATCTTCATGCCGCTCTTCTTGATGACAAGGTTGCCCCAGTTGATGTTACCGGCGCTGTCGAAAGGTCACAAAAATTGAAATTTTTTTCTATTTTTGCACGCGAATTTTGAACGCTTGGTAGAGCTTGTACTCCGTTATCATTATGAACAAAAACAATAGCGGAAGGCTCACCTGGACAGTCCTTTCCATTTCTCTTCTTACCGTGATGGCCGGTGCAGCCATCGCCCCCGCACTGGGGATAATCCGTGACCATTTCGCAGATGCTCCCGATATGCTGGTGCAGCTTGTCGTAAGTCTGCCGGCACTCCTTATTATCGTCACCAATCTGCTCTTTCCCTTGCTGTGCAGGCTGATGAAGACACGCACGCTGGCTCTTGCAGGCCTGCTGCTTTATGTGCTTGCCGGTGCAGGCTGCTTCTTCGTGGATTCAATCGGACTGCTGCTCGTGCTGCGTGCGTTGCTGGGAGTGAGCGTAGGAATGATTATGCCTCTTTCAACGGGCCTGCTGGCGTATTATTTCCCGCCTGAGAAACAGGCCGGTCTGATGGGCCTTTCGGCTGCTATGAACCAGATGGGCGGCGTTGTGGCTACGCTCCTTGCAGGGCTGCTGGCCAATATCTCCTGGAATTATGCCTTCCTTGTCTATCTGATGGGCCTTGCAGCAGTTGTAATGGTGCTGCTGTTTTTGCCCAATGAGAGACTGCTTGGGAACTCCGGACCATCCCTTGGCCTTCTGAAAAGATTCCATCCTTCGGTGGTAGGTATGTTCCTGGTTATGATACTGTTTTTCATCTATCCTACCCGCTTTGCAATAAGCGCCCACGCAGGAACGGACCTTTCCAACAATGCTATAACCCTGATTATGGTTGGACTGGATCTGGTTGCTTTCCTTATCGGGCTGGTATTCGGCAAGATGATGAAGGCTTTCCCGCGTGCGATGAAATAT
>JBJEBK010000062.1:0-4984 GCA_051869975.1 Candidatus Cryptobacteroides sp. | reverse complement strand
GTCCTCGAGGATCTTTATCTGCAGTTCTTGTGACATGGTTCAAAGGTATTAAGAATTGCAAATATACCCTTGAACTATCCATTTAGCAAAAATCTAAACCCGGAAGTTTGCAGGTGTCCCGTTTGAGGACACCAGGTCACAATTGATTAAGGAAGTCAATGCCTTGATGACTGATACTGACAAAAAGTTCCTTGTAAGTTTCGAAAAAGCAGAGCCGAATTGGGCATCGTTTGCATATCCCTATTTTGAGAAGTACCCGTCAGTGCAGTGGAAACTGCTCAACTTGCAGAAACTGAAGAAGGCAAATCTTGGCAAAATGCTCGCCGAGGCTCGTAAACTGGAAGAATTGTTTGGAATATAAAACTTATAGTTCTATTTTCCGATGCAGAATATAGTTATTATTGAATATCAACTGTTTAACATTTAAGCGGTACAAATAGGGTACGGCTTTCGTGATATTATCGAATGTAAAGCAGCAAAAACTAAATGTTTTCAGCCTTATCTCCGTTCTACAAATGTAGTGATTTTCCTATGATTTTTAATGTCTTTTCTAGCTTATTTTCTGCTTCAGTAATTGAGTTCTGGAATAAAATGGAATTATTTCTCAAGACTTCATTTATGGTATTCTTGTCCGCTATCCTCGTAATAGAGAAGATAGCGGATTTGATGTCCTGAGAAATCAGTTGAATATTTTGTCGAGCCATTCTGCGAACTTGCGCCATAACCAGAAGTTGGCAATTAAGCCGCCAATGATTCCAGCTATCATCAAAATCGGGAAAGTGACTGCCGCAATAATTGTGGCAGCGATGCTCAGCATTTCTCTGCCGAATGGTGTGCAAAAGGAAACGGCAATACATCCTAATGTGATGCCTGAAACAATCAGGGCTTTCTTGATTCTTGTGTCCATAGTCTTTTAATGTTTGAGAGAAATTTTCAATTGTCTGATTTCATCTTTGAGTACAGTGTTTTCGCTGCAGAGATGATCCACGGAGGCTTTAAGTTCTTCGTTCTCCTTCCTCAGGGCGATTATTTCATTGTTTGCTGAAGTGATTTCTTCAAGCAACCTCTTGTTCTCTGAGGAGAGCAGGTTTATAGAAGATTGCAAGTCGTGCAGGAAGTCGTTCTTTTGTTTACGCCGTCCTGCGAGCCAACCTGCAGCCGCTGTGACAAGGGGAAGAACATATGTTCCGATATTAGTGATGATTTCATTTGTTTCCATATACCTGATATTTGTTTGAACTCATCATATAACAGCATTACCTTAGCTTGTCTGAGAAATATAGTTTCATTTCTGCCAGTCTGCGTTTGTGTAATCCTCGCATCACTTTGCCGTTAGCATAAACCCATCTGAGGAATTCATCCATTATTGAATTGTCATCCGGGTTAATGCGAATCTTTGCAAGTAAAGTGGAGGCCTTGAAATTGCCGATTCCTACATTAAAGACAAATGAAACAATAGCGTCCCACTGGCATTGGCTGAGGCTGAGATTCAACTTATTCAGTTGCAATTCAACACTCGCCACATCTCTATGAAGGTATTCATCTGCCTCTTGAATTGTAATGCAGGAATTAGGTGATACATCGGAAGTATGCCCGTATCCAATTGTCCAGATTCCAGCAGGACAGAGGTATGCTTCAAGTCGAAGTCCTTCGAACTGTTTGATGAGTTCGTATGCGTCTACTGATGCTTTCATAATGATTGAAACAAATCCCCGTCAGCTTGATGCCGGCGGGGAGATGAAACATTGCCTACAGGCTGATCTGCCCGAGCATCTCTCCGGATTTCTCTCCGGTCTTCGTGTTGACGAAGAAGTAGCGGAGGAACACTTTCGGAGCAGCGGTGGTGACGGCACCGTGGACTGATTCATAGTCGGCCTTGATGTCGATAGCTTCCTCTACGATTGTGCGAGGTGAGCCAATCATCACGGCCTTTGAGTAGGCCTTGGTGACACCGTTGCTCTGCGGAGCGGATGCCATAATGACGAGCTTGAGGTCTGCGGTCTCTGCCGGAGGATCAGGCAGCTGGAAGGTGAAACTGTCAGAGGAGAGTGCGAGCTCCGCTTCGCACGGAGCTTCCACTCCGACAAGGGTAGGAGGAGCACTGAGTGCGGCTCCACCGCATTTCACGATCCAGTAGTTCAGCCTCGAATAGAGGTTCGCCCCGGAAATCTTGGAAGAAGTTCCGAGCACGCTCTTTCCCTTCTGGGTGCCGGCGAGGGCATTCCAGGCGAGGATCTGGGCATTGGTGAGCGACCTCCAGTTCTGGCTGAGCTGCTTGAAGATGGCTTTGACTGCGCCCTGGGCGCTGGACTTGAATCCGCCGCCGTAGCCACGGTTACGGATGTACTTGCGACCGCGCACCTTGGCTGCGGTCACTCCTTTGGCGGAGCCTGACATCTCCTCAAAGGCGATTGATGGAATGTACTTCATAGCTTGAAGAATTTAGGGGTGAAACAATAAAGTATATGATAGCTGTTGCTATTTTCATTTTGAAAAGCGAGTGAGTTTGAAGAGTTTCCAGAAGCCGAATCCGAGCAGGATGACAAACACCCATTTCCCGAATGCGAGGAAGCATCTGTTCGGTCCGGAAAGAGGTTTGACGACTTCCACGGTCTCCTTGACAATCTTGTCCACATAGACCAGCGAGTCACGGTAAATGACCTTCGTTTCGACCTCTACGGGCTCTTTTACAGGCTTCGTTGCAAGTGAGTGGACCAGAACTCCATCAGTGACAATGGCTTCGGATTTGGCGTATCTGTTCTCCAGCACGGACACCGTGTCAAGAGTTTGGACTTTCTCAACGAGAACCGGCAGTTCCAGATAGACCGTATCCTTCCGGAAGACCGTTTCCGTGCGGATTTCCACTCTGGTGTTCTCTGAAGGTGTGACCTGCCTGGCGGAAGCGCAGGCCACACACAGCAGAGAAGCGAGGATGATGGTGAAGTTTTTCATAGGTAGTTATGCTTCTGTAGTAGTTGCTTTTCTTGGAACGTAGCAGATGAATCCGCAGTACTGGGATAAATGCCAGGAGTAAGTCGGATTGATGATTTCAACGGTGAACACGTTGTCCCGAATCTCGAAGCGGAACATCTTGGTCCCGACTGACGGCGACACTGCCTGGTCATCCATAATAATTCCGTCGAAGTCTTCAACCTCCGGCAGATCCTTGATTCTGAACGAAACCTTTGTCTCTGCGTCAGTCTGCTCGATGCTGGAGAAAGTGATAGCCATAAACACCCAATTATCGGTGAATGTCCAATAGCTCTGATAGGTGCTGATGTTGCCGACCTTATCCAGAAGTGAGAGATAATTCCACTTGAGTACTCCAATGCTGCCCTTGACATTCCTCGGAACAAATGAGTTGGAGAATACCAGAGTAATTGTCTCATTGTCATCCCAAGCTGTCACCTTCTCAACTGCAATTGTGTTCTTATCTTGAATCCACGCCTTGATTGCCGTGCCGTTCTTCTCTCCATTGAGAGTCCCGAACATCAGCATTCCGGTGATGGCGCTCTTTTCAATCGGCAGGTCCGGAACATAGATTTCAAGCTGTGAAACGGCTTGGTAGGATGCATTTGATGGGTCGAAGGTGACTTCCGAATTGAGTATCAGGTAATTCTCTTCAATGAAAGCCTGAAAGCGGATATCGCCAGCCCCGAAGTTGTTTCCTGTTGCGATTATAGTTGTCATAGTCTCTATCTCATAATTGGGTTGGAGCCGAATACTTCACTCTTCTTGTCATACCCACCGGCCCTGTGGGAGAATGACATAGCCTGACGATATTTGCCTGATTTGTATTCCTTGCGGAATGATACGGAGAATATACCCGGCTTGAAATCCGGTCTTGCAGTCGAGCGGCTGAATACCATCGTGTCACCCTCAAAGAACTCATCCGGAGTGTCTTCGGAGTAAAGGGTAAAGTAGGAGCCGAAACCCTTGATGTCTGTGACGCCTTCGACTACCATCTGGGAAGTACCTCCCGGCATCTCGACGTCTGCTGATACGAGGTGCGCCTTTGGATCTTCGAACATATCATTGAAGAACTGAACACGTGGCGTGAACCCTTCCTCCTTTGCCTGTGCTTCAGACATACAGATGGCAGTCGTGCGCATCGTTTCTCCCACGAGCCCGGTTGCTGGGTCGAGCCAATACAGTTCGATGAAGACCTTCTCGCCGACAGCCGGCATATAGCCGATTTTCTCGGTATAGAGTTCAGTCAGGCCTGCATCGCCCCAGTCATCCTCCATTCCCGGCGTAATGACTACGGTCTTGTTCCAGCCGCTTGTAACTCCTGTTCCCTGGCCGGCAGACATCCTGGCCACCAGCTTGTAAGTACCGGTCGGATTGGCAACCCCCGTGAGAAGAACTCTTGATGGAGTTACCCAAACTGACTCCCAATCCACTTCCGGAATGTCAGACAGATAGGAAGGCGCATCGACAAGCAGGTCTTCACCAGCCATCTGGCGGTTGGTGTTGATGCGAACAAATGCATTATGTGCTGTGAGTTCAGCAGCCTTGCCGAAGGTAGATATGCCTTTGAGATGCTTGGCCAAAACCTCCCAGGATTGCATTTGGGAATCGGTGAGCTGCTTATATGCCCGGGAGATCTTGGATAAACTGTTCCGTTGCACTTTCTGGCTGGGAGAATAGACTCTAGATGGGTAAGACCTTACAGAAAGGATAGTCCCGCCCGACGTGCTTCGGGCGGTGACATCCTTTGCGGAGCCTGAAAAGTCATTGAATGCAATTGATGGCAGTGCTTTCATTGTTCTTTATGAATTCTGAAAGCAAAGATATTATATATCTAAACCATTGAAACAGAATTGGTTTATGCTGCTTTGTATTGCGTTAATTTGCGCAAATTATTCAAATATGTGCTGCAAGATATTGAAAGTACTGAACGAATGAGTAAATTTGTGAAGATATAATAATGAAACACCCATGACTTTTTCAAGCCGTCCACGAGAATGAAAATGGATAATCC
>JBJEBK010000061.1:0-116988 GCA_051869975.1 Candidatus Cryptobacteroides sp. | reverse complement strand
GCCGGCTGGCTGAGGCAGAAGCTTTCGGCAATGGACGAGTTCGAGGACGTGGCCTTTTCGATGGAATGCATGGGCGGACAACCGGCCTCTGGTAAGGGATTGCCTCTTGAAGTATTCGGCAAGGCTTGTCGTGGCCTTCCTTCTTGCGGCTCCGCTCGGCTGGCTTGCCATCGGCAGATGGCAGGAGGGTTTTGTCGAAAAGGTCGGGATTTCAGCAATGGAGTTCGTCGCGGCTTTCCTGCTGATTGCTGCTCTTACTCTGGCCATTGTAGTCATCATGTCGCTTAGGGCAGTCCGGGCCAATCCTGTCGAGACGCTCCGCAAGGAATGAAATTTTGTAAATAATCTGAAATTGAAGTATTTTTGACCCCGATGGCAAAACGCGGAAAAATACTCGTGGTGGATGATAATCAGGGCATAAGAAATGCCTTGAAGATACTCCTGCCTGCCCATTTCCAGCAAGTGGAGTTGATTTCCTCCCCCAAAACTCTTGTTTCCACTATGGACAGTTTCCGGCCTGATGTGGTGCTTCTCGATATGAACTTCTACACCGATATCAACACCGGCAATGAAGGACTGTACTGGACCGGAGAGCTCAAAAAGATGTACCCGCAGGTGCAGATTGTTCTGTTCACAGCATACGCCGACATAGCCCTTGCGGTGGAAGGAATGAAGCGGGGTGCTTTCGATTTTATCGTAAAGCCTTGGGACAATGCCAAACTTGTCGCCACCCTTACTGCCGCCTACGAAGCCGTCCCGAAGCGGAAAGATTCGGAGAATGCCGATTCGGATATCAAAATGTACTGGGGAGAGAGTCCGCAAATGCAACAGATACACCGCACTGTACTCAAACTGGCCCCCACAGACGCAACAGTACTGATATCAGGAGAAAATGGCACAGGAAAGGATGTATTGGCAAGGGAAATACAGGCCCTGAGCACCCGCAGAAACGGCCCCTTGGTATGTGTCGATGCAGGTGCGATTCCTGAGACCCTATTTGAGAGCGAGCTGTTCGGCCACGTCAAAGGCGCTTTTACCGATGCCCATTCAGACCATATGGGCAAATTCGAGCAGGCGTCCGGAGGCACTCTGTTCCTTGATGAAATAGGCAATATCCCCCTCAATCTTCAGGCAAAGCTGCTCCGCGTTCTGCAGAACCGCTGCATCACCAGAGTCGGCTCTGAGAAGCAGATTCCCATTGACATACGTCTTATCTGCGCAAGCAATATGAATCTGGCCCGGATGGTGGAGGAAGGGCGTTTCCGTCAGGACCTGTTCTATAGGATAAATACTTTTCAGGTGCATCTGCCTCCGCTTCGCGAGCGCCCTCAGGACATTCTTCCGCTGGCCGGATACTATTTGAAGCATTATGCCCTCAAATACCATAGGCAAACCGATTCCTTTGACGATGAAGCAGTTGAGATGCTCAAGGAATACGAATGGAAAGGCAATGTGCGCGAGCTTCAGAACACTGTCGAAAAGGCCGTAATTCTTTCTGAAGGTTCCGTTGTCCGTGCTGAAGACCTTTCACTTGAGCGAAGTCAGACTCAACATTCCTCTGATTTGTGTTCTTTGGATGCTGCGGAAGAAAAGACCATCCGGGAAGCCATCTTCAGATGTTCCGGCAATCTTACTCTTGTTGCAAAGGAATTGGGAATCAGCCGTCCGACCTTGTACAGCAAACTGAAGAAATACAATATCTGATGCCGACTTGGGCTGTCATACTTATTGTCGCTGCTGCCGCTGTGCTGACAGCACTGGTTTCCGTTGTGCTGGTACGGCGCGCCGACAGGAAAAAGCTTGAGTATATGCTGGACGCTTTCGAGGACGGCGAATATAATTTCCGCTTTCAGGACAACAGCCGTTTCAACAGGGCGCTGAACCGGATCAAATGGATAGTGGACCGCAGGCGTCAACAGAATGAAGAGGAGTCCTGGACCAAGCTGATTCGCGTTCTGACCCACGAGATAATGAATACGGTAAGTCCTATTGCATCACTCAGTGAGGCGCTGAGTCACTACATCGACCTCCCAGAAGATGAACGTGAAGTGGATGTTAAGGCAAGCCTTGAGACGATTTCCTCATCCTCAAAGGACCTTATCCGCTTTGTCGAGTCCTATAGGGAACTTGCCGGTGTGGCAAGACCGGTCAAGAAGGCTCTGATGGTAGATGAACTTGTCCGGAAAGTGATTGACCTAACTTATGAACAATGTGCAGATGCCGGTGTGAACTGCAGCTATAATGGCAAATCTGACGATATCCTCATCTATGCTGATGAATCCCAAATCAGCCGCATTTTGATCAACCTCATCAAAAATGCTTTGCAGGCCGACGCACGGCAAATTCGTATCACCGCGGGCATTGATGCTGAAGAACAGACTTTTATAAGAGTATCCAATGACGGTGCTCCGATCACACCGCAAGCACAGGAACAGATTTTCATCCCGTTCTTCACCACCAAACGGGATGGTTCAGGCATAGGCTTGAGCCTCTCCAGGCAAATAATGCGCTCTCATAACGGCACTATAGACCTAACGCGCAGCGATCCTGCCTGCACTGAATTCACTATGACTTTCAGATAATACTCTGTCACATCTATGGCCGAGTAGAGGTCAATGTCACCTGAACGTCTGGAGAGGAAATACAGGGCAATCAGAATATCTCTCCGTTCCACAGCATTTTCAGGAAGTCATTGACATACAGGAGTTCAATGCCTCCGGAAGGCCTGGATATCGGGTCAAGGGAAACGAGAATCAGGCGGCAGTCCGGATGCTCCTCCTTGAAAGCCTTCAGCCCATTCTTGTGGCGGGACTTGACCTCCTCGCTGGACTTGATTTCAATGGCCACCTTGGCATCGCCGATGACGGCGTCGACTTCCTGGTTGTTATAGGTATGCCAGTATGAAATCTTCTCCCTGCGGCGGTTGTAGCCGCGATAAGCGATGATTTCCTGCATGATGAAGTGCTCGAAGGCGTGCCCGTAATCATCGGAGCCACGCCTGAGGTGATGCCGGCCCATAAGATAGTTCGTCAGCCCCACGTCAAAATAATAGAACCTGGGAGCCTGAACCACTTTCCTCTTGACCACCTTTGTATAGGCCGGTATCTCATAGCCCATCAAGGTATCCTTCAGGATTTGGTAGTAGGCCTTGACCGTCTTTGCCGCCACACCACAGTCGCTGGCGATGTTGGCGTAGTTGATTATCTCGCCGTCGGAGATGGCGGCCGCTTCCATAAATTGCTCGAATGCGTCGACATCCTGGACTGCGGCTTCGTCCCGGATTTCCTCACGGAGATAGACTTCCACATAGCCTTCCAGGCGGTCGGTGGCATCATCGACCATATAATGACGGGGAATCATACCGTTCTGGACGGCCTTGTCTATCTGGAAGTCCGTGACCTCCTTCCAGACCAGCGGGAACAGCGTCCTGGGATTCGCCCTACCTCCAAGGGTGTTGGCCCCGGATTTCTTGAGTTTACGGGCGCTGGAACCACTA
Organism: Candidatus Cryptobacteroides sp.; assembly: GCA_051869975.1. GTDB lineage: Bacteria > Bacteroidota > Bacteroidia > Bacteroidales > UBA932 > Cryptobacteroides. The sequence goes on along the minus strand of JBJEBK010000061.1, from coordinate 113,492 downwards.
AGGATGAAATGCAGCCCCCGGTTTACCATCAGCCAATGGACTGCATCCAGAAGTTCGGGCACTTTCTGGATCTCATCTACAATCACCAGCGTCCCTTCCGGTTTGGCAAGCAGCGCCTCCCTGAAGGAGTCCGGATTGCGCTTGAACGCCTTACGGACAGAATCTATCAGCAAGTCATAGTAGATGGCATCCGGGAAGCGCTCCTGCAGGAGTGTGGATTTACCCACCTGGCGTGCCCCAAAGAGGAACATCCCTTCGTCCAGTTGATTCTCTATATCGAAGATTCGCTTGTACATAGTATATTAGAAATTATGGAGGTTAAGTCCGATTTTCCTATGAAATTCGGGAATCCAGGTACAAATTTAATGAAGTTTATCTGAATACCAAAATCTTTATCAGAACCATCTTTACAGGCTTCGTGAGTCAACCTTTCTCAGTTAAATACAGAGTGGGGCTATTCCACCGGAATCTGGATGATGGAGACCCACTGCCCGGGGTCGGGCTGGTTCCAGGCGCCGTCTATGTAGCTGAACCGGGGCTGGCCGCAGATGCGCAGCGAATTATCTTCAAGGTATTTCAAAGCCTGAGCAAAGCTTTCGTAAAAACGGTCGTACGGCCCGATGTGCTTGAGGCACAGCGCCTTGGGTACAGCAGAGAGGCGTTTGAACTGTATCACTTCAGTGTCCGGAAGCATCTCCTCCACCTGCTCGCAGTATTCGATATCTATATTCTCCGGCCTGTATTCACCGCCGTATTCCACCGTGAAACAGTAGCCCGGCACGGTGCAGCGGCAGCCCATTTTCACCATTGCTGGGCCGATGAGTTTGCAGCACAACTCGCCCAGGACTTCATAATTCGGAATCACCTCCCTGTGACAGGCAACGGTAATCTCAGGGAGAGGGTGAATGCTGTAATCCTTCATAGACTGCACTTCCCTGCGCACATCCCGCCAGTCAAGGAGCCTGCGGTGACGCTCCATAAGGTCTTTTATTGACTTTTCGGTCTGCGCAATCTTTTCGTCCAGCATTTCAATGCTCGGAGCAGGGTTGTCTTCACAGAGAAGGTCGCCTATTTCGTCCAGCGAGAAACCGAGTTTCTGCATCTGGCGTATTTCGCTCAGCCTCTGCACCTGCTCAATGGTATAGTACCGGTAGCCCGTCCACTCATCGACTTCGGATGGCAGGAGCAGCCCCTTCAGCTCGTAATGCCTTAGTGTCTTGACAGTTACCTGCATCATCCGGGAGAACTCCCCTATCTTGTATCTGGTTTTGTATGCTTTCATACTGCAAATATACACCATTACCCAAGGTACGAGTCAAGAGGAGGTGGGGAAAAGCTGGAGTTCCATACAAATACTGCAATTGTGATGAAGGTGGAGCCTTCGCAGAACTCACCCTACGCCCAAAGCGCAAAATTCAGACTATCAGTTTCGTGATGAAATATCCTCCGACGGTGAGCCACAAAAACAGTATGCCGGCAAGCAGGAAGGGCTTCAGGCCAGCCTGCTTGAATTTGTCGAAAGTGGTTTCAACACCGAGCGCGGTCATCGCCATCGTCAGGAGAAAGGTATCGAAAGTGTTGATGCCCTGGGTAACTGCTGCAAGTCCGTCCTGAGGAATAAATGAAGCACCCTGCAGAAGCGAATTGACTATAATGACCAGAAGGAAAAGGAATGCGAACCAAGGAATGGTAATCTTGCGCTTCTCTCCCTTTCCCCCCTTTTTGCCGGAACTTAGGACAAGGCCCATAATCACAAGGACAGGAGCGAGCAGCATTACACGAATCATCTTGGTGATGGTAGCGGCATCCGCCACATTGCCTCCTGCTGCATCGATTGCATTGCCGGCACCGACAACGTGGGCAACCTCGTGAACGGTAGAACCCAGATATACTGCCATCTGCTTGTCAGTCAGACCGTCAAGTACTCCGCTTCGGTAGAGCACGGGGTAGAGGAACATTGAAATCGTACCGAAAATCACCACGGTAGTAACCGCCACTGCGGTTTTGTGCGGCTCGCACTTGACCACAGGCTCGGCACCCAGCACGGCAGCTGCTCCACAAATCGCGCTTCCGACCGAAGTCATCAGTGCGGTCTGACTGTCGGTTTTGAGCAGTTTGCCCACCAGAACTCCAATCGCCAGGGTGCCGCAAACGATAATAAGGTCAACAACGATTGCGGGAAGACCTATCTCAGCCACCTGCTGGAGAGTCAGACGGAATCCGTACAGGATAACTCCCAGACGGAGTATCTGCTTGGAGCAGAACTTGATGCCAGGTGCCCAGGATGCAGGGAGGGCACTTCGCAGGGTGTTGGCATAGACCATTCCGAGTATAATGCCCACAATCAGAGGACTGAGGGACAGTTTCTTGACGAAATCGAACCCGGCAATATAGAACGCCGAGAATGAAAACAGTACAATCAGAAGTACTCCGTGAAGCCAGGCTATTTTTTCTTCTTTACTTTGAGTATGCATAGTTGGTATTTATCATTTCAAAAAGTGTTTCACGAATTCCTTGCGTAGAAGGACGCGGAGCATTGACTCTCACAATCTTTCCCTCTGCATCAAGCAGCATAAAACGCGGGATTGCTCTCACCGAGTAATCTTCGGAAATTGCTTTCTGACCTTCCGCATTTGCAATAAACTGAGGCCAATGTTCGTCACCTTCCGCGAGTTTGGCTGTCCAGTCGTCACGGTTTTGGTCAATTGAGATACTGATGCAGACAATCTCAGGGTCGGAGCCGAGTGCATCCACCAGTTTTGCGAGATGAGGAATTTCGGCACAGCAAGGACGGCACCAAGAAGCCCAAAGGTCAATATAGAGCGCTTTGCCTCGGAAATCAGCAAGGCAATATTTATTGCCGTTGATATCCTCAAACTCGATTTCAGGAGCCAAAGCACCCTGACCCAAATTAATTGCATTCTCAATCTGGGCGCAAAGCTCTGCATCAGGTTTGCTGACTATAGCTTTGTACTGCGCATAAGCATCACGAAGCTTGTCGTTGCAACCGGATTTAACAAAGGACTTGATAAGGGAAGATACAGCATAGTCCTTCCTCCAGGCATTGTTTCCGAAGTCGGCAACAGCCTTGAGCGCCTCAGAAAGATTGAGCTTAGGATAGAGGTATGGAGCATAGGCGGCATACATATCGGCCATCCTTGTAAACTCCTCATCACTCAGCTTATTGTTAAGTTTCAGCGCTTTGAGATATGATTTATCAGGTGCATATACTCCGAGAGCATTTACACTCACAAGAGAATACAAGTTCTGATAAGTGGCTTTGAGACGGGTGATATCATTTTCATAATACTTGACGAAAGCTCTATTTTCTATTGAATGCAATTCCTCGTCAAGAGGGGCAGCGACTTTGCCAATACTATTCAGGAATTCATCAAAAGATGTGCTTGCAGTACAGATATTCAACATATGCTGCTGGTTGGAGAATGTGCTCCAATAGTGCGAAAGAAAGAGATTCTCCTTCTCCCCTTCTCCAAAGAAACGGTAATCAGTCTCGGGGCCGCTTGTAAGGTCAAATTCGGCAGTATAGTGCTTTCCCTGTTCGATACAGAGCCTGAACATATATTTGTCTGCGAACAACGCGACATCATACATATCAGTCCCGAAATCAACCGTGTCACGGAAGGTTCCGTCTTCGGCAACCTTGATTGGGGCTTCGACATAGCCGTCTTCGCCTATATAGAAGAACTCTACGAATTCTCCTGCATAGCCTATAAACCTGCCTTCGATTACTGACGGCTCTCCGCCTTTCTTTTCAGTCGCACAAGCTGTCAGAACTAATGCCGCCAGAGCGGCTGTTATCAGTTTATTCATTTCCATAATGATTTGGTATCCATATTCAGAAGCATCCCTCCGGAAAGGTAATTACTACTTCAACAGCCTGCAAATATACATATTTCTTCCAATATCATCAGATGTGCCTGCGGCCCACCCAAACAATACCCACTGTCACTCGGACAGAAAGCAAAAAATAGCCTCTCATTTTTGCGTTTGGGCAGGTTTTCAGGCCGAAAAAGCAATTTCACCCCACTATTTTTGCTTTTTGGCAGGTTTTTTAGCCTCAAGCGCAAAAAAAACAGGGGCTTTTTTGCTTTTTGGCATATTTTCAGGGCCGAAAGAGCAATTTCAGAGGGTGATTTTTGCTACACCCCCGCCACCGCGCGGCTGCGGTGACCGTCAACGCACAGGCGAAGAGGCTGTTCAAGGCGCACGTGGCGCACATATTCGGACTCCCAGATTGCAGGGAGGGCATCCAGCACAGAGAAATCGAGTTTGTCCGAAGCGCGGCCCCACGGGTCCACATTCACATAGCCCACATTGAACGAAGTCATATTCTGGAAGAAATGCGTCCCCTGACTCGGGTCCACACGGAAATTCTCCAGGCAGCACTCCACAATCGTGCGTGCCTCCGAGATATCGCTCCACTTCACCGGCACTCCCAGAGAAGAAATGCTGGAGCCCCATCTGCCGAAGCCAATCAGCATATATCCCCTGCCCTCACTCTGCATACGGGCATTCAGCGCGGTAATCTGCGAAGCCATCACGGAAGTCTTCAGCACATCGAAAGCCTCAGGTTTAAGGTAAACTATATCCCTAACCCCTTCAATCCAGCCTATGCCAAGAGCATTGGACGAAGTCAGGAAAGCGGAAGAATCGTCAATCTTGTCCCAGTCCACCTCCGCATAGCGGGTATCGGTGCTGATTGGGCGGATCTGAAGCACATTGAAAACAATAGGACTGTCTTCCGGGACATCCATATCCACGGCAAACTCAATCTCCACATCACATTTCATCTCCGCCTTCGCGATTTCCAGCAGGCGGCTGATAATCTTAGGCAAAGGGAAAGCCCCGTAGCGCAGCACAGAAGCGAAGGTAATATACTTAGGCCCCTGAGGGAAAGCCGAATCCACCATCCTCATATTGTCCCTGTCCCAGGTAGATACTATCTTGCGGAAAGACGGGAACGCAGAGCAGTCCTCAAGAGAGAGACGGGCAATATTGACCCCGTCATCCACCGAAGTGACAAAACGCTCAGGCTGAAGGTCCAGAGCCATAACCACATTCTGGGTATCGGACATAATATTTTGCGGAGTGGAAGTCTGAAGCGCGTGCTTAGGCTTGGCCGGAGAGAAACTCAGCACCTGCTCGCCATCCACCACTGCCTTGCCGAGGCCGTAGGCAATCTTCACCACTCCGTCCTCCGCCTTCTCGTTTCCGACAGGATAGAAATGCACGGAGCGGGCAACACCCGATATGGTAGGCAGCCAACAGCCCTGCTGGTTGCTTCCGCAGATTTCCTGAATGACAATAGCCATCTGCTCTTCCGCAACAACTCCCGCAGCAGCGGAGATGTAGCGGCGTGAGGCAGCAAAATACACGCTGGCATAGACGCTCTTGATAGCCTTGGTAAGGAGCCTGAGCTGCTGGTCCTCATTCTCGGTATGAGGAATCATATAGGTCGAATATACTCCTGCAAACGGCTGGTAATAAGAATCTTCCAGCTTCGAAGACGAGCGTATGGCAAGCGGTTTCGGGCAATTGCGTATGAAGATGCGCAGCGCATCGGTAAGTTCCTTAGGAAGGGTGGAAGCCACGAACTCCGAGAGAATCTCATTATCTCCCAGCTCGGAGTTGATGACATACTTCAGACCGTTCTCCTTGATGAAACGGGAGAAATACTCGGTGGTAATCACCAGAGTCTTGGGCACAAGCACACGGACCCCTTCCCATTCATTGTAGAGATTGTATTTCTGAAGCATATTGTTGAGAAAAGCCAGACCTCTCGCCTTGCCACCAAGGGAACCGTTGCCAAGGCTCGCAAACCAAATCGCATCATTGTAAGTCTCCGGAGAGAATTTGGCGACCACACCGAGTCCTTGTTTCACGCGATAGTCGTGGATGCGGTTAACAATCGTGCGCCTGTGCTCCTCAGCGGAGGAGAAATCCTCAATCTGGAATTTGCGTACGACCCTGCCTATGGAAAACAGGCCCCTCGCAAACAGCCATTTGGAGAGATAGTTGTTCTCGGAGAAGAAAGTGAACCATTTGTCCGGGATGGTCTGCATCACCTTCTCGAACTCGCAAAGGTCGGAAGCTTTGGCAACCACAGCACCCGTTTCGGGGTCCGTAAGGATGAAATCTCCGAAGCCGAACTCCCTTTCGATATATTCGCCCAGCTCATAGGTCAGAGTCTTGGAAGACTTCAGAAGAAAGCCCACTTTAAGTTCGCGGGCAACCTCCTTCATACTCTCCTGCGAAGACTGCATCAGGAAAGGCATCTTCGGGCGGTCCTTCTTGATATGCCTGCAAAGGTCCACACCCGCATCGATTTTCTCATCCTTGCGGTCATCTCCCGGATGAAGCACGAAGCCCACATCAGAAATCACTCCGAGCAGGTTTTCCTTGTATTTTTCATAAATGGCAATGGCATCGTCATAGTTTTTGGCCATCAGAATCTTCGGGCGGGAACGCTTGCGCACCATCTGCTGCTGCTCGTTGAGCGCATCACGCACGGCGGAGCTGTTCTGATGCAGAAGCAGATTGTAAAGGGCAGGCAGATAGGTGGAATAATACCGCACCGAATCCTCAACCAGCAGAATGGCCTGCACTCCGTAGCTGAGTATGTCGTGCTCGGCATTGGCACTGTCCTCAAGCAGTTTGATAATGGCGATAATCAGGTCCGAGGAGTTGTTCCAGCAGAAGACGTGGTCAATGCAGGAAAGGTCGCTGGACTCGATGCGGCGGAAGATTTCCTTCGCAAAACCGCAGAGCAGCACCACGGGCACCTCCGGGTCGAGCACCTTTGCCTTGTGGGAAAATTCGAAAGGGTCGAGTTCCCCGACATTGTACATAGTCAGAATCAGGTCGAACTTCTCCCCCGCCTCCAACAAAGGCAGTGCATCCATTGTGGATTCCACCCTCACTATGCTCGGAGGATTGGACAGGTTCAGTTCCGCATAATCCTGGGCAATACGGGTTTCAATCCGTCCGTCCTCTTCGAGGGAAAAACTGTCGTAGTTGTTGCAGATGAGCAGTATCCGGCGGATTCTGTGACTCATCAGGGAAGTGTAGTCAACCGGCATTTATCTGAGTGTTTCTATGGTGTGTACAAGTGCAGTGCGCAAATCGAAAAGAGGTTTCCAGCCCAGGGCCCGGAGCCGTGAGGAATCCAGACGGGCCTTGGTAGCTTTGCTGAAACCGGCTGCCTCCAGCTCCGAAGGCAGGTCAAAGACCACCCTGGTCCCGCAAATCTGTGCTATTGTGCCTGCGAGCTCGCGGAGCGTAATGTCGCAGGAGACATCGGCTATATTGTAGGCAAGGCCGCTGCCCCCGAGCATAAGTATATGCAGAAGGCCTGAAACGGCATCGGCCACATAAGTGTATGAATAATACTGCCTTCCCTCGCTCTTCAGAACTATATCCTCCCGTGCCACCGCATTGCGAAGGAACTGCGACAGGGCTTTGGTGTCGGAAGGAAGAAGGGTAGGGCCGAAGGATCGGGTGAAACGCGGAATCACCACATCCAGATCGTATTGCCTTGCATAAGCCTGGCACAGGGCCTCGCCGCAGCGTTTGCTTTCGGGGTAGCCGGCGCGAAGGGTATTGCAGTCTATGTAGCCGCAATAGAGCTCGTCAAAAAGCTCCACATCCCCGCGGTTCTCCCCATAAACCTCGTTGGATGAAGCGAAGGCGAAGCGCACTCCCGGGGCGCAGCAGCGCGCGAACTCCAGCATATTGCCGAGTCCCTGAATGTTGGTAAGTATGGTTGCAACCGGCTCTGCGGCATACTGCACAGGATGCGTATTGCTGGCAAGATGAAGGACATAGTCCGCCTCCGGTGTAATGGTAAGCGGCTCGTTGATATCGCAGGCGGCGAAGCTGAAAAGGGGGCTGTCCCAATAAGCGGCAAAGCGCCTGCGGGCACGCTCTTCGCTGCGGCCGAGTGCCACAATCCTGCAATCAAGGCCATAGGAGATATTGCGCTGCATCAGCACATCCACAAGGCAGCTGCCTATCAGGCCCGTTGCCCCGCTCAAAACAAGTGTTTTCCCTTTCAGCTTTTCCCAGGGAAGCGGAAGGCCGCATACTGAATGCACATCTTCCAGATACAGAGGGTGGAGGTAAGCTTCCATTATTGTTCCTTTCTGAGATATGCCCTGAACCACTCCAGGTCGTCAGGGGTTGTGAGTTTCACATTCTTGTCCGAACCGGCGGCAAAATACAGCCTCTCCCCCAGTTCAACCATCATTGTGTTGGTATAGGAAGAACCGTGGATGCCGATTTTCTTCTCGAAAGCCTCGTGGTATGCGCTGTCCAGCCTTCCGAAAAGATAGGCCTGCGGTGTGGATACGCGCCTTAGGGTCTCGCGGGGAATGTATTTCACGGTAGATATTTCATCGTCCACCACAAAAATCTGCTCGTTGTACGGAAGGGAGGTCACCGCATTGCCGTAGCGGACGCATTTTTCGATGACATCCGTCAGCACAAAGGCATCCACAAGAGGACGTATGCCGTCGTGGATGATTACCACATCTTCGGGCGAGCATTCCCCTTCAAGGGAAAAGACTCCGTTGCGGATGGATTCCTGTCCGCTGGCGCCTCCGGTCACTATTTTACGGAGTTTGGTGATTCCGCTCCGAGCGCACCAGGTCCGCACATCCTCCTGCCAGCCATCTATGCAGACCAGCACTATGGCATCCACCATAGGATGCTTCTGAAACCCTTCCAAGGTGTACATCAGCACAGGTTTGCCCTCTACTTCGATAAACTGTTTCGGGATATCGCGTCCCATCCTGGAGCCCACGCCTCCGGCAATTATTATAGCTATATTACTCATATCTGATCGGTTGAAGCCGGCAGGCCTCCATTGGTTTTCATAAAACGGGCAGTTACAGTGTCCGCCTCCATAAGCTGCTCGGGAGTTCCCGCAAAGACGAGGTCTCCACCCCGTTCACCGGCATCCGGGCCAAGCTCGATTATCCAGTCGGCGGAACGAATTACATCCATATTGTGCTCCACCACCACAAGACTGTGTCCTCCTGCAAGCAGGGCGTCGAAAGCCTTCAGAAGTTTCTCCCCATCATAGAAATGCAGACCGGTAGTAGGCTCGTCAAAGATAAAAAGAATCTTCTCCCTTCTGCCCCTTTCGCGGCTCATCTGAAGGAAATATGCTAGCTTTATGCGCTGGCTTTCGCCTCCGGAAAGGGTCGAAGAACTCTGCGCAAGCTTGAGGTAATCCAGGCCCACATCCACAAGAGGCTGTAGTTTTTCGACAATCTGGGCTGCCTCCGGTTCAGGAGCAGTGCTGAAGAAATCTATGGCCTGGGCAACTGACATCGAGAGTATTTCATCCACATTGCGCCCCCTGTACCTCACTTCGAGGATTTCAGGCTTGAAGCGCTTGCCGTGACACTCTTCACAGACCATAGTCACATCCGACATAAACTGCATTTCGATTTTGACCTCTCCTTCTCCCTGGCACTCAGGGCAGCGTCCGCCGTCCTGGTTGAAGGAGAAGAAGGAAGGTCCGAAGCCCGAAACCTTTGCGTACTGCTGGTCGGAAAGCAGTTTGCGTATGAGGTCATAGGCCTTCATATAGGTGACAGGGTTGGAGCGCGAACTCTTGCCGATAGGGTTCTGGTCCACATATTCCACCCTGGAGATCCGGTCAATATTGCCCGCCAAGCCCTTGAAGGCACCCGGAAGGTCTCCCGCATCGTTGAGATGACGGTAGAGCGCAGGATAGAGTATATCCCCCACAAGGGTGGACTTGCCGCTTCCGGACACTCCGCTCACTACCGTCAGCACTCCCAAAGGGAACTTCACATCAATGGAACGCAGGTTGTGCTCCATCGCGCCCTTCACCTCGATGGCATAGTTCCAGCTGCGCCGGTCCCTGCGGTAGCGCTCCCTGCGGCCGCTCAGATACTGCAGAGTGAGGGAACGGGCAAAGGCCTGCTGCGGAAGGCTGTCCGAATACACGCCGCGGAAGACTATTTCCCCTCCGTTCAGACCGGCACGCGGCCCCATATCTATGAGCAGGTCAGCCGCCCTGATGATATCCTCGTCGTGCTCGACGACAACCACCGTATTGCCCAAGTCGCGCAGGCGGCGCAGCACCCCGATGAGCCTTTGCGTATCCCTCGAATGAAGGCCGATTGACGGTTCGTCGAGTATGTACATTGAGCCGACCAGCGAGCTGCCGAGCGCGGTCACGAGGTTGATGCGCTGGCTCTCGCCTCCCGAGAGGGTATTGCAGGCACGGTTGAGCGTCAGGTAGCCAAGGCCCACCTCTTCAATGCACTCCAGGCGGCTGAGCATCTCGTCCAGCGGCTCCCGTATCACCTGCATTTCACTTTCGCTCAGGCTGAGGCCGCGAAGGAACTCCAGAGCCTGCTCCACCGTCATCGCAAGAACTTCGGAAATGGTACGCCCTGCCACCTTCACATATTCCGCCTCCCTTCGCAGACGTGTTCCCTGGCAGGCAGTGCAGGTGGTGCGTCCGCTGAAGCGGTTCAGCATAAAGCGGTACTGGATTTTGTAGCGCTGAGTCTCCACATAACGGAAGAATTCGTTTATGCCTATAAGCCGCTGAGGATCCGAATCATAGCTCTCCCCTTCCGCAGGCGGTTCGCCTTCCCAGATAAGGCGCCGGCTGCGCTCGTCAAGCTTGCAGTATGGGGTAAATATGTCGATGCCGTACTTGTCCGCGAGTTCAACGAGATGGTCTTTGAACCAGCCCATCTTGTCCCCGCGCCAGCAGGCGATAGCGCCGTCATATATGCTTTTGCTCTTGTCCGGGACAACGAGATCCTCGCTTATTCCTATGATTTTGCCAAGGCCCCCGCACACCGGACAGGCACCGAGAGGACTGTTGAAACTGAAAAGATATTCATCCGGCTTGCGGAAGATGATTCCGTCCCTTTCGAAACGGTTGCAGAAGTGCTTCAGCTTGCCTTCCGCAAAGACTGCAACATCCCCGTCTCCGGCCTCGAATGCATCGGAAATGGAGGACAGCACGCGGGTGCGGTCGGAAAGGTCGCTGAAACGGTCAATCAGCAGCATGGCATCCCGCGGCAGGCTTCCTCCCTGCAGGGCATCATCTATCTTCAGTGGCTTCCCTTCACTGAAAAGGCGGCTGTAGCCGCGTTCCTTGAGGGAAATAAGGGTGGCGACCCAATCCTCCTCCCTGTCCAGTCGGGCAAGCAGAAGAGCTGCGGCTCCGCCTAGGCTCTCAAGATACGAGAGCACATCGGCCACAGTATCACAACGCACCTCTTCTCCCGACACAGGACTGAAGGTACGGCCTACCCGGGCATAGACCAGGCGCAGATAATCATATATTTCTGTGGTAGTGGCAACAGTTGAACGGGGATTCTTGACATTGACCTTCTGCTCAATCGCAATTGCAGGAGGAACTCCCTCAATGGACTCAACATCAGGCTTGCTCATTCTGCCCAGAAACTGGCGGGCGTATGAGGAGAGACTCTGGGCAAAGCGCCGCTGCCCTTCGGCAAAGAGCGTGTCGAAGGCAAGCGAGGACTTGCCGCTGCCGGACACACCGGTCACTACCACAATTTTTCCTCGCGGTATTTCGACCGAAACATGTTTTAGATTGTTTACAGTCGCATTCTTTATTGATATATTCTCTCCCATCTATTCAAACGAATCCAAGGCGGCCCGCACGGAGCCATATTTGAGGAGCAGGTCTCTGGCCTTGCCGTAATCGTCAATGCCGGAATCCTCCATTATCATTCTTGTGCCTCTGTCCACCAGTTTGGCATTGGTCAGCTGCATATCCACCATACGGCTGCCCCGCACATGGCCGAGGCGTATCATCACCGAGGTGGATATCATATTGAGTATCATCTTCTGGGCCGTTCCGGCCTTCATTCTAGTACTTCCTGTCACGAACTCCGGGCCGACAACAGCTACTATCGGGATTTCAGCCTCGGCAGCAACCGGGCTGTCAGGATTGCAGGTAATGCAGGCTGTCAGAAGTCCCGCACTGCGGGCCGCCCGCAGACCGCCCACCACATAGGGAGTTCGGCCGGAAGCCGCAATTCCGATGAGCGTATCCTCCGGTTTCGGGATGAAGGGTTGAAGGTCCCTCCAGGCACCGTCCAGTTCATCTTCCGCACCTTCCACAGCCTTGCGGATAGCTCCGTCTCCACCGGCAATCAGGCCGATGAACAAATCGTGGGAGGCCCCGTAGGTTGGAGGAATCTCCGAAGCGTCGAGTATGCCCAGGCGACCGCTGGTGCCGGCACCTATGTAGAACACCCGGCCTCCCTGGCGCATACGCACAAGCATAGCTTCCACCAGAATCTCTATTTGGGGAATTGCAGCCGAAACCGCGTCGGCAATGCTGTGGTCCTCGCGGTTTATGCCCTCAAGCAACTCCCTTGTGGACATAGTGTCCAGAGACCCGAAACGGGATGGCTGTTCGGTAACAATCATATATAGAGGCTTACAAGTTCGTCAACAGGATATCTGATTATCTTGCCCACCTTCAGTCCGGCCTGGTGGCAGGATTCCAGCAACTGAGAGCGGAACACCCAGGCTACGGAGCCGGCAAAGCCGACCTCAAGTTCGGCGCACTGCCTGTACCGGAGGACATTGCGGGAAAGAAAGAGGTCGAATCCGCTTCTCACCATAGCGGAAATATATGGATGCTCCTTCCATCTAGTGGCGAACAGGGCAAAGGAAGACAAGTATCCCGCAGCGGAATCCCTGCTGTAAACTTCCTTGACAAGAGCAGGATAGTCCAGACCGTATTCACTGATGAAATCTGCCTTCAGTTCCGCCGGCAGCAGGTCTTTCACGAAATCCGAAAGCAGAGCCCTGCCTATCCAGCAGCCTGAGCCTTCGTCTCCCAGCAGGTATCCACCGCCATTGAAGGTGGCTTCTATCCCGAAACCGTTCCACAGGCAGCTGTTTGAGCCGGTTCCGAGTATGCAGGCAATCCCGCGCTTATGGCCGTGCAGAGCCTTGGCAGCTATGACAATATCGCTGTCAAGCATAATGGAGGCACCCGGCCACACAGTTGAGAGCACCCTTCTGAGTTTCTCCGTAGGAGTTCCGGGAATTACCCCGGCACCGAAGAAATGTATTTCCTTTACGGAGGAGGTGTTGGGTTTCACCTGAGTCTCAAACAAAGTCTGCATTTGCTTGTCATCGGAGAAAACCGCATTGATGCCTACGGTTTCAAGGGAATGGACAAATCCGCCGGAAATGAACTTCCAGCTGATTTTTGTGCTTCCGCTGTCTGCAAGTATTACCATATTATTACTTTTTACTGAAGGCCCAAAGACCGGCGAAGGTCAGAAGACCGTTGACTACCAAAAGACTGAACCCTAGGTCAAATCCCAGATACTTTCTCCCCAACAGGTTGACAGCAAGGCAAATGGCAGGGGCTGCCGCTGCAATCAGCGGTGTGGCCTTGTCCCTGACCTTGCGCTTGGTCAGAATCCCGAAAAAGAATAGTCCGAGCAGAGGACCGTAGGTATAGGATGCAAGTTTATATACCAGATTGATGACGGCATCGCTGCTGAGGACCTGAAGAGCCAGAAGCAGCACCAGGAAAAGCAGAGTCAGCCAGGCCTGCACAACTTTTCTGCGGCGGTCATCGTTATCCCCCAGGAAATCCACGCAAACGGAAGTGGTGAGCGAAGTCAGGGCAGCTCCCGCAGAAGGATAGCTTGCGGAAATGAGACCTATCAGGAAGAAAATACCGAGTCCCACTCCGAAATAACGGCTTGCTATTGCAGGGAAGATTTCATCGGTCTTGGTGATGCCAAGGGCATCGAAACCGCCCAGTTTCTGGGTATAGACGCAGAGCAGCGCACCCATAAAGAGGAAGAACAGATTGGCAACCACTATGATTATCGATGTGGTGTACATATTCTTCCGAGCTGACTTCAAGTCTTTGCACGCCAGGTTTTTCTGCATCATCGACTGGTCCAGTCCGGTCATAGCCACGGTCACAAAAATTCCTGAAATGAACTGCTTTACGGCATTGGTTCCATTGCTCCAGTTCCAGTCGAACCAGGCGGTAAACGGCCTGCCGTAACCTACTGTACCCGCATTTTCATTGAGCGAAGAACCCAAAGCCGAGAACATAGTGCCGAGATTCCATCCCATATCCCTGCAGATATAGAAGATGGTCAGCACGACTGCAAGCAGCATAAAGGTGGTCTGCAGCACATCAGTCCAAATCAGGGTTTTCACCGCACCCCTGTAAGTGTAGAGATAAAGCAGTATGAGGAATACGGCGCTGACAATGGCAAATGCAAGCAGGCTGTTGCTCCCTGTCAAAGACTTCGGAATGAAGGAGAACAGCACCACAATCACCACGAAAACCCTCACTGCAGCACCAAGCAGGCGGGAAATGAAGAACACAACCGAGCCTGTCTTCTCGGAGGTCTTGCCCATCCTTTCCCCGAGGTAGGTATAAATGGAAGTCAGCCCCATTTTGTAGTACAGAGGCAGCAGAACCTTGGCTATAATGATGTAGCCGACCACAAAGCCCAGTACCAGAGGCATATAGAAGAAATTCTGCACCCAGACATTGCCCGGCACTGAAATGAAGGTAACCCCCGAGATGGAGGCGCCTATCATCCCGTATGCAACCACCGGCCAGGGAGCCTTGGAGGAAGCCCTGGTATTGGTCAGATGTGATATCCAGAAAAGCAGAGCCGTGTAGGCTGCAAACGCTGCTACAAACCAGACAAAGGGGAAATCGTGCGCTACCATTTTCTAATGTCAAGTTCAGGGAAGAGATAATCCATTCCCGCATATTCTTTAAGTATCCACAGCACATAGCGTATATTCACGCATATGCACTTCGTATAGCCATCAACCCATTGCACATCGGAAGCCAGAGACTCCTTGTTGCCGTCAAAGGCAAGTCCTACCAATTCACCCCGGCAGTTGAGCACAGGGCTGCCGGAGTTGCCGCCGGTAATGTCGTTGTCAGTGATGAAATTGACAGGTACAGGTTCAGGCAGCGAGGCCAGCAATTCGTGCCAGCCCTGATGGAGGTGGAAATCATAAGTGGAATTGTCTTCCTTTGCAAGTATTCCGTCCGTATAAGTCTGCCAAGGCAGAATCTGCCCGTCCCGCTCAAAACTTCCAACCTTGCCGTAGGTCAGACGCATTGTGGAATTGGCATCCGGATACTGTTCCACCTTGCTGCGCTCGCGGTGACGGTAGGTCTCGCGTGTATATTCGGCATTGAGTTCGGCCACATTATGGTCTCCGCACACCTGCTGCACCGGTTTGTTGAAATCTTGAATGGACCTGTCGGTAAGGAAAAGGTAAATCGGGGATTCCTTGGTCATATGTCCGTCAGTCCACAAACTATCCACAAGGGAATCCCAGGCAGTGCATCCACGGTTGGTGTGAGCCGCAAACAGCTCTTTCTGATACGGGCCCCAC
This sequence comes from Candidatus Cryptobacteroides sp., assembly GCA_051869975.1. Taxonomy (GTDB): domain Bacteria; phylum Bacteroidota; class Bacteroidia; order Bacteroidales; family UBA932; genus Cryptobacteroides. The sequence continues at coordinate 98,036 of JBJEBK010000061.1, read as the reverse complement.
ATAGTGCTGTCCACATTTTCGTAATACTTCCGGACATTGTAGGCAAAGAGTTCCTTTTCCACCCGCATATCAAGCACGGCATACTCCTTATCCATATCCAGAGGCTTCCGGGAATTCTTGAGGCGGGTGGCCACAAGACAGAGTCCGCTGCCGCGAACCAGAGTTTCCCTATACCAGATCCGGTTGCGTTCAGGTTCCCTCAGTGCCTCGTACAGGGAATCCAGGGAGGCCCCCAGTTCGCGCATCCTGCGTCCCATACGGCCGCGGTGCATACGCTTTTCTTCCCTGATCTTGTGCTCCTCCACGCCGAAGCGCTCCACGCACTGCACTTCGCCTTCCTGATTCTCCTGTATGTTGCTGAGTGTAAAAAACTTGTCAGCATACAGAAGTCTCACGGCCTCATCCCTGTCCATCCATTTCTTGATGATTGCCATCTGGTCCGCACGCACCTGATTGCAAATCGGAAGCGACAATGTCGAGAGATAATGCACCTTTGAGGATGAAGAATAGCGGTCAGTCCTTCCGGGATAGCCGAGAATGAAAGTGAAATCCCCTGGCGCGAGAGGAGAAGCATTGATTGTAAGCCAGCCTGACGGGGTTACAGGCTTACCTTCGGAATCATAAACCCTGTAGAGAGCAAAGTCCCCCTTGTGCTGAGGCCACTCCCAATTGTCGATATCTCCTCCGAAAGCGGCTATGCAGACAGGAGGAGCAGCCACCAGACGCACATCATCATATTCTTTGTAAAGCGAGAGATAGTATTTGGATCCGGCCCACATCGAAGACAGGGATGCCTTGAGGCCGGTCTGCTCTTCGTATTTCTTCTCGACCAGATGGCTGAGCTTGCGCATACCGGCTTTTATTCCCTGCTGTCCCAGTTCCACCTTCAGAGCCTCAACTTCGTAAGTAACATCAGTTATTCTCAACAGAAACTGGACGGTCTTGCCCGGTATCCTGATTTCCTCTTCGCGGGATCGGGCCCAGAAACCGTCCTCAAGACAGTTGTACTCCGCCGTACTGAGCGAAAACACATCGGCATAGGCGACGTGGTGATTGGTAATCAGCAGGCCGTCCGGGGAAATCATACTTCCCGTGCCTATGAAGTTCATAGATACTGTCGCACCGCTGAGGGAAGTGCTGTCCACATTGTAGATATCCCCCGCTTCCAGCTGGAGCCCGGCCTCATGCATCTGACGTACGAGCCTGTCGGACAGCGAGTTTACCATCCACATACCCTCGTCCGCCCGCAAAATGGCGGGCATACAGAGCAGGAGCGAAAGTGCAAGGGTCAGTTTCTTTCGCATAGGCTCAATATTTATAAACATTTCCCGGAGTGCTGAACTTCATCCTTGCATCCTCTTCACGCACATCGTCAGCCTTGTAGGTTATAGTCCATTTATCCATAGTCATAAGCTCCCAGAGCCTGTCTGCCGTCATTGGAGCCGCATAGCGTATGCGTATGGACGGAACCAGCCGGTCGTTGAGTTCGAGATATACGCCTATAACGCCTTCCTCCTTCGAGAGGTGGTTGCTCAGGAACGGCATTCCCCTGCGGATGATAGGCTTTTCGTAGTTCTGGTCAGGGATTTCGTAGATATACTGCGGTGCGGAAGCATAGACTTCGGAGCGCTTGCGCACCACGGTGCTGTCTCCCTGAGGATACCTGCCGCTGAACTCGGCACTGAAGCCGTCGAACATAGAGTGGAGATACTCGTCGATAGGGACCATAGTCTCACCCTTTTCGAGTCGGACGAACTTGAAGTCCACAGGAGTGTCTTTGGTACCTCCGCCGTGAACAGGCATACTGAGCATCTTCTTCTCCACTATTTCCTTGAACCAGGCCTCGTCCAGCTGCTCATCCGGTGACATATAGACGTGAACAATCAGAGGGCAGGCGTATTCGCTCTCAAGTCCGAAGACGCTCTTTCCGGTATTACGCATCTGCAGACCGAGGTAGTTGAGATCCATCTTGTCGTACATCTTCTCAGTGCGTATGGTGACCTTTTTGAGACTGTCGAGTTTGGCAGGGTCCGGAGACCAGATGCGGAAATGGGCAGGAACGAAAATCTGCGTCATTATCTTTTCCTCGCTGGTAACCTTAGGGTCATAGCTCAGCACGACGCTGTGAGTACCCACATAGGTCTTAACCCCGTGAACACCAGGAACTTTCTCCATCCTTGCCTTGAAGGCCATAGAGCTGCCGTAGCATTTCACTGACTTCAGACCCTCCACCTTCATAGTCTTGAGTTCCATACCCTCCTCCACGCCGAAGGTCTCGTTGATGGTAGGAAGTTCGAAATTGCTGCCTATTACGGCGCCAAGCACTGCAAGCAGCACAGCCAGCACGGCAGGAAGTATCTTGCCGGCCTTGGATTTGCCCTGAGGTCTGACACCTATGTGAAGGGAGCCTGAAGGACAGGCGGCAACGCATTCGCCGCAGAGCATACAGTCGACCGCGGTAAGCCTTTCGCCTTCTGCAGGCACGTTAATATGGTATGGGCAGGCCTTCTGGCAGGACATACAATGGCGCCCGCACCTGTCCTGGTCCACAATCACTGCAAGCGGCTGAACCTTTGCAGCATAGGCAAGAACTTCAAAGAGATAGCCCACCACGCAGAATGCTCCAAGATACCAAGGCCAGGCAATCTTTACGCCCAACAGCGAGAGCACCCAGAAGACCAGCCCCATCGCAAGCAGCGGAATCCAGAACTTGAAACTGTTGGAAAGGGCTCCGAGAGGGCATATATACCGGCACCAGAACCTTTTGATGAAAAAGCCGGGAATCAGCACCAGGGCAAGGCTCACCAGACTCATCCAAAGAGTTATTTCGCCCTTGAAGCCGGTTGCAACGGCGTAATAAGGGTCGAGATTCTTGCAGAAAAGCTCGCTGGCGGTGGCAGTAGAATAGAATATCCAGAACAGAAGAACATACTTGACTGCACGCAGAATGTAGTCGGGCACGCTCTTGTGGCGGATTTCCACACCCTTAAGACCAATTGCCATTCTGGCTTTGGTGAGCAGGTCCTGGGCTGTTCCTATCGGGCAGATGTAGGCGCAGAAAAGCTTGCCGAAGAGAATCACGCCAGCAGCAAGCACAAGGCCCATCATTATCTGCAGGCTGCTCATCGAGCAAGGCAGCGAGCCTCTAGTCAGAAAAGTAACGAAAGCCTGAATTCCGCCCATAGGGCAATACTTTTCAGGGTCGCTTCCCGCGAGGGTGATGAAAAGTATTATTGCCAGGAGAACGCCCCATTGCAGTACATACTTGGGCCAGTTTTTGCGTACGGTTTTAATCTTTGCCATCCGGATAAAATTTAATCCTTCAAAGTTAGCGATTCTGTTGATAAAATAATATATTTGCATAGAACAAATCTGTAGTGTATGAAAGCCGGACGGCTGAAAAATTTCCTTGCGGGCGCCTTTGCCGCCTTGTTGATGTCGGGTATTCCGGTATCGGCCATGGCTGCGGGATTTGACATAAAAGGCAAAGTGGTCGAAGAAGGAAGTTCAGCTCCCGTTCCGGGTGCAGCGCTCAAAATCGACGACGGGGCCCTGTGGGCTATGAGCGACTTGGAAGGCAACTACACATTTCCCTCCCTTGCTCCAGGACACTACACCCTCAGCGTCGAGTGTCTCGGGTATGTTGCCCTGAATCTGGAGATAGAACTTGGCGACAAGGACCTCACATTGGATTTCAGCCTAAAGGTCAGTTCCCTTGCAATTGACGAAGTCACGGTAACAGCCGAAAGGGTAAAGACCGGTCTCAACACTACCACCACCCTCGGGCGCGATGCGCTCAACCATCTGCAGATGTCATCCCTTTCGGATGTTTCAGCCCTGCTTCCTGGCGGCAAAACCATCAATCCGGACCTTACCACCGCTTCCAGCTTCTCCCTGCGTCAGGGAGGCTCTTCTGCAGGCAATGCCGCTTTCAGCACTGCCGTGGAGGTGGACGGAGTGCGTCTTGGAGGCAACGCCAGTTTCGGCGCTATGGGCGGAGTGGATACGCGAAACATAAGCGTGGACAATGTCGAGTCCGTGGAAGTAATCACGGGTGTGCCGAGCGCCGAATACGGAGACCTCGGAAGCGGAATGGTGCGGATTCATACCCGCCACGGCAAGACTCCGCTCAACATCTCATTCTCCGTCAATCCGAGGACCTGGCAGACTTCCGTTTCCAAGGGAATAGGTCTGGGAGACGAGGGTGTGCTGAATGTCTCCGGCGAATGGGCCCGGGCAACCAAAAAGCTGTACAGTCCGTACGAATCCTACACCAGACGAGGGCTCTCGATGACCTACAGCAACAATTTCGCTCAGCATCTGCGCTTCGAGAGCGGACTCTCCGCCAATATTGGCGGTATGAATACGGAGGACGACCCGGATGTCTTTACCGGAGCATACACGAAATCAAGGGCAAATGCATTGCGGGCAAATGCATCCCTTTCGTGGATGCTCAGCAAGCCCTGGATAACATCCCTCAAAGCCGAAGCCTCGCTTTCTTTCGAAGACGGGAGGGAGCAGATTCACAAATACAATTCCTTCCCTTCCAACCAGCCTGCAGTACACTATGAACAGCAGGGCTACAACATAGCTCTCAAGCGACCTGTTCTATACTATTCAGACAAAATCACGGATTCCAAGGAGTTGGACTTTGCAGCCTCGCTCAAATACAGCCTCAACCGCAATTTCGGGCCTGTCAAGAGCAAGTTCAAGGCGGGCTTCCAATGGAAGGCAAACGGCAACACCGGGCAGGGAGAGTATTACCTAGACTCGGAACTCGCGGATCACGGCTACAGGCCAAGACCCTACAGCGAGTATCCGTTTATGCACAACTTCTCCTTCTATGCCGAGGAGGAGGCTGCCTTCCGGATTGGAAAATCCAAGTTGAATGTTTCACTTGGTCTGAGGGAGGAAAATGTCGTGGTGAAAGGCTCTTCCTACAACAATGTCAGCAGCCTTTCCCCGCGCTTCAATGCCAAGCTCGAACTCTCCGACAAGTTCTCGATAAGGGGAGGATGGGGCATCTCCGAGAAGCTCCCTTCCTTCTACATACTTTACCCTGTGCAGGAGTACAGGGATATCCAGACCTTCGGATATTCATACGAAGGCAGTTCCGAGTATGTGTTCTATACCATTCCATACCGGCTGGAGTACAATCCGGAGCTCAGATGGCAGCGCAGCAGCAATTCCGAACTCGGTATGGACTTCAATTTGGGAAAGACCTCCGTTTCGCTGGTCGGCTTTGTCAACATCACCGAAAACCCATATACTCTCGGAGCCGGCTACACTCCGTTCTCATACAGACTCAGCGAACGCCCTTCCGGGTTCACCACAGGCGCACTCACCGACATACGCGTTGACAACCAGACCGGAGAGGTCTATGTCAGGGGGAGCGAAGATGAAGGCTGGACACTTATGGACACCAAGGTTATCGACAGGACCTTCGTAAAAACCACAAGGCAGGAAAACGGCAAGCCGGTGCGAAGGGCAGGCATCGAGCTTACGGCAGACTTCCCGGAAATAAAGCCTATACGCACCAAATTCAGGCTTGATGCCTCCTGGTGCGGCACAAGCACCCACGATGACCGTCTCTGCTGGTACTACCAGACCGGCTGGTCCCACACTTCAGAGCCTGACAGGTCCTACCAATATGCAGGGCTATATGCCAACGGCGGCAGCTCCACACCTGTGGTTAACGGAAAAATCACACATAATCTGGACGCCAACCTGACTGCGATTACCCATATCCCCGAGGCAAGGCTCATCATTACCCTCAGGCTGGAAACTTCACTGCTGAGAATGAGCCGCAACATATCCATTGCCGACGGCCAGCCTTATGCCCAAAGGGGCGAGGACGGCTATTGGTATGTCTATCCCGTGTCCTATATGGACCTGGACGGGAATGTGCATCCATTTACCGGGGCTGAAGCTGCGGACTCTGCTTTCAGCAACCTGATTCTCAAATCGGGCAATGTCTATACTTTCGACCAGGACGGCTACGGACCTTACGCCAGCGCCAACCTCAGCATAACCAAAGAAGTCGGGGACAAGGTCAGCATCTCCTTCTTTGCAAACAACTTTACCAATTCGAGGCCTTATGTGACATCGTGGGCTACGGGAGTGGGAGCCATCTTCACTCCTGCCTTTTATTATGGACTCAGTTGCAGATTGAAACTTTAGATGAAAAGAATGCTTCCATATCTGGTCTTTGCGGCCCTGATGCTCTGCGGATGTCTTTCCACTGAGCAGAACCCCTATGCGGATTCGCTGTGCACTGTAGAGGTAAGCGTAGTCTGGCCGGAAGGGTTTGCTGACGGGTCCGGTGCGGGCATTGCGGTCAAGGCTGAAGATATCAATCTGGGGCACAGCTACAGCTCTCAGACCGGCTTGCGCGGCACGGCGGTTATGAAACTTTGCCGCGGAGTTTACAGGCTGAGCGTTTCTGAGCACCGGGACGGGGATGTGTTCAACGGCACTGCCGACAAGGTCATAGTCAGCGAGGCATATTCGAGCCTGAGCATACAGCTTACAAGGTCCAAGGCAGGGACCATAGTCATCAAGGAAATATATTGCGGAGGCTGTATGAAGACTCCGGAGGAAGGCACCTACCAGAATGACCAGTACATCATCCTGCACAACAACCATTTCGAGGTGCAGTATCTGGACAGCCTGTGCTTCGGCACCCTGCTGCCATACAATGCTATGGCCACCAATCCTTTCGTCACAAGGGACGGGGACGGCAATATCATATATCCGGAGTTTGCGCCTGTGGCCCAGTGCGTCTGGCGATTCCCCGGTAACGGCACTTCCTTCCCTTTGCAGCCGGGAGATGATGCCGTACTTGTACTGAAGGGCGCCATAGACCACAGCGCGAGATACCCGCAGTCGGTGAACCTCAACAGGGAGGGCTACTTCGTCTGCTACAACAATACCTATTTCACCAACACCACCTACCATCCCGTACCGGGTGACAGAATCGACCCGGCAAGGTATCTGGATGTTGTGGTGAAAACCGGCATTGCCAATGCCTATACCTTCTCCATCAACTCCCCTACCGCCCTGCTGTTCAAACTGAGGGGCGAGCCGGATGTGCGTCAGGTGCCCGGAAGCACGGTGGACAAGGTTACCGCCGTTCCTTATGAGGATGTGATTGACGCGGTGGAAGTATTTTCCGGAGCATCATCGGCCAATGCCAAACGCCTCACCCCGGAACTGGATGCCGGTTTCGTGACTCTGGAGAATTCCTTCCTGCGACACACTCTTATGCGCCGGGTGGACGATGCCCTGAGCGAAGCGGCCGGTTACGAGGTGCTTATGGATACCAACAATTCAAGCAATGATTTCTATGAACGCGAAACACAGTCTCTGCACGATTAGTATGGTCGTGGCTCTCCTGTGCTTCGCAGGAGAAATCAAGGCGCAGTCCCGCTACGAGAGGGTGCTGCTGGGCAACCTGTGGAATGACGGTGTAGGCGTGAACGGCATCCGTCTGGACAGAGTGGATGCTGCCGAGGCCACTCTGAGCGCAGGCTGGGAACAGGGAGGCCTGAAAGAAGCTTGGGAAGCACCGTCACTATGGTCGGCGGGCGCAATGACACGAGCAATCAGGCATCTGGAGCATTTCTCCATGACAGGAGCCTTCGCCTTCAATCAGAGGCAGGGAGACGATATGTGCGGACCTATGTCCATAGAACCGGGCTACTTCCCTATCGAGGTTTGGGAATTCACCCCCGGGCGCAAGACCCTTCAGAGCTATGTTGTGGACGGAGGCATAAGTGTGGATCTGGACGAAAGCTGGAGGTTCGGTGGACGGTTCACAATGAACTCCCGCAACTATTCCAAACGCAAGGACCTGCGCCATATCAACTACCGCCTGGACCTGGATTGCGCTGCCGGTCTTATGTGGCACTGCGGCGCCTTATCTCTCGAAATGGATGCCCTTCTGGGCAGGACGGCCGAGACCATAAGCGCCGACCAGATCGGCTTGTCGCAAGGCTACCTCTATGCCTTCCTGGACAAGGGTCAGATGTACGGAGTGCAGGAACTGTGGACAGGCAGCGGAGTGCATCTGGCGGATGCGGGCGTGAACAGCCTTCCTATGAGAGAGAACAGCCTGGGGGCAGCATTGGAGGCCGGATGGAAGGATAAGGCTTTCGCTTCCCTGCAGTACCGCCACGCCCGGGGCAGGGCCGGAGAAAAAGAATATATATGGTACCGCTTCCCTTCCGACCAGATGACTCTGCATCTTGGCGGCAGGTTGGGTGACCATACTTTAAGGCTTTGCGTCAGCCTGTGGGCACAGACCAACAACGAAGCGGTGCTGGACAAGAAAAGCGAAGGAGGGGTAACCATAGTCACTTCTTACGGCTCGAACCGGATTCTGGAGAGGCAGCGCCTGGAGTTGGCACCGTCCTACCGGTATGACCACGGTCCTTTCACGCTGAGGGCGTCTTTGTTCTGCTCACGGGAGCGCTCGCTATCTTCGCTTATGTATCCTTACCTTATGCGGCAGGATACGGATATGCTGGAGGCTCAGCTCGGCGGGCGTTACCACAGCCGCCTGTTCGAGGTGGAACTGTATGCCGGATACTCGGCAGGAAGCCTTAGCGGGCAGGAAGATATGGCGGATGAGGTGCAGGTGGAAGGAGAGCCTTACCGCTACGCCGAAGGCTTTGCGACGGTCTGCGAATTTATCAGTATGCCCAAGGCTTTTGCCGGACTGAAGGCGAGGTGGTATCCAGGAGGGAAAGGATGGTTCCTCGGCGTGGATGCCTACGCGGCGCTCGGTTTGAAGCCCGCTGTGGCACTATCCGGAATGACCCGCACAAATGCTTCATTATCAATAGGATTGGATTTTTGAAAATATGAGAAAAAGAGCTTTATTTATATTTGCTGTCCTTGCACTTCTTTCGTGCAACCGGCAGACTCCCCAGGAGCCTTTCGAGGGGGCTGTAATCAGGCTTGAGCCTATCATCTCGAAGGCAACTTCAACCAATTTCGAGGATGGGGACAGGATTGGTTTGGACATAGTCCGTTCCGACGGGACCCTGCACGCGGACAATGCCTGCCTGAGCTATTCGGACAAGGTATTCTCTTCTGCCCTCAAATGGTACGCCGAGGGAGGGCAGAGTTGCACCGTTATGGCGTACTACCCTTACTGTGAAGGTGGTGTGCCGGAGAGTTTCAGTGTTGCCGAAGACCAGAGCGCCGGTGCGGGAGCTTCAGACCTGATGTTTGCCTTCAAGGAGAATGTCTTTCCGCAGGGGGATGCTCTGCTGACCGTATTCCGCCACCAGCTGGTGCAGATTGTCATTAATCTCGACAATCCGGCCGGAGCAAAGGTTAGCGGTGTGACCGTCAAGGGGGTGCTTCCAACCGTAAAAGTGATCAAGGCGGAAAACGGTTCGCTTTCGATAGCTCCAGATGAGAGTGCAGAGCCTGTGGACATCAAGGCTGAAACCATTGAGGAGGGCCATAAATACAGGGTAATCATTGCGCCTCAGAGGCGGTCCTTCGAAATCAGCGTTGCTGTCGAGGGCGCTGTCCTTCTTACCGGAACCGGAGAGGCCGAGCTGCTTTCCGGCTATACCTACGGGGTTGGCATAGAAATACTTCCCGATATGGTCAAGGCCACTTTCGCAGGTGAAATAGAGAACTGGGAAGACGGCGGGACGCTTATCGGAAGTGTAATCGACGAAAGCGAGGCAGAGGAGTTCGAAGGCTATATCAAGTATCGCGGCAAGAACTATACTACCGCCGAATTCAACGGCAGGAAGTGGATGACAGAGCCTATGGCCTATCTTCCTGAAGGGATGACTGCATCTTCCGACCCTGCGACCGGCAGCATCTGGTGTCCTTACTCTTCTGACGGGACTGCGGGCACTGCCCTTACCGACGAGGAGTCAATCAAGGCTCTCGGCTATCTCTACAGTTACGAGGCTGTGTTCGGGACTGCCTTTACAGATGAGAATTACAATACTTTCGAATACGCCCAGGGCATTTGTCCAAAGGGCTGGCACGTGCCTTCACGTTCGGAGTATTTCGAGCTGTTCGGCTACTCTAACAAGAATACCGGAGCCGGAGAGACTGGCCCGAAAACCGACGACGGGGCCCTGTTTTGGGATTCTTCCGTCAATTATGCAACTGTGCCTAAGGCTAATGAATTGGGGTTCAATTTTGTGCAGAGCGGAGCTGTTGCAAACGGGAAATACAATATTCTCAATTGCTCTGCCTCAAATTGCACGGAGGAAGAATTCTACGGAAAGCCTGCTATGACCTACCTTATGGCTTCCACGGCAAATGCAATTTCTTCCAATGGAACATATCAGATGTTCGCAGGAATGACTACATTTACAACTGCTGCATATCCTCTGGGAAGGTTAACTCTGGCTTATGCCAACTACACATACGGATTGCAGCTCAGATGTGTTAAAAATCTTTAAATCAAAATATTATGAAAAAGTTTAGTGTTATTGGAATGGGTCTGGCCCTTGTGCTTTTAGGAGCAGGCTGCCAGAAGGTCAATGATCTCGAGGACAGGGTTTCCGCCCTCGAAGACAAGACAGCCCAAATCGAGGCTGCCATCTCACAGCTTCAGGCAGCTGTTGACGGCAAGTATGCCGTAGAGAAGGTTGAAGAGCTTGAGGACGGCTACAAGATTGTGTTTACCAACGGCAAGAGCATTGAGCTGGTGAACGGTAAGGACGGTGCTCCGGGTGCCGACGGAAAGGACGGTGCCGATGGTGCTCCGGGTGCCGACGGAAAGGACGGTGCCGATGGTAAGGACGGCGATTCGTTTTTCAAGAGCGTGACCGTTACTGCAGAGTATGTTACAATCGTGCTCAACGACGAGGCACAGACCACCTTCGTGCTGCCTATAGCTGTGAAGATTGTTATCGGTGATACCGAGGCTCCTTATGTCAAGTTTACTGCCGGTACATTTACAGTTCCTGTAAGCATTCCTGCCCTTGAAAATGTTGCAAGTGTTACAGCCAATCTGATTGACGGAAGCATAGTTACCAAGAGTTATGCATCTTCTTGGGATTATGAACTCTCAAATGATTGCACATACGTTACAGTCAAGGCTCCTGAAGCTGCTACTAACGATTGCGCTCTGCTTCAGGTGATTGTTGCCAAGACTGACGGCACCACCTGCACCGGAAGCAAGGCTCTGAAGTGTGTCGAGAGTTATGTAACCCACGGAGAATACGACTACAAGACTGTCAGGATGAAGGACGGCAGAGTATGGATGGCAGAAAACCTGCATTATGTGCCGGATGGAATGAGTGTTACACCATTAGCGGCTTCCTACGCGGCTACAACTAGTGAAGCTATTTGGTATCCTGCGACATTTGCCATTTCAGAAGAGAATACCGCAGTAGTAACCCCAAGCGATGCTGAGGATGTAATTATCAAGCAGGGATATCTATACAATATTAAGGCTGTTTTAGGGGAATCCAATATCGACACTGCCAGCGATTTTGTTGAATACTCCAACATTCAGGGAATTTGCCCAGACGGATGGCATATTCCTACTGCCCAGGAATGGATTGATCTTGTTGGCGGGTGTGCGGCTTCAGCACACAATAATACTGAGGCACCTTACTATGAGCAGGCTCTTTCCGGTGCTTCACTTGAGACTTTGAATGAAGCAGGGTTGAATTTAATTCCATATCCATACCTTTCGAAGGGGACTACGTATATTGGTTCATATTTAAACAAGGATTCTTCAAGGTCGTATTACGGTTATTGTTCTATATGTTACTTCCAATCATCTACCGCTAGAAGTAGCACTCAGAATTACTGCGGAATGATTACAAACAATGCTACCAAAAGCAGTGTAAACTGCGCATTCAGTTTTGTCGAAAATGGCGCATACGTCCGCTGCATACGCAATAACTAGCACAGGCATCGGCTCGTAATTCCCGGCTGTTTCATTCCCGGGAATTGCGTTTCAAAAATCGTAAACAGTGTTTACGAAATTCAAAACTACTGAAAAGCAATTTGACCCCTCATTTTTGCACTTTCGGCCTCCGGAAGGCTGCCAGAGCAATTTGAGGGGGTCTTTTTTGCGCTTGGGAAGGGTGTGGTTTTCCTGATGTAATGGATGAGGAGGGAAAAGTGCGTGGGAGGCCGATTTTTCTCCTGATGTGATGGATGAAGAGAGAAAATGGACGGCGAAACCGTCATTCTGGAACAACCGCTGGGAGTGCATAATCGTGATAAGTGGATCAATTCAGTTTGCAAGATATTCCGTTAATAATGCTATATTTGCAGGTATGGCTGAAATGAGCAAATATCAGATACCTTACACAAATGCTTGCATCAGGGCATTTGGACGCCGTTTTGCTATCAGCACGAAAGAAGCATATCAATATCTTCGCAAGTATCGGGGTATTGGATTTTTGGTTGAATTCTATGAAATCGAGCATCTGCAGTCAATTGAGGATGCTGTAGATGATTTGATTGTATTTTGCCAGAATAATGGAGGGTATCTCTCATGATTCTGTATCACGGCACTAAATAATCAGTTCTATTTTGGAACCGAAAAGGCTCTCAAGTATTTGAAACGGATATGAGCGAAGAAACACAAAGACAATTTCTGATAGACTATGCCATAGACCAAATGACGGCTTTTCTAATTGAAGACCGCCATATTTCTTTGGAGCAAGCGCTGAATATTGTTTATTTATCAAGAGTATATGACCTTTTGCAGGATGAAACTGCGGACCTTACTGCAAACAGTCCGGCATATATCTACGAATTACTAAAACAGGAACTTCATTAGTACTTTTAGTCCTTCCAGAAAATCTCTACCAGTGTGTATATCTTTGTGCGTCTATGACGAATGACTCTTACATAGTATATCAAAACGGTTTTGTCTTATGAAAAAAGTATTATGTCTTGCAGCGGCCGCAGCAATGCTGCTTGTATCTTGTTGTAAAGAGAAGAACGACACTCAGGACCCTGACAATGCAGGAGGGCCTGTTGCCGTTGACCTAGGGCTGTCCGTCAAATGGGCGGATTGCAATCTGGGGGCTACAAAGCCTGAGGAGTACGGTGGATATTACCAGTGGGCAGGAACTGTGGATGTATCAGATACGAGTATTTACCTCGATTGGGATAATTGTCCGTATCACACCGGTTCGTCATATTCAAGTGGATGGACCAAATATAATACAAAATCGTCCTACGGAACCGTTGACAATAAGACCACACTCGAAGCCTCTGATGATGCTGCAACAGTCAATCTCGGTGAAAAATGGCGTATGCCAACCGATGCGGAGTGGACGGAACTACGAAAGAATTGCACTTGGAACTGGACAACGCTTAACGGTATTGATGGATATATGGTTGCAAGCAAAACGAATGGCAACAGCATTTTCCTACCTGCTGCCGGCTACCGGCGCAGCGACGACCTGTACGATGTCGGGTCCTACGGCAGCTATTGGTCTTCGTCCCTCAATACGGGCAGCCCTGACCTTGCGTTCCTCGTGTACTTCTATTCGGACTTTGTGGTCAGGGGCAACGACTACCGCTACTACGGTCAGTCCGTGCGTCCTGTTTCAGAATAAAGGCGCGAGCAAGGTCGAGCACTCAAGGAAGCGAACGGTGAGAACAAAAAAAAGAGGCGCCGTGCAGGCGCCTCCGAAAGGATTACTGGATGTCGATGTTGCGGGATATCGGCAGTTTGGTCTCCTCAGCCTTCTTAGGCAGATGGATACTGAGCACTCCGTGTTCCATCTTTGCAGAAATCTTTTCGATTTCCACGTCATCCGGAATAATGAAATTCTGATTGTAGGATACATAGGAGAACTCCCTGCGAAGCCAGGTAGCCTTCTCTTCCTTCTCTTCCTTCTCTTCCTTATTGCACTTCTCAGGGCAGTTGTCCTGCTTCTTCTCCAGTGAAATCACAAGCTCGTTGTCGCTGTTGATGCTAAGATGAAAATCATCCTTGGTCATACCAGGAGCAGCAACCTGGATATCGTACTGCTTGTCTGTCTCCTTGATGTTGACTGCCGGAGTAGCAAACTGGCGTCTAACCGGAACTCCAAGATAATCATCCCTGAAGAAATCGTTGAAAATTGATGGTAGCATAACTAAAACCTCCTGTTCTATTTTTCAAATTAAACTTTCTGTCTTGAACCCACCTGCTGCTTCCGCCCCCGGCCTTTGCGCTTGCGCTCCCGGCTTTCGGGACCTCCGCTTCAGCGTGTTCGATAGTATATATGGCAAAGCTCAGGCCAGATGACAACTTGTTCAGAATTAACTGACTAATTGTCAAATTATGTGAAAAAATGACAAACGCAACAGGGTGAAGGAAGTGCGTTTCACCAAAGCGATTTGGACCAACTGCGGGGGAGCGCCTGATGTGACATATGGGGATAAACAAGTCCCCCGCGTGCCGGATGGAATCATCCGGGACGGTTGAAGATTCCCAAAGATTTGATTATTTTTGCCTGATATGAAAATCAGCGATATTCTTACAGGCAGCAGGCAGTTCATCTCCCTTGAGGTGGTTCCTCCGCAGAGGTCCATCGGCAGGGCGGAACTGCTGGACAGCATACGGCCGCTTATGGAGTTCAACCCTCCATACATCAATGTCACCAACCACCGCGACGAATATATCTATCAGCAGCAGCCTGACGGAAGTTTCCTCCGCAAACTGGAGCGCAGACGAGTCAGCCAGACAGCGGTATGCGCCTCCATTATGGATGAATTCAAGATTGAGGTGGTTCCCCATCTTATCTGTGCGGGGGCGACAAAGGAGCAGGTACAGTATGAGCTGTCCGACTTCCGCTATCTCGGAGTGGAGAATGTGATGGCCCTGCGCGGTGACTGTCTTGTCCAGGAAAAGCGTTTCACCCCGGAACCGGGCGGCTACAGTTATGCCAGCGAACTGGTTGCCGACATCAAGGATGACAGCCTCTGCATAGGTGTGGGAGCCTATCCGGAAAAGCATTTCGAAGCCCCGAATATCGAGACCGACATCGCTATGCTCAAGCGCAAAGTGGACGCCGGAGCCGATTTCATCATAACCCAGATGTTCTTCGACAACGCTTACTTCTACCGTTTCGTGGACCTGGCACGCAAAGCCGGAATCACCGTCCCTATCATCCCGGGAATCAAGCCGATTTCCACCTGCAGACAACTCCATCTGCTTCCGGAATCCTTCTCTATCAATATCCCTCTCGAACTCACTGCCGAAATTGAGGCTCACGCGCAGGACAAGGATTCCGTTTACCGGATAGGACAGGAGTGGGCTACAATGCAGACCAAAGACCTTCTGGCACACGGAGTTCCGGCAGTGCATTTCTATACTATGGGCAAGTCTGACAACATCATAGGAGTTCTCAGGGAATGCTTCTAGACTGCACTGACCGCATTCTTATGCTCGACGGAGCTATGGGAACTGTGCTTCAGGCACGCTTCCCCGGTGCTTCCAATTTCGAGACCCTTAACCTCACGGAACCCGACGCAGTTCAGGCGGTCCACGAGGCATATATCAAGGCGGGAGCCGATATCATCGAGACCAACAGCTTCAGCGCCAACCGCATAAGCCAGGAGGAATATGGCCTGCAGGACAAGGCGCGCACTATGGCCCTTGAGGCCGCCCGTATCGCCCGAAGGGCTGCCGACGGGGCCGGGCGCGAGGTGCTCGTTGCAGGCAGCGTCGGCCCAACCGGAAAGTCCCTTTCCCTCGCTTCTGATGTCAATGACCCGGCCTTCAGGAAATACGACTTCGACGCACTCGTGGACATATATTCCGAACAGATCGGAGCCCTTGCAGAAGGCGGGGTGGACCTGATTCTGGTCGAGACCTGCTTCGACGCCCTCAATGTGAAGGCGGCGATATATGCCCTTGACAAGCTTGGGCTGGACTTGCCTCTTGCCGTGTCCGTATCGGTCAGCGACCGCAGCGGCAGGACCCTCACCGGGCAGACTATAGAGGCTTTCTACCATAGCGTGGAGCACGGCAGGCTTTGGGCCTTCGGTCTCAACTGCTCGCTCGGTGCGCAGGAGCTTACCCCTCTGGTCGAGGAACTTGCGGGCTTTGCCGACTGCCGGGTGCTCTGCTACCCCAACGCAGGCCTTCCCAACGAGATGGGAGAATATGACCAGACTCCTGAGCAGATGGCCGCGCAGATGCGCGATATGGCCTCCAAAGGCATACTCAACATTGCGGGAGGCTGCTGCGGCACTACGCCCCGGCACATTGCGGCGATTGCACGCGAACTCAGCGCCTGCAAGGTGCGCGAACTCCCGCCAAGCGCGGGGAATGTGCTGACTCTAAGCGGTTTGGAGACGGTCTATATTGATAAGCAGCACAGCAATTTCACCAATGTCGGAGAGCGCACCAATGTGGCCGGTTCGCGCAAGTTCGCGCGCCTGATTGCAGCCGGACAGTACGACGAAGCGCTTCAGATAGCGGCAGGGCAGATTGAAGGCGGGGCAAGCATTATCGATGTCAATATGGACGATGCCATGCTGGACAGCGCCTTGCAGATGCGTACTTTCCTGCGCCATATTTCCGGTGACCCGGCTGTCGCAAAGGCTGCCCTGATGGTGGATTCTTCGGATTGGGAGACGGTCCTGCAGGGCCTCAAGAACGCTCAGGGCAAGTGCATAGTCAACTCCATTTCCCTGAAGGAGGGCGAGGAGGTCTTCCTGATGAAGGCAAAGGAAATAAGGCGCCTTGGGGCCGCTATGATAGTGATGGCCTTCGATGAGCAGGGGCAGGCTACGGACTATGCGCGCAAGATCCAGATATGCGAAAGGGCGTACCGCCTGCTTACAGTAAAGGCGGGTGTGGCGCCGCGCGACATAATATTTGATGTGAATGTGCTTTCCGTGGGCACGGGCATAGAGGAGCACCGCCGCTACGGGGTGGACTTCATCGAGGCGGTGCGCTGGATTAAGGCCAATCTGCCGGGCGCCCGCACTTCCGGCGGCATATCCAACCTCTCCTTCGCCTTCCGCGGCAACAATGCGGTGAGGGAAGCGATGCATTCGGCCTTTCTCTACCACGCAATAGGGGCTGGGCTGGATATGGGCATAGTCAATCCGGGCATGCTTCAGGTTTACAGTGAGATAGAGCCTGATATGCTGGAGAAGGTAGAGGATGTTATCCTTGACAGGCGGGCTGATGCTACCGAGAAGCTGATTGCCAAGGCGCAGGAAGTGATGTCGGCCAAAAGCGAAGACAGCGCTGCGGTTTCTGCAGCTGCGGACAGGCTGCCGGCGCCGGCAAGACTTTCCGCTGCCCTGGTGAAGGGCAATGCCGCGACTCTGCGCGAAGATGTGTTGGAGTGCCTTCAGATGCTGGGCAGCGCGGTTGCTGTCATCGAGGGGCCTCTGATGGAGGGAATGCAGACCGTGGGTGACAATTTCGGAGCGGGGCGTATGTTCCTGCCGCAGGTGGTCAAGTCCGCGAAGATAATGAGGGATGCAATCGACGTGCTTGCGCCTTATATGGGTGAGGGCTCCGGGAGCGGCTCGGGTGCCAAACCTAAGTTCGTCATCGCGACGGTCAAGGGTGATGTTCACGACATAGGCAAGAATATTACGGCTATAGTGCTGAGCTGCAACGGGTTCGATGTGACGGACCTGGGGGTTATGGTGCCTAAGGAAGTGATTCTGGACAAGGCTGCAGAAATCGGGGCCGATGCAATCGGGGTGAGCGGACTGATTACTCCGTCCCTGTTCCAGATGGAGGAACTGTGCCGCGAGATGAGTGCACGCGGGCTTTCCGTGCCGTTGTTTGTGGGTGGTGCCACCGCTTCTGCGGTGCATACTGCGGTAAAACTTGCACCTCTGTATGAGCACGTTTTCTACGGGCCTGATGCGTCTGCAAGTGCGGTTATGGCCAAGCGTTACCTTATGGACCCGCAGGGCTTCGAGCAGGAAGAGCACCGCAAACAGGAGCAGATACGATTGCTTGCCAAGACAGCCCGACAGGATCCCGAGGTGCAATCGAGGGTTGAATTCCATCAGGACAGCTATCTGCACGGCTTTGAACCGAAATCAATACCACTCTCGGAACTCCCTCTTGCACAGGTGCTTGACTATTTTGACTGGAGAATGTTCTTTGCTACCTGGGGAGTTAAGGAGGATGCGGCACTTAAAGAGGATGCCCTCAGGCTGCTTGATAAGCTCGGATCAGAGAATAGCCTGTCGATAAGGGTTGCAGCGCAGTTCTACAATGCGTGCCGAAATGGGGATGATATAGTTTTGCAGAACGGGAGGCGGCTTCCGATGCTGCGGCAGCGGGTCGGCGAAGGCCTCAGCCTCGCCGACTTTGTGGACGCGGCGGCGCCGACTCCTTTCGGAGTCTTCGCCGCCAGCGTCCACACCTGCGGGACCCTCGGCGCTTCGCGCCGGGTCCGCGCAGCCCGCTGCCGCTGCTCCCAATGTGAAGCCGACTACGAACCAATGCTGCTGCGCTCCATCAAAGTCACTCTGGCAGAGGCAGTTTCAAGCTGGATTGACGCTCAAATAGAGGGGCAGCTTGCCGAGGCGGGCATCGAAGGAATGAAGATAGTCAAGCCTGCGGCCGGGTATTCGAGCTGTCCGGACCACACGATGAAAAAGGATATTATGGAACTGATTCCAGGCAGTGATGCCTTGGGAATAGAGTTTACCGAGAGCTATGCTATGATTCCGGACGCTTCCATCTGCGGATTTGTATTCATCCACCCTTCAGCCTGCTATCCGGAAATCCGGAATGTCTCCCGGGAGCAACTGGACGATTACGCCCGCAGAAGAGGTCTTGACGGGGAGCAGTGCCGCCGGTTCCTTGGGCATATGCTTCAGGATGAATGATTCGATAACTATACAGACAGATATGGAAAAGATTGCAAGTTTCACAGTTGACCATCTCAGATTGAAACGGGGTATTTTCGTTTCGCGCAAAGACAATGTGGGTTCGGAAGTGGTGACCACTTTCGATATCCGTATGAAAGAGCCCAACAGGGAGCCTGTGCTGCATCCCGATGCAATCCACACGATTGAGCATCTGGCAGCTACCTTCCTGCGAAACCATCCGCAATGGGGTGACAAGATTATCTACTGGGGTCCTATGGGCTGTCTTACCGGCAACTACCTCATCGTCAAGGGAGACTTGCAAAGTACTGATATTCTGCCTCTTATGAGGGAGACTTTCGAGTTTGTCGCCGAGTTTGACGGCCCGGTTCCAGGTGCCTGTCCGCGTGATTGCGGCAACTACCTTATGATGAATCTCCCTATGGCCCGCCTCGAAGCCTCCCGCTATCTCCACGAAGTCCTCGACAATCCCTCACCGGAAAATCTCAACTATCCTCAGTAACTGCAGAGCCGCTCCATCGAGCTCGGCGCAACACCACCCTTCCCAAGAGCAAAACCAGCTCTGTCAAAGACCTGGCCAATGCGGATATTGTACGAACTGTAGTGCGATAGCACCCCGAGAAATGAGTTGAGCGGATAAGCGTTTTGTACGGATTCACCGACAAGCCAAGCCGCTTCGAGAGAAACGCAGTAGCAAGAGGAATCAAGAATACCCTCACAGATATCCAGCATTTTCCCTCTGTTGTTATTCATAAAATATCCTTTCACATCCATCTTGAGCACGTAGCAAGGGCGACTGTACCCAGCAGACACTTCAAAAATGTGCTGATTGAGGCGTGAGATACCGTAATGCGTGCCACGTCCCTTAATGCACGAGTAGCTGTCAGCAATAAACCCATTCTCAAAAGCCTCGTGGGTGTAATTGTAGAACAGATGATGTACTACCCTGTCACGGAACGATGCCGCAAAGACTTCCCTCATCTTGGGGTCGTGGATGATGAAACATGTGGAATGTCCGTGGATATATCGCCTATACCAGATAGCATCGCACAAGCGCACAAGATTTACCTCAAGATTCCGCTCAAATTGAAGTTGGTAGGGTTGTCCAGGTCCAAGTACAACTAGTTCTCAACTCTGTCCACTCTGCGTCTGTTGGCATACGCCAATTTTCACCGAGATTGACTGTTGCAGCATCATCAGAGGCTTCGAGTGTGGTCTTATTGTCAACGGTTCCGTAGGACGATTTTGTATTATATTTGGTCCATCCACTTGATTAATTGATTGTATACTAACGATTCCCCCCCCTATGAGCGCCAGGGTATTTACATACTATATGAGAGTTATGGGTCATTGACACACACAGATATAAATAAATTCTATTAATTGTAATGCACCACCCGTTCACCAAGGTTCAAATCACTTTTGCTCAACACCATACTCCGGCTTCCGTTCACAGAGATATCTGTTTTGGGTATTGTTCCCATACCCCAGAACGGTTGAGGGCTTGACTATTTCCAATCTCATTCCCAAGGCAGCAATCATTCTGTAAAAGACAGCAACACTCGGGATTATCACCCCGTTCTCTATGCGTGAGATATAGGATTTGGTTGTCTGCGTTCTTCTCGCCAATTCAGCCTGAGACACCTTTGCATCCTTTCTAGCATCACGAAGTAATAATCCCGTATAATATGCGTATGCATTCTCCTCGAACTTCATTCGTTCGGGAGTGCCTTCCTTACCATATCGCGCATCAAGCACAGCATCATAATCCTGAATCATTGGCTCGTTTGTACTCATAGTATTCATCTTTAATTCTCAATGCTTTTGATATTTCATTTGCAGGGGTTCTTTGTGTCTTTTTCTGAAATCCATTGAACAAAACACAATACAATCCTCATCAAATATGAAAAACACCCTATAAATATTACTATTATACTCTGTTCTAAATTCGTATAGCCCATCTCTAATATGCTTTACAAATTTCGACGGCAAGCGGTCCTGTGTCTTAAGCAAAACCAACCCATAATCCACCTTCTCTCGTTCTTTTGGGGTAAGTCTTTCCAGAAACTCGCCAAAATATTTGCCAAATACTACAATTCTCCGCTTCATATTGCAAATATAATTAAAGTTTCAATATTTTGTAACCATATGGGCAAAGAATATTCTCTTACATTGTCAATATTACTATCATTTGTATTGCTAAGAGAATAAAAGAGAATAAAAGAGAATAAAGAAGAATAAAAGTGAATAAAGGAAAATAAAGAAGAATCAAGACGCAGTTGCACCAAACGATTTGGAACAATGCATCAGCGCCAGGATGACGGATTCGCCGTCCATTTTCTCTCTTCATCCTTTACATCAGGAGCAAAATCGGCTTCCAACGCGCAGAAAACACCCCCTCAAATTGCTCTGACGGCCTTCCGTAGGCCCAAAGCGCAAAAATGAGGGGTGAAAATTGCGTTTTCGGGAGATTCCCGGTGGATTCGAGGTCGAGGCTGGGAATGACTCGGAAGCAGGCTGTAGCCCTACAGACACTATTTCCCGGCGAGCATTCCGCAGGCGGCGAGGATGTCCTCGCCACGGGAGGCGCGGATAGTGCAGGTAATGCCGTTACTGTTCAGGCGGTCGCGGAAAGCCTCCATCCTCGACTGTGGAGAACAGTCATAAGGGAAATCCGGAATCTTGTGGAAACGGATAAGGTTCACGCGGCATTCAAGACCGCGGAGCTGCCGGATCAGAGCATCGGCGTGACGCTTGTCGTCATTCCACCCGTCAAACATAGTGTACTCGAAACTCACTCGTCTCTGACCCGTAAAATCATATTGCTTAATCAAGTCAACAATAGCCTTTTCGTCGAAAGCCTTCTGGACCGGCATCATCTCCACCCTCTCCTCAGGGAAAGGATTGTGAAGACTTACCGCAAGATGGCAGCGGCAATCCTCAAGATAGCGGCGCAGCGCAGGCATAACCCCAATCGTACTGAGTGTTATCCTCTTCGGGCTCCAGGCAAATCCCCAAGGAGCGGTAAGCACCTCTATTGCCTTCATCACAACTTCGTAGTTGTCAAGAGGCTCCCCCATCCCCATAAATACGGTATTGGTAAGTTCCAGGGACTCGTCAATGGAGATATACTGGTTGAGAATCTCCGCAACATCCAGATTGCCGTGCCAGCCCCGACGACCGGTCATACAGAAACGGCATCCCATCTTGCACCCTGCCTGGGAACTAACGCAGAGTGTGCGGCGCTCCCCGTCAGGAATCATCACAGACTCAACCTTGGATGTGCCGCATACACCGAAAAGATACTTCTTCGTGCCGTCGGAAGAGCAGATACTTCCCAGAGGCGCACTCACGCCGAGGTCATACAGCTCCGCAAGCTTTGCCCGACCTGCCTTGGAGATGTTCGTCATCTCGTCAAAACTGCGCACACGATGCACATAAAGCCATTGCGCAATCTGTTTGCCCGCAAAAGCCGGAAGGCCGACAGCAAGAGCTGCGGCCTTCAGTTCCTCGGGGTTCTTACCCAATAATTTTTCTTTCGGCATAGTATGCTTACAGATAGTGAATTATCTTCTAGGACCTGGACCTCCCGGGCCGCCTGGACCTGCAGGCATCCTGTTCTTGTCGAAGTTGCCGAAGCGGTAGGTGAATGAAACTATCACATAGCGTCCGAGAGTATTGTTGACAGTCTCGGTATGGGTATTGGACGCATCGGTAACGGTCAGGTTCTTGGACTGGCCGAGCAGGTCATATCCCTTGATAGCTATAGTTGCCTTCTTCTTGAGAATCAGCTGCTGCAGTTCGAGATTGAGCACATACTCATCCGGCTGGGCAGTTGCATATCCGCGATACCAGTTGTAATTGAACTCTCCCTTGGCACTCAGACCTATCCTGTCCCAGGTCCAGGTTGCATTAGCCCGAATCTGATTGTTCCAGGTCGTGGTCTGGTCAGTAGTGCCGGCAAGTGCGTAGTTGGTATGGTTCATCCTCGTCCTTCCCGAAAGCTCGAGCTCAAGAGCATCGCTGCGCCATACTCCGCGAAGGCGCTCAGTTACTGAGAAAGAGTTCGTGGTATTCTCCACCATCTTGCTGCGGATATCGTCGTAATCCTTGAAGAACAGATTGTAATCCAAAGCACCGTCAGGGTTGAGATACTGGTCGGTATTGATTTCCTTTCCGACAAAGCTTGCGGACTCTGACCAGCCGAAGCGGGTGGCGTTGATTACCGTGAATTTGGTGCCAGGAATCGGAACATTTGCGAAGAAATTGAAGTTCGCGCTTAAGCTTGAAGGGCCGTTGACCGGCATAGAGTAGGTGATACCGTTGGTGTACCATTGGGACTGGACTATAGGGTCCTGCACATAGGATGCGTTCCATCTTGCATTGACGGACGCATAGGTCTTTTTGTTGTTCCAGCGGAAATCGCCCCTGATGGAATGACTGAAATATGGAGCCAGATTAGGGTTACCGAAGGTAACTGCAAGCGGGTTGGAGTTGTCCGGCACAGTGATGAGCTGCGATGTTGACGGACTTTGGGATTCTCCGCGATAATTCATCCTGATATTGGCATTCTCTCCGATAGGAGTGTAAATCATAGCCTGAGGAGACCAGTTGAAGCGGGTGATGGTGGTGTCCACCTTGTAGGCAGAGCCGCTGTTGGTGCTGTTGTGCATCTGCGACGGTATAAATGAAATACCGAGCTGGAAACGGGCTTCACCAGGCTGATACAGAAGGTTTGCTCCCACCGTCTGGCTGGTGAACCTGTTGTTGATGGAGTTGGTATAGCTGTCCACTATTGCTCCTGTCTCAGTGTCCTTCGTCTTCTTATCCGAATCGGAAGCGGACCAGTTGTAGGAAGCATTGACCTCAGCATAGAGGCTTTGAGCCAGAGGCTGGGTGAAGGTTGCCCTTGCCCAGAGGGAAGTAGCATTGGAATGCTGGGTATATGACTGGTTCAGAGGAGTTTCCTGTCCCACTCCATCTGCATCGTAAGTCGTGGTATTGGAAATATTGAGTCCGTTAAGGATTTCATTGCGGGAAATATTGTAGCCTCCCATCACGGTAAGGGTACGCCCCGGAATGCCCAGTTTCTGACGCAGGAGTGCAAAGCCGCTGGTGGAAAGGTTTCTGTTTTCTCCGCTCTGCAGGCTGCTGGAGATATTGGTATCGAGGGTATCAGCCTCAGCATAGCGCCAGGTCCTTGTGCTGGTATTGCTGCTTTCGTCAAAGCGTCCGCCTCCCATATTGAACCTCGGTTCAAATACTATTGAAGTATTGTCTGAGAACTTGTGCTCCATTCTCATTCCGAGTCCTACTCCCCAGGTCTTGGTATTGCCGGCTCCGTCACTCTCGTAAAGCAGGCTGGAATCATCGAGCTTGGTTTCCTTGATTGATGACTCGAGCACATCCTTGCTGGAATGGTTGAACATACCGTTGCCGCTGAGGTCCATCTTCCCGTCGAAGAAATTGCCTCCTCCGTTGAGACCTGCCATATAGGAAGTGGTGATACCGTTGCCACCACCCCAGCCTCCCTGGCCGCGCCCCATACCGCCACGCATTCCTCCCATCATAGAGCCTGCCAGGTCGTTGAATCCGCGGTTGTTGGTATTGTTGGCATTCAGCACTCCGCTCAACTGGTATTCATCGGTAAAGTTGCCGAAGAATCCGGCGGACTGGAACCTCCAGTCTCCCTGTACATCTGTGGAAGGAACGTCGTGACCGCCTCCTGCCATAAGGTTGCCGAAAGTACCCTTCATCATTCCCGGTTTTACGGTAAGGTCGAGAATGGTTTCCTCCTCACCGTCGTCAATGCCGGTAAACTCTGCCTGATCTGACTTCTTTTCGATTACCTTTAGCTTATCCACTATCTTAGCGGGAAGGTTCTTGGTCGCAATCTGAGGGTCGTTGAGGAAGAATGTCTTGCCGTCTATGGTTATCTTGCTGATTTCCTTACCGTTATGGGTAATGGTACCGTCTTCCGAAACCTCCATTCCCGGAATCTTCTTAATAAGGTCCTCAAGCATATCATTGTCGGTAGTCTTGAAGGTAGAAGCAGTGAAGGCAATAGTGTCCCTCTTCATCTGAATGGGATTACCCCTGTCCGTTACCTTGGCAGCATCAAGCTGGCGATAGTCAACGGAGGCGGAAAGTACGCCCAAGTCAAGGTCTTTATCAACGATTTTGAACTCTTTGGTTATAGGTTTGTATCCCATAAGCTCTGCCTTGAGCACATAGGAGCCGGGCTTGAGTTGTGTAAACTCTATTGCTCCGTTCTCTTCGGAAAGAGTATAGGCAATTGCTTTGTCCATGTCGGTTGCCTTGGAAAGTGCCGCTGTTGCAAATGCCAACGGGGTCTTGTCAGACCCGTCTTTGAGTACTGCCTTTACGCTGTAACTCTGCGCGAAAGCGCTGCTGCCTGCGAGGATGATGCCTACGAGGGAAATGAGAAATTTCAGGTTCAGTTTCATACGTCTTATTTGATTCTATCAGGGTTCGCTTCCAGGAATTTCTTCCACGAGCTGGACGCGGAAACGCTTGATAATGGGCTTGTCAACTGATAAAAGTGGCACAGGGCAATTGCCAAAGCATCCGTCGCGTCCAGGCGCTGATTTTCAATTTTTGTGCCAAGTGTTTTTTCCACCATCAATTTTACCTGCTCTTTTGAAGCTGCGCCGTTGCCGCAAATGGCAATCTTGGCTTTTCGCGGAGCATATTCGGTGATAAGCACTCCGAACTGGGATGCCGCTATGATTGCCGCGCCCTGTGCCCTTCCGAGTTTGAAAATCACCTGGGCGTTCTTGTCCATAAAAGGGGACTCGATAGCCAGGTCATCCGGAGAATAGTCCGCACAGAGCCTGCTTACGAACTGATGGATTCTTTCCAGCTTGAGATACGGGTCTGTGTCCTTTCGCAAGTCCAGCACTCCGGCATCCACAAACTGGGGATGTTTTTTTTCATCTATACGGATGACCCCGAAACCAAGCACATTGGTTCCGGGATCAATTCCGAGTATGGTACGACTGTCAATCAATCTTGTCGAATCCTGTATATGGCCTCAGCACCTCAGGAATGATGATGCCATCCTCTGTCTGGTTGTCCTCCAGAAGAGCGGCAACCACGCGCGGGAGTGCGAGGGAGCTTCCGTTGAGAGTGTGTGCGAGCTGGGTCTTGCCGTCCTCATCGCGGTAACGCAGGTGGAGGCGGTTGGACTGGTAGCTCTCGAAATTGCTGACGGAGGAAATCTCAAGCCAGCGGCCCTGTGCGGCACTCCAAAGCTCGAAATCATAGGTAATGGCGGAAGTGAAGGACATATCCCCGCCGCAAAGGCGCAGAATCCTGTACTTCAGGCCGAGCATATTGACTATTTTCTCGACGTGGGCAACCATATCGTCAAGAGCCTTGTAGCTGTCTTCAGGCTTTTCGACGCGCACTATTTCGACTTTGTCGAACTGGTGCAGACGGTTGAGGCCGCGCACATCCTTGCCGTATGAACCGGCTTCGCGGCGGAAGCAAGGGGTGTAGGCGGTAAGCCTCTGGGGAATCTGGTTCTGCTCAAGGATGACATCCCTGAAGATATTGGTTACAGGGACCTCGGCTGTAGGAACCATATAGAAGTCATCGAGGTCGGCGTGGTACATCTGGCCCTCCTTGTCAGGAAGCTGACCGGTGCCGAAACCGGAATCCTTGTTGACCATAACAGGAGGTTCAACCTCCCTGTAGCCGTCAGCAGTGTTGATATCAAGGAAGAAGTTGATGAGTGCACGCTGGAGTTTTGCTCCCTTTCCCTTATAGACCGGGAATCCGGCACCTGTGATTTTCACTCCGAGGTCAAAGTCGATGATGTCATATTTCTTTGCAAGTTCCCAGTGCGGAAGAGCATTCTCGGGAAGTTTAACTTCCGGGCCGCCCATCTTCACGACTTCGTTGTCCTCGGCGCCCTTGCCCGGCTTTACCAGATCGCAAGGAAGATTCGGAAGCAGAACGAGCTGGTTCTGGAGTTCCTGCTCTGCGGCAGTCATTTCAGCGAGTATGGCACCGCTGCGGGCTTTGAGCTGGGCAACCTCAGCCTTTGCAGCTTCGGCTTCAGCCTTCAGGCCCTGCTTCATCAGGGCTCCTATTTCAGCTGATTTCTTTTTCTGCTGTGCGAGCAGAGCGTCGCTCTCGGTCTGGAGGGCACGGCGTCTGGTGTCCAGTTCGAGGACCTTGTCCACGATAGGCTGGGCATCAAAATTCTTGATATTCAACTTCGCGATTACCAAGTCGCGGTTTTCGCGCAATGTTTTGAGTGTAAGCATAATTTCAGAAAAAAGAAAAAGGACTTGCTATTCGGAATCCCGAAGTGCAAGTCCTGTATTCATAACTCCCTCGAGATTAGTTCTCAAATGGGATAACCGATACGTAAGATTTATCCTCTCTCTTGCGTGTGAACTTTACAGTTCCGTCAACGAGAGCGTAAAGAGTGTGGTCTTTACCCATACCTACGTTCTTGTCCGGGTTGTGGACTGTTCCCCTCTGGCGTACGATGATGTTGCCAGCCTTTACAGTCTCGCCACCGAATTTCTTGAGTCCAAGACGCTTGCTCTGTGACTCACGACCGTTCTTTGAACTTGATTGACCTTTCTTGTGTGCCATAATTCAATTCCGTTTTAATTAAGCGAGTACAATGTCTGCGATCTGGATCTTTGTGAGCTTCTGACGGTGACCGTTGCACTTCTGGAAGCCCTTGCGGCGGATCTTCTTGAATACGAGGACCTTGTCAGCCCTGACATCATCAGCGAGTACGGTAGCCTTAACGCTAGCGCCCTCAACATAAGGAGCACCTACTTTAACGTCACCCTCATTCTCTACGAGGAGGACCTTGGTGAACTCCACTGCAGCACCTTTTGCATCCGGAAGACGGTTGCAGAAGATTTCGTTGCCAGCTTCTACCTTGAACTGCTGGCCGGCAATTTCTACGATTGCGTACATTATAAAAACTCTTTTCAAGTTTTCGACTGCAAGCGGATACCTTCCGGGTATCTCTTGGCGAGCTTGACAGCCATCATTTATCGGACCGCAAAAATACTTTTTTTTTCTTTTGTTACCAAAAGTTTTTCTAAATTTGTGAACATTTTTGTTACATCGATGGAAACAACCTTCACCTACGACAAGACAGTAACCGGCCGGAACTTCATCGGAAGAAAGGCTGAGTGCGCCCAGCTGAGGGATATTCTCTCCCGCGGGCTCAATGTTTCCATCTATGAACCGGCCAAGACCGGCAAGAACTCCCTTATCTGCCAGACACTTTTCGAGATGAAGGCCTCCGGACTGAGTTTCAGGACAGCCGAGTTTTCGCTTCTCAACATAAGGTCTATGGCGGATTATTGCATTCGCCTCATATCCACGGTTGTAGGGGTTTTTGCAAGCACCCCGGACGAGCATCGTGCACTCGTGCAGGAGTACCTCGGAGGCACCTCATTTTCCTATGACGGGCTGTCTTTCGCTCACGGCGGGGCTGTTGTAAGCCTGGCTGACGACCTGAAGGCTGATGACCTTCGCGCAGCACTCAATCTTCCCTACAGGCTAGCGGAGAAGACGGGAACGAAGCTGCTGCTGATTGTGCACGAATTCCAGAACATCCTGCTGACCGAAGGTCCGGACACTATGCTCAACATATACGAGGAAGTTGTGCGCAAAGCGGGGCCCCGCCAGAGGGAGCTGTGCTCCTGGATATGGGTGGGAAGCCGCGTGAATGCGATGAAGACCATTTTCGAGCAGAAGCGCTATTTCTACCGTATGGTGCAACGCGTGAAGCTGGAGCCTATATCCTATAAAGAAATAGAGAACCACGTCATCAAGGGCTTCCTTGTGAGCGGGAAGGTGATTGACAACGAGTTTGTAGAGAAGATTTGCGCCATCCTGCAGAACAATATCTACTATGTCAACCATTTCGCCGCCATTTGCGACGGCCTTAGCCGCGGCTACATTATGGCTCCGGTAGTGGATGAGAGCCTGCAGACTATGCTTGCCATCCATCAGCCGCGCTTCGTGGCAGCGATGAATGAGCTTACAACCTTCCAGCTCTTCCTGCTGCGCGCGATTCTGGACGGAGAGTCGATGTTCAGCTCCGCAGATGTCATCGCGCGCTACAAGCTCAACTCCTCAGCCAATGTGCGCAGGCTCAAGGACGCCCTGTGCAAAAAGGAAATCATCACCTTCACTGAAGACGATAAGGCGGTAATCCTGGACCCGCTGTTCGAGTACTGGATGAGGAAATATTACTTCAATATCTAGCGTCCCGCCTCCATTTCGCGTATCCTGTCCGCACGCAGACGGAGCCACTGCATCTCTTTCCACATTCCGTGTCCGCAAGTTGGGACGGCATAGTATTCTTTCTGCGAACGGATTTGGTTCCAGATGGAGAAATTGGTGTGAGGAGGGCATACATCATCCTGAAGACCGAAGGCCATAAGCACAGGACATTCAATTCTGTCCGCAAAGTTCTTGACATCGAAATAGGACAGAGTCCTGAAGAGTTCGTCTCTGTCAAGCCCCTGGGAATCGGCTGTTTCCATCACCTCCCATACAGGCCACCATACTATCTTGCGGTAGTCCTCGTAATCTCCGAGGAAAGGGACTGAAGGAAGGGCAATAGCAACCCGATTGTCAAGAGCAGCCGCCACAAGGGTCAATGCTCCGCCCTGACTCTCTCCACGCACGGAGACCTTTGCCGAATCAACATTGTCCAATGAGAATATAAAGTCCAAGGCCCTTTTCACATCGCAGAAAGCGCCCCTGTAGTAGAAAGCTTCTTTGGACTCAAGACCGCGGTCAATCCACCTGCTGTTGTCTGCCTTGAAGATACCCTGGTCGCGAATGCTTACGATGAATTCAATTGCCTGCGGGTCTGCAGAAGGGTCAAACCAGTACGGGTCGGAGCCATATCCCATAAACTCAACACGGGCAGGATACTTGCCGGGCGCTGTCGGCATACACAGGATTCCACCTGCAACTGCACCGCCAAGTGATTTGAACTCAACGGCATAGCTCGTTCTTTGAGAGTTGCTGTGCCCGGGAACTTCCGTCAGCTTGACATCCATAGGAATCAGCTCCAATTCAGCAAAGGTGCTCTCCCAGAAGCTGTCAAAGTCAGAAGCTTTGCTTTGTGGAGACACTATTTTCTCAGGCTCGACTCCAATGTTGAACCAAGGATAGCTGTCCGTTGCACCATCTGCCGAAAGCGAGGCTCTTACCTGATAGAATCCAGGAGCAAGCCCGCCCATATCCAAGGCGATTCTGCCTGAATTGGCTGGCAGCGAACGGCTGAGCAGCAGCACTGTGTCCTGCCTTTCGTGCATCAGGGTAGTGTCAGGGACGATTGCGACTTGCAGACGGGCTGCCTCTGAAGAAGGATTGTAAGTTCTGAAAATGAGCTTGCTCCCTTTTCCTTCGAAAAGCCATCCGTCCGAAGATTCAGCTGCAACCCTGGTCATTGAGCCAAGCTTATGGGCATATTCCCTGATCAGGGATACGGTAGATAAATCACTGGCGAATACGGAGTTGAGTCCCTGCTGTTCCTGAGACGGGTCTCCGCAGAGGTCATCCCCCTGCTGCCAGCGCTCGTGAGCCGGAGCGGCTTCGCCACCCCAAGCCCAGAAATTGCAGCCGGCAAGATAGCCTCCATCCGAAGCGCTTTCGGCAATCAGTTCGAATACCTTTCTGTAAACCTTGTCTCTGGCACCGGTGCTTGCTTCCTTGCTGAAGCTGAAGCCGTCACGGGGATAGCCGAATTCTTCGACAACAACGCTCTTTTTGAGTACTCCGGCTATCTCCAGACTCTTTGAGATATATTCTTCTGTCTTCTTAACAGCTGTTTCAACATTTTCAACCAAACTGTCTTCACTCACCCAGCCCCAATTGTAAGGCCAGATATGGATGGTGATGTAATCAATGTCCGGACAGTCGTTGATTCTGTAGAACAGATTATAGTTGCTTTCGCAACCCATATAGCCTTCGTTGCCGGTGCTGACCATATGGACGGGGTCTATGGACTTGATACAGGCGGCCGTGGAATGGATATAATTGACAAAGGCATCCAGAGTCTGAGAGTCGGAAGCAAAGGCCCTCGGCTCATTGCTGATTTGCCAGCTGAAGATTGATTTACAGTCTTTCAGCCTGCTGACAATAGTCTTGATATGCTTGTGGCTGAGGGCTATGGCCTCCTCGTTGCGGCAGAAGGCCGACATCGCATTCATATATGCCCAGTAGCCGTCTGTGGCAGGATCAGGCTGGGGCCCCGCGCCTGCGGCTTCAAGATAATCCCTGAAGCCCATTGACCATTCCCAGGCGTTGTTGAGATACAGCACGGCATACATCCCTTTCTTTTCCAGAAGCTTGAGGACATACTCAAGAGCATCCGGGTCAGTGTCTTCCGTTGCCTTGATTCTGAGATTGGTTACTCCGCAATCTTTGAGGTAATCCAGTTCCCTGTCGAGGCGCTCCCTTCCGGCCGGTGTTGTGGCAAGGTCGGCTGCATACCAGATATTTGTACCTATATAGTATTCGGTATGGCCGTCAACAATGATTTTTCCGTTCTCAATATGAGGGACCTCAGTTCGGTTGCAGGATGAAAACGCAATAAGCAAAAGTGATGCAAGGCATCCGGAGAGAATATTCTTCATCGATAACTTTAATGTGGTTTACGGGAAACAAATATGGGAATTATTTTGATTTCAAAAAAATATTTCTACCTTTGCAGTCCGAATTTTTGATTTAGGAAAAAGGGGGTGATTTTTAAGGATGATTATCGTACCAGTAAAGGAAGGTGACAATATCGAGAAGGCTCTTAAGAAGTTTAAGAGGAAGTTCGAGAAGACCGGAGCGATTCGCGAGCTGCGTGCCCGCAAGAACTTCGAGAAGCCGTCTGTCCGCAAGCGTATCGCTAAGCAGAAGGCCATCTACGTTCAGCACCTTCGTCTCCAGGACGAGCAGTAATCAACTGCCCCTCATTCATACAGACAGCCTGCCTCTCCCGGCAGGCTGTTTTCGTTCAGTTCGTTTTCTTGTAACTCAAAATCGCCCAGGTAGTTGTAATCGAGCCAAGCCCCAGCAGGCACACAAGGTCCTTCCAGGTGTCGAGCAGAGCGCTGCCCTTGAGGAAAATGCCGCGCATCGCATCCGCGTAATAACGCAAAGGATTGGCGTAAGTAATGACTTCAGCCCACTTCGGCATAGATTCGATAGGGGTAAAAATACCGCTCATCAGCATAAACACCATACTGAAGAACCAAATCACAAACATAGCCTGCTGGGCATTGTCGCTGTAATTGGACACCAGGAGCCCGAATGAGGCCATCACCAGGATATGCGCAAAAGTGAAAATCACCACATCCAGAAGGCTGCCCTTGCAGACATAACCGTAGACCAGATAGGCCAGCAGCAGACAGGAGAACACCAGGAAGAAAGCCACAAACACATAAGGCATCATCTTGCAGAGTATGAAAGTGGTCTTGCGCACAGGAGTCACATTGATTTGCTCTATGGTACCCTTCTCCTTCTCGGAAACGATATTGAGCGCAGGCAGGAAGCCGCACATCATAGTAATCGCAATCACGATAAGTGCCGGAATCATAAAGAGTTTGTAATCCATATACGGATTGTTGCGGTACACCTCGCTCATCTCCAGCTGAGCCACCTGCATAGCCTCTCCCCCGCCGCCTGAGGCAGAACTCACGAAGTCCGTCACACAGCTGTTCAGATACTGCGAACCAATGCTTCCGCGGGTACCGTTGACCGTATTCACCTTGATGCCCACCGGAAGGGCTCCCTGAGGGATGTCGCTTGCGAGGAAGTCTTCAAAGCCGTTGTTTATCGTAAGGATGGCATCAATCCGGCCCCTGTCCATCATTTCCTGAGCCTGGCGGGCAGTGGAATTGAAGGACTCCACCTGGAAATAGCCCGATGATGCGCACTTCTCCATAAGCAGCGCCGACTGCGTCGAGTGGTCGTTGTCCACCATCGCCAGCTTGATATTGTGCACCTCCATACTCGCACAGAAAGGGAAAACGAGTATTATGATGAAAGGAAACATCATAGTCATACGCGGCATTCCCGGGTCGCGCAGAAATTGCTTCATTTCCTTTTTGAGAAGATATTTCCACATAGCTACAATCTGTTCTTGAATTTCTTGATGCTGAGGCCCAGCAGGAACACCATCATACCACCGAGTATCAGGGTTTCCTTCAGCACAGCCGAAAGGCCCGCACCCTGGATCATAATGCGTTTCACAATGATAATGAACCATTTGGCAGGTATGATATCAGAGAAAACCTGAAGCGCCACAGGCATACTCTCGCAAGGGAAAATGATACCCGAGAGCATCATCGTAGGCATAGTAAGGCCCATTCCGCAGAGCAGCATAGCCGTCTGCTGCGTTTTGGATATAATGGAAATAAGCAGGCCTATTCCGAGGGATGAGCCGATGAAGAGCAGGGCTTCAAAGGAAAGCAGGGCAAGGCTTCCGTTCACCGGCACCCCCATCACATAATGGGCAAGCAGCAGCACACTCACGAAATTGATTGCCGAAAGCACCAGATAGGGCACTATCTTGCTCAGAATAATCCAGAAAGGCTTGACCGGGGAGACCAGCACCAGTTCCATAGTTCCGAGCTCCTTCTCGCGTACGATGGACACTGCCGTCATCATAGAGCAGATAAGCATAAGAATCAGGCCCATCACTCCCGGAACGAAATTGTACGAAGAATTCATCGCCGGGTTGTACATAAGCTGGACATTGGGGCGCATGGATACTGCCGTCTGCCCGGTTTTCTGCGCAATCAGTTCAACCTGCTCGGTAGCAAGGACCCCACGGATATATCCGGTTACCACTTGGGAGGTGTTCGGGTCGGTACCGTCGCAAACCACGTGAATCACAGCCTTCTGACCGGTATTGAGCTTGCTGTCGAAATCGGAGTCGAAGCAAACGGCCGCTATAGCCTTGCCCTTGTGTATCCTGGCGTCAATTTCGGAAGGGGAAGACAGAATCTTCCCTATCTGCAGATATTCGTTGTTGTCGATTCTCTCCACTATCCTCTGCACAGCAGGGTCGTGGACATCCCCGACCACATCAATCACGGCATTGTGCACCTCCGTACTGATGGCAAAGCCGAACAGCACAATCTGCACCACGGGCATAACCAGCACAATCAGCATTGTGCGAAGGTCACGGAAGATATGCATAAATTCCTTCCGAATGAAGGCCATTATCTCTTTCATTCCCTTTCTGCCCTCCCTGCAATCAATGTGAATACTTCATCCATATCAGCGGCCCCGTAGCGGCTCTTCAGCTCGGCCGGGCTGCCGAGAGCCTCGATACGGCCGTCAACCATAATGGAGACCCTGTCGCAATACTCGGCCTCGTCCATATAATGCGTTGTAACAAAAACCGTTACTCCACGGGATGCGGCCTCATATATAAGGTTCCAGAAGTTTCTTCTCGTCACAGGATCCACTCCTCCGGTCGGCTCGTCGAGAAAGACAATCTGCGGGTCGTGAATCATAGCGATGCTGAAAGCCAGCTTCTGCTTCCACCCCAAAGGGATGTCGCGCACGAACATATTCCGCGCATTCTCCATCGAGAGGGTGTGGAGCATATATTCGGTTTTCTGCACTATCTGCTTTTTGGTCAGGCCATATATTCCGCCGAACAGCTCAATATTCTCCCAAACCTTCAAGTCCGGGTAGAGGGAGAACTTCTGGCTCATATAGCCTATGTGCTTTTTGATTTTCTCCTGCTCGCGGAGTATGCTGTACCCTGCAACGCTTCCTTCTCCGGAAGTAGGGAGGCTGAGGCCGCAGAGTATGCGCATAGCTGTAGTCTTTCCCGCGCCGTTGGCTCCGAGAAAACCGAAGATTTCGCCCTCCTCAACTTCGAAGGAGATATGGTCCACGGCGGTAAAGGAGCCGAACTTCTTGACCAGGTCCTTGATAATCACACTCTTGCCCATAACTATGACAGCCTTATGAAACAATCTTCTATTCCCGGGGCTACAGGGCATACTTCGTAGCCCTGCAGGCCGGCTCCACGGAGTGCTTCAAGCAGCACCTGCGCGTCCGGACCGCCTTCACCCACCGACACGTGCACCTCGCAGCCGAAGGAACTGCACCGCAGCACTCCGTCGAGCCGGCCGAGCGCCTTCAGCGCCAGGAACATATCCTTTCCCCTCACTGCATAGAGCCTGTCCGGGTAACGGGACACTATCTGCTCCGGGGTACCCATATCTATGATGCTGCCCTCAAGTATGAGGCCGATGCGGTCGCACAGGCCCGCTTCATCCATATATGGAGTCGAAACGAGTATGGTCACTCCCGAATCCTTGATGCGGCGCAGCATAGTCCAGAACTCCCTTCGGCTCACCGCATCCACACCCGTTGTAGGCTCATCGAGAAAGAGCACCTCAGGCTTGTGGACCAGGGCGCAGCACAGCGCAAGCTTCTGCTTCATTCCGCCGGACAAAGCCTTGGCCTTGCGGTCCTTGAACATCTCCAGTTGGGAATATATCTCCTTTATGGTATCGTAGTTCTCCTCAACCGTGGTGCCGAAGATGGTGGCGTAGAACTTAAGGTTCTCCTCAACGCTAAGGTCTTGGTACAGAGCGAAATGACCAGGCATATAGCCTATACTCCTCCGAATCTGCGCATAGTCCCGTACCACATCCCGTCCGCCCACGGACGCAGTGCCGCTGTCCGCAAGGGTAAGGGTTGTGAGAATACGGAACAGGGAGGTTTTGCCCGCACCGTCGGGACCTATGAGTCCGAAGAGCTCACCCTTCCCTATGTCCAGGTTGATGTCCTTCAGGGCCTGAATGCCCTTGTAGGACTTGCATATTCGCTCTGCCCTTATCATTTTCTTACGTATGCGTACATTCCGAGTCTGAGAGCTCCGTCGTTAGGCACGGCCACTTTGACCGCATATACCAAATCTGCCCTTTCGTCGCGGGTCTGTATGTTCTTGGGGGTGAATTCGGCCTGCTCTGAAATCCAGGTAATGCGACCCTTGTAAGTCTTGGGAGATGCTGTGCCGTCATCCGGAATCACAGTCATTTCATCTCCGAGGTGCAGACCTGAAAGCTGTGCTGTGGTGAAATAGGCGCGCACATAGGTATGCGAAAGGTCTGCTATGCGAAGCAGCGGCTTGCCAGTGCTGACACTCTCCCCTGCCTCCATATATTTGCTGAGCACAGTACCGTCCACAGGAGCTGTAATCCGGCACTTTGAGAGCTGGTCTTCGCGCTGTGCAAGCTGGATTTCGTAAGTGCCTATTTCGGAGAGCACATTGCTGTTGCCCTGCTCCCAGCTCTGCTGCTGGGCTGAAATCTGGGCCTTGAGTATGGCAATCTTGTCGCGAAGGTCATCCACCTGCTTTTGGGTG
The DNA here is from genome assembly GCA_051869975.1 of Candidatus Cryptobacteroides sp. Taxonomy (GTDB): domain Bacteria; phylum Bacteroidota; class Bacteroidia; order Bacteroidales; family UBA932; genus Cryptobacteroides. The sequence goes on along the minus strand of JBJEBK010000061.1, from coordinate 61,807 downwards.
GCAGCATTGCTGGCGAGCAGCTTGGAGTAGCGCGCAAGGTCGTTTTCGAGACTCTGGAGCTGTTCCCTGTTCGGCCTGCTCTGCTCCTCAATATCCACGAGACGGGTGCGGGCGCCCTCGATTCGCTGGCGCAGCTCCTTGATTTGCAGCGCGGTCTGAACGGAATCAATCGCACCTATCATCTGGCCTGCCGTAAGGCGGTCGCCCTCCTCGACATCGAGAGAGAGGATTTTGCCGCTGCTTTCGGCGGAAACTGTCACCTGCACGGCGTCAATCTGGCCGCAGGCGTCAAAGTCAATATCGTGTTTGCAGGAAACAAGCAGCAAGGCGGCTGCGAGTATCGTAAAGAATCTGTTTTGCATAATGTGAATTAGTATTCGTTTCCTATTGTATTCTGATAGTCAAGCACCGCCATAGTATATTGGATGCTGTGTATGCTGCCGTTCAGACGGGCTTTGAACTCTTCGTCAAGAAGGTTCAGGTAGTCATTCATCTTCAACACCCCTTCCTTGTACTGGCACTCGGCACTTTCGCGTATCTGCTGGCGCAGACCTATGATTTCTCCGTCACGGGAAAGCACATCCGCAGCCTTGTGCACCTCCCCCATCTTCTGCTCAGCCTCAACCGAGGTGTTGAGCAGGAAACTCTCGCGGGCCAGGTCAATGCGGCTTTCTTCCGCCAGGAACTTGCGTCTGTCATTCTTGAGGGTATAGAGGGAACTGATGTTCCACTGCAGCTTGAGGCCGGCCACAAAATAAGGGTCGAATGAGCCCGAAAGCATATTCAGGCCCGGTCTTCCGTATCCTGCCTGAAGAGTGAGATTGAGCCGGGGCTGAACCGTAGTGCCCAGCTGCTCCCTCTGGAGCTCAAGCTGTTTGTGCTGCATCTCGTACAGTTTGATTTCAGGCCGTTTGCAGTTTTGGGCGTCAAAGGCTTCCGCCTCAACCTCAGGCTCGCAGAAGACGGCTTCGCTCAAATCGCAGCCGGTAAACATACCGAGCATACGCACATAGGCCTTGCGGTCGGTCTGAAGGGATACATCCTGCTGCTCGCAGGTGAGAATGCTGACCCTGAGCTGGTCCTTGTCGCTTGCAAGCGACACGCCCGCTTCCTGCAGGGCTTCGAGTTCTGCGAGGCTTCTCTGGAGATTGTCCGACAGCAGAGCGTTCAGCTCTATCTGCTTGTCCAGAAGCACAATGGCGAGGTAGATGTTCTGCACCCGGGCCCTGATGGAATACAGATTCACATCCAGCTGGCTCTTCTTAACTTCACCCCCGACCTCGGCAAGCTTGCGTTTCATCGAAGCGGCACCTCCGTCCCAAAGGGGCTGGGTCACGTCAAGGGTAACGCCATACTGGTCGTGAGGAATGTCGAAATTCATTCCCATCACATCGAAAGGCATCTCCACCACGGCGGATTGCCAGGTGGCCTTGCCGGAGATATTGAGCTGGGGAGCCCACGCGAGGGAGGCATTTTTGATGTCATACTGACTTGATGCCTCAATCAGGGAGTACTCCTCAATCTGAGGATGGTTCTCATAAGCCATCCGTATGCAATCATCCAAAGTGGTCTGCGCAAAGCCAAAGGCCGGCAGAGCACATAGGGCGACAGTCAACAAACTGCTTTTCATATCGAGTATCTTGCTTTAATAATCTCTATTGTTTCTTTGCGTCTGCGCTCCAGATACTCATCTATCATTTCTTCGCTGAAGCGGCAGAGATTCTCAAGTGCAGGAATCATAAGGAAAGGCGAGGCCACCAGCGCGAATATGGTTTCGAGTATTTCGGGCATAGTTGCAGGCTTGATGCGTCCGGCTTCCATATCCGACTGAAGACGCCTGGAGTGCTCATCCATCACTGACTTGACTGCAGTGTGGGCCCCTTCCGAATACCGGTCCAGCAATTCGGGCGAAGTGCGGATTACATCCTGAATGAGAAACAGGAAATCCCTGTCTTCGTTGAGGGAGGTGAAAAGCGCATCGGCAGCATTTACGATATTCTGAAGAAATACTTCATCTTCATGCATTGCATCCCTGAGGGACACTGCGAAACGCGAAATATGGGCATCCAGTATCTTCAGGAAGAGCTGTTCCTTGGAGCGGAAATAATAATTGACCATAGCGTGGGTGACTCCTGCCCTTTTGGCTACGGTCACCATTGAGGTGGACAGATAGCCGTTGCTGATGAATTCTTCCTCGGCTACTTTGAAAATGATTTCTTCCTTTGTCATTTAACAATTATGTTTAACAGGGTTGTTAATGCAAATATATGCACTTTTTTCTATTTTTGTACTATGATTAAGATTTTTACCGAAGTTGAGATTCCGGATTTCAGCAGAAAATTGAGCCTGGAAGACAAGGTGATGGTGCTGGGCAGCTGCTTTGCCGACTCTATGGGCGAGAGGCTGCTGCGCCACGGCTACAAAGCTATGATTAACCCATTCGGCACCCTCTACAATCCCCTTTCCATAGAAGAAGCCGTCCGGAGGCTGGACTCCGGGGACCTTTTCGGGCCGGAAGATTGCGTGGAAATGGGTGCTGGCGCCGGTTTGGTATGCTCATTCAGCCATCATACTTCCTTTGCCCGGAAAACTGCCGGTGAGTTTCTGGAAAATGCCAACGGCAAGCTGAGGGAGGCCTGCCGCTTCTGGAAGGAGGCAGAGTTCGTGATTGTCAACTATGACTCGGCCTTCGTCTGGAGCTGCGGTGACAGGGTGGTTGCCAACTGCCTGAAGCGTCCGGCCTGCGAATTCGAAAGGAGAAGGATTCCGGCCGAAGAATGCGCCCGCGTCACCTCTGGTCTGGTGGCCGCACATCCCGACAAGCGTTTTATCTTCAGCATCAGCCCCATACGCCATCCGGGAGCAGACGGGGCTCACGCAAGTACCCTCAGCAAGGCTACTCTGCTGCTCGGGCTGGATGATGCCCTCAGCACGGCGCCGGAGGCGTCATATTTCCCCTCCTACGAAATCCTTACGGATGAACTGCGGGACTACCGTTTCTACGCAGACGACCTGCTGCACCCGAGCGAAAAGGCTCTCGACATCATTTGGGAGAAATTCAGCAAGGCCGCCCTGGCCGCCGGAGAGCAGCAAACTGCAAAAGAAAACGAAAAGCAGTGGCGAAGATCGCAACATATCGAAAAAAAGCGTTAAATTAGTGGATTATGAGATTCAAGTTTTCAACCCTTGCGGAAGTGTATGATTACGCGACCGAAAAATACGCCAAACGCTACGCTTCAGGCTTCATTGAAGGCGGACAGACATATACCTATGCCCAGATAAAGGAAAGGGCGGACAGCCTCTCCGGCAAACTCTCAAGCTTCGGGGTCAATGCCGGAGACAAGGTGGCAATTCTCTCCGAGAGTATGCCGAATTGGACCATTGCATTCTTTGCGACTACGGCTTTCGGACGCATTCTTGTCCCTATGCTTCCCGAGCTCTCTCCCACCGAAGTGGAGAACATCCTGGAACATTCCGAGTCCAAAGTGGTTTTCGTCAGCGCCAAGCAGAAAGCGAAAATCAGTGCGGAAAGGATGACAAAACTCAAACTGGTCATCTGTCTGGACGACTTCAGTTTCATAAAGGTGGACAGCGAAGCATATACCTGCGACGGCAATGTCAAAAATCCGAACCCTATGGACATTGCTGCCATACTCTATACTTCGGGAACCACCGGCAACGCCAAGGGAGTTATGCTCTCCCACAGCAATTTCTGCTGGAACATTCTGGAAGCCTGGCACAATTTCCACATCAACAAGCGGATGGCTTTCCTTTCCGTACTGCCTATGGCTCATACTTATGAGATGAGCATAGGTATGCTCTACCCGTTTGCGGGAGGCGCGCGCGTGTGGTATATCCAGAAACTACCGACGCCTACCATACTCATTGACGCAATGCGCAAGGTCAGGCCTCACGCAATGCTCACCGTGCCGCTCATCATAGAGAAGGTGTACCGCAGCAGCGTGGTCAAGACGGTGGCAAAGAGCAAATTCCTCACTTTCCTGAAGGACCATTTCCCTGCCCTGCTCTACAGGCTCGTGGGAATGAAGCTGAAGAAAACTTTCGGAGGCAGGCTGCAGTTCTACGGAATAGGCGGCTCGAAGCTCGACCCTCAGGTGGAGAACTTCCTGAAGAAGGCCCATTTTCCTTATGTCACAGGCTACGGACTGACCGAGACTGCGCCTCTGATTTGCGGAGCCAAGCCGGGACATCCGGTGCTCGGAAGTACAGGCAAGCCGTCATACGGAATCTGCGTGCGTCTCGACAATGTCAACCCTGCAACCGGGGAAGGTGAACTCGTAGCCAAGGGCCCTAATGTGATGCTGGGCTACTACAAGGATTACGAGCGCACCCGCAGCGTGCTCGAAGAGGACGGATGGTTCCATACCGGAGACCTTGCCAAGGTGGACAGGAAAGGCCGCTACAGCATTATGGGAAGGCTCAAGACCGTAATCGTAGGCGCATCAGGAGAAAATATCTATCCGGAAGAAATCGAAAGCGTCATCAACAATATCAACGATGTAACCGAGTCCCTTGTGATTGAAAGGGATGGCCACCTGGTGGCACTCGTACAGTTCAACGACAATGTGATTGACTGGAACCTCGAAGGCCAGGACAAGTTCATTGAAGATATGGAAGCCCGCACAAAAGCTATTGTGGACTTCGTGAACGAGAATGTAAGCAAGTTCTCCAAGATTAAGGAAGTAGTAGTGATGAAGGAGCCTTTCAAGAAGACAGCAACCCAAAAAATCAAGCGCTATCTCTACACGAAAGACCAAAAGAAGGAAGAACCAAATAAAAAATAAGACCTATGGACAGAGCGGATCTCGTTAAGGAATCTTTCGAAAAGAAAGCCATTCCTGCCGACCGTCCGGAAGTAGGGCCCTCCGAGTATTTCGGAGAGCTCGTCTTTGACCGTGCCAAGATGCATCGCTATCTCGATGCCGACACGCTCAAAGCTCTTCTGGATTGTATTGAAGGAGGACAGAATCTTGACCGCGCCACTGCAGACAGAGTGGCAGCAGGCATGAAACAATGGGCCCAGGAGCACGGGGTAACCCACATTACCCACTGGTTCCAGCCCCTCACGGAAGGGACTGCCGAGAAACACGATTCCCTTCTTGAATATGACGGAAAGGGAGGGGTCATAGAGAGCTTCGACGGCTCATCCCTGGTGCAGCAGGAGCCGGACGCCTCATCATTTCCCAACGGAGGCATACGCGCAACCTTCGAGGCCCGCGGCTACACCGCCTGGGACCCGACTTCTCCGGTATTCATCCAGGATGACACGCTCTGCATACCTACGGTATTCGTAGCCTACACCGGAGAGGCTCTGGACTATAAAACACCTCTGAAGAAGGCGCTCAAGGCGGTTTCGGATGCGGCGGTTCCCATTGTTCAGCTCTTCGACCCCAAGGCTACCAAGGTTTACTCTTATCTCGGATGGGAGCAGGAATATTTTCTGGTGGATGAAAGCCTGTATTCGGCCCGCCCGGACCTTATGATTACCGGGCGCACCCTTATGGGGCACAATTCTTCGAAGAACCAGCAGTTGGATGACCATTATTTCGCATCCATCCCTTCACGCGTAGCTGAATTCATGCGCGATTTGGAGATTGCCGGGCACAAGCTTGGCATCCCTCTCAAAACCAGGCACAACGAGGTGGCGCCTAACCAGTTCGAGCTGGCGCCAATTTATGGGGAGACCAATCTTGCCAACGACCAGAACCAGATTATTATGAACCTGATGGACAAAATCGCGCGGGGGCACGGTTTCGTCGTTCTGCTTCACGAGAAGCCTTTCGAGGGGGTCAACGGTTCCGGCAAGCACAACAACTGGTCGCTTGGAACGGACACGGGCGTGCAGCTGCTCGCACCGGGCAAGGACGAAAAGGGGAACCTTATGTTCCTTACCTTCTTCGTGAATGTTCTTGCCGCCGTTCAGAGGCACAACGCCCTGCTCAAGGCATCCATCGCGAGTGCGACCAATGCCCACAGGCTCGGGGCAAATGAGGCTCCGCCTGCAATAGTGTCCGCTTTCCTGGGAAAGACTATGACGGATGTGCTGCACAAACTGCTCGAACTGCCTTCCGACACTCCAATCGAGATTGCGGGAAAGAAGGGCAAAAAGGTCGGGCTGGTGGAGATTCCCGAGATTTTTGTGGACAATACCGACCGCAACCGCACTTCGCCTTTCGCGTTCACGGGCAACCGATTCGAGTTCAGGGCAGTGGGGTCGAGTGCCAACTGCGCAGGTGCTATGACAACCCTCAATGCGGCTGTGGCAGAGCAGCTTCTCATCTTCAAGAAGGACCTTGATGCCGAGCTGGGCAAGGGCAAGGACCTGCACGTTGCCGTTATGGATACTCTCAAGCCTGTTATAGCTTCTGTTCTGGATGTGGTATGCTTTGACGGCAACGGCTACGAAGATGCCTGGAAGCAGGAGGCAGCAAGGCGCGGTCTGGATGTGCAGACCAGCGTACCTGAGATGATAAAGGAGTTTCTCTCAGCGGCTTCGGTGCAGATGTTCACCACAACGGGAGTTTATACCCTGCACGAACTGCAGGCACGCAATGAGGTGAAATGGGAGACCTATTCGAAGAAGATTCAGATTGAAGCCAAGGTGATGAGCCGAATGGCCGTGAACCATATCCTCCCGGCGGCATTGGAGTACAAAAAACGGCTTCTGAAGGAGCTGGCGCTCAATAAGGAGGTTTTCGGCAACCTGGATGGATGCGCAATTGAACTGACAACTGTCGGCAGGCTCAATGAGTGTCTGGAAGAGCTGCAGAAGCAGATGTCAGTGATGAAGGAGGCTATGGAAAGGGCCGGCGCTCAGGACAGCGAATACGCCAAGGCATCTGCCTACCACGAAGTTGCGCAGCTGCTTTACGCTCTGCGCAAACCGATTGACGAACTGGAGGAAATTGTGGACAACCGCCTCTGGCCTTTGCCTAAGTACCGGGAACTGCTGTTCATCAGCTAGGTTCGGGAGCAGAGGCCCCGCTAACAATCGCGCCTCAGCGCGACGGCGGAGGCCGGCTGCTGCCCGTGTTCAGTCCTGAAAGCGGTTTACCTCAAGGTTTACTGATTAATCAAATCACTGAGATTCCCGGCCCTGTCCGAGTTGTATCGCCAAGCTATTTCGCCCTGCTGACAAGGCGGCAGGGTAGGTGAAATTGTAATTCGTTGACAATCAACTATTTAGGATTTTCGTATGGGGTGTTTTACCCCCATACGAAAATTTTAACATATTATGTATTAAGAAGTTACAATTTCACTCACCCATCCGGATTGTACATAAGAGGCCTTCTGGTGTACCAACGGAGTGAAAACCGGCAATCCGTACAGGAGAAGCCCTTCTGGTGTACGAAAGGGGTGAAAAGGGACAGGCAGGATGTCCTACTCCCTGAACCAGGAGAAGGAGGCGTGGTACTCGTCGGCTGTGATGAGAGCCACATTTGAAGGGCGCACTCCGCAGCCGGCCATAACAATCAGCTGTTTTCTGGCCGCGAGTTCCCCAATCAAATTCCGGCCTTTCACGGCATTCTCCTCATGACCAGATGTAAGCAGCCTGTCGCAACCCAGTTCGACCACTCTGTCAAAGGCCGCCAGAGGGTCAGCGCACACATCGAATGCCCGGTGGAAAGTGACTGACAGACCCAGTTCGCGGGCTTTGCCGATGAGTCTTCTCATAGTCGACATATCCACTTCCCCCTTGCTGTCAAGGGCCCCCACAACCACTCCTGCCGCTCCTTTATCCGCGCAAATCTCTATGTCGCGAAGCATCTGTCTGACTTCATCTTCGCTGTACACAAAATCACCTCCGCGGGGGCGAATCAGCACATTGACGGGAATATCGGCAAGGCTAAGGGCCATATCGAGCAGCCCGGCAGAAGGTGTAACTCCCCCAAGCTCAAGCCTTTCGCAGAGCTCTATGCGGGACGCTCCGTGTTTCTGCGCGAAATTCACCTCTTGTGCACTTGTGCAGCAGCACTCCAGAAATCTTTCCATAATGCAAAGATAATCGTATCTTAGCAGAATGAAAAAGACCATTATCTTTTCCTTGCTGCTCCTGCTTGTTTCCTGCACTCCGGGGAAGGAAGAATACCTCGCGTGGATGTACGAGTCAATGTCTCTGCCTGACAGTCTGAACTACAGCAGGCAGTATTGGGAGGACAACATTGCCAAGACCTTGGAGGTCAGACAGAAAATGGCCTGGAATGTGCCGGAAAGGGAATTCCGCCATTTCGTGCTGCCTCTGAGGGTGAACAACGAGACTTTGGACAATTTCCGCACCCGCTACGCTGACACCCTCTGCAACAGGGTGAAGGGGATGAGCATTGCAGATGCTGCGCAAGGAGTTGCTGGACAGCGGGATAGCGCAAAGGCTCAAAAGCCCGGAGCAGGTAGTGCAATGGGTGCGCGACAGCCTTTTGCTCGTCGAAGGACGCAATCCTCAGAATCTGCGCATGCCGCCTCAGAGCGTTTGGCGCTCAAGGATGACGGACCGCCGTTCACGGAGGATTTTCTTCGTGGCTATGTGCCGTGCTCTGGGTTTCCCTGCAAGAATCGACGAGGTTGCGGGCAAGACCCAATACCGCGAAAACGGCATCTGGCTGGATGTGGATTTTGACGGCGCAGTGCAGAGCGTGGAGTCCCCGAAGGGTCAGGTAGAATTTGTTTGCGGGAGCGACCCGAAATATTATCGCCATTTCACTCTGGCAAAATTGGAAGATGGCAGGGCTGTGCTCCGCGCATTCGGTCAGGATTCTGACGATACTCCTCTGAGCAGTCTGGACGGCATACTTGACGAGGGCGACTATGTTCTTACGACAGGCACACGCCTTTCCAGCGGAGGAGTACTCGCCCATTTGGAGTTCTTCAGCGTGCACGAAGGGGAGTGTACCCCGGTTCCGGTTGTGCTTCGCCAATCCGAAGAGCGCCATTTCCAAACTGTAAGCTGATTTTCGGCGAAAGTCCGTGAATTTTGTTATCTTTGCAAACTCTTGCGGGTATGTTGAAATTGGTAGACAAGCAAGACTTAGGATCTTGTGCCCCGTGCGTGTGGGTTCGAGTCCCACTACCCGCACTTCTGCGGGGGCTCTGCCCCCGAATGACCCCCGCGGCTCCCGGCCTACCGATTTCGCTTCGCTACATCCCGGCCTCCGCCGTCGCGCTGAGGCGCGATTGTTAGCGGGAGCTCTGCCCCCGAATGACCCCCGCGGCTCCCGGCCTACCGATTTCGCTTCGCTACATCCCGGCCTCCGCCGTCGCGCTGAGGCGCGATTGTTAGCGGGAGCTCTGCCCCCGAATGACCCCCGCGGCTCCCGGCGGCATTTGCATGCCGCAAACTTCTCAACCCCAGTCAGCTTACGCTGACAGCCCCTTTCAGGGGCATACGGCCTTCACCACGTTCCGGCCGGTGGCTCCGCTGCTTCGGTTTTCTGCGAAAACCTCGCTGACGCTCCACCACGTCGGCTGACGCCGACCCCTCTCGAGGCAGGCGGTGCCCTCCAAGAACCTGTGCCACCCTCGGCACCATAAGAGGGGGGGACCGCGTCAGCGGTGGGGTCGAGCATAGCGAGACGGTTCTGGAGGGCATCGCCTGCCTGCTCCCCAGTCTGTACACCAGAAGGCCTCTTCTGTACAATCCGGATGGGTGAGTGAAATTGTAACTTCTTAATACATAATATGTTAAAATTTTCGTATGGGGGTAAAACACCCCATACGAAAATCCTAAATAGTTGATTGTCAACGAATTACAATTTCACCTACCCTGCCGCCTTGTCAGCAGGGCGAAATAGCTTGGCGATACAACTCGGACAGGACCGGGAATCTCAGTGATCAAAATCACCTTCCACGCAGCTCCCTGCCAGACTGGCCTGCAAGCCATCCTACCGTGGAAGGTGATTTGATTAACCAGCGAAGCTTTGAGGTAAACCGCTTTCAAAACAAGACACAGGCAACAGATTCGTACAAGCGGCGAACCGCGTCAACCGGTCCGCTGCTTTTGAGGACTACGCTTCCCGGGCCTTCGCCTGTGCTCAGGCCGTAAGCGTCCAAAACACGGCTGAGCTGACGGGCAGCAGCAGGAGCCGGATCTATGAACCGCACCTGAGGCCCTGCAATCTGCTGCATCACCGGCACGAGGAAAGGATAATGAGTGCACCCGAGCACAATATTGTCCGCACCCTGCTCCAGAAGCGGACGCAGGCTGCGCTCCACAACAGTTCTTGTATTATCCGAATCCAGGTCCAACGACTCCACCAGTTCAACGAAGCCCTCCCCAACATGCTCCACCACCCGAACTCCCTGAGCATAGCGGTCGCGGGTCTCGATGTATTTGGCAGAATGGAGAGTACTGTTTGTTGCAAGCACACCGATGGTGCCGCTGCGGGTTCCACCCACCGCCGGTTTGACCGCCGGCTCCATCCCGACAAAAGGAATCCCGGGATACTCCGTGCGCAGGGTGGCAATTGCAGCTGCCGTTGCAGTGTTGCAGGCAATAACAACGGCCTGCACCCCTTCGCGCAGGAAACCGCCCACGATTTCGCGGCATCTGCCAATTATGAAATCCTGACTTTTCTCGCCGTATGGGCAGTTGGCATTGTCGGAGAAATAGACATATTGCTCCTCCGGGAGAACCCTGAGAAGTTCGCGCAGCACGGAGAGCCCTCCGCAGCCTGAATCCATTACTCCGATTTTTGCCATAGCAATGCAAAGATAGCACTTTTACCATTAAGGTAAAATTCCTAACTTTGTACGATTATGACAACACAGGAGCAGATAAAGGAACTGCACGGGAGAATCGAGACTCTCCGGCAGTGCACAGCTATAGAAGCCAAGCGCAAGGAAGTTGCTGACAATGAAGCCAAAAGCCAGGAGCCCGGCTTCTGGGACGACCCGAAGGCGGCCGAAACCTTCCTCAAGAAGGCCAGCTCGGTAAAGCAGACGGTAGCCGCATTCGACAAGGCTGCATCCCTGGTGGATGACCTGGATGTACTTCTGGAATTCGTGGAAGGGGAAGAATCGCAGGAACTCGATACCGCCTATGCAGCCGCGGTAAGTGCAGTCGAGGACCTGGAGCTGCGCAATATGCTTGGAGCCGAGGGCGACAACCTCGGAGCCGTACTCACCATCAACTCCGGAGCCGGCGGCACTGAAGCCAACGACTGGTCCGCTATGCTTATGCGTATGTATATGCGCTGGGGCGAGCGCAACGGCTACAAGATGACCGTCACCGAGAACCAGGAAGGGGACGAGGTCGGCGTGAAGAGCGCGACCATTTCTTTTGAAGGCGAATATGCCTACGGCTACCTCAAAGGGGAGTCAGGAGTGCACAGGCTTGTGCGGATATCTCCTTTCAATGCCCAGGGCAAGCGCCAGACCACTTTCAGCTCCGTCTTTGTCTATCCTCTCGTGGACGATACCATCAACATAGAAATCAACCCTGCGGACATAGAGTGGGATACCTTCCGTTCCGGAGGCCACGGCGGCCAGAATGTGAACAAGGTTGAGACGGGTGTGCGGGTAAGGCATATTCCTACGGGCATTATGGTTGAAAATACCGAAACCCGCAGCCAGCAGGACAACCGGCAGAACGCCCTGCGCATCCTCAAGTCCAGGCTCTATGATATCGAGCTCCAGAAGCGCCGCGAGAAGCAGGCCGAGCTCGAAGGGCAGAAGAAGAGAATAGAGTGGGGCTCCCAAATCCGCTCCTATGTGCTCCACCCGTACAAGATGGTCAAGGATGTGCGTACAGGTTACGAAACCGCCGACACTCAGGGCGTGCTGGACGGGGACCTGAATGCATTTATGAAAGAATATCTGATGAACAACTAAATAGCAATGGCAGAATTTGTTTATGCACCTATGTTTCAGCTTGGCGAGGACAAGACTGAATACTACAAGATTCCGGGCTCGGAAGCTCTCGTTTCCACCGGCGAGTTCGAGGGCCACAAGGTTCTCAAAGTAAGCAAAGAGGCACTCACCCTTATGGCAAACACCGCCTTCCGCGATGTCAGCTTCCTGCTGCGCCGCTCCCACAACGAGCAGGTTGCCAAGATTCTCAGCGACCCTGAGGCCTCCGACAACGACAAATATGTAGCGCTGACATTCCTGCGCAATGCCGAGGTGGCAGCCAAGGGCAAGCTTCCGCTTTGCCAGGACACCGGCACCGCCATCATCCACGGAGAGAAGGGCCAGCAGGTTTGGACGGGCTTCGACGACAAGGAGGCCCTTTCCCTCGGGGTTTATAAGACCTATACCGAGGAGAACCTCCGCTACTCGCAGAACGCGCCTCTGGATATGTACAGGGAAGTGAATACCAAGTGCAACCTTCCTGCCCAAATTGACCTTGAGGCTGAGGAGGGTATGGAATACCGCTTCCTATGCGTCACCAAGGGTGGAGGCTCCGCCAACAAGACATATCTCTACCAGGAGACCAAGGCCCGCATCCAGAACCCGGGCACCCTCGTTCCATTCCTCGTAGAGAAAATGCGCAGTCTCGGCACTGCAGCCTGCCCTCCTTACCATATTGCCTTCGTCATCGGCGGAACATCTGCCGAGAAGAACCTTCTCACCGTGAAGCTCGCATCTACCCATTATTATGATGAGCTCCCTACCACAGGCGATGAGACAGGACGCGCTTTCCGTGACCTTGAGCTCGAGGCCCAGCTTCTTGAAGAGGCTCATAAGATAGGTCTCGGAGCCCAGTTCGGCGGCAAGTATATGGCTCACGACGTGCGCGTAATCCGCCTTCCGCGTCACGGCGCAAGCTGCCCTATCGGCCTTGGAGTCAGCTGCTCGGCTGACCGCAACATCAAGGCGAAAATCAATGAGGATGGTATATGGATCGAAAAGATGGACGACAAGACGTACGAGCTCATCCCGCAGGAGCTTCGCAACGCAGGCGAGAGCGGAGCGGTATCTGTCGACCTCAACCAGCCTATGAGCGAGGTGTGCAGGATTCTCACCAAGTACCCTGTAGGCACCCGCCTCTCGCTCAACGGCACCATTATCGTAGGCCGTGACATAGCTCACGCCAAGCTCAAGGCCCGCCTCGATGCCGGTGAAGGTATGCCTCAATATATGAAGGACCACCCTATCTATTACGCAGGCCCTGCCAAAACTCCGGCAGGTATGCCTTGCGGCTCTATGGGACCTACCACAGCAGGCCGTATGGACCCTTATGTGGATGAGTTCCAGGAGAACGGCGCTTCTATGATTATGCTCGCCAAGGGCAACCGCAGCCAGGCCGTTACGGATGCCTGCCGCAAGCACGGAGGCTTCTATCTCGGCTCCATAGGAGGCCCTGCAGCCATCCTTGCCCAGGAGAACATAAAGAGCATAGAGTGCGTCGAGTACCCTGAGCTCGGAATGGAGGCTATATGGAAGATTGATGTGGTCGATTTCCCTGCCTTCATCCTCGTTGACGACAAGGGCAACGATTTCTTCAAGAAAATAGGTCTCTAGTCTATGAAAAGGAAGTTCAAGGCTCTGAAGATAGTGCTCATCTCCCTGCTCACGCTGCTTGTGCTGGTGGTGGGGTTGGTATGCGCCGCGCTCTTTACCCCTCTTCGCAATGTACTTATTTCCAAGGCTTTGGAATCCACGCTCGAAGCGAAGGTGGAGGTAGGCGATTTGCGTATGAAGATTTTCCGCACCTGGCCTGAACTTTCTTTGGACCTGAGCGACATCTCAGTGACATACCCGGCACCTTCCGACACGGTGCTGGGTGTGTCTTCATTGGCATTGAGGGTCAATGTACCCAATGTCATCCACGGCTTTATCGATGTGCCTGAGCTCGCTCTGAAGGGCGTGCGTGCCGACCTGGACTGGTCCGACACCCTGATGCTCAAGCACCCCGATGAGCCCAAGGATACCCTCAAGGAGAAGAAGCCTTTTGTGCTTCCCCGGATGAGGGTTAATCTGTCCATATCGGATACCGACCTGGATTTGCTGGACTATGTCAAAGACCTCTCACTGAGGCTTTCTCTTTCTGCAGTCAATGACGGGGACGACACCGAGCTTGCACTCTTGCTCACATCTCCGAGGATTCGCGCCGTGACCCCTGCAGGAAGGGTTTCCCTGAGGGATTTTGTGCTGGATGTTTCTGCCGGCAACAAGGCTGCTGTGCGCACTGTTGCACGCAAAGAGCACAGCAGTGACGAGTATCTTCAGGAGCAGGATTTTCTTTCGTCGGACATAAACATCCAGCTCGACAGTACGCTTACGGCACTGCTGGGGCAGTGGAATCCGCGTGTGAACCTTCGTTTTGCCAAGGCTGCAGTGCGCACACCGGCTCTGCCGCTGCGCACCCGCGTGGATGAGTTCAATGCTTCAGCAGATTTGAACGGGCTTTCCATTGATGCGCTGAAACTGCGTTGCGGAGCGTCCGACCTGGATCTCACCGGCTCCGTTACCGGCGTGTCGGACATCACTACCGGCAGCGGTCAGGGCGAGTACAATATTGCCCTTGACATCCATTCCAAGATGATCCAGGCAAACCAGCTGCTCGCGGCTCTGGAAAAGGGAAAGGAAGCATCCGCGGACAGCCTCACCACCGACGAAGATGAGGATTATGATGCAGTGCTGGAGGAGGACTATATTTCTCCGGAAGATACTGCCGCCAGACAGCTTAAGCTTTTTGTAATTCCGTCCAATGTCAATGCGGAGATTCATCTGCAGGCCGAGCGCGCCATATATTCCAATATCTGCGCAGAGGATTTGAACGCCCGCGTTCGCATTACCGAGAGAACGGCTCAGGTGGTCGATTTGAAGGCCCGTACGGACTTCGGGGCGGTCAGCGCTGATGCGTTCTATTCGACAAAATCCAAGAAGAATATCAATGCAGGCTTCGATGTGAAGCTTCAGAATATCACAGCCGAAAAGCTCATAGACCTTGTCCCTGCCGTAGATACTCTGGTTCCTATTCTCAGTTCTTTCAAAGGCAATCTGAACTGTGAACTGGCCGCTACTACAAGCCTGGACACTCTCTATCGGCCTAAGCTGCCAACTATGGAAGGTGCCTTCAGGATTACCGGAAGCGAACTTTCGCTCAATCAGGAGGGGGCTTTCAAGAAGATTGCCAAGATTCTGATGTTCCGCGACCGCAAAAAGGGAAGAATCGATTCCCTGTATATCAGCGGTACGGTGCGCAACAGCCAGGTCCGTCTCTATCCTTTCCTGCTAAGTCTGGACCGCTATTCACTTGCGCTCGGAGGTTGGCAGAATTTCAACGGCAGGTTTGACTACAAGGTGTCCCTGCTCCGGTCTCCCATACTCATACGCTTCGGTGTGAATCTCTACGGGAGCGATTTCAGCCACCTGAAATGGAGGCTGATGAAGGCTCAGTTCAAGGGAGTCAATGTGCCGAGTTTCCACGAGGATGTGGATGAGTTGCTTTATGCCAAGCAAATTGCCATCAAGGGCGTAAACGGCAAGCTTTCCGACCGCATTGTGGGTGAGGGAAAGGTCGGAAAGATGGAGGCCAAAAGGGCTGAAGATCTAGCGCTGTGCGACAGTGCGGAATATATGTCAGAAGAAGAGCTGGAACAGATGGTGCGCATTCCGCGCCTCGCACCTGTTCCAGCCCCTAAACTGGTGCCGGTACCTCCGGCCGATTACCACTTGTAGTTCTGCAGCTGGCCAAGAACCTCGAAGTAGGCCTGTCCCTCCACAACTACAACTCTGTAGATGGTATCATCCACCCTGTAGTACTCGCGACCGTCAACGAGAGTAACCACCTCATAATCGTCAGGTAGTGACTCGACAAGTGCTCCTGCCGGAGGAACTATGGTCTCGTACTGGCCTGCACCGTTGATGATGAAGAATACTCCGTCATCGTAGTAATAGGTAGCATCCGCATAGGCGAAACTCTGGACGAGACCAAGCTTGCGGGCGAGGTTGTATGCCTCATTGGCTGCAAGGTTCTGGCTCTTGAGCTGGGCAACGGTAAGGTTCTGCTGCGCTATGGTCGCATTGTTGCGGGCTATGATTTCGTTCTGCTGCGCTATTGTGTTCCAGTTGTCGTTGATCAAATCATACTGCCTGTAAGCATAGCTGTAATATACGAAGCGGCAAGGGAACGGGTCGTAATAGTAGAGTGAGCAGTCGAAATAGTATCCGTAAGGCGGACGGCATACATAGTAGTAACCGTTGTGGTAGTGGTAATAGATGCCGTCGTAGCAGTAGTATCTGCGTCCCCAGTAATCGTGGTGGGTATGGTGAGGAGGCAGGGAGTGTACCCTGTAGCCGTAATAGTGGCATCCGTGGTCAAAGAACCTGCCGGGACGGCCGTTGTCGATTGGCGGACGGTTGTATGGAGATACCCTGTTGTTGCCGCGGTACTGGTCGTGGTCGGAAGCGACAGGACGCTTGTACGCGTTATTCTGCGAAGGAGAAGCATCGCGTCCAGCCACATACTGGGGCTTTGATGTTGTACTGCCGGGATTCCTCACTACACCTGAAGAACCCTCCGGCAATGGCTGACGGGCAGTGCTGGTGGACTGGGTCCTGCCGGCAGATGCGCTGCTGCTATGGCTTGAAGCGGTACCTGATGGAGTGCGGCTGGTGCTTGTGGCCGGAGTCTCGGCCCTGTGGGTAGCAGTTGACCTGTTGTCATTGGTGGCGGAAGGCTGGGCGGTCGTGGTGGTTGTGCCACGCTTGCGGGTTGCGGTCACCCTCTGGGAGCTGCTTCCAGAAGACGATGATGAAGCCGGCTTTGTGGTGGTCTGCCTGCGGGTAGCGGTGGTTGTCTTATTGTCGCTGGCGTTTGATGTGGTGCTAGCAGGCTTGGTGGTGGTAGTTGTGGTCTGCCTGCGTGTAGCAGTAGTGGTCTTCTTGTCCGGAGTCTGGGAAGAAGAAATGCTGCTTGATGTAGTTGCGCGGCTGGTGCTCACATTTGAGCTGCGGCTCGGACTGGTGCTGGAGCTTCCGGCAGAACTGCGGGAGCTGGAGACGCTGCTTTTGCTGGACGAGCTGCTGGAGCGGCTTGTCGAACTGCTTGAGCGGCTTGAAGAACTGCTTGAGCGGCTTGAAGAACTGCTTGAGCGGCTTGAAGAACTGCTTGAGCGGCTGCTTGAAGAGCTGCTGCCTGAGCGGCTGGTTGTACTGGTTTGGGTTGAAGTTCCACGGCTGCGTGTCTGTGCATCGGCGGCCGGGCTGGCGAGCATCGTGCAAGCCAAAATGGCCGAAGTGATAATTGCTGACAGTTTCATAATGTGTCGGTTTTTGTTGTCCCCCAGGTGAGGTCTATCGCCTTTCGGACAGGGTTAGTAATTCCAATGGTCAAGCCTTTGTATGGAAGGCAATTGTTAGTATCATTCATCAGGGCGGTTCTGGCTTCAATGGCCTTGGCCTTGACGGTTTCAAAATCTGTTCCTTCAGGAATGTTCTCGGAGAGGATGCTCAAAAGGTAATTCTCTATTCCGATGTGATTTATAGCACGAATCGTGCCATTATCGATATCGAACTTCAGCGATCCCGCATAGCACAGGGGCTGAGGGCCCGGAATGATGAATGAAGCGGTAGCAAAAGCGGTGCTTCTGGTCACACTGTCGAAGTACAGTTCGTCGTAGAGGACACCGCCGTAATCTATTTTTCCTTCCCTGATGCTTACCCTCTGGGGACCGGCCCCGTCGGAGATTATTTCAAAGTCTATGCTGTCGCCATATTTGATAGGCACATCAAGCATAGGCTGGGTGCGGTTGAGACGCCAGGACACCATACGCTCGTCTTCCGGAGTGATGCACACCTCATCGAGCATTTCGCTCAGCAACTGAGGGGTGAGCTTATGGAAATCGTCCTCCCTCGGACATACGAAAAAGCCTGCGATATCCGCAGCTCCGGGAGTCATAGTCAGATGGTCTTCCCCGCTGCTGAAGTAATGGTGCGAGCGTATCTGATGGCGCATCACGACGAAGCAGCGGTATTCCCCCTTGCGCACATATGCGAACATATTGAGCCTCGGCTCCGGCTCGCCATCCACCATAGGGGAGCAGTCCACCAGGCGGTAGAACAGCTTCGCGAGGGACTTGGGGGTATCGGCCTTGAGGGCATATACTCCACGGCAGAAGCCTGTGAAATGGTAGAGCTTCGCATCCTGGCCGGTGGTCAGCGGCTGCTCGCCCGGATTGTCGAGAAACTCATCGACAGCGTTCTGCAGGGGGAGCAGACCGCTAGGAATGGCCTGATAGTGCATATGGTCCGGTGCGGATGCTCCGCTAAACGGACCGTTGTAGAATACGAGGAAGTCCGGGTATTTGCGGGCGAAGTCCATCATATCCACGAAGTTGTGCCATATGGACTGGGGCACGTGCACATCCCTTGCAATCACAAGGTGGCTTGGGAATATAGGGTAAGGGTTTACCTGAACATTGTAGCGTCTGCCCTTGCGGCCTTCGAATTTGATATGGAACTGCTCAGGCTGACGGTTGGACGGGCACAGAAAGCAAGGCCTTGCGGCGATGGAGGCTTCATCGACCTTGGCAGTGGTGGAGCCTATCCGGCAAGGGTTATGCTGCGCTGTGCAGTGAAGGCAGCCCACATCCAGACTGCGTGTTTGCGCTGCCTTGAGCGAACGGAAGTTCGAGGATGCGAGAGGCCAGACCGATAGCTGGTCCTGGATGAATTTGTGGAGTTCGTCCATTGGGTAGGGTGACTTACTTGCCGAGAAGTCTGAGTTCTTCTTCTGTATAGAGTATGGAGTCGATGAAGTCCGGGGCGATGAGGGCAAGGAGCCTGAAGGCTATCATTGCTACCATCAGCACGAGGATGACTATTCCTATCACTTTGAGTGCAGGATGCTTCTTCTTTGTATTCTCTTCTGTCATTGTGTTTTCTTCTGAGATTGGGGTTTGAGGGGCTTCAGCCGTGGCTTGCGATACTGTGACCGGGGTTTGCGGGGCCGGGGCGACAGGCTGTTCTTCGTCCGGTCGCGGGACCGGCTGCTGTGCCGGTTTCAGGTCCTCAGGCTGCGGTGCTTCCGGCTGCGGTGCTTCCGGCTGCTGTGCCGGTTCTATCATCGGAGTATCAACATCGAGAGCCGAAAGATCGGCATCGGAGATTTGCGGCTCGTGATTTTTCATAGACACCGGGTGGAGCCCGAAGGCATCCGGATAGATATCAAGGTCCGGGTCAGCAATGAAATACAGTTCGCCCGAAGTGGTAAGACGGAGTTTGCCGAGAAGCGGAAGCTCCACGCATTTGCTGGACTGAAGTTCGGTGCGCAAATCGGCTACACACTGCTGGAGTTGAGCCGCATCTGCCTTGATGATATTTCGGGAATCCTCCTGCTGAGAAGCTGTTGAAGGGTTTTCCGCTTCGAAACTCAGCTTTCTGTAAGGCGGATTGAGGGTGTATCCCCTGTCGGAAAAAGATGCCGGGACAAGCTCGGCGCTGAATACTCCGAGTCCCGGTACCACGACCTTGTCCTGTTGCAGAACAAGGTCTCTCACCATTGTTGAGAGTTGCTGGATATCCATAGGCAAAATGTCACTTCGCATCCTTCGCGAAGCCTCAAAAGCAAAGATATTGAAAAAAATGAGAAAATCGTTTGCAGAACAAAAAAAATGTACTACATTTGCAATCCCGTTTGACGGGTAAACATTCCTCCTTAGCTCAGTTGGTTAGAGCACCTGACTGTTAATCAGGGGGTCCTGGGTTCAAGTCCCCGAGGGGGAGCAGCAAAGAGGGTGACCGCAAGGTCATCCTCTATCGCATTTTTCCTCAACTCACCCTGTTTGTACACCAGAAAACCCTCTCTTGTACGAACCGCTATTTACCACCCTGTTTGTACACCAGAATCCCTTTTCCTGTACGGAATCGGCCATCGGGCAGTACTATCGTTTCCCCAATGTGTCACATCAGGAGCAAAATCGCTCTCCCACACACTTTTCGCTCCTCATCCGACACATCGGGAAAGGAGTGCAAATATCACGAAAATAATACCGAAATGCAACGGAATCACTTCGCCAGACAGGATTCAACCAATGAGCGCAAATACTCCTGTGTAAGGTGGTTGCAGCCAATGCGTTCTATCTCGGCATATTCATTTCTGTTTTTGGAGATGACATACTTCACTTGCTTGCCATTGACAGTACACAGAAGATGATAATTGCCTTTATATGTCCGCTCTACTCTGACGTTCTCGTATAAGGTCTCCCCTATCCTGAAAGAAACCGGTTGCTGTTCATTTGGAAGCTGGCCCCAATCCATCAGATGCTCATTGAGGCATTGCTCAACAGAGTTTATCCAGCGTTGCTTCACGCCGCATTCCTCCGCAAATGAGCGGAAACGGGATATGGCAGAGGCAACTTCCTCTATGATTCGGGCCGCCTTCCGTATGCCATTGTCCCTGGCCAATACCAAAGCATCCTCAATTGTATGACCTTGCAGTTTGCCCTGCATCATAAGACAATGTATTCTTTCCGGAAGGAAACCTCCGACATTGAAGATATATGTCAAGTCGTAAGCAGGAGAGAGCCTCCAGCGACCGTTTTCGTCCATCAGGAAGGAGAAATTCTTGTTGTGGTCATCGGTATTGTTAGCCAGGATATTGAAGACCATTCGGCGGAAAACCTCTTCCTGGGAAGATTCCGGCAAACGCATCTTGCGGCATACCATCAGCAACTTTTCATAACTGTCCGCATCCGGGTACAGGGCAGCCAAAGTCTGCATATGCAGTTTATGCGAACCGTCACGGTCAAACCGACGGGTGATGAAATGGGTCTGTCCTTCTGCTTCTATCAATCTGCAAGGCATCATATCAATTCCGGCAGCAGCTGCCATCTTGGAATATGCCATCTCCAACTCGGCAGACGAACGCTCAGGATCTCCGAACTTCAGTATGCAATATTCAAAGCCATCCCGACCTGCTATCTGCCCGCTTCTAATTTCTCCCGTATCCGGATTGATTGCAATGATGGCTTTCGGCTGGCGGCCTCCAGCAGAGGTACCAACGGCAATCAATGATCGAAGTGTCAGCGATTCTTCGGAACTGATACTTACATTCTCACGCTCCGCGTAAATCCGCTGTGCCAAATCGGTCAGGGCCTTCAGATTGAGCTGCTCAGATTCCTTCAGGCCCGAAGATGCCGGTTCGAACTCCAGAGCACCCATTCCCCGCTTGCCTATGAACGAAAGGATATCAAGCGGTGTAATTTCCTGATTCTTAATTCCATTCTGAATTCTCCAGCATTCAAATACCTGATTGCCCCAGGCATCTGGCAGGGAGTCAGCCAGAAACGGAGGAAGTTTGCGATAAATCTTATTCTCCCTGGCTCCCATAATGGGAAGTCGGCTGGATGGAGATTTGACAGACGCGATGATGGGAAACGGGTCAAGATCTCCTCCCGGAAGAGCCGGATTGAATTCAAAGTATGAAATTCCTCTTCTTGCATCCCAGGACAAGCGGCCAATTTCCTTATCCCACAATAATATTTTCAGCGCACTTGTTATCATACTTTCTTATGTCTGATGCGTTGAACTTTCTTTTCTTCCTTTACCAGATAAGCTGATGGGGGCAGTTCGGGCAGGAGTCCGTCAATGGCATCGAGTCTTCCAATTGCCTTCATCAGCAGGATAAATGTACCCAACGACAGGTTTCCTCCTGTACCATTCTCAAACTTATGGATTGTGGTAATGGTAATACCCGACTGCTCAGAGACCTCCTTCTGCGTCATATTGCTACGCAGACGGTAATCCTTGAACCTTGCTCCGAGAATCTTGATTAACTCAGGAATGGAATATTCGTAGTAGTCAAACATTATTTATACTATAATATAATTTATCACTAAAAATACAGGTTAACTTTAATTTTAGTTATATCTACGAGCGCAAAGATACAAATATTTTCAGAAGTTTGCACAGCTCTGCAAGGAAGAATAGCACTCAGCGGCATTCCAGGAATTCCCGGCGCTTATGCTCCGGGAATTTTTCTATGGCGTAGCGGAGCATAGTGCGCGGCATTGAGGCAGCACGCTCTTCCAGCCAGTCTTCCAGCCGGGCGGCATCGCGTTTCCCGGCCTCCCGCAAGAGCCAGCCGACAGCTTTCTGAAGCAGGTCGTGAAGTGGCTGTGAAGATGGTTCCAGAAAGATTTGGGCAATAGCATAAGTGTCATCCAACTGCCCGGCCCTGATGAAAGTCATAGTGCTGACAATGCCGATGCGCCTTTCCCAAATCGTGGCACCGCTGCGCGCAAGTTCATACAGAAGGCTGCGGTCTTTGTCCATAAGCCACTGTCCCAGAAGAGGATAACAACTCAGGTCAACCAAATCCCAGTTGTTGATATAGGCGGCATGCGCCAGATAAAACTCTACACAGTGCTCTTTCAATCCGTCGTTCTTGCCGGCATGTCTGAAGATTTCCACAAGGGTGAGAAGAGCCGCGAGCCTCACTTCGTGATACTCGCTGGATATGCACCTTTTCAATTCTGCAAAACCGGTTTCCCTCCAGCAGGACTTGACGACCTCACGGGTAACCGGCACCTTAATTCCCAAGAATTTATCCCCTTCTCCATACTGTCCGGGGCCACACTTGAAAAACCTCGACAACCCCTCCACCTGCCCCGGGTCCTGCTTTGCGAGCATCAATTCGTACAAACTCATAATATACTCAGTTTTCGGATTACAATCGAAAAACCATATTGGCACCAATACCGGCATCAATACCGGCATCAATGTCCGGTACCAGCATCACATGCAAACATACACATTTTCAATGACAGTACCCCATATCTGCGAAACACAAAATGCTTGCCTGGCTCACTCTGCCCCACCTCCCTGCTCCATTTGTATCCATCTTCGTTTTCCCAATGTGTCACATCAGTCCGAAAATCGCCCTCCCACACACTATTCGCTCCTCATCTGTAACATCGGGAAAACGCCAACCTGTCCCACACTGCACTCTATGGCACATCCAATATTTCCTAATGTGTTACATCAGGAGCAAAACCACCCTCTCACACATTATTCCCTCCTCATCTGTAACATCGGGAAAGTAGAAAGCAAAAATATGGGGTGTTTTTTGCTTTCAGGAACTAAAAACCTGTCAAAGCGCAAAATACAGGGGTTAAAATTGCTTTTCAGGCAGACAATCAGGCAAAAGCGCAAAATACAGGGGTTAAAATTGCTTTTCAGGCAGAAAATCAAGCGAAAGCGCAGAATTATGGGGGGGGGTGTAAATTGCGTTTTGGCCAAATGTCCGAATTGCCCCCGTTTTTCGTATCTTTGCAGCGCATAAAAATTGAAGAAATCTTGAAGTTTAAGCTCGACTCCCGATATAAGCCTTCCGGAGACCAGCCGGAGGCCATTGCGCAGCTGGTCCAGGCCCTCGATGCCGGTGTCAGAGATGTCACTCTGCTTGGAGTGACAGGCTCCGGCAAAACCTTTACTATGGCCAATGTGATTGAGAAACAGCAGAGACCTGCTCTTATTCTCAGCCACAACAAGACCCTTGCCGCCCAGCTCTACGGGGAGTTCAAGTCCTTCTTTCCCGAGAATGCGGTGGAGTATTTCGTATCATACTACGATTACTATCAGCCGGAGGCCTATCTTCCGACTACCGATACTTATATTGAGAAGGACCTTTCAATCAACGACCAGATAGAGAAGCTGCGCCTTTCGGCTGCGAGTGCACTGCTCAGCGGGCGCAGGGATGTGATTGTCATCAGTTCGGTGAGCTGCCTTTACGGCATCGGCAACCCAGAGGACTTTCACGCACAGACAGTCAACCTGAGGGTAGGGCAGACAATTTCCCAGACTTCGCTGCTCTATAAGCTGGTGGATGCGCTGTACAACCGCACGGAAGGGGAATTTACACGCGGCTGCTTCCGCACCAAGGGCAGCACTGTGGATGTGTACCTGAGCGGAGCGGACAATGCGGTGCGCATAGATTTCTTCGGGGATGAAATCGACAGCCTCACGGTGATAGAGCCCCAGAGCGGTGCCGCTCTGGAAAGCATAGAGGAGATTTCCATTTACCCCGCCAATAATTTCGTGACCACCAAGGAGAGGAGCGCAGCCGCGGTGAGCCATATCCAGGATGACCTCTATCAGCAGATAAACTGGTTCGAATCGGTAGGCAAGCCCCTTGAGGCCAAACGCCTGCAGCAGAGGGTAGAGAATGACCTGGAGATGATAAAGGAACTGGGATATTGCCCTGGCATAGAAAATTACAGCCGCTATTTTGACGGCCGCCAGCCGGGGCAGAGACCATTCTGCCTGATTGACTATTTCCCGAAGGACTTCATCACTTTCATTGACGAGTCGCACGTGACACTGCCTCAGATTCATGCGATGTTCGGCGGGGACCACAGCCGCAAGGAAATACTTATAGAATACGGCTTCCGTCTGCCTGCCGCTTCCGACAACCGTCCGCTTACTTTCGATGAGTTCGAGCAGATAACTGGGCAGAAGGTATATGTCAGCGCAACGCCAGCGGACTATGAACTGCAGAAGAGCGAGGGTCTTGTGGTGGAGCAGGTGGTGCGTCCGACCGGTCTGCTGGACCCTCCGATTGAGGTGCGTCCGGTAGAGAATCAGGTGGATGACCTTATCGAGGAAATACGCAAACGCGCAGAGACTGACGAGAGGGTGCTGGTGACTACCCTGACCAAGAGGATGGCGGAGGAGTTGGACAAATACCTCGCTGGGATAGGTGTGCGCTGCCGCTATATACATTCGGATATCGATACCACGGAGAGAGTGGAGATTATCGAGGATTTCAAGAACGGGCTGTTCGATGTGCTGATTGGTGTGAACCTGCTTCGCGAGGGTCTGGATATCCCGTCAGTGTCGCTGGTGGCCATCCTGGATGCTGACAAGGAGGGTTTCCTTCGTACCGAAAGGGCGCTGACCCAGACGGCGGGAAGGGCTGCACGCAATGTGAACGGCCTGGTGATTATGTACGCGGACAAGATTACCCCTTCTATGGAAGCTACCATTCGCGAGACCAACCGCAGGCGCCGCAAGCAGATAGAATACAATGAGTTGAACCATATCACCCCGACCCAGGTGGCCGTGAAGCACAATGTGCTTGCCGGCGAGTTGGGCGGTGCGCGTTCCGGAGATGGTTCCGGTGTTGGGGGCTATGCGCTTGGCTCCGGCAGTTCAGGTCGGGGCGGCCGCGGCGTTTCCGGACGGGTCAGCGCACCGAACTCCTATGACGACCCTCGCTATATCCCTGACCCGTCCGATCTCGGCCGCGGCCGCATCTCAGTGGGCCTCGGGCACGATTCTCTCCGCGAAGATGGCGCTGCCTACAAGGGTGAGCATATCACTGCCGACCTCGCCGCTGTGCTTCAGGACCCTGTGATCAGGTCAATGTCCCGCGCCCAGGTGGAGAAACTCGTGGAGGATGACCGTGCAGCGATGCACAAAGCCGCCGCCGAACTCGACTTCACCACCGCTGCCCGTTACCGCGACGAAATGTGGGCCCTCCAGCAATACCTCAAAGTCTGGAAGGACTAGGCTTGTGCACAACAACGGATTGAAAATTTTTATATATTTGTGCAATGACAACAGAGCAGCTTCAGGGGAATATCCGCGTAATCGAGGATTTCCCCGTCAAAGGCATTCATTTCCAGGACGTCACCACCCTCTTCATCAATCCTGAGTGCTTGAGGGAACTCACCGACCGTCTTGTAGCACTGTACAAGGACAAAGGCATCACCAAAATCGTAGGACTCGAGTCCCGAGGTTTCATTATGGGTGCCATTCTCGCCGAAAAGCTGGGGGCGGGCTTCGTTCCTGCACGCAAAAAGGGCAAGCTCCCGGGCGAGAAAATCTCCGAGACCTATGAGCTCGAATACGGCACCGATACCATCGAGATGCACGTAGGCTCAATCTGCGAGGACGATGTGGTGCTGGTTCACGATGACCTTCTTGCAACCGGAGGCACTATGGCAGCCGCCTGCCGCCTTGTGGGCAAGATGTCGCCGAAGAAGATTTACGGCAATGTCATAATCAACCTGACGGCTTGCCCGAGAGTCCCGGTATTCCCTGAGGACCTCGAGCTCACCAGCATTATCGACATAGATATAGACTAGACGCGGCGCACCTTGCGGACCTGGCCGATACGGCCGATCTGCGAGATTACCTTGTCCAATTCAGCATTTGAAGGGACAAGCAGTTTCATTGTAATCTCATCGTCTCCGTCACGGTTGGCCTTGTTTCTGATGGAAACCGAACGCAGGGATACGCGGAAACGGGCAACCACATCCATTAGCGCACCCATCACCGCTGGGTCCGGAATGGTGAAGATACTCAGCGTAACGAGGAATTCCCCGCTGGACTGGGTCTCCTGCCACTTCACCTTCTGGATACGGTAAGGGTAGAGATTGATCAGACGTGAGGCATTAGGACAGGAGATGCGGTGGATTTTGATACCCTCGCCCCTGGTCACAAAGCCGAAGACATCATCTCCGAAAACGGGATTGCAGCAGCGGGCCATAGAGTACTGTATACCCTTCACATCCTTGGCGTTCAGCACAAGAATATCGTCCCCTGTGCCGGTGTATGCACTTTTTCCCGTCGCAGGAAGCTCCGTAGCAGCACTTTCCTGCTGCTGGTCGCCTGCAAGTATGTATTCCTTTATCACATTGACATCCAGTTCCCCGCTGCCTATTGCAGCAAAGAGCTGAATCTGTCCGCTGTAATGGTGCTTCTTGCAGAAATCCAGAATCTCGTCATCTGCAAAAGAAAGCTTCCAGTTCTTGAGCCTGCGTTCAAGTATTTCACGCCCCTCAGCAGCAAGCTTGCGCTCGGCAGCATCAAGTTCCTGACGGATTTTGTTTCTGGCCTTGGATGTCACAACCCAGTTGAGCCAGTCAGCAGACGGCTTCTGGTTTTTGGAGGTGAGGATTTCAACCACATCTCCGGTCTTGAGCTTCTCCCTGATGGATACCGCCTTCCCTCCGATTCGCGCGCCGGTGCATTTGCAGCCCAGGCCGCTATGGATATTGAAAGCGAAATCCAGAACGGTGGCACCGGCTGCGAGTATCCTCAGTTCGCCCGTAGGGGTGAAGCAGAATATTTCCCCGGAAGGGGCCTGAGGCAGGTCCTCCGGCTTGGTCTCAGCCTTATGCTCAAGGGCATAGCGCACTGAAGTCAGCCAGGTGTCAAGGGTATGCTCCCCCTTTATGCCCTTGTAGGACCAGTGGGAGGCAAGACCGCTCTCCGCAATATCGTCCATTCGCTTGGTGCGGATCTGCACCTCTATGGAGTTGCCCCGGGCATTGCGCACGGTGATGTGAAGCGACTCGTAGCCGTTGGGCTTCGGATTGGTAAGCCAGTCGCGAAGGCGCTTGGTATCCGGCTCATACTCCTCAGTCACATAGGAATATACCTTCCAGCAAAGGTCGTGCTCCACGGTCTTGTCCGGCTCGCAGTCTATTATGAAGCGCATGGCATACACATCATACACGCCCTCGAAAGGAACTTTCTGGACAAGCATCTTCTTGTATATGCTGTAGGCGGTCTTGGTCCTTACCTTGACTTTATAATGTATGCCGGCCTGGTCGAGCTTGCTTTTCAGCGGCTCTATGAACTCGCGGCTGAGCCTCTCGCGGTCAGGCGCTGTTGCAGCCAGCTTGTTTTTGATGGAGCGGTACTGCTCCGGCTCCGAAAACTTGAAATATATATCTTCGAGCTCGCTCTTGATATTGTAAAGCCCAAGCTGATGGGCAAGAGGGATGTAGAGCATCAGGGTCTCAAGCTGCTTCTGCTCCCTTGAGGTCTTGGGAAAAATGGAGAGATTGCGCATTATCTCCAGACGGTCGGCAATTTTGATGACCGTAACGCGAGGGTCGGAGCTGTATTGCACAATCAGCTTTTTGTAGTTCTCCGCTTCAAGGCGGGTATCCTTGGGCCTGATGGTGCTGATGCGGTTCAGCCCATCCACCATCTTCAGCACATCGGAAGGAAATTCCGACAAATCGAGCTCCGGATGCTTTCTGGATGCTTCGTGCAGATATACCGCCGCAACGCACTCTTGCGGCAAACCTATTTCGTCGCGCACAATGGCAGCGACACCGTCAGGGTGGGCTATGAACGGCACACCGTTGCTGCGCATCTCATCCTTGAGGACGAGCTCGGCAACCTGTCTTGCTCTTTCAACCAGATTATCCATTTTTCTTTTTCGTTCTTTTATCCAGTTCGCGCTGGAAAGCCTTGGAATTCACCTGATGCTCCTTATAAGTGCGGGCGAAACGGTGGGTGCCGTTGAAGTCCGGTGAAGCGCAGAAGAAGAGGTAGCCTGAAGCCATATCGGCATCGAGCACCGCATCCATCGCTTCTTTGGTCGGACAGCATATCGGCCCCGGGGGGAGCCCTGCATTCTTATAGGTATTGTAAGGCGAATTTACCTTGAGGTGCTTATTCAAAATCCGGTCCAACTT
Source organism: Candidatus Cryptobacteroides sp. (assembly GCA_051869975.1). Classification (GTDB taxonomy): domain Bacteria; phylum Bacteroidota; class Bacteroidia; order Bacteroidales; family UBA932; genus Cryptobacteroides. Next base: position 33,407 of record JBJEBK010000061.1, on the reverse strand, counting down.
GAAATCATAGCAGAAAGCAATGGTCGGATCCGCCTGGAGTTTCATTCCCTTCTTGAGCCGGGTAAGATAGACGCCTGCTATCTGGGGATACTCGGGGACATAGTTGGATTCGCAATTGACTATTGAAGCAACTGTTGCAACCTGCTGCCTGCTGAGCTTGAGTGCCTTGGCCTTTCTGTCCCTTTCCTCAGTCCAGAAGACATCGTATTCTTTGCTGAACCTAGTAAAAAGCGAAGTGAGGGACTCGTCCCACCAGACCTCGTAGGTATCCGGAATGATTATCGAGAATACCGTCCTGGGGGTCACTCCGAATTTCCTGAGGAAAACCTCATCTTCAAGAGCCGCGTGCACCTCAGCGGAGTCAAGCATCATCTGACGGCCGATTTTGGAGGCGATTTCGGATTTGAGCCTCATAGACCCTCCGAGGGTGAGCCTTATGGGAGTCTGCCATTTGTTGTTGAGCATTCTGGCCACATAGACTGCCGTATGGGAAGGCTCTATGAGATAGGAACCCTTGGAAAGATACTCAGCAACCCTCTTCCTTTCGAAAACCTTGCGAAGGGACTTCTCGAAGCGAATCCCTGTCTGCTCCTTAATCTGGGCAATCACCCCTTCCACGGTCGTGGTATCCCCTACGAACACGCGGGCCTGTCCGGTGAATGCAGGCACACGGTTGTCCCTTAGCCAACCCCAGCCCTGCAATCCGGCAAACAGCGCCAAGGCGGCGACTATGCTCCAGATTAATTTCTTCATCGCAGTATGATTTCCTGATCTGCGGCGAGTTCTGCATCAGGAGTGAGCTTGTTTCGTTTGCACACGCTTGACATCCTTACTCCGAACCTCTGGCAAATGTCCCAGAGCTGCTCTCCATCCTCCTGCACTATGTACATATCCAGCCCCTTGGCTGTTCTGGCCTTCTTGCGCGCGATATAGACAAGGTCTCCGGGGTTCAGTTCGCGTGTCTGCTTCAGGTCGTTGAAGCGGAGAATCTCTGACGGGAAAAGGTCGTAGAGGGAAGCTATCGAAGCATAGGTATCTCCCCTGCGGGCATAGACGAATCGCACTCCGTTCTTCTCATAGACCGGACGCTCGACCTTGAAGCGGAATTCCTCGTCATAGGTGATTGCGGCCTTGACCGGAGCCTCGATTCTGTCAGGTGAAGGAACATCCACCTTGCCGACATCATAGCGCCCGAGACCGTAAGTCTCAATGAGGTCTATGAGCTTGGTGGCGTATTTGGGGTCGGTTGCATAACCGGCCTGCTTGAGACCGTAGCACCAGCTTCTGTAGTCGGAAATGTCGTAGTCGAACAGGAACTTGTAGCGGTCGTTGTAACGCAGGAAATCGGAGTGGTCCCTGAAGGATTCCTCCGGCTTGGAGTATGCCCTGAAGCATTCACCTTTCGCGTCATCGTCGTGATAAACCTTCTTGCCGTTCCAGTTTTTGTGGCACTTGATGCCGAAGTGGTTGTTCGCAGTTGTGGCAAGGGTGGATTTGCCTGCGCCGGACTCCAGAAGGCCCTGTGCAAGGGTAATGGAAGCGGGCACACCGGTTCTGCGCATCTCCGCCTGGGCGATGGATGCGTATTTGTGAATATACTCCTCCTGCGGAGTTAGCTTGGCATCGGAGGCGGAAGCGAACAGGCCGAGTGCCAGCAAAAGAGTAGCGAACAACTTTTTCATAGCGCTAATTTAATCAATTTCAAAAACATCGCCATCCCTTACTGCCACAGTCTGAGGAAAAATTTCACGGCACTCGGAGGCAAAGCGCTCATAGTCTCTGACACGGGAAGTGTAATGACCTATAAGCAAGTGCTTTGCACCGGCATCCCTGGCGCAGCGGGCGGCATCATCCGTAGTTGAGTGGTAATATTTCCCGGCCTTGTCTGCCCATTCGCGCAGATAGGTGGTCTCGTGATATATGGTTCTTACCCCTTGCAGCCAGAGAGCAAGTTCGGGGAAAGGAGCTGTATCTGAACAATAGGCATACCAGTCGCCAAAGCGGTAGCCGAAACAATCGATTTTGTGCCGGAGAGGGAAGGCATATACCGGCACTCCGCGCAGCTCATAGATGAGTTCAGGCTGCTTGCAGTCGAGCGGATGGAAGTTGATTTCACAGTTCATCCCTTCCGAAAAATAGGAAAGGAAGAACTTGAGTATGGGGGCGAAGCCCTTGGGGGCAAAAAGGTCCAATGCCTCAGTCCTTCCATACATAGCCATCGTGGACAATACTCCGAAAATGCCGAAAATATGGTCCCCGTGGATGTGGGAGATGAAGACAGCCTTCACCTTCAGAAACGAGAGGTGCTGCCTGCGCATCTGCTGCTGGGTGCCCTCTCCGCAATCGATAAGAAGCAAGCGCCCGTGCACTCTGAGTGCCTGGGCGCTTGGATTCATATCAGAAATGGGCATAGCCGAAGCCGCGCCCAAAATCTGCAGGGTCAAGTTCATTACTCGCCTTTCTCGAGTTTTGACTTGAGAGCTGCGAGAACGTCAAGGTCACCGAGAGTAGTCTTCTCAACGTTGGCATTGACCTTCTTCACTGCCTTCTTGGTGTTCTCTGCCTCTGCAGCAGCTGCCTTCTCCTTAACCTCTGCGTAGGTGCGTACGTGGCTGAGGAGCACGGTATGTGTGCTGCGACGGAGTTCTACAACCTTGAACGGGAGAGTCTCGCCGGCAACTGCCTGCTTGCCGTCTTCCTTGACGAGCTCGCGGTTGAATGCGAAGCCTTCAGTCTCGCCGTCGAGGGTGATGGTTGCACCCTTGTCGGTGGTGGAAGCGATGGTTCCCTCAACAACGGTACCTACAGGGTACTTCTTCTCGGTTGTATCCCAAGGGTTAGGTACGAGCTGCTTGTGTCCGAGGCTGAGCTTGTGGGTAGCCTCATCGAACTCGAGGATGACAACATCGATGGTGTCGCCAGGAGCAACAATCTCTGAAGGATGCTTGATCTTGTTCCAGCTGAGGTCGCTGATGTGAACGAGTCCCTCTACGCTGTCCTCAAGCTGAGCGAATACACCGAAGCTGGTCACATTGCGGACAACAGCCTGATGTTTGCTGCCTACAGGATACTTCTCGCGGATGGTATCCCAAGGGTTAGGAGTAAGCTGCTTCATACCGAGGGACATCTTGCGGGCCTCGCGGTCGATGGTGAGAATCTGTGCCTCAACCTCGTCGCCAACCTTAAGGAAATCCTGTGCTGAATGGAGACGTGTGCTCCAGGACATCTCGGATACGTGTACGAGTCCCTCTACGCCAGGCTCAATCTCAATGAATGCGCCGTAGTCAGCGATGAGGATAACCTTACCCTTGACCTTGTCACCGACCTTGAGATCAGGATTGAGTGCATCCCAAGGATGAGCTGAAAGCTGCTTCAAACCGAGGGCGATTCTCTTCTGCTGCTCATTGAAGTCAAGGACAACAACCTTGATCTTCTGGCCGAGAGAAACGACTTCCTCAGGATGGTTGATGCGGCCCCAGCTGAGGTCTGTGATGTGGATGAGACCGTCAACACCGCCGAGATCAACGAATACACCGTAGTTGGTGATGTTCTTGACCTCGCCTTCGAGTACCTGTCCCTTCTCGAGCTTGCTGATGAGCTCAGCCCTTCTGGCCTCCTGCTCTGCCTCAAGAAGTGCCTTGTGGGATACGACCACATTGCGGAACTCCTCATTGATTTTGACGATCTTGAAGTCGATTGTCTGATTTACGAACTGGTCATAGTCGCGGATCGGCTTGATGTCGATCTGACTGCCAGGGAGGAATGCCTCGATGCCGAATACGTCAACGATCATACCGCCCTTGGTGCGGGTCTTGACAAATCCCTTGACAACCTCGTCGTTCTTGAATGCTTCGCCGACGCGGTCCCAAGATTTGAGAGCACGTGCCTTCTTGTGTGAAAGGACGAGCTGACCCCTCTTGTCTTCTGCTGATTCAACGAAAACTTCTACCTTGTCGCCAACCTTGAGCTCAGGATTGTAACGGAAATCTGCTGCATTGATTGCACCTTCGCTCTTGCCACCGATAGAAACGATAACCTCGCGCTTGTTGATTTCTGTAACTACACCTTCTACAACCTCATTCTCAACTACTTTGTTGAGAGTGGTCTCGTAAGCAGCCCTGATGGCCTCTTTGTCTGCGCTGCCGTACACACCGCCGTTCTCGAAAGCTTCCCAATCGAAAGCCTCAGGAGCGATGGATGCGTTCAGACGCGCCTTTTCTGTTTCTGCCATAACTGGTAAAACAAAATTTTTATTAAAAAGTTAAACTTAAAACACCGGCTTTGACGCCTGCGCACATACGCGTACGGCGAAAAAGCGGGCAAATATAAGGAAAAATTCCTACCTTTGCAAACCTTATGAAAGCAAAAGAAATTTTCAAGAGATATATTTTCTCCACCCTGGGCATGCTGCTGGTTGCGCTCGGCATAGCCGTCTCCATTGTAGCCAATCTGGGCACCAGCCCGCTCAATGTTGCAAGCTATGCTATGTCTGAAGGACTGGAAGGCATCACCGTCGGCACCTGCAACTTCATTGTCTATGCAATATTTGTCCTTCTGCAGTTTGTGGTCCTGGGCAAAGATTTCAAAATTGCCGACCTGTTGCAGCTGGTTGCCAATATCCTGCTGAGCCTGATGATTGACGGCTCGCTCTGGCTGCTCCACGCCTGCGGCATCATTCCCGGGAGCCTTGCTATGCAGTTTGTATTCATCGCCATCGCCTGCGTGATTACCGCCTTCGGTATTTCCATGGAAGTGGCAGCAAAGGCCTGGATGCTGCCGGCCGAGATGACAGTTTCCGCATTCACCCGCAGATTCGGAGGCAAATTCGACACCAACAAGGTGATAATGGACTGCCTGATGCTGCTGCTCGGAGTCCTGCTCTGCCTGTGGTTCTTCAACGGAAGGCCTCTGGGGCCCGAGGGGAAACCGATTATTGGCTGGGGAACGCTGATTATGGCTGTATGCATAGGCTTTATGATGAAGGGAAGTTCCCCTCTTGTCGACAAACTCTGGAAGAGAATCATCCGATGAACAACAACTACCCTTCAAGAGTGCTGCAGGATGCAGTCGAGGCCATCAGTTCCCTGCCCGGAGTCGGTTCGAGAAGCGCCCTGAGGCTTGCCCTGCACCTGCTCAGGCAGCCCTCCGAGTCCATACATCAGTTTGCAACAGCCGTGGACCGGCTTGCCACGGACGTACACTACTGCAAGCTGTGTATGATGGTCGCTGACGGAGACCTCTGCAGCATATGCGCGGACGGGAAGCGCGACCACAGGACGATATGCGTAGTGGAGAGCGTCAGGGATGTGATGAGCATAGAGGCCACAGGGCAGTACAATGGAGTGTATCATGTACTGGGCGGCATCATATCCCCTATCAACGGCATTGCACCGAGCGACCTGCATATCAGGGAGCTGCTCGCACGCCTTGAGGAAGGGATGGAAGTGATTCTGGCACTCAGCGGGGACGTAGAGGGGGAAACCACTTCATTCTACATTTACAGGCAGATTGCCGGTCTCGGCGTGAAAATCACCACGCTTGCGCGCGGTCTCGGCTTCGGGGATGACCTCGAATATGCCGATGCCCTTACCCTCGGACGCTCGATTGCGGCACGCCAACCGTTCAAACCATAGTTGCGTTATGAATTTGTTGCAGACTATACTTTTCGGACTTTCCCTGTGTGCCGACTGCTTTGCGGTATCGGTATGCTCGTCGATAACACTTAAGCAGATACGCTTCGGCAGCGTTGCCAAGGTAGCCGTCAGTTTCGCAGTCATACAGACCGGCCTTCTGCTTGCAGGATGGGCCTTCGGCAGCCTTATGGTAGGCTATGTGGAAAAGCTGGCGCACATTATCGGCTTCCTGCTCCTGCTGTATGTGGGCGGCTCGATGTGCATAGAGGGCTTCAAGGGCGAATCGGAGCAGAGAGACCTCAACGGCTGGAAGAATGTCATTCTCGGCGGAATTGCCACAAGCATTGACGCCCTGGCGGTGGGCATTTCCCTGAGTATGGCGGGGCAGGACTGGGACGCAACCCTTCCCGAGGCCATATCGGTTTTCGTATGCACCGCACTGTCTGTAGTCATAGGCATTCCTTTCGGCAAGAAAATCGGAGAAAAGGTCGGCCGCATTGCCGAGATTGCCGGAGGCTTCGTTCTTATAGGGATAGGAATCTCAGTTCTGATATAGTTTTTTTTGAGCGTTTTCTGTATATTTGCGGCGCCGCTGCTTCTCCGTGATGCACGGCTAACCCGTAAGTATTAACCCCTTCCGACAGAAAGCCGGGAACAAAGCAGGAAGGCAATGATTAAGATTTTCTATAGGCAGGGAGAGGAGATACTCCTCTCACAGTCCAAAACGGAGTTTGCTGCTATCAGCAAAGAAAACGCTCTCTGGATAGATCTCCTGGACCCTACAGGAGAGGAAAAGAGGGCTGCCGAGGCCTTTCTCGGAGCTACCATTCAAAGCAGGGCCCAGGCCGAAGAGATTGAGAGTTCGTCCCGTTTCCACGAGGCGGACGGCATTATCTACGCCAACACCAACTTCATCTCCCCTACCGGAGGAGAGATGTCTATGGACCCTGTATCCTTTATGCTCACAAAGCATACCCTCACCACTCTGAGGGACATTCCGATCCGATCCTTCGACCTTCTGACAAACAAGATTCAGGCACGCCCGGACCTGTACCACGACGGTTTCAACGTATTCGTGGACATAATCGACAAGCGCGTGGACCTGGATGCGGACATTGTGGAGCTTATTTCCCAGGACACTTCCCTGTTCAGCAAAAGAATCAACCAGAACGAGGGAATAAACGAAGAATTTCTTCTGGATATCAACCAGTTGCAGGAAAACGCAATGGTAGTGCGGGAGAATGTGGTGGACAAGCAGAGAATACTCGGAAACATACTCAAGAGCGACCTTTTCCCGGATGCTTTGGACAAGAAATTCTCCATTATCCTTCAGGATATCTCCTCGCTCATCAACCATATCAACTTCACCTTCGAGAGGCTGGAGTACCTTCAGGACACCGTAGTCGGTATCATCAACCTCGACCAGAACAGAATCATGAAGGTATTCACTCTGATTTCGATGCTGTTTATGCCTGCTACCCTGCTCTGCAGTTTCTACGGAATGAATGTCACCCTCCCGTTTGCTGAAATCAAGCTTGCCTGGGTTGGAATATTCGTTCTGATGCTGCTGCTGGTCGGTTTCGTTCTCATACTGCTGAAGAAGAAAAAGATGCTCTGATGGGAAAGTTTCTGGACATATGGGACAGGAAGAAGGACGGTTCACGCAAGGAACTCAGATCCTTTGAGCGCACGATGATAATCGCGCTTACCGTCGCTGTGGTCTTTCTTTTCGTAAAGAAGGACAATGTGCTCAGATGGGTGGAAGCAGGATTCACCATAGGCCGTCAGAACAGGGAAATCGAGATGAACTCCAGACAGATAGAGCAGATGGAGCAGACTCTCAAGGACCTTACCACCAACAGGGACTCTCTGGAGAAATACGCAAGGGAGAGGTACCATTTTGAAAAGGCCGGGGACGATATCTACCTTATTCCGTAAATGAACGCATTCAAGAAATTAATATTCCCTATAGCCCTGGTCGGAAGCATAGGCATAGGCGTGGCGTCCGAAATGATGTCAGGCCCTGCAGCTGTGCCACCGCTTGCAGTACAGGCAGAGGCAGCCGGCCCGGATACCGTCATCTATCCGCCGGACAACTACCGCGCCCGCAGAAAGGGCAATTTCGACAAGGTTGAAATCGCAGACAGCCTGCTTGGAGGAAGCGACTCTCTGGACTTTGCCCCGAAGGACACCACTCCCGTCATTCTTGCCAGGGACACCATAAAAGTTCCTGATTCACTGAGATTTACCGACCCTTTCAGGTTTAGGTACTACATAGCCATAGTGGACTCGCTTACCCACAGGCAGACCAGCGATTCCCTCAAACGCACAGGAGATTCCCTGCAGACCGTTTTCGAAAACAGGGCCGACTCCCTTTACTGGCGTATGGCGGACACCACCTACACCGAAAAAAGGATGCTGGACTCCCTCTATTTCAGGGATTCCACACTCAAAGCCAAGGCTGCATTCGAAAAATGGTACAATTCCCTTGACCCGGAGGCCCGCAAGAAATACGATTTCGAGCAGAAGGAAAAGAGGAAACTGGCCGTACGCGACAGCCTGGATGCGATAAAGGAGGAAGAAAAGGCCCGCAAGGACAGCATACGCAAGGCAACTCCGCGCATACTCGAAGCCTATGCCCTGCCGGACTCCCTGTATTACAAGAGGATAATCCAATGGACAGTAGACAGGGATTTCCAGGACTTGAACGCCTCCATTCCTGACACCACTTTCAACGGCAGGTTCTATGACCATCCTTTCCAGAAGGAAGACGTAAATGCCACCTGGCTCGGAGTCTCAGGCTCCCCTGTACAGACTTACAACTACTTCAAACGCAAATCCTGCGGTGTGGACTTCTATGACCCTCTCCAGACCTGGAGTTTCTCACCGTCCACACTTCCGAACTACAACACCAAGACACCTTACACGGAACTTGCGTATTTCGGCACCCTGCTCGCCTCCGACGACAAAGAATCGGACAACATCCACATACTCACCACCCAAAACATCACCCCGGCACTCAATGTCCAGCTCCTTTACGACAGATGGGGAGGCGGCGGAATGCTCATCAACGAGGAAGTGTCCAACAAGACCGTATCCACTTCACTCAACTATGTGGGCAAGAAATACACAGCACACGCCGGATTCATCAGCAATTCCGTCAGCTCGGGCGAAAACGGAGGAATAGTGGACATCTCCGAAATCAGGGATACCACCCTTGAGTCCAGGGAAGTGAAGGTGGCTATGTCCAGCGCCAAATCCACTACCAAAAAACTCACCTTCTACGGGGACCAGCAGTACCGCTTCCCTATCGACTTCCTGCCTTGGGGAGACTCACTCACCACCGGTTTCGTAGGGCACAGTTTCGAGTATTCCCGCTACGGAAGAAAGTTCGAGAACGGGAAGGAGGCCGATTCGCTGGGACAGACGAGGATAGACAACAAGCTGTATCTCAGGCTGCAGCCTTGGAAGGAGCAGGCTTTCATATCAAAGATTGACGTGGGTATAGGTGATTATGTAAACACCTACCACAATGTCACCGCTGCGGACACTTCAAAACTCAGCGAGAACTCACTCTACGCGTACGCGGGAGTCAAGGGCTTTATAGGGAACAATTTCAGGTGGAACGCAAAGGGGCATCTGGTATTTGCGGGAGCGGACGCGGGCAATACGGACCTGAGCGCAAGGGCAGAACTCAGTTTCTATCCATTCCGCAAGGCACGCAAATCCCCGGTATCCCTTTACGGGCAGTTCACGGCCGAGTCGAAGAGACCGACCTTCTACCAGAGACACATGTACTCCACCATCAATGAGTTGTACCGCTGGGACAACGAGTTCCGCAACATCAGCAGCGCGAAGATTGAAGGAGGAGTGGAGATACCTCACTGGAAGACCAAGTTCAATGCAGGCTACGCCCTTGTAGGAGGAATGACCTGGTACGACACACTTGGCGTTGTAAAACAGTACTCCGACAAACCGGTAAGCGTCCTGAGCGCCGACCTCAGGCAGGAGTTCGTCATCGGCGGGCTCTTCCATATGGACAATCACCTGCTGGCGCAATATTCTTCCAATCAGGATGTCCTGCCTCTTCCGGCACTTTCGCTCAACCTCAAGTGGTTCCTGCAATTCCCTGTACAGCCGGGAGTTATGGATATGCAGGCAGGCATCAACGCCTGGTGGAACACCAAGTGGTACAGCCCTCAATGGAACTATATCACCGGCACCTTTGCCAGCCAGAACGAGTGGCAGTACAACAACGGGCCGTATTTCGATGTTTTCATAAACCTCCAGTGGAAGAAGTGCTGCATTTTCGTCAAGATGCAGAACCTGGGCAAGGGATGGCCTATGGACCACGCTGACTACTTCAGCGCACACAGGCACATCATCACCCAGAACGGCACCAGCGGCATCAAGCTGGGCATCTGGTGGCCGCTCTATCCTTCCATCGAGAAGAATCCTCAGGTTTCAAGGTAGTGGGCGCACCATCCTTCATATCCCAAAAGCTCCGCTTCAAGGGCCGGGTGTCAGTCTGGGCGACTGCCATCTCTTCCTTCGTGATGATAGTGGCGGTAAGCATATCTTCCGGCTACAGGGCAGAAATACGCAAGGCCGTTGCCGATGTATGTGCCGACGCCACCCTGCATGCGGAAGACGGAGTGCTGCTGGACAGTACCCTGCTCTCCGAATTGGACGCAATTGACGGAATCGCCTCAGTCACCCCTGTGATTGTGGAGCCGGGAGTAATCAAATGCGGGGGCATTATGGAAGGAGTAGTATTCAAAGGCACACCTTCCGATGAAGAGGCCCTGAGCATCCGCATACCGGAAAGGCTTTCACGCATCCTGGGCAAAGGCGAGGGAGACCGCATCACGGCCTATTTCTTCGCCGGCAAGGTCAAGGCAAGGAATTTCACCATAAAGGAAGTATATCCCAACCCGGTCGAACTGGACCGAAACCTGGTGGTATATTGCCCGCTTGGGGATTTGCAGAGGGTTCTCGGGATGCCTCGGGACAAGGCCGGCAGCGTGGAGATAAGGCTGGACTCCCGCTACGACGGGAGGGAAGCTATCAATATGAAGGCGGCCGAGATCGGGTTTGCCACCGGCCTGCGCTGCGAATCGGGCGCCAGACTTTATGCCCCTGTCTTCGACTGGCTTCAGGTGATTGACATCAATGTAGCCGCGATTCTGGTACTTATGGCCCTGGTTGCGGCCTTCAATATGATTTCAGGACTGCTGATTATGATTATGCGCAGCACCACGACCATAGGCACGCTCAAGGCTATGGGTATGGACAACCGCAGCATAGCAAGTACCTTCCTTAGGGTGGCGTCGCGCTCCACCGTTCTTGGACTGCTTGCCGGCAATGCCGCTGCGATACTGCTTTGCGTCGTGCAGAATGCTACCCATTTCCTGAAGCTGGACCCGGCCTTCTATTTTGTTTCCTATGTCCCGGTGAAGCTCAATATCGGTGCCATTCTCGCTACCGACCTCGGGGCCTGGGCGGTGATTATGCTGCTTATGCTGATTCCGTCCATGCTGATTTCCCGCCTAGACCCCACACAAAGCATAAAGGGAGATATTTCCTGATTATTTGCCTTTCTTTGCTGCTGCCTTGCGGCGCTCTATGAGCTGAAGGTTCATCTTCGCAACATCGCTCTCCGGATCCAGTTTGAGGGCTTTTTTGTAATATGAGGCCGCCTTTTTGTCCTTTCCCTTGGCTACGAGCCAGTAAGAGCCGAGATTATTGAGGAATACAGCTTCCTTGGGCCACATCCTGTTGAGCTTCTCGGAAAGCGCCCGGAAGGCCTCATAGCCTGAAGGTGTGCCGATATTGTAGAGCCTGACGCAGAATTCCGCCATCAGATGGATGAAATCGGCTTCTTCTATCCGGGTGCCGGAAATTGTCCACTTCGGAGCCTCTTTACTGTGCCTGTCCGCCAGAGCCATCAGCTCCTCCAGGGAAAGGTCGGGGGATTCCTTTTCGTATGAGAGCATAGCACAGGTCCGGTCCACCCTGTACATAAGTTCATCGGGGTATAGTCCTATTGCCTTGTCGATGAAGCCGAGCGCGGCAGAGAGCAGCTGCTCGTCAAAAAACTGTTCTTCGAAATAATTGACCTTGGCCCCGGTCGAATCCGGAATCGAGAGAATAGGGTCTGCTCCCAGCCATTTCTTGCAGTCTTTCTTTACAACCTCACTGCGCACACTTTTCACAAGATAATAGTTGAAACGGGCTTCGAGCATAAGTCCGTCCTCAGGGAAGGCAGCCTCCCATTTGTCGAGTATGCCTTCCACTCCTACTCCGGCATAGCCGAGCCGGCTGACCTGCCTTTGGTAGCGTGCATTGAATTCTTCAGATGTGGTTTGTGCTCCGAGCAGGGTGCAGAGTCCCATTGCGAGCGCAGCGAGCATTGATTTGAGTTTCATTCTACTTGGTCTATATTCATAAGTATCCTCCTTGCAAGAGGATGAAGGGTGTTGACGCGGGTTCCGAGGTTGTTGACGAAACCCAGCGGATGCCCCCGGAATGCTACAAGATTGAAGCCACGCGGAGCATCGGGGAAGCGCAGAGCATCGTGGTGCAGGTAAGCGAGGGCCTGCCTGCGATCCAGCTCTATGGTCGGGTATTCGCCTTTATAGCCGAGGCTCAGGGCATAGTCCGGGTCCGGGATGAGTTTGCCGCCTTTGAGCGTGCCGGCGGGGATGCCGTAGCGAAGTGGCTTTATGCTCTGCTGAAGCTCAGCGCGCGGACAGCTGCCTTCTGGCGAGGTCTTCACCAGCATTCCGGCCCACTGCCCTTCGCCCGGCACCACGCCGGCACGAAGCAGGTTGCCGTGGCGCGTGAGTTCCACGCCCCAGCCGGAGAACTCGTCTTTCGGGGCAACTATATCTCCTCCCAACTCGGCGGCTGCCCATTCGAGGTTCGCATCATTTTCGCAATCCTCATAGGTGCAGGTGGAATAGACCAGCACTCCGCCCTGCCTGAGGGCAGGCCATACATCGGCGAGAATGCGCTTCTGACGGGATGCGCAAAGCTGCACTGTCTGTTCGGACCACTGTTCCACGGCCTTCGCGTCCTTGCGGAACATTCCCTCCCCGCTGCAGGGTACATCCGCTACGATGATATCGAAATATCCCGGGAAGCGCCCGAACGCCGCAGGGTCGGCGGAAGTGACCATAACATTGGGGTCGCCCCATACGGCTACATTGTCGCAGAGGATACGGCTGCGGTCCTTCATTACCTCGTTGCTGACCAGAAGGAACTCATCCCCGAAAGCTTCGCGAAGCGATGCGGCAAGGTCAGTGGTCTTGCCGCCGGGCGCTGCACAGAGGTCGAGCACCCTGATGCCGGGATGCCCTACTGATGCGAGAGCGCGGCGGCATATGTGTCCCACAAACATTGCGGACGAATCCTGAACGTAGTAGCAGCCCGCGTGGAAAAGCGGGTCCAGGGTAAAGACGGGGCGCTGCTCAAGGATTCTGCCGTACGGGCTCCAGGGAACCGGAGTGCCTTCCGGTCCCACCAGGCCCTTGAAGGGATTGAGCCTGATTGCAGTACCCGCCTCAGTATTCATTTCAATGGGCCGGAGCGGAAGCAACTATGCCGTCCACGATTTTGTCGAGGGCTTCCTTTACCTTTCCGCCCACCATCATTTTTATCATTCCGCTGATTTCCGCCTCCACCTCAATGCTGAAGTCCGTGCGGCTGCCGCCCATATCGTCGAAATGCAGGGTCATAGTGAAATGGAACGGAGCACCGTTGTCCTGAAGTTCGATGAGACTGTACGGAAGACGGCGGCTTACCCGCACGCCCATACTCATTCCCTGAACGGTAGCTTTAAGGGTGTCATAGTCCGCCTCGATGTCGATTTTTTGGTCCTGAGGCACCATCTGCTTGAAATTGCGCAGGTCGGTGAAGGCCATAAACAGCTCGGCGGGAGCTCTTCCCACCACGCCGTGTTTGCTGGAGTATTGCGCTGCCATAGAAAATTGCTAAATTTGTCCTTTCAGTGGCGCAAAGATAGCAAATTTCTTATGCACAGGATATATTTCGAGAAACGATGCATCATCATCTGCAGTCCGGAAGACGAAAGGCTTTCTGACCCAAACTCCGTAGAGTTCCATATAGGACAGAGAATCAACATAGGCACACTGGTGAAGATGTTCCAGGCAACGGACTCGATTTCCAGAGTCTATATCCCCAGCGAAGATGTGGACGCCACCTACAGAAGCCTGTGCTCCGAGTTCCGCGAAGTAGTCGCCGCCGGAGGACTGGTGTCCAACCGCAGGGGCGATTATCTGCTGATTAACCGCAACGGTTTGTGGGACCTTCCCAAAGGCCATCAGGAGGCGGGAGAGGATATAGCCGTGACCGCGCTCAGGGAAGTGCAGGAAGAAACCGGAGTTGACCAGCTCGAATTGCGCGGGTTGATTTGCGTTACCGACCACTGCTACCTTAGGGACAATGTCTGGCACCTCAAGCACACCTGGTGGTATGATATGCTCTACACCAACCCTACCGACCTCACCCCACAGAGGGAAGAGGATATCTCCAAGGCTGCCTGGGTGGCCAAATCAAGCCTCCCTCCTTTCCTCAAAAACACCTATCCTTCCATTCTCGAAGTCTTTCGCGAAGCAAAAGTGTAGAAGTATGAAACTTTTTGAAAGTTTCCTCCGTATATTTAAAGAATATACATTTAGCAGATATGAAACTTTCACAGTTTGACTTCGACCTCCCGAAAGACAGGATAGCAACCCAGCCTACCCGCTGGAGAGATGAGTGCAAGCTTATGGTGCTGCACAAGGATACGGGAGAGATTGAACACAGGCAATTCAAGGACATTATAGATTATTTCGGAAAGGGCGACAACTTAGTCCTCAACGATACCAAGGTTTTCCCGGCCAAACTCTACGGCAAGAAGGAGAAAACCGAGGCTGACATCATCGTATTCCTGCTTCGCGAACTCAACAAGGAGCAGAGGCTTTGGGATGTGGTAGTGGACCCTGCACGCAAAATCCGAATCGGCAACAAGCTCTACTTCGGAGAGGACGACAGTATGGTGGCCGAGGTGATTGACAACACCACTTCCCGCGGACGCACCCTCAGGTTCCTCTATGACGGACCATACGAGGAGTTCAAGAAGGCTCTGTTCGCACTCGGACAGACTCCGGTGCCGGAGTGGGTGAAGGAAACTCCTGACGAGTCCGATGTAGAGAACTTCCAGACCATTTTCGCCAGGAACGAAGGAGCGGTATCTGCACCTGCTGCTGGGCTGCATTTCTCACGCGAGCTCTTCAACAGGATGATACTCAAGGACATCGACACCACCTTCATTACCGTTCATATGGGAATAGGCCACTTCCGTGCAGTGGATGTGGAAGACCTTTCCAAACACAGGATGGACTGCGAGAGGATGATTATCACCGAGGAGGCAGCAGCCAAAATCAATGCTACCAAAAGGTCCGGGCACAAGATAGTTGCCGTTGGAGTCACGGTAGTGCGCGCGCTTGAGACCTACGTGACCACACAGCACGAGGTCAAGGCAAACGACCTTTGGACCAACAAGTTCATCTTCCCTCCTTACGAGTTCTCCATCCCCGACGCCTATGTCAGCAACTTCCACCTGCCGGAATCCACAATGCTGATGTCCGTGGCTGCCTTCGGAGGCTACAAGAATGTGATGAACGCTTACAGGGTGGCTCTTGAGGAAGGGTACCGCTTCGGCCCTTACGGAGACGCCATGCTTATCCTTTAATACCCGATAAACAATGGCTTACAATTTCACACTCGAACTTCCAGAGGGATGGGAGAAGGAAGTATCCCGCGAGAAGGACCCGGAGGGAAATGCGCTGACCCACTTCAGCTGCCACCTCCCGGACGACGAGGCCCGCACCGACCTTGCGGAAATTGAGATTTTCGCAGGAAGGATGCCTTCAGACACCACTGCGGCGGATGAGGCCCTTGCCAACTATGCCGACATAGTGGGATTTGACGATGACGACCCCGAGGATTACGACCCTATCACCGAATGGCCTTTCGCAGGCAAGAAAGCCTACGGCTTCGAAGCCCTGTGCGAGGATGATTCCCCTATGCGTCTTATGTGTGTGGAGATAAAATCCGGTTATCTCGCACTGTTCAGCATTTGCGCAAAGGACGACCAGACTCTGGTGGACACGGTCCAGCTCGTGGAAAGGAATTTCAGAGCCAAAGCAACAGAAAAGTAAAACACTGTAAATCCTGGACAGACAACTATGACAAATGAACGATTACACAAAGAATCTGACCGCGGTCGGCGCCTGTGCGCTCGGCCGCGCGTTCGGTTATGAGCCTCTGGTCGCACACCGGCTACTTGAAGCGACCGGTTCGGTGGAAGCTCTGTTTTCACTGCCCGAAAGAGAGAGGGAAGAACTCCTGGGACCGTTTTCTCGCTACAGGGGAAGGCTTTCCGGGGCCCTGATTGACGAGGCTGCCCGCGAACTTGAGACAATCCACAAAGAAGGATACCGCTTTATCTCACTTGAGGATGAGGATTATCCCGCCCTGCTCAGAGAGTGTCCTGACTGTCCGCTCGGGCTTTACATCCGCAGCGACTCCCCTGTCGGGGAAATATTTGACGGAGCTCCCTGCATTTCGATTGTAGGGACCAGAGACATATCTCCTTACGGGAAAGAATGGTGCAGGCGCATTGTATTCGCCCTCTCCCAGGCCCCGGTGAAGCCCGTAATCGTCAGCGGGATGGCTCTCGGAGTCGATATCACCGCGCATCAGGCGGCAATGGAAGCGGGTCTGCGCACAATCGGGGTACTGCCGACCGGCATCGACGATATGTATCCCAATTTCCACCGCAAGGCCGCCGACAGAATCTGCTCCCTTTCAGGCTGCGCCCTTATTACCGACTTCCCCACCGGCACAACGCCTCAGGCTGCAACTTTCCTGCGAAGAAACCGCATCATAGCCGGTCTGAGCGGAGCAACCATATTGGTTGAGTCGAAAAAGAAGGGCGGCGGACTGATTACCGCCAACACCGCCTTCAGTTACGGGCGGGAGGTGTGGGTGCTGCCGGGACGCATAGAAGACCCCCGATCCCAGGGCTGCCTGCAGCTTGCAGCGGGGCATATTGCCGAAATAATCAGCGACGTGACCCTGCTTCCCGAAGCCCTCGGGCTCGGGCATTACAACCGCAGGCGAAAAGCGGAACTCGCTGACGAAATAGCAGACCGCTACAGGGACGCGCTCAGCATGAACGAAGTGGATATGCTCCAGCAGCTTGCAACTTACATAAAGCTCAACCGGGGCCACAACCCCGAAGAAATCTCCGAAGCGCTGGGGTGGGACTATATGCAGACCAGAAGAAGGATATCAAGGCTGTGCAGCGACGGATTTGTGGAGCAGGATTTGCTGCTGAGGTGTGCCATTGTCGTAAGAAATGCGTAAATTCGCATCGTGGAATTTGTAGATACACATACCCATCTGAGCGACCCCGCCTTCAAGGGGGAAGAGGATGCGGCAGTGCTCCGTGCTCTCGAAGCCGGAGTACACAAGATGCTGCTCGCCGACATAGACAGCAGCGAAAGACAGGCTATGCACGAACTGGCATCCAGGCATCCCGGAGTACTCTACAGGATGGCAGGATTGTATCCCGGCTCGGTGAAACAGGACTGGCAGGAGGAGGTGGATCTGGTTTATGGGACAGCCGGCTCTCCGGACATAGTTGCGATTGGAGAAATAGGGCTGGACTACCACTGGTCCACAGAGTTCAAAACGCAGCAGCTGGACGCGCTCAAGGCACAGCTGGAGCTGGCCGCGAGGCTAAACCTGCCCGTGAACATCCATCTGCGGGACGCCACCGACGACTTTTTCAAGGTGCTTGACAGCTGCCGCGGACTCGGTCTGCGGGGCAATCTTCACGCCTTCAGCGCAAGCAAGGAAGTGGCCTCGCGCATCAGGCGCTACGGAGACTGGTATGTCGGGATAGGAGGAGTGCTCACCTTCAAGAATGCCGGGATAGCCAGGGACATAGCCGATATACCTATGGAAATGATACTTCTGGAGACCGACTCGCCCTATCTTGCACCGACTCCGCTCAGGGGAAGCCGCAACGAAAGCGCCAATATTCCTCTGATAGCCGCAAAACTTGCTGAAATAAAAGGGATAAGCCTTGAAGAGGCGGCAGCATCGACAACTTGCAATGCGAGGAGACTTTTTGCAAGAATAAACGATTGATAGTAATAGATTGAATTTTTTTTGCTATCTTGCAACGATTTTGAAACACACCGCTGGAAATTTGATCAACAAACAATAATTCATTAATTCAAACACATTCAAAAACAGTTATGAAAAAGATTTCAATGTTTTTGGCAGCAATGGCCATCCTGGTCTTCTCTGCTAATGTTGCCTCCGCTCAGGAAGCAGACCAGACAGCTCAGGCAACTGAGGCAGTCGAGGCAGCTCCAGCTGAGGAAGCAGCTGAAGTTGACCCGTTCAACGTAAAGTCTGAGGTTCCTCTCCATCAGGCTCTCAAGACAAAGTTCATCGAGGGTGGTGCAGGCTTCATGTCCCTGATTATCATCTGCCTTATCATCGGTCTTGCACTCTCTATTGAGAGAATCCTCTATCTCTCATTCTCAAAGGTCAATGCAAAGGCTCTCGTAGCTAAGGTTGAGAAGGCTCTCGCAGAGGGTGGTATCGAAGCTGCAAAGGATGTATGCCGCAATACCCGCGGTCCTGTCGCAAAGATTTTCTATGATGGTCTCGACAGGTACGACCAGGGTGTTGACGTAGTCGAGAAGAACATCGTTTCTTCAGGTTCTATCCAGATGAGCATGCTTGAGAACGGTCTTTCCTGGATTTCCCTCTTCATCGCCATCGCTCCGTCACTCGGATTCCTCGGAACCGTTATCGGTATGATTCAGGCATTCGACGCTATCCAGGCCGCCGGTGATATCTCCCCTAACGTCGTTGCAGGAGGTATGAAAGTCGCCCTCATCACCACAGTTGCCGGACTTATCGTAGCAATGATTCTTCAGGTATTCTACAACTACATTCTCGCCAAGATTGACGCCATCACCATCGATATGGAAGAGGCTTCTATCGACCTTATTGACGTTCTGACTGCACACAAGGCATAATTGGAATCGCAATGAAATCATCATATAGCAAAATCATCAAATGGATACTGCTGGCACTGATAGTCATCAGCGTAGCCGTATTTGTCTTCGGCTGGGTTTACGGCTTCGAGACAAACGGCAACGTGGCTGTTGATGCCCTCTTTATCTGGGCGTATGTGATGCTTGGCATAGCTCTGGTGAGCATCGTTCTCGTGAGCGGTGTCATAGGAGTGATGAACGACAAGAAGTATCTCGTGAAGATTCTTGCGGTTCTCGCCGGTACAGCAGCACTTTGCGCAATCGTTTATTTCATCTCACCTGGCGCTCCTGCAGTAGGCATTGCAGAACAGCCATCTGACAGCACACTCAAACTTACCGATACAATTCTCAACCTTACCTACCTCTGCGGTGGAGTGGCTATCCTTTCCATCATCGTAGGTTCAGTTGTAAACGCTATCCGTAACAGAAAATAAGCTATGGGCAAGAAAAAAACACCTGCAATTAACTCAAGCTCGACAGCGGATATCGCGTTCCTGCTCCTGTGCTACTTCCTTATGACAACAACAATGGGAAGCCACACCGGACTTGCACGCCGTCTGCCTCCGATTCCGGACCAGAATCAGCAGGTCGAGGACCAGAAGATCAACCGCCGCAACATCATCGTTGTCAGGATTAACTCTTCTGATAAAATTCTTGCCGGTAGTGAGCCTATAGATATCCGTTTCCTTAAAGAAAGAGTTAAGGAGTTCCTTGACAATCCGAACAACGACCCTACTCTCCCTGAGAAGGAGATGAAGATGATCGAGGGATTCCGCGAAGTTCCGGTTTCAAAGGGAGTCATTTCCCTGCAGAACGACCGTGGTACCAGCTACGCCGCATACATTGCTGTGCAGAACGAGCTTGTGAAAGCGGTTAACGAACTCCGCGACGAATTTGCAAGGGCTAATTTCGGCAAGCCTTACTCAAGGCTCACTGAAGAAGAGCAGGGATGGGTAAAGAAAGCCGTTCCTCAGAATATTTCAGAGGCAGAGCCTAAGGATGTAAAGGGATCTAAATAAAGGAGGACAAAAAAATGTCAAAATTCGGTGGAAGCAACAACAAGAAGGAAGTTCCTGGAGTAAACTCGGGTTCTCTTTCCGATATCGTGTTCATGCTCCTGTTCTTCTTTATGGTGACCACGCAGATGCGTGAGACCGAGAACAAGGTTCAGGTACAGATTCCGGAAGCATCAGAAGTCGTAAAGCTTGAGAGGAAAGACCTTTCCTCATACATCAACATCGGTACACCTATCAGGTCACTTCAGGCCCAGTACGGTACTGATGCACGTATCCAGCTCAATGACTCTTTCAAAACAAAGGAGGATATCCGTGACTTCGTCGCTTCTGAGCGCGAGGCTATGAACGAGGGTGACCGCCCTCTTATGACAGTCTGCATCAGGGCTGACAAGGATGTCAGAATGGGTATCATTACAGACGTTAAGCAGGAGCTGCGCCGCTGCTCTGCGCTTAAGATTATGTACTCAGCAAGAAAACCGGCCGAGTAATACTCGGATACTGAATACGAGCGGCCCCCCAATCAGAGGGGCCGCTTTTAAAAACAGACATACGCAAATGAGAACAGAAATACGTCGTACAAAGGTTAAGGACCTTCTGGCCATGCAGGCAGGGTGCGAGGTCCTCGTCAAGGGATGGGTCAGGACGAAGAGAGGCAACAGGGAAATAGCCTTCATCGCCCTCAATGACGGCTCGACTATAAAGAATATCCAAATAGTTGTGGACAAGAATGCTGAAACAGAAGCTATTCTACCACGCATCACAACCGGAGCCTGCATAGGGGTTACCGGAGAACTCGTTGAGTCGGTGGGCAGCGGACAGGCCGTGGAGATTCACGCAAGGAATATTGAAATCTTCGGCGAATGCGATCCTATGCGTTTCCCTCTCCAGAAGAAGGATACCTCCTTTGAGTACCTTAGAACAGTAGCGCATATGCGTCCAAGGACCAATACCTTCGGAGCAGTGCTTAGACTTCGCAGCCAGATGGCCTACGCGATTCACGACTATTTCCACAAAAAGGGCTTTGTATATCTGCATACCCCGCTCATCACAGCATCCGACTGTGAGGGTGCAGGACAGATGTTCCAGGTCACAACCCTTGATCTTGGCAATGTCCCGAAAAACAAGAAGGGAGAGCCTGACTACAGCAAGGATTTCTTCGGAAAGCAGACCAGCCTTACCGTGAGCGGACAGCTTGAAGGTGAGCTCGGGGCAACTGCTCTCGGAGAAATATATACCTTCGGCCCGACCTTCCGCGCGGAGAACTCCAATACCCCGCGCCACCTTGCGGAATTCTGGATGATAGAGCCTGAAATGGCTTTCTACGACATCAAGGACAATATGGACCTTGCAGAAGACTTCATCAAGAGCCTCGTGCGCTATGCCCTTGAGAATTGCCGTGACGACATCCAGTTCCTCAACGACCGCTACGACAACACCCTTATCGAAAGACTCGAGGGCGTTGTGAATACGGAGTTTGTACGCCTCAAATACACTGACGGAATCGAAATCCTCAAGGAGGCCATTGCAAACGGACACAAATTCGAATATCCTGTAGATTGGGGAACCGACCTCCAGAGCGAGCACGAGCGCTACCTCGTAGAGGAGCATTTCGGCAAGCCGGTCATCCTCACAGACTACCCTAAAGATATAAAGGCATTCTATATGAAGCAGAACGAAGACGGAAAGACCGTTCGCGCAATGGATGTCCTCTTCCCTAAAATTGGTGAAATCATCGGAGGCAGCGAACGCGAAGCCGACCTCGGCAAACTTGAAGCCAGAGTTGACGAGCTTAAGATGAGCCGCAGGGGCCTTGAGTGGTACATAGACACCCGCCGCTTCGGAAGCTGCCCTCACAGCGGTTTCGGTCTGGGCTTTGAGAGACTCCTGCTCTTCATCACCGGAATGCAGAACATCAGGGATGTCATCCCGTTCCCGAGAACACCAAAAAACGCAGAATATTAGTCTATGCTCATCATCGGAATCGCCGGCGGCTCAGGCAGCGGCAAAACTACGGTTGTCAAGACCATTATCGAAAAGCTCAAGAAGGAAAGAGTGCGCGTCATACCGCAGGACTCTTATTACAAGGACTCCAGCGACCTTACGGACGAGGAGAAACGGGTTCACAATTTCGACCATCCTGACTCCATTGACTGGGAACTGCTGAACCAGCAGCTCAAAGAGCTCAAGGAAGGAAAGACTATTGAGCAACCGGTATATTCCTACATCTCCTGCACCCGCAGCAAGACCGAGAAGGTGATTGTGGAACCGGCTGATGTGATTATCGTAGAAGGTATTCTCATTCTGGCCAACAAGGAGCTCAGAGACCAGCTGGACATCAAAATTTTTGTCGATGCCGATGATGATGACCGCCTGATGCGCGTTATTTCCCGCGACATCAAGGAGAGGGGCAAGGATGTAAACTGGGTTATGGAAAGGTACCAGAGGACAGTAAAACCGATGTACCTCCAGTTTATCGAACCAAGCAAGCGCTACGCTGATGTTATCATTCCTCAGGGTGGTCACAACAAGGTGGCTATTGATATTATAACAGCAACAGTAGAAAGGGAGCTCAAGAATCTTGAGAAGTAACGGCAATCTGGCAGGCATACTTATCACCGTGAGCATTCATCTCGCGGTGATAATCGTTTTGCTTCTTACCGTTGTGGAGCCTGGCATACGCAAGCAGAGCGCAACCTACGAGTTCGATTTCACCAAGCAGGACGAAATGGAGAAACTCGAAAAAGAGGTTCAAAGGCAGAAAGCCCTCAACGACAGGCTTGAAAAACTTCTGAAAGAAAACGGAGTCGGCTCCGAACCTGTGCGCAATGTCACCGTTGACAGGGGCTCACTCAAGGATGACAGGGGAACCGATGCCGAGAAATTGTACCGCGAGGCTGAACGCATCCAGAAGCAGTACGAAGAGATAATGTCCCGTGGAGACGACAGTTTCATCGCGATGAAAGAACCGCGCCGCAGCGAAAAGAAAGAGGAAGAGCAGAAATCAGTCTATTCCGGTCCTTCCGTTCTTTCCTATGAAGTCCCCGGGCGCAAGGGCAGCTACCTGCCTATTCCCGCCTACAAATGTATGGGAGAGGGGGAAGTAACTGTTAATGTAACCGTAAACCCTCAGGGTAAAGTAATTGCCGCTTCCGTCAAGGATGATGTCTCTTCTGATGACAGCTGCCTCAGGGCATACGCCGTAAGGGCTGCCCAAAGCAGTATGTTCTCAAGCAAAGCCGGAGCTCCGGCAAAAGAATACGGCTATATCACCTACCGCTTCATAGCGCAGTGATAGGTGTCATCCACCTCCAGCCAATAATAGTAGAAAGCGGAGTCACCCAGCTTGGAATAGCGCCCGACCAGAGCTTTCAGTCTCACAAGGGAGTATTCTCTTGACTGTTCCCACTCACCCGGGGCCGGCACGAGTCCGTCCTTGCGTTTTGCGAACTCCAGGAACTTCTGTTCCAAGTCTGCACTTTCGAGATAGCGTGTCAGGTCATTGAAAGTGTCTATCGTCGAGAGCTCCGCAAGATGGCGGTCAAAATATTCCGAGGCAAATCTCATCTCAGTTGCCTTGCGGCTGCATTTCATCTGGAAAGAAGATGCGCGCGTGGTATCCATAGCAACAAATACATCCGGGATGATGCCGCCCTTGCTCAGTTTCAGGCTGTCGGCATTGACCATCTCCGCATCGGCATATCTCTTATAGACTTCAAGTTCGTAGTCTTCGCTGAAAGGCTTCTGTATGCATCTGCCGGAAGGAGTATAGAATCGGGCTGTGGTAAGACGCAGGCCGCTGCCGTCGGTGAAATTGACAGGCTCCTGCACAAGACCTTTTCCGAAAGAGCGGCGGCCGTAAATAAGAGCCCTTTCATTGTCCTGCATAGCACCGGAGATGATTTCCGCTGCCGAAGCCGTACCTTCGTCTATCAGTATCGCCAGCTTGAGGTCCTGATACTTACCCCTTCCGCTGGCGCGGAATTCTTCCCTGTTGCGGTGTGCACCTTCCATATAGACTATCATAGCGTCCTTGGGAAGGAACATATCGCTTACCATAACTGCCTGGTCCAGATAACCGCCGGAATTGCCGCGCACATCCATAATCAGGTAGGTCATTCCGCTGTCCACCAGCTTCTTTATCGCGTCGGAGCATTCCTGATAGGTAGTGCGGGAGAACTTTGAAAAACGCAGATATCCGGTAGTGTCGGAAGTCATAAAGGCAGCATCAACGCTATGGGTAGGAATCTTACCTCTGGTAATCTCAAACGGGATTACTTCTTCTCCACGTTTTACCGTTACAGTCACCTTTGTTCCTGCGTGACCCCGCATACGGCGCACCATAGAGTCCTGTGGAAACTTGACGCCGGCGATTACCTTGTCATCCACTTTCAGAAGACGGTCACCCGGCAGCAGGCCTATCTTCTCGGAAGGCCCTCCCGGTATGACTTCTATCACTACAGCAGTGTCATTGGGCACATTGAACTGAATGCCTATGCCGTCAAAACCTCCGGCAAGAGAGGTCTCGGACTCTTCCCTTTCTACCGGAGGAAGATAGACTGAGTGAGGGTCGAGCTTCGAGAGCACGGCCTCTACGGCCGCATCCGTAAGTTTGACGCGGTCTATGGTGTCCACATAATTGCGCTCAATCTGGTTGAGTATGAGATTGAGTTTCCTCCAGTCCTGATACTCAGTTTTGAGCATCATCTTGCGTTGGTTGTATGACTGAACGCAAAGAGTGCCCAAAGAGCCTATTGCCACGGCCAGGATGACCAGCACATAGGTCCAAGTCTTGCTATTCTTCATCTTTCTTTTCAAATTTGACGCATTCGATACCTGCCCTTCTCAGAAGGTCTATGCCGTCTGTAAGCCTGTACTCATCAGCATACACCACACGCTTGATACCGGCCTGGATAATGAGCTTGGCACATTCCATACAAGGGGAATCCGTGATATAGAGAGTGGCTCCCTGTGAACTGTTGCCCGACTTGGCGACCTTCGAAATCGCATTCGCCTCGGCGTGTAGCACATAGGGCTTGGTAACGCCGTTCTCATCTTCGCACACATTCTCAAAGCCGGAAGGGGTGCCGTTGTAACCGTCCGAGATAATCATCCTGTCCTTCACGATAAGCGCGCCTACCTGGCGTCTCTTGCAATAGGAATTCTTGGCCCAGACCCGGGCCATTTCCAGATATCTCTCGTCAAATTTGGTATAGTCCATACTATTTCTTCTTTTGATACAGGTATCGTTTGATGCTCTTCTTCGGGGTACGCTCGAAATCCTCCTGACGGAATTCCATCTTGCGGATTGGAGCATAAGACGGAAGGCTCTTGTTGATTTCCGGCATTCTCGATTTCATTCTGCCCTCAAGTTCTGAGGCTTCGATGCCGTCCGCAGCAGCTGTAGCATAGTCAAGCACAATGAGCGCAGTGAGTCCGTTGGTATCCTCAACAACGAGGGAATCCATAACATAAGGCACATTGTTGATAACAGCCTCCAATTCCTCCGGATATATGTTCTGCCCGTTGGAGGAGAGTATCATACATTTGATTCTTCCCTTCAGATACAGACGACCTCCGCGGATTACGCCCATATCCCCTGTTCTGAACCACCCGTCCTCAGTAAAGGCTTCCCTGGTTGCCTCTTCATTCTTGTAGTAGCCCAGAAACACGTTGCGGCCGAGCACCTGCACTTCTCCGGGAATCTTCTTCGGATCAGGAGAGTCAATGCGGATCTGGCAGCCCGGGACAACTTTGCCGGATGAACCGACCTTGGAACTGTTCCAATGCTCGTAAGTGATGATAGGTGCACATTCGGTCATACCATAGCCCACAGTGAACGGGAACTTGATTTTATGGAAGAACTTCTCAACCTCAGGGTTGACGGCAGCACCTCCGAGAATTACCTCTTCAAACTCGCCCCCGAATGCAGTCTTGACCTTTTTGCATATGGTCTTGCGGATAATGTTTCCGATAAACGGAGCTCCGATGAAGAACCTCAGTTTGTCCGCAACAGGCTTGAGCTGGCTTTTGTAAACTTTCTCTATAATCAGAGGCACCGCCACGATTACACTCGGATGGATTTCCTGAAAGGCTCCCATTATAACCTTAGGGCTTGGCATTCTGGTCAGGAAATGCACGTGGGCACCTATTGTCATTTCGAAAAGGAACTCGAACATAAGGCCGTACATATGGGCGCAAGGCAGCATTGAGACCATATTGGAGTTGCAGTCCATCTGGGGCTCGGCTACATTGGCAGCAAATTCCATATTGCAGGCTAATGCACGGTAAGGAATCATCACGCCTTTTGAAAAGCCGGAGGTCCCGGAGGTATAATTGATAAGGGCAAGTTCATCCGCCTTATCCTCGTAGTAATTGATATCCTCGGCACGCAGGCCATAAGGATAATGGTTTCTGAATTCGGCAATTACGGCTGCTCTGAGGTCTCCAAGCTCGGAGTCCTTAGCCATAAGGAAATCGAGGTCGGACAGACGCACTACCGCCTCCAGCGTTTTGAGCTGCTCGTGGTCAAGATTAGGCCATATGGTATCATCCACAAAGAGTACCCTGGCTTCTGAATGCAAAACCAGGCCTACAACGGATTCAGGGTTGAATTCGTGAAGCAGAGGAACCGGTACTGCTCCGTAAGTAAGAGCACCGAGGAAGCTGACAGCCCAGTTGACCTGGTTGCGGCCGCAGATTGCGACCCTCTCCCCTTTCTTGAGGCCATAGCGTTCAAAGATAGTGTGGATGATTTCGATACGCTCCGCCATCATAGCGTAGTTTATCGTCTCACCCTTGTAATTGGAAATGGCAGGACGCCACCAATTTTCTCTGAAACTCTTCTCAAGAGTTTTGTTTACTGATTCAACTTTCATTCTCAATAGGTTTTATACACTTCCAGTTTTATGCCCGTGTCCCGGCAGTCTATGAGCAAATCGTCAGCAAGAACAGCGGCTTTGGTCATTTTGATATTCCAGTCCCTGCGGGCTGTGCGCACGGAGCGCTGCAGGTAATGCTTTACGGCTTTCTGCGCACCTATTACTATCCAGTCTCCGCTGACAGCGCAGCAGCTTTCGTCTTTGAGGGAAAAAGCGGGACCGAACAGAATGGAAGCGAATCCGGCCCAAGGGCATTCGCCAACTCCATTGCGGGCAGGAGGATTGGCACAGCGCAGCAGAAGCACTTCTTCGGAGCGGCACCATATCTTCGCAACCTCCTGGACGCCCACCTCTTCAGCCCATCTGGCCGGATCCCAGCCTTCTGCCGTCCTGTGGGTACGGCAAGCGGCATTGAACTCGTTCAGCTTACCGGTAGCATCGAGGTATTGCTTCCTCAATTCGAGAGTCTGATGCAGGGATGCAACAGGCAGGTCAAGGACATAGGTAGTGCCATAAGGGAGCATGCCTCCCAGATGGCTCTGCGCGGGCTGAAGGCCTTCCAGCACACTGTAGTACCTGTTTACCGCGCTGCCCTGAACGGGTATGAGAGTAAAATCCATATATTGCCCCTTCCCCGCTACCTTAACCTGGTCAAGATGAAGCACGGTCCAGTCGCTGAATCCTTTGACGAATTTCAGCAAAACGGAACGTTTCATATATCTTTCCAGAAAGCCCGAAGGCAGCAAGGAGGAAGCAGCTGAATTGCGAAGAATAAGGGTCTGGCCTTTCGGCTCCAACTGCGTAAGGGCTTCACCCACACCGGGAACTTCCGTAATGGAAGCCTGCTCGTCAAGATGCCGGACAGCTGCAGAAAGCACTGCCTCGGATTCACAGACCAGAAGCACATTCTTGCGGGAGGACCTGCGCTCCGCTGGGATATATATTGTCTGAAGGCCAAGCGACTCAGCATCCGAAACAAGATTGGCGATAGCCTGCGGAGGAGTCTCCGAGGGCCTGCCGGTGGCCACTACCAGCATTGGCACGAGTGTGCCGGAATAATGGAAGGAAAGCACTGCAGGCTCATCAGCGAGCTTGCCCAGAGTCAACTCCCTGAAGATATGGTCAGGTTCGAAGACGGTTTCCAAAGCTACATCCAGCCTGTCGCTGCACAACAGGGCTGATGCATCCGAAGGAATATAGTCAAGCAAGGGATTGCTCTCCGCCTCAGGACGGGAGCAGGAAGCAAGCAGCATAACTGCAAGCAGACTACAAAAGACCTGCAATCTCCTCATAATAAGTCTTGGATACAGGTATTGCAGGACAGGATGAAGCATCCAGGTCGGCAAAATGGAAGCCGTCAGTATCTTTGCGCAATGCCTTGATATGTATAGGGTTGATGTAATATGCCCGGTGGCAGCGGTACAGACCGTTGCTCTTCAGCAATTCCTCAAGCCGCTTCATTGAAGAACGGAGCACAACCTTGCCCAGTTTCTCACCATCCAGATAGACAACCGTCACATAATTCTCCTTGGCCTCCACATAGAGCAGGGCCTGGCTGGTAACCGCCAGCTTGAGTTTCTGGTTTTCGTCACGGAAACGGACCATATTGTCAGGTTCCACTTCCTTGGTCTTGGCTGCATCTTTTGCATTGTCCAGCATAATCCAAAGATTGACAAGCAGATATGGCCAGATAAGCACTGCCAGATTCATGAGGAAGCAGTTGCCGTACATAGGGAAATACAGATACTGCCCCTTGTACATCAGAGTCATATACATCGCAGAGAAGGCAGTAAAGACCAGAATCTCGGCAAGACACCATAGACCATAGACGAGATAGTCCAATTTGATTGCCTTCTTGAGAAAGAAGAAACTGATGCGCGCAATAGCCTCAACGCCAAGCAGTATGCACGAGATTATGACTACATTGAAATCATACTTGCCCACGCCCATATCCAACAGCTCCACCATCTTTTCGGGACGGTAGAGCAGCAGGAACGCCATAAACACCAGAGGCATTACGACGATATGCAGTATCTGAAACGTTAATTTGAAGAATCTTTGCATTCTGCAAATTTAACGTTTTTCCTTTAATTTTCCTTCTTGCGGGAAATGGAGCCGAGGCCGTGAACTGCAGAAAGCACCTTATCGGCCTGAAGTTCAGTGATGTCCATATCTCCGGCACCGTTGATGGTAAGGTCGGCAAGGGATGTGCGGCCTGCAAGGCATACATCGGCAGCACCATTGGCAACCACTGTGATTTCATCGCACTTGAGTTCGAGCAGGTCCACATCGGCTGCACCGTTGCATGCTATGTTGACCTTGTCCGCTTTCAGTCCGTTGATTTCCACATCGGCAGCACCATTGGCTACGATCGAGAAGTCTCCGCGTGCCTTGATGCCGTTCTTGCATACAAAATCCACAGCTCCGTTGAGTTCAATTGCGTTGAGATGGCGTGAAGTGACGTAGACCTTGATGTCCTTAAGGCCCTTAAGGGTTTTGACATCCATTTTCATAGTGAGAGTCTCTTCTTCCTGCACCACCAGAATGTGCTGCATTACTTTCTCTGAAGCAGAAATGACTACATTGGAATCTCCATACTCATATACCACATCCGCAGGGATGGAGCATACGAGAGTATTGAAATTCTTCACATTGATGGTCTTGGTTACGATTTCGCTCGAGCCGGCTTCGCCGGACTTGGTACCAACGCCCATAGTGACTGATTTGTCACCGCGCCGACTGTAAATGTGCAGGCGGACATCATCAGGACCGCTGCAGCTGCTGTAATAATAGTTTTCATATCTTAAATGTATTCTTTCAGATTAATTCCTAACAATTGTGCGCGTTTGATGGTTGCGGGGAGTTCCTCTTCGATGAAGCGGCGGCGCTCGGAAGCGAGGATTTTGTCCCTGGCGTCTTCGCATACAAAGAAACCTATTCCCCTCTTCTGGTAAATCACTCCCGTTTCGGTGAGCATATCGTAGGACCGGGCGACAGTATTGGGGTTCACCCCTATTGTTGCACCCCATTCCCGTACTGAAGGGACCCTTTCTCCGGGAGCCAGCTTACCCGCCAGGACCTGTTCGCAGAATCCGTCGGATATCTGGACATAAATGGGCTTGTTGTCGTTGAATTCCATATTCTAATGCTTGATTGTTCTTAGTCTGAAATAGTAGATTGCAAGGAAGGCTACAATTTCCACGCCGTCAATAACCCAAACTGCAGTCCAGAATCCCCGCAAAACCCTCTCGGCATCTCCAAGCTGAATGCTTTCTATGAGACCCGGCATAAGCTTGGCAAAAGGAGCTGACAGCATGGAAAGCAGCATAGATATTATCATTATTGCAAGAATGGTCTTTGCAATCTTGGATTTTTTGAAATATACTGCACCGAGCAGGAAGCAGAGTACGGAAGTAGCCCAACTTACCCAGAGAATCAGGAGGACATTGATTCTGATGTCTATCGGCATCTCAAGGTAATCGCCCGGAATGCAGATGATAGGGCGGAACCATTCCTGAAGCAGAAGAGCCTCACCATAGTGACTAGGGAGCAGCACTCCGAGCAACAGATCCACTCCGAGAAGGAGAAGCACCAGAGCAACAGGGACGATAACGAGAGTCATCAGGGAGCCGGAGAGCCATTTCTCAAAGGTAGAGGCCGGGACCATAAGGAAGTTTGAGCCTGCCTTCTTGTCGGTGATTTCTCCATAGGCTTTGATAGGGAACATTATTGTGGCAATAAAGACTGCAATCACAGCTGCGACGATTCGGTTGACAGTATTGTCAGGGACCCAGTCTCCGGACACTATGAAAGAGATGATGGAGGCAAACAGGAAGGTAATCATCGGCATCAGTCCCAAAATCAGCAGGGACAGTCCGAAGGTATCCATACAATGTTTCAGATCATAGCTGAAATATTTGCCGAAGCGCTTGGCGGAAAAAACGTTATTCATTGTTGAAGATGGCTTTTACGAGTTCTTTATTGTTGTGAACGGCATTGAAGAGGGCCTCAATGTTGAGTTTGCTGTCTTCGCCGGTGGAGTTCGGGCATACCTGGATGAAACCTCCCGGGAGCTGCTCCGCATAGAGAGCGTCCTGACGCAGTATGCTGCCGTAGTCGAAATACAGTTTGGAGGTGATTTCCTCAACGCTTGCGTTCAGAAGCACATCCTTGCGGTCAAGTATGATGATAGGGTCTATCATACTCTCAAGGTCCTTGACCTGATGGGTGCTGATGAGTATGGTGGAATCATCGCGCGTGTACTTCAGCACTGCTGAACGGAACTGGGCCTTGGAAGGAATGTCAAGTCCGTTGGTAGGCTCATCCATCAGGATGTAAGAAGTACCGCAGGCAAGCGCAAAGGAGATGTAGGTCTTCTTGAGCTGACCTGCGGACATCTTGTGCATTTTCATAGTTTCGTCCATTTCGAAGTCTTTCATAGCTGAAGAGAAGGTCTCAAGCTTGAAATTCGGCCAGAACGGGCCAAGACTCTTTGCCCAGGCAATGGCGGTGCTTGGAACAGGGGCCACCTCATCTGGAAGATAGAATACCTGGGAGAGGAATTCAGGCTTCCTGGAATAAGGGTCGATGCCGTCACAGGAGATGCTGCCGGTCTGAGCCTTCTTCAGGCCGCAAATCAGAGTGAGCAGCGTGGTCTTTCCAACTCCGTTCTCACCGAGAAGTCCGTAAATCTTCCCGGACTCGAGATTCAGAGTGATGTTCTTCAGTACCGGAGTCTTTCCGTAGCTGAAACCGAGGTTTTCAATCTTTATCATTTCTAGCTTATTGTTTTATTGTCGTACTGTATTAGTTTATTAGTACACTGCAAAGGTACGTCAATTTTTTATATCTGCAATAGTTTTGTGAAAAAATTTTCAAAAAAGTTTGGGCTAGCCCTCGGGGTTGGCTATCTTTGGAGTATGGGAACACTGACTACAACCATTATCATTGCCGCAGCAGCTGCAGCGTTGCTCTGCGCTCTTACCTATTATATATGTATGACCTCCTTCCGTGGCAAACTGTCCGCCAAGGATGCGCAGCTGGCAGAAAAGGATGTCCAGATTGCACAAAAAGCCACCGAGCTTGCCGGAAAGGATGCGGAACTTGCCGGCAAAGATGCCAAAATCGAATACCTTAACCAGGCTCTGGAAGACAAGAAGGCCCAGAAGGAGCTCCTTGATGCGCAGATTCAGGCTATCAAGGCCCAGCTCGTAGAGGAAAACGAGAAGAACCTGAAGGCGCGCGAAGAGGCCCTGAACCGGAAGGCGAAAGAAACTTTCGAGAGCATCAGCGGGGACCTTAGCAAGGATTTCGAAAAGATGGCCAAGGCTTTCGACGAGAGCCGCAAGACCCAAAGCGAGACCACAGCTGAGATCAAGGAGAAGTTCGCCACCACCGTCAAGCATCTTGAGGAACAGACCCAGCGCATAGGCCAGAGGGCGGACAACCTCGCCAGCGCCCTGAAGGGAGAGAAGAAGCTCCAGGGCTGTTTCGGTGAGATGATACTGGGCAATATCCTGGTATCGGAAGGTCTTACCGAAGGACGCGACTTCGATAAGGAGGAGACTATACGCTCCCGCAACGGCATCACTCTTACCAGCGATGAGGACAGGCGTATGCGGCCTGACTACATACTCCACTACCCTGACGATTCGGATATCATCGTGGATGCCAAGACTCCTATCAATGCCCTTGACGAATATTATCAGGCAGCGACCGATGAGGAGAAGGAGGCTGCCGCAAAACGCAACCTGGATGCAGTGATGAACCATGTGAAGTCCCTGTCAGCCAAGGATTACAGCGGTTATGCGACCAAGGCCGGCAGGAAGACCCTGGACTATGTGATTATGTTCATCCCGAACTACGGAGCTCTCCAGCTTGCAAAGCAGCTCAAGCCGGATATCTGGAGGGTGGCTTTCAATGACTATAATGTGCTGATTACCACCGAGGAAACCTTTATCCCGTTTACCAGGATGATACGCACCGCCTGGATTTCCCACGAGCAGGTGCGCAACCAGGCGCAGATTCTGGCTGCCGCACAGCGTATGATTGACCGCGTTGCGGAGTTCTCGAAGGCTCACGCGGAAATGGGCAGGAAGCTGGACGATGCCAAGAAGTTCTACGACCAGTGCTCAGTCAAGCTCAAGGACGACGGTCCGAGCATAGTCACCTCCGCCCGCCAGCTCATCCAGCTCGGCGTCCCGGAAAAGAAGAAGGTGTAGGGGATAGGAGAAGCTATTCTGGTGTCCGGAAACATCATTGCATATGAAAATAAATATGTAAATTTGTCCGGTTACAGATTTTTTGGAGGTAATATGCTTTATCCTATAGGAATACAGAATTTCGAGAAGCTTCGCAAGGATGGTTGCGTGTATGTTGACAAGACCGCGTTGATGTACAAAATGGTAAAGGAGGGAAATTACTATTTCCTTTCCCGGCCCCGCAGATTCGGCAAGAGTCTGCTCATAAGCACCTTGGAAGCATATTTCCTTGGGAAGAAAGAGCTCTTCGAAGGGCTGGCTGTTGCGGAACTGGAGAAGGACTGGGTGGAGTATCCGGTCCTGCATCTGGATTTGAATACCAAGAAGTATGACTCTCTTGAGAGCATGTTGGATATTTCTCTAAGCGAATGGGAAAAGAAATACGGCAGTTGGGAGAAAGAAACAGATTTTTCATCAAGATTTGAAGGCATCATCCGCCGTGCTAAGGAGAAAACGGGGCGCAATGTTGTTA
>JBJEBK010000060.1:0-30853 GCA_051869975.1 Candidatus Cryptobacteroides sp. | reverse complement strand
TTATGATTTCCTACTGAAAGGCAATTCATTGGAATTGTAATTTCAAACGGTATTTTACGTCTCTTCTGGAATTGTTGCACCATTATCGCAAAAATGCCGATTAAACTGCCACAAAAGTTCCGGTTGAAATTCTGAGTTTTGCAATTATAGGCGGAGGACTTAAATATAATTTGTACATTTGTAAGTCCATAAAAAACAGATACGATATGTTGTACCCGATAGGCATTCAGAATTTCGAGGATTTGCGCAGAAACGGCTTTCTATATGTGGATAAAACTCCACATATATATCGTTTGGCGTCAACGGGCAAATATTATTTCCTCAGCCGCCCCCGCAGGTTCGGCAAAAGCCTTCTCATATCCACGATGGATGCGTATTTTTCGGGCAAGAAGGAACTGTTCAGGGGCCTTGCTATGGAACAGTTGGAGAAGGACTGGATTGAATATCCTGTGTTGCATCTGGATTTGAATGGGAAAAAATATGACTGCCTGCAAGCCTTGACAGATAACATCAACTACCATTTTGCATTGTGGGACAAGAGTCTTGATGCCGATACCGGTTCCGTCAATGATATTGAGATTCGTTTCAAGAAGATAATTGACATTGCATATGAAAAAACCGGTAAAAAAGTTGTCATATTGATTGACGAATATGACAAGCCTATTGTGGACAATCTTTTCAATTCAGAACTTGCTGACAACTTCAAGAAGACCCTCCAGGGCTTCTACAGCGTGCTTAAGGCGAAGGACGGACAAATCAAGTTCGGCTTTCTGACCGGAGTGTCGAAGATTGGCAAATTGAGCGTGTTCAGTGCCCTCAACAATTTGAAGGACATATCGATGGTTAAAGACTATGCTGACATTTGCGGAATATCGGAAAAGGAGTTGTACGACAACTTCGATGAATGCGTGTCTGAATTAGGTGCTGCGAATAATCTTTCCAAGGATGAAAGCTATCTCAAGTTGAAGGAAATGTACGATGGTTATCACTTCACCCCCAACTCCGACGGTGTATATAACCCGTTCAGCATGACGAGGTCAAAAACGGCTTCCTCGATTTCATCTATTCGTACTATGTTCCGGTTAATCCGTCAGATGATTCCTCAAAGACTTCTCTTCTTGCCAGAGCATTGAAAGCGGGTGACCCGAGGAAACTCTTCAAGATAGGCGTAAGTTTCTCCACCGCCAACCGGAGGATTGAAGACTGGAAAATCGCTGAATGAATTGCCTATGGAAGCGGCAGAGGATGTGATTGTTGGCAAACGCCCGCCCCACGCTGTGGTAGTTCTTTCCTGTGATGAAGATGTTGTTGTTCAAAGTGCCAAATTGGCACTTTGGTTGGCACTTTGGATGGCACTTTGGATGAAACACTACAATACAGAAACTCCCGTGATAGATTCCGCCCGAGTTTCCGCTCTATAAGTGAAAATGAAGATATCAACCATGAAAATCAACCTGAAATCCATCCTCAACGCCACCTGGAAGGTGGGCTTGGGGCTCATCGGCGCGGGATGCGCGATACTGTGCATCCTCATTGCCATTGCTTTCTGCGAAAGACATTGGGGAAGAGCAGAATGGCTTGACCGTACCCTGTCTCCCGATGTGGTAATGCGAGTTTACCGCAACAACACCGTACGCCTCTGGGACAAGGCAAACGGGAGATACACCACGAAAAAGCTGCGCTGGGTGTCCGGAGAGCCTTGTGCGGGCGACAGCCTGACCGTCTTCTGTGATTTGAGAGGCTGGCGCGGTTTTGTCAATGTCAAGACCGGTGAAATCGCAATTCCTGCCCGGTACCGCAAAGCCTGGAACTTCTCCGAAGGAGTAGCCGCCGTGCTTGGCGAAGACGACAAAGTCGGCTTCATCGACAAGGACAACCAGCTGGTCATCGACTACATCATCCCTTATCAGAAGGGAGAGGACTATATCTACAAAGACGGACATTGCAGTGTAATGCACCGTGAAGAGACGCACGACCGCTGTGCCCTGTACCGTAAAGACGGCAGTCTGGCCCTTGAATGGAATTACATCCAAATTGTGGATTCAGAATGCGGATACCGCGTTGTGAGAGACAGTGTCGGGTGCTGGCTAATTGATTCCGAACTCCGCAAGGTGTTGCCTCAGGCCTA
The DNA here is from genome assembly GCA_051869975.1 of Candidatus Cryptobacteroides sp. Taxonomy (GTDB): domain Bacteria; phylum Bacteroidota; class Bacteroidia; order Bacteroidales; family UBA932; genus Cryptobacteroides. The sequence continues at coordinate 28,725 of JBJEBK010000060.1, read as the reverse complement.
TGATACGATTAAATTCTCAGGTCACAATTCGGTATATGTAACGAAGAATCATATCAAGCAGCATATCGGCTACGACGGAACGGTCATAGATCCTTTCGTGATTGATGGCTGCGAATCCACCTACTATTGCATCGAGGATTTTGAAGAGGGGGGATTTACCATAGAGGAAGAAAAGGAGATTATGCTTTATTATGTGGATAAGCGGGTGGGGCTTATGGATGCCATTACCGGAAAGATTATAACTCCTGCGCGCTATCTGAGCATCAGACAAATCAGCCCGGAACTGTTCCTTGCAAAAATCGGTGATCTTGATGGCGAGAGTGTCCTTCTGGACAGGAAAGGCAGGGTTGTGGGGTCGGAAAAGGCAAAGGTTGAGGAGCTGCTCCGTTCGCATCTTGGCGAGGATGTTGAGGCTGCCTGTCTTGTGCTGAAGGATGTGAAAACCGGAGATATCCGAGTCTGTGTGGATCTGGCCCGCTCGGAGGATGGGGATTTCGTTGAAGTTCCCGGAGCTGTATCTTCACTTGAATATGAACCGGGGCGCGTGGCAGAGCCTTTTGCTTCCGCCTATGGTTCAAAGCTAACTCCAATGCAGTTGCTGGATTTATATAATACCGCAGCACAAACGGGAACTCTTGAGGATAGTCGTGAAGGTCTGTTGATTGGGAAGAACGGGACTGCCCATCTCTGGCTGGAAGACAGCAAATCATATACTGCGAAAGGGAATCTCCACAAATACGCCTGCACCTTCGCCGGATACTTCCCGTCATACGCTCCGCAATACTCCGTAGTCTGCGTGGTGGTATCAAAACTCAGTTCAGGCTATCCTAAGTGTATGGCCGTGCCGGAAAAGGTGGTGAAGGAACTAAGGCGTTACCTCCGCGGGTCGGGTGATTAGCACCTGACGGCCCTCGAAAGCTAGCTTTCGGATGCCCTGCACTTCCCGACACGACAGAGCCAGGCAATTCTGCCTGGCTCTGTCGCTGTTTGCTTCCAGCTTTGCTGCTGGTTTGTGATTCCGACGCGATTCGAACGCGTGACCCACAGCTTAGAAGGCTGTTGCTCTATCCAGCTGAGCTACGGAACCATCACAAATTGGAGTGCAAATATACGCGAAATTATTCAAAAATAAAGTATATTTGCTTCGTTATGTACACAATCCTAACGAAAGAGATGCTCACGCCAACCGTCTGCAGGATGGTGGTGAAGGCTCCGAGGCTGGCCGCAGCGGCTTTGCCTGGTCAGTTCCTGATAGTCAGGACAGACGAAATGGGAGAAAGAATTCCACTCACAATCAGCGACTATGACCGCGCAGGCGGCACAGTCACCATTGTTACCCAGAAAATTGGCGCCTCCAGCGCCCGTATTGTCGCAATGGAAGCAGGTGATGCATTTGCCGATGTGGTCGGCCCGCTCGGCAAGGCATCCGAATTCATCAATATCCCAGACGAAGAACTTTCCCGCAAAAGCTATGTGTTCATAGCCGGAGGCGTAGGTACAGCACCTGTCTATCCTCAGGCCAAATGGCTCCACGAGCACGGAGCGCACGTCGAGGTCATCATCGGCGCCCGCAACGAAAGCCTTCTCATCTACACCGAAGAAATGGCTTCCGTCTGCAGCGAGCTTCATATCTGCACTGACGACGGCTCCTTCGGCTTCAAGGGCGTGGGAACCGCTATGCTCGAAAAGCTAGTCTCCGAAGGCAGGCATTTCGACCAGGCTGTTGCGATAGGTCCTATGATAATGATGAAATTCAGCACCCTTGCCTGCCGCAAGCTCGGCATTCCTGTCACCGTCTCCCTCAACACCCTGATGGTGGACGGCACCGGAATGTGCGGGGCCTGCCGTGTGAGCGTCGGAGGAAAGACTATGTTCGCCTGCGTGGACGGGCCTGAGTTCGACGGCTACCTCGTGGATTTCGACGAGGCAATGCGCCGCCAGGGACAGTATAGAACAGAAGAAACCAAAGCTAAGGAGGAAATGCTATGACAAGGGCACCGCGTACAAAAGTAAGGGAGCAGAATCCGAAGGTTAGAGCCTGCAATTTCGATGAGGTAAGCCTCGGCTTCAATCTTGTGGAGGCTCAGCAGGAGGCAGCAAGATGCCTTCACTGCAAGAATCCGCGCTGTGTGGCAGCCTGCCCGGTTAATATCAGCATTCCTGAATTCATAGAAAAAATCAAGGAAGGGGACATTCTCGGTGCCGCTACCGTCATTGCCGCCGACTCCTCCCTTCCTGCCGTCTGCGGCCGCGTCTGTCCGCAGGAAACCCAGTGCGAGGGCAGCTGCATACTCGGCTTCAAGGGAGAAAGTGTGGCAATAGGCAACCTCGAACGCTTTGCAGCCGACTGGTGCCGTGAGAACGGAGTGGCCCCGAAGGCTGAGCTTGAGCAGATAGGAAAAGGCCGTAAGGTGGCCATAGTAGGCTCAGGCCCTGCCGGTCTTGCCTGCGCGAGCGACCTCGCTAAATGGGGCTACGACGTGACCATTTTCGAGGCCCTTCACAAAGTGGGCGGCGTGCTGGTTTACGGCATCCCGGAGTTCCGTCTACCGAAGGATACAGTGCTTGCGCACGAAATAGAGGAAGTGCGCAGCCTTGGTGTAAAGATAGAAACCGATGTCATAATAGGACGCACCCTCACCATTGACGAGCTCTTCGACAAGGAAGGCTTCGAGGCCGTATTCGTAGGGTCCGGAGCCGGTCTTCCGAAGTTTATGGGCATCCCGGGCGAGAACTGCAACGGAGTGTTTTCCGCCAATGAGTTCCTTACCCGCAACAACCTGATGAAGGCTTACAGGGACGATTATCTCACTCCTATCCACGCCGGCCGCAAGGTATGCGTAGTGGGCGGAGGCAATGTGGCAATGGACGCGGCGCGCACGGCTCTGAGGCTCGGCGCCGAAGTGCACATCGTTTACCGCCGCACCGAGAACGAGCTGCCGGCGCGCCGCGAAGAAGTGCACCACGCCAAGGCTGAAGGCATCATCTTCGATATGCTCACCAACCCAGTCGAGGTAATAGGAGATGAAAACGGATGGGTAAAGGCCCTGCGCTGCGTGCGTATGGAGCTCGGTGAGCCGGACGAATCCGGACGCCGCTCTCCTGTTGTCATCCCGGGTTCCGAGTTCGAAATCGATACCGAGACCGTCATAATGGCCCTCGGCACTTCGCCTAATCCGCTGATTGCCAACACTACCGAAGGTCTTCAGACTACCCGCAGGGGAGGAATAGTCGCAGACGAGGCCGGAGTCACCACCCGCGAGGGAGTATTTGCCGGAGGCGATGCCGTTACCGGAGCTGCCACCGTCATACTCGCGATGGGCGCGGGACGCAAGGCCGCTGCCGCCATTAGGGACTATCTTTCCAGGTAGCTTAAGCTGATTCCCCGGCGACCATCATCGGGGACAGTCTCAATTGGGAGCCGCAGTTTGAGGCTCCCTTTATTTTGTCCAGCAGGATTTTCACCGCGAGCTTTGCCATATCCTCCACCGGTTGGCTGATGCGCGTGATGGACGGAGTCATATAGTCCATATACAGATTGTTGTCGAAGGAAATCATCGCAACATCCTCCGGGATGCGCAGCCCCGCTTCGCGTATGGCCTTCAGTGCACCCAGCATAATCGTGTTGCTCAGGGCAAATATGGCCGTAGGCCTCTGCTGCCGGCTCATAAGAAGCTTGGTCTCAAGATAGCCGTTCTGCACGGAGAACTCATTGCCGATGATATCTATTTCCTGCGCAAGTCCCTCGTCTTCCATAGCTTTCATATAGCCGCGCACCCTTTCCTTGTTGGGCATGGAGCTCTGCACTCCCTGGATGCAGCTGATTTTCCTGTGCCCGCGGGCGAGCAGGTGCCTTGTCGCATCCAGCCCTCCCTGATAGTTGTTGGTGGTGACATAGGGCAGGGTAGTGTCTTCGTAGTACCTGTCTATCAGCACTATAGGCAGTTGGGAGCTGAGAACTTCCATATCCATTCCCTTCTCCCCGCAAGGCACCGCCAGAATTCCGTCCACCTGACGGGAAATAAGAGAGCGGGCGCTCTCGGACAGCCGCTGTTCGCTTTCCATCGTGTCCACCACGATTGTAGTGTATCCCGCAGTATCCAGCTCGGAGATGATAACGCTCGCCATATCGGCAAAATACGGATTGGAGACGGAAGGCAGCAGAAGCCCTATCGTGTTGGTGCGCCGTGTGCGCAAACTTTGCGCAGCAACGCTGGGGGAGTAGTTGCAGCGGCGGGCTTCACGCAGTACGGCGTCTACTGTGTCGGGGCTTATGCGGTATTTCTCCGCCTTGCCGCTCAAAACTCTTGAAATCGTTGTCGCAGAATAACCAAGTCTTTCTGCCATAGTGGATAAGGTCTCTTTCATAGGGGTGCTGTCTAATGGTATTTGCGCAATAAAATTAAAATATTGCGCACAATTTTGCAAATTGTTTATGAATTTTAGTGTATTTCCAAAATTCATTTACGCTGTTTTATTGGTACTTTAGCGTAGAAAACGGATAGCGCAATCGTTATCGCACTAAAACTAAATACAATGGGAAATACCAAAGTTGTAGTAATCGGTAGCAGCAACACCGATATGACAATAAAAGCAGACCGCTTGCCCAAGCCCGGTGAGACCATACTCGGCGGAGTCTTTGTGATGGGACCCGGAGGCAAGGGCGCCAACCAGGCCGTAGCGGCACGCAGGCTTGGTGCTGATGTGACTTTCATCTGCAAAGTAGGAAACGACATTTTCGGAGACAATGCAATTGAAGGCTACAGGAAGGAAGGTATCGACACCTCCCGCATCCTTCGTTCCGACAAGGCCTCCGGGACGGCTCTGATTCTGGTGGATGCCAAGGCCGAGAATTGCATCTCCGTGGCTCCGGGCGCCAACGGCGACCTGTCTCCCGAAGACATTGACAGCGTCGCTGATGTCATCCGCAGCGCGGGCTATCTCATCCTCCAACTCGAAATACCGGTTGAAAGCGTGCTGCGTGCAGCCAGGATTGCCCACGAGGCGGGAGTCTGTGTGATTCTCAATCCTGCACCGGCCTGCCCTCTGCCGAAGGAGCTGTTCGGCTATGTCTCCCTCATTACTCCCAACCAGACCGAATCCGCACTGCTCACCGGCGTGGAGGATGACCTCAATGCTGCAGTTGACAAACTGATGGAGATGGGAGTGAAGGATGTGGTCGTTACTCTCGGAAGCAAGGGCTCAATGGTTATTTCCGGAGGTGAACGCACTTTCGTTCCTTCCCTCAAGGTCGATGCGGTTGACACCACCGCTGCTGGAGATACCTTCTGCGGCGCCCTGTGCGTTGCGCTCAGCGAAGGCAGCAGCCTCGTGCAGGCCGCCGGGTTCGCAACCAGAGCATCGGCCCTTACGGTCCAGAAAATGGGTGCCCAGGACAGCATCCCTTACAGGTCAGATATCAAATAATCAAACACTAATACATTATGGTAATCGTCAACAGTTATCCGCTCGCAGTTATTCTCTGCTTCGTCATTATGCTTTGCTGGGGTTCCTGGGGAAATACCCAGAAGGCCGCAGCCAAGAGTTGGAGATATGAACTCTTCTATTGGGACTATGTGATCGGAATGGTGATATTCTCCCTGCTTCTCGCGCTCACCCTCGGCTCTTTCGGTCCGGAGGGACGCAGCTTTTTTGAGGATATAGCACAGGCCGATCTTGTCAATATAGGATGGATAGTGCTCGGCGGCTTCATATTCAACGCCTCCAATATCCTTCTCAGCGCTTCCACTTCCATCGCCGGTATGTCCGTGGCCTTCCCTCTGGGATGCGGCCTCGCGCTGGTGCTCGGAGTGTTCAACAACCTTCGCGTGGAGATGGTCCAGGGTGCCCTCAAGAGCAATGTGCCTCTTCTCGCACTCGGAGTTGCGCTGGTAGTTATCGCAGTCATTCTCAACGGAGTGGCTTCCGGCAAGAAGGGCGGTGCAAACCGGATTAGCAAGCAGGACCAGCGCAAAGGCATTATCCTTGCCCTCGTTGCAGGCGTTGTGATGTCCTTCTTCTCATCCTTCGTGATGAGGGCTATGGACCTTAAGGACTTCGCCAATATGGAGGCCGGAAAGGTAGGTCCTTACACCGCCATCGTAGTCTTCTCCCTCGCAGTGCTAGTCAGCCATTTCATCTTCGGACCTCTGGTTATGAAGAAGCCTTTCGTGGGAGAGCCTGTTTCAATGAAGGCCTATTTCAAGGGTGACGCGAAGACTCATATCGTGGGTATGCTCGGAGGTATGATTTGGTGCCTCGGTACTGCCCTCAGCTACATTGCCGCAGGCAAGGCCGGCGCATCCGTATCCTACGCCCTCGGACAGGGCGCGCCTATGGTCGCCGCCATTTGGGGCATCTTCATCTGGAAGGAGTTCAAGGGTTCAAGCAAGAAGGTCTATGGCCTTCTGGGCGCAATGTTCCTCTTCTTCATCATCGGTCTCGGACTCATTGTGGTTTCCGGCAATTGATATCAAATGAAAAAGTCAATCTCGATTATAGCGCTTCTGGCCCTCTGCCTCTGCTCAGGGCTGACCGCCTCCGCCCAGACCCGTACCGTTTCGGGTTCGGTCAAGGGTGCTGACGGGGAAATACTTCCGGGCGCAAGCGTAGTAAGCACTAAGGGCAGCCCTTACGTGATTGCCGATATGGACGGCAAGTGGGAAATCACCGCCAGGACCGGTGATACCTTTACCGTCTCCTTCTTCGGCTATGATGACACCGTCTTTACGGTTAAGGACGGAGTCGATACATATCCGGTTGTGCTTCCGGTCTCAGCCGCAACTATGCTGGATGAGACTGTGGTTATCGGATACGGCACCACCACCAAGAAGGAGGTGACAGGTTCCGTTACAAGCATCAAAAGCGAGGCCTTGGACAAAGGCTCATATATCGACGCCAGCGCAATGCTTCAGGGCAAGGTGGCTGGTCTTTCCATCACCAACCCGAACGGAGGCGACCCTAACGGCTCGATGGAAATCATTCTGCGCGGAACCAATACCCTCAGCGCCGGTCAGGGCCCTCTGGTCATCATTGACGGCGTCAGCGGTGCCGACCTTCAGAGCATCAACTTCCAGGAGGTCGAGACCATTGATGTGCTCAAGGACGGCTCAGCTGCTGCAATCTATGGAACACGTGGTACCAATGGTGTGATTATCATCACCACCAAGCGCGCACGCGCAGGCCATACTTCAGTCGAGTATCGCGGACAGGCTTCAGTCCAGACTCTTCTCTCCCGTGCCGTGCCTATGACGGCAGAGCAGTACAACTACACTGTGGAGAATTATCTCCCGGAGGCTGCCGCCTACCAGTATGGAGCCGAAACGGACTGGTTCAAGGAAGTTACACGCACACCGTTCTCCCACCGCCACAGCGTTGCGGTAAGCGGAGGAAGCGAGAAGTTCTCCCACAGAACCACAATGAATGTGGAACAGAATCAGGGTATGCTCCGCAACAACGACAACAACAAGTTCCTCTTCAAGACCAATATCCATCAGGAGGCTCTGGAGGGCTGGCTTACCTTCGACGGCAACTTCAGCTACGGCAAGCGCAAGTTCAACGGTACCCGTACCGGCATCTTCCGCCAGGCCTTTATGCACAACCCGACTGAGCCTGTCTATGACGAGACTGACGAGGACAACGGAGGCTACTTCACCATCGGCGGTATGGATTATTACAATCCTGTGGCAATGCTCAACGAGCGTCAGAACGGCTACGATGTGGATGATCTTTCTGTGAACGGCCGTCTCACCCTCAACATACTTCCTGTGAAAGGCCTGAAATGGGACAACTTCGTCAGCTGGGGCAGCAAGAACAGCCTCTACACTGACTATAAGACCCGCTACTACCCTGGAGAGACAGCCCAGAAGGGAACTGCCGAAATCGACAATACCCGCAGGACCAACCTCCAGTATGAGAGCACCGTGCAGTACAGCACCAAAATCAACGACCTTGCTCTCCAGGCGATAGCCGGCTATTCTTTCGAGCAGTCCGAAACCTTCTCTACCTATATGTACAACTACGGTTTCGATACTGACTACTTCGGAGTGAACAATATTGGTGCAGGCTCTGCGCTTCTGAACGGCAAGGGAGATATGAGTTCCAACCGTTATAGCAACCGCTACATTGCCTTCTTCGGACGCGTAATGGCCAATTACAAGGAGAAATATATGGTTTCCGCATCCCTGCGCCGCGACGGCTCAAGCCGCTTCGGTGCAAACCAGAAGTGGGGATGGTTCCCGGCAGTGAGCTTCGGATGGCGCATTACCCAGGAGCCTTGGATGCAGGAGGTCAGCTGGCTCGACGAGCTCAAGCTTCGCGCCGGTTTCGGTATGACAGGAAACCAGGACTTCGACAACTACAAGTCGCTCTTCCTCGTAAAGCCTGACGGATATTTCTACTATGACGGCAAATGGCAGACTGCTTATGCTCCTGCAAGCAACGCCAACCCTGACCTCGCCTGGGAAAAGAAGTCCGAGTTCAACATCGGTTTGGACTTCGAAGTGCTCGACGGACGCATCAGCGGAGCTGTGGACTACTACTACCGTCTGACCTCGAATCTGCTTTACAACTACACGGTACCTGTGCCTCCTTATGACTACAACACCCTCTTTACCAATGTGGGCAAAATCAGCAACTCAGGTATTGAACTCACTCTCAATGCCATTCCGGTGAAGTCCAAGGATGTGACCTGGAACACAACACTCACTTTCGCGCACAATGCCAACAAGCTCATATCCTTCACCAACGAGGAATTCGCAGGTCAGGAGTACCGCGTAGGCTGGCTCAACAGTCCGCTTGCCTGCTACTGCCAGAGACTTGTCGAGGGTGAGTCGATAGGAACTTTCTACGGGCCTGTCTATCTTGGACTCAAGTCCAGCGGCTCGGCAAATCTCGAGCAGCGCAATGAGAAAGATTGGGTGAAACTCGGCAATGCCAATCCTGTCTGCACTATCGGCTGGAGCAACTCCGTGGAACTCGGCAATTTCACCGTCAGCGCTTCCTTGCGCAGTTCCCTTGGCGGCAAGGTGCTCAACCAGATGAAGGCGGTTTATGAGAACATCACCGAATTCGGACAGAAGAACGTGCTTGCAAGCTGGCTTGACGAACCCGAGTACACCGGCAAGAACGCCTACTCATCCAAGTATATCGAGGATGCAAGCTATCTCAAGCTCGACAACCTTACGCTCTCTTACAATATCCCTGTCCCTAAGACCTCGCTTGTCAAGAACTGCAGTGTCTATCTTTCAGGACAGAATCTCTTTGTGCTGACCGGCTATACCGGAGTTGACCCTGAGGTTTCCCTCGGCGGACTGGCTCCAGGCATCGAAGGTCTGAGCTACTATCCGAGGACAAGGTCCTTTACACTTGGCGTAAACGTTAAATTCTGATGGCAATGAAACTCAAGATTACTAACATCATACTTGGTGCAGCCCTGCTTGCCGCATCCTGCACCAACCTCGACGAACGCCCATATTCCCAGATGATGAAGGACGACTTCCTAAGCGACCCTTCGCTTCTGGACCTCTATACGGCAAGGCCTTACACTATGCTCCAGAACTGGGGACACGAGCAGAGTATGTTCACTATGCTCCTGCAGCTCACCAACGAGGTAGCTATCCCGAAGTCATACGAGGGCAGCTGGGCAGAGGCCCGTTACGGAGAAATGCAGTCACACGATATTCCGGCAAGCAACAAGCTGGTGCGTTTGGGCTGGGACTTCTGCTTCAACGGCATTTCCGCCTGCAATGACGCCATAGCCGTGATTGAGGAAACTCCAGATACCGAAGCCAAGACCAAGACCCTTTCCGATCTCAGGGTGCTGCGCACCTACTATTACCTGCTGGCAGTTGACTGTTGGGGCAATGTGCCGTTCTCAATCGACAAGAATCAGGTAGGCTATCCGGAGCAGAAAGACAGGGCCTTTATGTTGAAATGGATGGAGGACGAAATCACCGAATGCCTTCCGAACCTCGACGCCCAGGTGTCTTCCAAGACCTACGGGCGCGTGACCAAGGGTATGGCCCAGTTCATTCTTGCAAAGATTTATCTCAATTCCGAGAAATGGACAGGCAAAGCCCGTTACAACGAACTTGAGATCGTATGCAGGGACATAATGAACAGCGGGAACTACAGCCTCACCCCTACCTATGCCGCCAATTTCGCAATCAATGCCGCTAATGGCAGCGAGGCAATCTTCGCCATTCCTTACAGCAGCACCTACAATGTGGGAGAATATTTCTACATTTGGGTAATGACTTTCAACGACGATCTCACCAAGGCATTCAACCTCGGTTCCGCTTGGAACGGTTCTATGATGTGCCAGCCTGACTTTTTCGACTCTTATGAGCCGGGAGATACACGAAAGGATGACTGTTGGCTTTACGGTCAGGTCTATGACTACAACGGGCAGGAGTACAAGCTCAAGCAAATCAATGCGGACAAGTCCGTATCCTACATTCCGTACATCCTTGAGCCGTCAGCCATTGACGAGTCCAAGTACCATTCCGGCCTTTCCAGAATGGATGGAGCCCGCATCATAAAGTGGCCTTACCAGACGGACGGCACCCTCAACACCTACCACGTATGTATGGAGAACGACTTCATCCTTATGCGTTACTCCGATGTGGTGCTGATGTATGTCGAGGCTCTCGTGCGTCAGGGCAGGCTGGCGGAAGCCGCAGCCGTTCCGGAGTTCCGGCAGATCCGCAAAAGAGCCGGGCTTGAGCCTATGACGGCGGACCAGCTGACCCTGCACAATCTCCTTCTTGAGCGTCAGCACGAACTCTGTATGGAAGGCTGGTCACGCCAGGACCTTATACGCTTCGGCGAATACACCAAGGCCTGGTGGGCAAAGGAAGAAGGCGAAGCCTATATGGAACTGCTTCCTATACCTGACCAGCGTATGGCCGACAACCCTAATCTCGAACAGAATACAGGATATATCAAATAATGAAAAGAATACTTTACACAGCCGCAGCAGCTCTTCTGGCACTCTCCTGCACAGGCAAGCCGCAGACAGCCGAGATAAGCTATACTCAGCTCCGCGACAAGATTGCAGGGGCGTGGCTAGGGCAGATGGTCGGAAACATCTACGGACTCGAGTATGAAAACAAATTCATCGAGGAGCCGGGTGAACCTCCATTCGTGTTCAACAAGGCGGTCAGAAAAATGACCGCTGTGGACGGAGCCTTCTCCGACGACGACACGGATGTGGAGTATCTCTACCTCCTTATGATGGAGAAGTACGGAGTCCATCCTACCTATGCCCAGATTCGTGAAGGCTGGATGTATCACATCCGCGACCGCGTGTGGCTTGCCAACCGCGCCACCCTCGGCAATATGCATTACGGCCTCACGCCTCCTTTCACCGGGGACAAGCGCTACAACCCGCACTGGTTCCAGATCGACCCTCAGCTCATCAATGAGATTTGGGCCTATACCGCACCGGGAATGCCGGCCTATGCCGCAGGCATCTCCGAGTGGGCAGCGCGCATCACCTCCGATGACTGGGCTACATCGCCTACCGTGGTTTATGGGGCAATGTACTCCGAAGCCTTCTTCGAAAGCGACATCGAGACTCTCGTAAAGCATTCCAAGGAATATCTTCCTAAAGGGGACCGCTTCCGCCATACCATTGACCAGTGCCTTGAGCTCTATCATACTTATCCCGATGACTGGAAGAAGGCCCGCGAGGTCATCAAGCAGGAATACTGGACCGATGAGCCGAATGAGACCAAGACCATCTGGAACGCAGCCCTCAACGGAGCTATGGGAATCCTTGCCCTGCTTTACGGTCAGGGAGACATAGAGAAGACCCTGCTTATCGGCTGCGCCCTCGGTTTCGATGCTGACAACCAGACTGCAACCATCTGCGGCCTGCTGGGCGTAATCAACGGCGGCAGCAGCGTCCCGTCCACCTGGTCTATGCCTGAGCAGTTCCCGCACTGGACCAAGCCGTTCAATGACCGCTACATCAATGTGACCCGCTACGATATGCCAGACGCCTCCATCGAGGACCTTATCGACAGAACCGCCGAGCTTGCGGCAAAGGTCATTGTCGAGAACGGCGGACAGGAGTTCCTGCGCGGAGGCGAACGCTGCTTCAGAATCAACACCTCTGCAAAGTTTGCCGCCCCGCTCGAATTCTGCGTAGGACCCAACCCGCGCATTGTGGCAGGGGAGAAGGTGGATTATGATTTTGCCTGCGTGACCAACCGCGGCTACAGCTGGAAGATGACCGGCGGACAGCTCCCGAAGGGCCTCAAGTTCAAGGGAGGACGCCTCAGCGGAATCGCCACGGAGCCGGGGGACTACGACATCACCCTCAGCCTGAGCGACGGCCGGAAGACCCTTTCCAAGGACTTCCACCTCGTGGTGCGGGGAGAAAATATTGCACCGAAGGCATCAACCATAGTGTCCCTTGCAAAGGAAACAAATTTCGATGTGCTCGACAGCTGCTGGACTACAGTGTCCCACGCTTTCTATGCCAAGGATGTGTCTGTAATCAACGACGGAGTGCTTGACGGCCCGGGCTCAGCCTTCTACTCACTTACGGAGAAGTCCCTCGGACCTAAACAGGACTCCTTCGGCTACACCTGGGATGAGCCTCAAACCATAGATATGGTGGCCTTCCATTACGGTTGTCTGGAGGAGTTCGGCGGTTGGTATTCCAATATGAGGATTCAGGTGCTTGACTGCTGCGGCCAGTGGAAAGATGTCCACAGCACCGTCAGTCCCGCACTTCCTGAAAGCGATGCCGTCTTTATCCAGCCTCACAACGGGGAATTCCTCTTCCGCTTCGCCCCTGTCAAGACCAAGGGTGTGCGCATCATAGGTGACGATGCGCTTCTCGTGCATTGGCACAAATACACCAAAAATGTTTCCTCCTTCATTTCCATTTCCGAACTTGAAGTTTACAAGGCAACTCCTGCGGAATGCGTTACTATGTCCAGGGAAGCTCTTATGGACAAGATTCAGGGCGGATGGGCAGGACAGACCATCGGCGTGGTCTTCGGCGCACCTACCGAGTTCAAGCATCAGGGTACCCTCATCCCGGATTCCCAGCCCATCGGTTGGGGAGATGATTATGTGGAGTACTGGTGGAAGGCAAAACCGGGCCTGTTCGATGATGTTTATAACGACCTCACTTTCGCGCAGGCTTTCGAGACCCTAGGTCTTGACGCCACCGCAGAACAGCTTGCAATTCCTTTTGCCACAGCGGATTATCATCTTGCGCACGCCAATCAGGCAGGCCGCTACAATATCCGTCAGGGCATTATGCCTCCAGCCTCGGGCCATTGGCTCAACAATCCTCACGCAGATGACCTGGATTTCCAGATTGAAGCGGACTTTGTGGGCCTTATGGCTCCGGGTATGGTGCCTCAGGCCCTTGAGATAGCAGATAAGGTGGGCCATATTATGAACAGCGGGGACGGCTTCTATGGAGGAGCCTTCGTCTCCGGACTCTACTCCGCTGCCTTCATCTGTGACGACCCTGCCGGGATTGTGGACATCGCCCTTGCCGGCATTCCGAAGGAGAGCACCTTCTATCAGTGCATAGACGATGTGCGCAAGTTCCACAGGCAGAACCCTGATGACTGGAAACAGTGCTGGTTCGAGATACTCAAGAAATGGGGCGCTGACACAGGCTGTCCGAAGGGAGTATTCCTGAGCTTTGACATTGACGCGAAAATCAATTCCGCCTATGTGGCAATAGGTCTGCTCTACGGTGGCGGAGATTTCGGAAAGTCTATGGAAATTGCCACACGTTGCGGACAGGATTCCGACTGCAACCCTGCTACCGTAGGAGGAGTGCTCGGAGTAATGTATGGCAAGAGCGGCATTCCGGAGTTCTGGAGCAAACCTCTGGAGCCGGTTTGGGACTGCAATTTCGAGGGAACGGATGTCTCGCTTGCAAGGGGCTCGGTTTATTCTTTCAACCAGGCCCTCCAGCTCATCAAGCGGGGTGGTGGTACCGTGGGTGAAGACAAGGTCTGCATCCCGCAGTATCCTATCCACGTGCTTCCTCTCGAGCAGAATTTCGTCAACACCTACCCTGTGTTCCGCGACCAGAAGGATGCCTGGATGGAGAAGGAATACGAGTTCGACTTCAGCGGCAACGGTTTCTGCATCTGGGGTAATCTGGTATGCCTGCGCGGTATCTCCAGGGACTACGCAAACCGCGTTTCCAAGAAGCATGTCGGTTCCGAAGTCTTTGCCCTCGCTGAGCAGAACGACGATTATGTGGCGGAGATAGAAGTCTGGATTGACGGTGAGCTCGACCAGGTTTCCCTCCTTCCTATGAGGGGGACTTCCCGCAAGCTGGAACCTGCCTGGAAATATTGCCTCCCGGAAGGGCGCCATCACGTGAAGATGGTTTGGCGCAATCCTAACCCTAAGGTTTATTTGCTCAGAATCAATGCAATACAGTACTACTCGGAACATCCGGCAACAAATCCATATTACACGAATTAGAATGAAGAAATCCCTTTACATAGCATTTGCCCTCACCCTTGTGCTCGCATCCTGCTCCAAAGGAATCGAGTACGGCAAGACCGTGACCGTTTCTGAAGCTGTCCTGATGGACAAAATCCGTGGAGGATGGTTTGCCCAGACCATAGGATGCACCTACGGTGGTCCTACCGAATTCAAGTACAAAGGCGGTCTCATCCCGGACGCCCAGCCTATGATATGGTACGACAACTATATCTATGACACCTTCATCGCCGATCCGGGCCTGTTTGATGATGTCTATATGGACCTCACTTTCCTTGAAGTGATGTGCGATATGGGCATCGACGCCCCTGTCGAGGAATATGCAAACCGTTTCGCCAATGCCGACTACTATCTCTGGCACGCCAATCAGGCTGCGCGCTACAACATACTCAACGGCCGCCCTGCTCCCGAGTCCGGATATTGGATGTACAATCCTCACGCCGACGACATAGACTTCCAGATTGAAGCCGACTTCATCGGAATGCTCTGCCCGGGGCAGCCTGTCAAGGCTGCGGCCCTTGCCGACAGGATAGGTCATATAATGAACTACGGTGACGGATGGTACGGAGGCGTTTTCGTAAGCGCCCTTTATGCCTATGCCTATGTGTGTGACGATATTCCTACCATTGTGCGCGAGGCCGCCAAAATGATTCCTGAAGGCACCCGCTTCCGCAGATGTGTGGACGATGTGCTGCGTCTGTGGAAGAAATATCCGGATGACTGGAAGCAGTGCTGGTTCGAATTGGAGAAACTCTATTCCCACGAGATAGGCTGCCCGGAAGGGGTTTGGAACTGCTTCAATATAGAAGCCGTCACCAATTCGGCCTATGTGCTTATCGGACTGCTTTATGGTGAAGGGGATTTCGAGAAGACAATGGAAATCTCTACCCGCTGCGGTCAGGATTCTGACTGCAACCCTGCCTCCGCAGCCGGTGTGCTGGGAGTGATTTACGGCTACGATGCAATTCCTGAGAAATACCGCAAGGGTGCGGAAATGATTGCAGACCTCCCGTTCCCGTTCACCAGCCTGAGCCTCAACGAGGTATGCAGGAAAAATATGGAACTGATGGGCGTTCAGAACGGTCAGCTCAGTTTCACCGTCGAGGCTCCTCAGCCGGTGCGCTGGGAGCAGAGTTTCGAGGGACTGAAGCCGGTGGCCAAGACCGTGCTCAAAAAGCGTTTCAGCGACACTCTTACTCTTGAGTTCGACGGCAATTCAGTAGTTGTTGAGGGAAGTGTGGTCAAGACCGGTCACGACGAGTCGGCCTACACTGCCCGCCTCCGTGCCTATCTTGACGGAGAGCAGGTGGAGGAGTGGTTGATGCCTGTCGATTATGTGACCAGAAAGTACGAGCTTTTCTCCCGGTATTGCTTCGGCAGCGGCCATCATACCCTGCGCTTCGAGTGGTTGAACCCTCATCCGGACTATGTTATCAATGCTCAGACAATGCTTGTCTATGACAATGAGTAAACCCATACTGATTCTCGCCACTCTGGCTTTGGCTACTGCCTGCGGATGCACCCGCAAGCAGGCCGGTCCTGCTCCTGTCCCGCTCGAGAGCTATCAGCAGGACCTCGTGTTCCACAGTGCTGCGATGAATCGTGACTACCAGTACTCAATCCGTCTTCCCCACAGCTATGAGGAAGATACGGACAGGCGCTATCCGGTGGTCTATATGCTGCACGGTCTGGGTGACGACCATAATTCCTGGAACGGCAATTGGCTGCACGCCAACAGCAAAATAGACGCGTTGGAGCAGGCCGGCAGGATTTCCGAGATGATATATGTTTTCCCGGAGGGCCTCACATCCTACTACTGCAACTACTACAACGGCAAGTACAACTATATGGATATGATAGTGTACGACCTGCTGCCTTACATAGATTCCGTTTACCGCACAGTCCCGGACAAGGAGCACCGCTCCATTACCGGCTACTCTATGGGCGGTTTCGGAGCTATGGTACTTGCTGAGAAGCACCCGGAGCTTTTTGCCTGCAGCGCTCCGCTCTCGATGTCCTTCCGTACCGACGAACAGTATATGAGTGAATCCCAAAGCGGATGGGACGGACAGTGGGGCAAAATCTTCGGAGGCATAGGCAAAGAGGGAGAGGAAAGGCTGACGGACTACTACAAGCAGCATTGTCCTTTCTATCAGTTTACTTCCGAAAATGCCGCAAGTCTATCGACGGTCAAGTGGTTCTTTACCTGCGGAGATGACGAAGAGCAGCTTCTGGTTGCAAATGACGCCCTCCACGCCCAACTTCGCGACATCGCTTTCCCTCACGAATACCGTGTGGAGAATGGAGCCCACACCTCATCCTACTGGATGGACGCATTGAGCGAAGTGCTCCCTTGGTTTGACTGCAATATGAACGGAGGCGCCGCATGGCCTGAGTGCTCAGCTGTCAGCTTCAGCATTCCTGAAGCCAGCTTCAATGCTGACGGAAGCCTGCCTTCCATCGCCTATCCTCAAGACCCTTCCGGAGTTGCCGTGTTCTTCTTCCACAACGGTCTGGATGAAGCCCATCTCAAGGATTGTATGGCAATGTTCTCCAGCACCAACACCAAGGCAAAGTATATTTTCCTGCCTTGCGACCTTTCCAAAAAGGACATAAGGGAGTGGATGAGCTTCTGGGGCTCCACTTATATGTTTGATACTTGCCGGGCAGTGGCCTTTGAGGGCTGCGGTGAGGCTGTATGGGAGAGTGCAGAGTCTTTTGCCTCTCTTGTTATGATAGACACAAAGTTTGACAGCGGGGCCAAGGCTGACGCCGGCAAGTCCTATTATTTCGCCTGCACGGACGAGTCTGACTGCTACAGGGATATGAACTCCCTTTACACTGATTGCAAAAGGACCGGTGCCGCTTTCGAATACAGGGTAATCAACGCCAGCGATGACCGCTGCGCCGACAGATTGCGCTGCATACAAAGATTGAAATCGAAAATTACTTATTAAAACACATTTATTAACCACTAATTCAATTTATTATGAAGAAGTATTTCATTTTCGCAGCAGTTGCTGCAATGACACTTTCTCTTGCTTCCTGCAACAAAGACAATGGAACAGACGGAGGAAAGGACGACAAGAACACCGTCAAGAGAGAGTGGCGTATCACCTCTATGTCTGACAACTGGGGTGGCGGATACACCTACACCTATGACGCACAGGGCCGCGTTGCTTCAGTAGTGAGCGAAGGCGACAACCGCGTGTTCAATTATGAGGGCAACAAGCTCACCATTATGAACGGAGATGCTGTCGAGTATGAGATGACTCTCAATGCCGACGGTTTTGCTACCGAGGTTAAGAATGCTGAGCATACCTGGACCATCACCTACGACAAGAACGGTTATATGGTTGAAGGCAAAAAGGACGGCGAGAAGTGCACAGGACAGTCAATCGAGGACGGAAATGTGCTTTACTGGGAGCGCTACGATTCAGAGCACGACTTCTGGCGCAGAAAGGAAGCTACCTATTTTGACAAGATCAACTCAGGTTGCGTACAGACCCACTACTCAGAGGATCTCGGATTCTCACGCTGGGCTTGGGAGGCCCGCCTCTTCGGCAACACTTCAGTAAATGTAATGGAGAGCTGCGTATGGGTTAACTTCGGTGACGAGAAGGCTGCAAAGACCGCTGTTTACGAGTATGAGTACGACAGCAACGGACTTATCACCAAGGAGATGAAGTACTACGGAGTTTGGAACGAGACCGACCTCACCGGTATGGACACTGACACCCAGACCACCTTCACCTGGGAGAAAATCAAATAAAGATTCCCTGCATAAACAATGGAAAGGCTGGCCCTCTTCGGGTCAGCTTTTTTACACTTCCAAATCACATGTCTTCAAGCGACAGGCAACCGATACTGATTTCAGATTGCCCAAATGCGGAGCTTTGCATATCGTTAACCTTGGCCTTCAGAAGCGCCTCGGAGTATTTCTTTCTGTTTCGTTTAACCTCAAAAGCAGATACTCTTCCGTCCAGGTCAACTGCAACCAGATCAATCTCATTTTCCGTCTCTTCCCCCGTTCTACCCCTTCGCGGATGCCACCAGGATCCGATCTCCATATATTGTTGAGATTCCATTAGTCTTTGACGAAACCATCTTTTGAGGATGCGGCCGGAGTATGTCGGATAATCATTGCGTATGATGGTGGCAAGTGCAGAGTAATTTTTTATCTCAATCGGGTTCCTGTATCTGTAGAAATATCTGAACCAGAATTGCAGAAAGATATCGTTTATCTCGTAGCGTACGCTTTTGGAATTCTCCTTTGCCCTTATCGGTCTTTTCTTTTTGATCAATCCATATTCTTCTTCAAGTATTTTCATCTGCCCACCCAGGCTTTTCTCTCCCAACATTCCCTCAATCTGCGGGAGAGTGACATCTCCGGATGCAATCAGACCCAGTATTGAAAAATAGGTTGAATACTGCTTGCCAAACTCCTGAATCAGCATGTTCTTCCCTTCATCAAAAAACAATGAATCCGGTCTGGTAAGATAATCAACCATACTGTCCATATCAGTGCATCCGTTGTCCATAAATAGTTCTACATATTTGGGAACTCCACCTGTGAAGGAGTATAGAGCAAGCAAATCCTCATTTTCGTATTTTTTCTTGTGGTCCTTCATAATCTCTTTGAGTACATCAGTCCGAAAAGCCTCAAGTGTAAGCGACAGGTCAGCACGTCCGAACAGAGGTTGTTTCTCATCCTTGAAAATCTTCTCCATCAGGGTAAATACTGAACCGCTGACGACAAAGTTGATTTTGGAGTTTCTTCGTTCGCGGTCCCAAACGTCCTGAATGTCGGAATAGATTGTTGGATTTACATAAAGAAATTCCTGAAATTCATCAATGAATAAGTTGAAATGTCGATTTTTCCCTATGTTCATCAGGATTGTAAATATGTCTTTGAAACGTGAAATTCCCTGAGGAACAAATTCATTCAGGGATTGCCGTATTGACTCGGCATACTCTGTACACAGGTATGCTTCAGGTTTGCGGGAGACAAACAGGTACACCGTGTCAGTCCCGTCCATAGAAAGAGTGCCGAGGGTGGTTTTGCCGATTCTGCGCCTTCCTTTCAGAACGGTCATTTTTGAAAATTCGTCAAAAGACTTTTTCTGGATAGTCTGCAATAGGTGCAGTTCGCTGACTCTGTCGTAGTATTTCATATTAAATCTTTATGGCGGTAAACTTTATGGCCATAATCTTTCGCAAATATATGGCTTTTATCCGTTTTTCCAAATAATATAGTGCGATCAGAGTGTTTTCTTTTTTCCCTCTATCTGCGAACTGATTGAAGATATTCCGCCGAGCACAAGAAGCAGCAGGGCGCGGGATTCGTGGTTGAGGGTGGCAAATAGGATACCCGTTTCCCAGCTTGCGCCGTAGATGGTCGAAATCGCGAGCGCAACCAGGTAGTGGTAGGCACCGAACCCGCCCGGCACCGGCACCAGGGAAGAGAGGCTTCCTACGGCAGACACAAAGAGCGCATCCGCGAAATTCAGATGCTCCAGCGCCGGAATCGCTTCGAAAACGCACCAGCACATCGCCGCATAGGTGAGCCAGACCATAATGCTGTAGAACACGAACCTTCCCTTGTAGCGCACATCCTTGAAGCTCTTGAATCCCACCAGCGTGCCGTCAATCCAGCCGGCCAGCTTGTCCAGCAGAGGCCACTGCCCCCGGAAGTGATATATGAACCATATTCCGCCGGCGGCGAGCAGAATCAAGGCCAGCAGCACCAGGCATACGACCAGATTCATCCTTCCGGCAAACGGGACTGCAACCTTTTCGATAAGGAACCTCGCAATGTCTCCGGAATTTGCCAGCACCGCGCTGATGATAAGCAGCAGCACCATAAGGATATCCCAGGTCCTTTCCATTAGTATGGTCCCGAGCGTTTTGTCATAGCTCGCACCATTGCCTTTCACCGATCCCGTGCGTACCAGCAGTCCCGCCCAAGGCACGGCTACGCTTACCGCATTGCCGATGTTGAGGCTGTCCCAAAGTCTGCGCCTGCTGGCATTGGGGTCGATGGGCAGCATAAGGTCTCGCCACCTCTCCGCGCGAAAGATATTGGAACACAGGGCGCATAACACGCTCAGCACCACAAAGCCCCAGCGGGTCTGTTTCAGTCCCTCCAGAAATTCGTTCCAGTCAATGCCCTTGAGCGCCATCCAGAGCAGGACGGCAGCCAGCGCGACGGCAACAGTATATTTGATAACTTTCCTAAGTTTCTTGGCCATAAATACAAAGATATGGATAAATCGCGATAAATTGTTATTTTTGTAGGCTTGACACCTATTTTGAAATGAAATCAATCCTTGGAATCGGTAATGCCCTTACGGACATTCTTGCAGTCCTTCCGGACGACACACTTCTGAAGACCTACCATCTGCCGAAGGGCAGTATGCAGCACGTCGATATGGAGACAGGCGACAAAATCTGGGCCGCTTTGAAGCCTCTCGGCGTCAAATATGTCGCAGGCGGCAGCGCTGCCAACACGATTACCTGCACGGCAATCTTCGGGATGCCGTCCAGTTTCATCGGCAAAATCGGAGATGACGAACTCGGCCTCCTGTTCAAAAGCGATCAGGAGCAGTACGGTGTGCACACCCATCTTCTCAAGAGCGAACACTCCAGCGGCCGTTCTATGGTTTTTGTCAGCGGAGGCAATGCCGAGCGTACCTTCGCAGTCTATCTCGGAGCTGCCCTCGACCTTGTGCCCCAGGACCTGAAGCCTGAGTATTTCGAAGGTCACGACTATTTCCATATCGAAGGATATCTGGTTCAGAACCAGGCTCTTATCCGCCGTGCTGTGGAGATGGCCCACGCTGCGGGGTGCATTATTTCCCTCGATATGGCTTCCTACAATGTGGTGGAAAGCAACGAGGCCTTCCTGCACGACATAGTGGAACGCTATGTGGATATAGTCTTCGCCAACGAGACCGAGGCCCGCGCATTTACCAAGATTGCCGATCCTCGTGAGGCCCTTGATGAGATTTCCAAGCACTGCCGCATAGCTGTTGTCAAGACCGGCAAGACCGGAAGCTGGGTCAAGTCCGGGGATGAGGTTTACCAGATTGAGCCTTGGCCTGCAGATCCTGTGGACGCCACAGGTGCCGGTGATACCTATGCAGCCGGCTTCCTGTATGCACATTCCCTCGGAATGCCTCTTAAGGTCTGCGGAGAGGTGGGTTCCATAATTGCCGCCAAAGTAGTGGAAGTGGTGGGAACCAAAATCGACATCCCGCGCTGGAAGGCAGCCAAGAAGGAAATACGCGAACTCATTGCCCAATATTCCAAGTAATGAAGAATCCCGTAGTCAGTGCGGCCCGCGCGATTGCCCTGCGCAGAAATGCTTCCAAAAGCAAAACGGCCTTCGTGCCTTTGGGAAAGCTGCGTTCGGTTTGCGTCATAGTGGATGCAGACCAGCCTGATTCCCGGAACTGCGCTGATTTCGTGACCGCCTTCTTCTCCAAATGCGGAATTGCCCTCAGCCTCTATGCCGTTACCCTGGCGAAAGAGCCTGCCAGCATTAATGGCGCCACAATGATTACATCGCGGGATATCTCCATTTTCGGGCTTCCCCGCAAGGGCCGCAAGCATCCTCAGGTAAATCTCTCAACCGACCTTTTCATCAACCTGACCGCGGGGACAGTCTTTGCTGCGGATTACTGCGCAATCTGTTCTTCCGCCAAAATGAAGGTTGGCAGGGTCAATCCCCGCAGGGGAGCCTATGACCTGCTGATACTCAATTCAGAAACTTATACCCAGAGCGAAGTCTTCAAACAGATGAGCTCCATAATGCTCAGAATCAGATAATGGCAATCAAGAATCATATTACCACAGCCCTGAAGGGCTTCGGAATGGGCGCGGCCAATGTTGTTCCGGGAGTTTCCGGAGGAACCATAGCGCTCATTACCGGCATTTATTCCCAAATAGTCAATGCAATCAGTGCCTTTGCGACCCCATCCACCTGGAAGGCCCTGTTCAAAGGCCGTTTCAAAGAATTCTGGCAGCGCATAGACGGCAGTTTCCTGCTTGCGCTCGTCATCGGCATAGTGGTCAGCATACTGTCGCTCGCAAAACTCGTTACCTGGGCGCTTGTGGAGTATCCGGTGCTGACCTGGGCCTTTTTCTTCGGCCTTATCATTGCTTCGGCGGTTTATATGCTGATTCCGGTCAAGAGCTGGAAAGCCATTGATTTCCTGATGCTTGCCGCCGGCCTTGCAATTGGCCTCGCCTTCTGTCTGCTCACGCCGACCCATACTCCGCAGACCTGGTGGTTCTATTTCATCACGGGTGCTGTAGCGATATGCACTATGATACTCCCGGGCGTTTCCGGCAGTTTCATTATGCAGATTTTCGGGAACTACGACATAGTGCTCAAGTCCCTGGACCCTTCCGCCTTCGATTTTTCTGTGCTGGTGCCTCTTGCCGCAGGTGCAATCGTGGGCATTCTGGCTTTCGCCAAATTTCTCAAGTGGCTGCTCAGCCGCTGGGAGCGCCAGACTATGCTCGTGCTCGTCGGCTTTGTGCTCGGCACCCTGCTTAAGGTTTGGCCTTGGGCCGATATGGCTGCGGTTGAAGCTGCAGGGCACGGACTCCAGATACCGGGAGCCATAGTCGCCTGTCTTCTCGGCGGAGCCTTGGTGGTGCTGATTCAAAAGCTGTCGGTAAAGCGATGAAAACCTCCAAAGGACTGCTTGCACTCAGCCCTCTGGTGCTTTTTATGCTGATTTATCTCCTGTCATCCATAGTGGCGGGGGATTTCTATAAGGTGCCTGTCAGCGCGGTATTCGTGCTCTGCACCTTCTATTCATTTTTTATAACCAAGGGCAGTATCAAGGATAAAATCAGCGTATTCTCGTCGGGCGCCGGCAACAGCAATATCCTTCTGATGATATGGATATTCGTGCTTGCAGGAGCCTTCGCGGGCACGGCTAAGGATATAGGTGCGGTTGAGGCCACGGTGCACGCCACCCTTTCCGTGGTGCCGGCCTCAATGCTCTATGCCGGGCTCTTTCTCACGGCCTGTTTCATCTCGATGGGTGTGGGTACATCCGTAGGCACCATAGTGGCGCTGGCTCCGATTGCCACCGGCCTTGCTGCCGAATGCGGCTCAAGCGTACCCTTTATGGTTGCTATAGTCGTTGGAGGTGCCTTCTTCGGCGACAATCTTTCCTTCATATCCGATACCACCATAGCCGCTACCCAGGCAGCGGGCTGCGAAATGAAGGACAAGTTCCGCACCAACATAATCATAATTGCCCCGGCGGTTGTTATCGTTACACTGATATATCTCCTTCTCGGCTCGGAGGTAGCTTCGGCCCCTGAGGTTCAGGAGGTTAACATAGTCAAGCTTCTGCCCTATCTTCTGGTCATCCTGCTGGCGCTCACAGGACGCAATGTCCTGCTTATCCTCTCCATCGGAATTGCTCTCAATGCCCTGATAGGCTTCATCTGCGGGGATTTCACCTGGTCTGGCTGGCTCGTCTCCATCGGCAACGGCATCGCCGGGATGAGCGACCTCATCATCGTGACTCTGCTCGCGGGAGGCCTGCTCGCTATGATACGCAACGCCGGAGGTCTGGAATTCCTTATGACTAGGCTTACCTCCCGTGTGAGCGGCAGAAGGGGAGCGCAGGCGTCAATGGCCCTTCTGGTCTGCCTTGCGAACTTCTGCACCGCCAACAATACCATAGCAATCATTACAACAGGTCCGATTGTCAAGGACATTTCGGACAAGTTCGGCATTGCACCGCGCAAGACAGCCAGCATTCTGGATACTTTTTCCTGCCTGATTCAGGGACTTCTGCCTTACGGAGCACAGCTTCTGATGGCATCGGGTCTTGCCGGAATCAGCTCTTCGTCAATCATTCCTTTTCTTTATTACCCTTTTATTATGGGAGCCTGCGCAATTCTTGCAATTGTGGTTGATTATCCGAAAAAATAGCTTAACTTGCACCCGCTTTGGCAGAGTGCCGGGCACTTAAACTCATATATTATGTCACTTAACAAAGTAATGTTGATCGGTAACGTTGGCAGAGATCCGGAAGTGCGTTACCTCGAAGGAAATGTGAAGGTTGCCACTTTTACGCTTGCAACCTCCGAAAGATTCAAGGACCGCAGCGGTGAACTCAGGGAGAACACCGAATGGCACAACATCGTCGCCTGGAGGGCAAATGCCGATGTGGCCGAAAGGTTTATCCACAAGGGAACCCAGATTTATGTCGAGGGCCGTCTTCGCACCCGCAGCTATCAGGACCAGAGCGGTGTGAAGAAATACACCACTGAGATTCAGGCGGACACCATCCAGCTTCTCGGCCGCAGACCGGAGGGCGAAGGTGCTCCTCAGCAGGGAGGCTACCAGTCACAGGGAGGCTATCAGCAGCGCCCTGCCCAGCAGCAGAGCTATGGTGCTCCTCAGCAGCCTGCTTACGCCGCTCCCCAGCAGCCGGCCTATCAGGCTCCGCAGCCGCAGTACAGCGCTCCTCAGCAGCCGGCCTACTCCGAACCTGTAGAGGACGCCCCTGGAGACGATCTTCCATTCTGATAAAAAAGCCTGCTTCGAAGCAGGCTTTTTTGTTATTTCTGAATGTTCGGAAGTTCCAGTCCGTATCCTTTCTTTTTGTCTTCTTTCTTCAGGAGAATGCTGAAGATGAAGGCAAGCACTCCGAAGCTTGCAAATACTATCATAGGAACCAGATATCCTCCTGTTGCCTGACGCAGGTTGCCGATGAGCACCGGCACAAGGCAGAGTCCTATGTTCTGCACCCAGAAGATGAGGCAGTAGGCGGAGCCGAGAATTTTCTCGTCGATAATCTTCGGCACTGAAGGCCAGAGGGCTGCAGGCACAAGGGAGAAGCTCACGCCGAGAATCACAATCAGCAGGGTTGCGAACCATTTGTACGGAAGCACAGGCAGCAGGAAGGCGAAACTCAGGTGGCATACTATCATCACACAGGCACCGGCCATAAGCATCGAGGCTCCCTTTCCGACCCTGTCGAGGAACATTCCGAGCAGCGGAGTGAGCACCATTGCAAGCACAGGGAAGAAACTGAACAGGTGGGCCGCCTCGTCGTTAGGGATGCACAGCGTCTCCTCGATGAAGTTGGTGGCATATCTCTGGAACGGGAAGATAGCACTGTAGTACAGCACGCAGAGCAGGGCCACAATCCAGAACATTTTGCTCTTGAAGATGGCGCCGAGGTCGCTGACGTGGAATTCATCCTCAGGAGACTTTTCTTCTGTTGCAAGACCGGCCTGCACGAGCTGGGAGTCGAACTTGCGGTCCATAACACCGAAGATGATGAAGTTGATGAGTCCAATCACCAGCAGGGCGGCGCAGAATCCTACAGGAGCCATAATGGAAGCACCGAACTTATTGGAAATGGCAGGGGCAATCCACATTGCACCGAACACTCCGAGGCGGGCAATCGCCATCTCAAGTCCCATAGCGAGGGCCATCTCCTTGCCTTTGAACCATTTGGCGAGAATCTTGGAAACATTGGTTCCCTCCATCTCGCAGCCGCAGCCGAAAATCATGAATCCGAGTGAAGCCATCTTGGCGCTTGCAGGCATCTCCACCCACCAGCTTCCGAGCCACTGCGCTAACTGGGTAGTCTGGAACCAGTCGCTCACGCCGACGAATTTGATGGCGGCGCCCAGGACCATAAGGCCTGCGGAAAGGATTCCTGAAAAACGGACTCCGAGTTTGTCGAGAATGACACCGGCAATAATGAGGAAGCCGCAGACATTGAGTATGTACTCAGATGCGGCATAGGTTCCGAAAACACCGCTATCCCAGCCCAGAGACCCTTCGACGAGGGATTTGAGCGGGGACATCACGTCCACGAACATGTAGGCGAAGAACATCATCAACGCCACAAGAATAAGAACTGACCACCTTGCAACAGGGTAGTCGTTCATCAGTTTCTGTACTTTTTCTGCCATATTGATATTCTTAAAGGACCGCTAATATAAGCCCTTTTGACCTAAATTCAAAAAATAGTGTTAACTTAGCACCCTTGATGGAAAAGCTGCTCGACAATATCAATACGCCCGAAGATCTGAGAAAACTCCAGGTCTCCCAGCTCCCGCAGCTCTGCAGTGAGCTTCGTTCGTATATGATAGAGGTGTGCTCGGAGCACCCGGGGCATCTCGGGTCCAGCCTTGGCGCGGTGGAGCTGATTGCGGCGCTGCATTATGTCTATGACACTCCGAAGGACAAGCTCGTCTTCGATGTGGGCCATCAGGCTTATGCCCATAAGATTCTGACCGGCAGGCGCGAAGAGTTCAAGACGCTGCGCAGCGGCGGGGGACTGAGCGGTTTTCCGAAAATGAGCGAAAGCGAATATGACGCCTTCGGCGTAGGACACTCATCCACCTCCATAAGTGCAGCACTGGGCTATGCCGAAGCTGCCAGAATCCAGGGGCTCGACAGCAAGAGCATAGCAGTAATAGGTGACGGAGCCCTTACCGGCGGTCTCGCTTATGAGGCTCTTAACAATGCCGGCGTTAGCAAGGCCGACCTTCTCATCATTCTCAACGACAACAACCAGTCCATAGACCACGCCATAGGCGGACTGCACCAGCATCTGCTGCGCATCACCACCAGCTGCCGCTACAACCGTTTCAAGAATGCCGTATGGAACAGGCTGGGAGACAAGAAGTCCCGCCAGTATATGCAGATGATGATACGCAACCTCAAGTCCAGACTCGTGATGGACCACGGAGGAGATGTGTTCGAGTCCCTAGGCATCCGTTATTTCGGTCCTGTGGATGGCAACGATGTGTGCGAACTGGTGGAAGCTCTGCGCAGGCTCAAGGATATCAATGGCCCGCGTGTGCTGCATTGCCTGACCAAGAAGGGCTGCGGCTATGCTCCCGCCCTTGAAGACCCTGTGGTATGGCACGCACCGGGACGCTTCGACCCGAAGACGGGCGAGCGCATAGTAGTGCCTCACAGGGACCGCTATCAGGATGTGTTCGGCGAAGTTCTCTGCCGCCTCGCCCGTGAAGACAAGCGTGTGGTGGGCATCACTCCTGCAATGGCCTCCGGCTGCGGTATGGTTCCGTTCTCCCGCGAGTTCCCCGAGCGTTTCTACGATGTGGGCATTGAAGAAGAGCACGCTGTGACCTTCTCCGCCGGCCTTGCCGCTGCGGGCCTCAAGCCTTTCTGCAACATATATTCATCCTTCTCCCAGAGGGCTTATGACCAGATAATTCACGATGTGGCTCTTCAGAAGCTGCCGGTTGTGCTCTGCTTTGACCGCTCCGGTGTCGTAGGCGAGGACGGTGCCACACACCACGGCGCCTTCGACCTGGCCGCCTACCGCGTGATACCGGACTGCATCGTAAGCGCCCCGGCCGACGAAGCGGAGCTTCGCGACCTTATGTACACCGCCCTTCGCCACGACACCGGCCCGTTTATAATAAGGTACCCGCGCGGGGAAGGCGAGGGCGTGCAATGGAGGGATGCGCAGCCGAATGTCCTTCCTGTCGGCAAGGCTACGGAACTTTTGCAGGGAAGCAGCATCGCTGTTGTAGCCATCGGACCTTCCGTAGCAAGGGCTCTTGAAGCGGCTGCGGAGTTCCCGGGACAGGTGGGAGTCTATAACTTCCGTTTCCTAAAACCTTTGGATACGGCAATGCTGGACGCAATCTGCGCTTCCTGCCGGACCATCATCACCGTCGAGGACGGCTCCCTTGCCGGAGGACTTTACGGAGCTGTGTGCGAATATGTCCAGCAGGCGGGCAGCAAAGTGCGGGTTGCAGGCCTCGGTCTGCCAGATGCTTTCATCCAGCACGACAGACAATCCGCCCAGAGAGCGGCCGCAGGCATAGATAAGGCGGGGATATGCGCAAAAATCAAAGAATTTTTGTAAAATATTTTGCGGATTCAGATTTCTTATCTATATTTGCAATCCCTTTCCGAAAGGTCGGGTTTTTGAAATAGTTGCCGATGTAGCTCAGTTGGCCAGAGCACGTGATTTGTAATCTCGGGGTCGAGGGTTCGAATCCCCCCATCGGCTCGCTTCAGCCGGAGAGCTTGAAACCGGTATTGAAATATTTGGGTAAGTACCAGAGTGGCCAAATGGGGCAGACTGTAAATCTGCTGGTTTTCACCTTCGGTGGTTCGAATCCATCCTTACCCACCCGTTGCGGGGTTCGTATAATGGCTATTATGCCAGCCTTCCAAGCTGGAAATGGGAGTTC
>JBJEBK010000059.1:0-5288 GCA_051869975.1 Candidatus Cryptobacteroides sp. | reverse complement strand
AATTTTTGCTTTTACGACTGGTTCAAAGGCAAAAGCGCAATTTTACCCCTATCTTTTTGCTCGGAGGTAGGAGTTGCTGTCGCTTTCGTACAGGAGAGGCCCCTCTGGTGTACGGGATACAGCAATCGGCCAGGAAATCGCGGGATTCCTGGCCGAATTTTAGTTGGTTAGAAGCAGTAACCTAGTCTCAAATGAAGTTTCGGTGTGCCGTAGAAATAGTCCCCCAGGCCTTTCATTCCAACGCCCATACCGGCAGTAACTTCAAGCAGCATACCCCCTTCGGTCACCTTTCTGAATCCCAACACAGGGATACATCGCATATCAGTCCAGTCCCGTTCGGATATGGATAATTCGGTGACAAGAGAGGCGAACAATCCTGTATTCATATAAGTGCTCCTGCCCCTGAGGCTTCTGCTTTCCATATCAAGGTACACGCGAGGTTCGATAGTCAGGCCATAGGCAATCTCGAAACCACCTACCCATCCTTTTTCCGAATGGTACCATTCCATATGGTCAGGAATCCCCGCGCGCAGAATGATTGAGGTCTTGCCTCCAAGAGCCTCTTCCCAGGCGTACTCCAGAGAGGGGAAAAATCCCACCGAAATAGACTGGTTGGACTTTACCTTAGGAGCAGCCTCCTCAAAAACCATATCGGCCAAATCTTCCACATCAAAACTGCGGTTAACTTGCGCAAAACTAAGGCTTGCGCTCGCCAGCGCCAAAGCAAAAGTGAATATCCTTTTCATAATCATTATCTCCTTTCAAGTTTTCTTTTCAATTCCCTCAAGCTCGCATCTCCGGTGAGATACAGCATTGTAACAAAAGTAATCTCTTCATCCTGAGCAATCTGGTAGCCCAAATATCTCTTCTTTCCCGTAGGGGATTTTGGAAGAATGACAAATGCGTAAACCAGCCTTTCTCCATCAAACTCGGTTTCTGCCCCCGGAGAATTATCTACAGCCCGCCTCACTATCTCTTCGACAAGGTCCAACCTTTCCTCATCCGCTTCAAAACGGATACAGTTGAAACTGTCCAGATTCAGCCGCCTCAGTTTGTCACCGCGCACGAAAGTCTGACTCATTTCCTTTTTTGGGACAACCCTACCCTCGAAAATGTCTTTATACGTAAGCCGGGAGGCTCCTTCCTGCGAGAATGCGCTAAGGCAGAGAGTCAGCATAGCGCACAGACAGATTATCCTCTTTTTCATTTTGTCACTTGTTTATAAACTCATACATAATGGAATCAACATCCGTTTCCTGCGAAAGCAGGTCATAGAGCGTTTCCTCCACTGAAGCCATAACCGTTCCCTGGTCTGAAATGGTAACCCCGTTTTCCCTGATATAGCATTTGTTCCATCCGGCGCCGAAAACCATCGCCCCGACAAGGCAGGCCGCTGCTAATGAGCCGCAAATCCACAAAGGAGCATAAGACCTCTGTTTCTTTGCAGAATGCAGCCTGCGCTGAAGGCAGACATAGCCCATAACAGCCTTCGCTTCATCAAACCAAGGGTCGTCCGTTGAGGCGAGGTATCGCCTCAAACGGGCTTCCTCACGCTGCGAAGTCTCTGCATCAAAGTACTTTTGTACCAGCTTTTTGTAATACATATTACTCTTCATTTTTCAATGCCTCCCTCAATGCTGTTCTTGCACGGGACAGCTGCTTTCTGACAGCCGGCTGCTGCATATCCAACTCCATTGCGATTTGCTCGAAAGATGCCCCTTCACAGTCCCTTCTCCTGACAATGTACTTTTGGGTCGGAGTAAGGCTCTGTTCCATCATTCGCTCCATCTTCAGGATTATGCTCCGGCTCTCCTCTTCAGCAGTATCTTCCACCAGAGCGGCCTCTTCCAAAATTGAATCGCGTCTTGAATGCCTTATCTGAGAGATGCTTTCGTTGCGTACTACCCGGGCCAGCAGCCTTTCGGCATCTCCTTCCGTCTCAACGGGGTATCGCTTCTCATAGACCTTCAGAAACGCATCCATCAATGCATCTTCCGCACTTGCCGTACTGCGCAGCACAGCTTTCGCCTGCACCAGGAAGCGATCTTTGAGTCTTATGAAAGTACTGGTGATGATATCCTCAACCATACCTTGAAACGGTTTCTGCATAATAAACGCACCCATCTCCGATTTGTGACAGGGAGACGGTGAAATTCTCCGTACAAATTTACTGTTTGCCCTCGAACTTCAGTAATTAACCCATCTTGAATTAATTATTTTTAGCGAAATCTCTCAAAGGTGGACTTAAAGTGTGGAGTATCGAGTATACTATTTGTCTGTGTTGGGAAATTGCAGGATTAATTCGTATCTTGCGAGTCTGACTGATAATTAGACACTAAACGAATGAAACGGTTATTATTGGCATTATTGTGTGCTGTGATTCTCCTGCCTTCCTGCAAAAAGGAAGAAAAGAAGGAAGTCATAGTCAATATAGAGCAAACCGAATATTCTCTGCCGGAACAGGGTGGAGCAGTAGTTATTACCTTCGTCCCGTTGACATACTGGGAAGCCGCTTGCACCGGTTCTTTTGTCTCTATTGACCCGACCAAAGGTGAAGCCTCCAAAGAAGAAGTACACGTTAAGGTGACGGTTGATGCCAACGATGCTCCATACGCAAGAGTAATTAAAGTGAAATTTGCATTCGAGTCCAACACTGTGGATATCACCATAACTCAGGATGCAATGACTCCGCCTCCGCTTCCTGTTGACGGCAATATGGAAACTGAGGATATCACTGAAGGCAAACCAATAGAATAACAACAATTAAACAATATTACAATGAAGAAAAATCATTTTGGAATGTTCGTGGCCGCATTGGCTATGCTTTCCGCTTGTCAGCCTAAGCCGGAGGAGTACGCAGCTGTTCCTGTCGAGCCAGGCACGGTTCAGTTCTCCGCTTCTTTGGGCGCTGACACCAAGACGCATATGGAATACGATGCGGACAGTCAAGTTTACAAAAACCTTTGGGACCAAACGGACAGGTTCGGTGTTATGTCCTTTGTGGACAATGAATTTGTTTCTTATGCTACAGCCTATCTTATCGAGGGTGCAGGAACCACCAAGGCTACTTTTGCTTCCGAGGCAAAACAGGGTGACCGCTATGTCGCATTCTATGGCTATGGAATCATCAATGATGATAATTCAGTCTCTGCACAGATCCCGACGAGACAGGCACTGATTACTGCTGATAATGTTGTCAGGGAGTCATATCCGCAGTATTTCTATCCTATGTACGCTGAAAGCAATGACACCAATCTGGAGTTCAAGAATCTTGCTTCCGTGCTCAAGATAGAAGTTAGCGGTAATTCATACCTTGAAAGCATAAACATTGCCAGCAATTCCGAGGATGTGTTTATGTCCGGTTTTATGTCTGTAGTCAGAAGCGATGACGGATCTCTGCAGACACAGATGATTGCTGACTCCACTGCTCTCAACTATATCTCTTATGACGTTAAGAAGCAGCTTAGCGAAACAGAAGTCCTCAACTGCTATGTAGTTATTCCTGCCCAGACCTATACCGGAGGTCTCACCCTCACATTCTCCGGTTCTGCCGGCACTATGGTCAAGACCTACAGTCAGAACCTGACATTCGAGCGCTCACAAATCCGCGCGATACGCAATGTCGTATTCTCTGGGGAGAATCCTGTAAGCTGGGGTCTGGTCGGCACAATCACCAACTGGGAGAACGACATCGTTATGCAGAAAGACGGTGATTGCTATTCTGTTTCCGGTGTATATCTTACCGCTGAAGATGAATTCAAGTTCAGGGCAAACGGCCTTTGGGATGTGAACCTTGGAGGCGGATCTCTCGATGCCGTATTGCCTAATTCAACAGTGTCTTTGTGGCAGGATGGTGCAAACCTCAAGGTTGCGGAAGAAGGCTACTACAGCTTCAAGCTTTACCCTTATGAGGGCTATGTTGAAGTAATGCAAGATTTGCGCGTGGTCTCTTGCGCGAACTATGATGAGGTTGCTGCCGTAGAGGACGGAACTTATGTCAGGGTACAGGGTTTAGTATTCGGAATGTACGGAAGGGGCTTTATGCTGAATGTAGGCAATTACTACAGAAATACCGTTCTGGTATATACTCAGACCAAGCCTATTGACTATACCCCTGTTCTTGGAAATGCCCTGGATATCGTTGCACTGAAAGTTACATACAACGGCCTTCCTGAACTGAAGGATGTTTATGCATACGAGGTGCTCAGTACGGAGGAATATGATTACGGTTACTATACCGGCTACGACTTGCGAAATCCTGAAGCCTTCGATACAGTACAGATTGACCGTTATGACCACGTAAGGTTTGTCGGTACCCTGCAGCAGAGCGGCAACTATTGGAATGTGGTTGTTGATGGTGCTACCAGAATCGGTTCCATTTCTTACCCTCTTCAGGACCTCACCCCATATGTAGGTCAGAAGGTTATGGTATTGGGATGGTTCTGCGGATTGAGCACAAGTGGAGGTAACACCTATATGAATGTAATGCTCAGAAAGATTCTCACACCTTCTGAAGACGGCGGCACGGAAGATATCATCCCTGGTGATGATATCGTTGAACTGCCGGAAATCCCTCAGCAATAGTTCAATCTGAACATATAAGAAGCGGAGCCTGCAAAAGCTCCGCTTCTTTTGTTAAATTTGCGGTATGAGATGCAATTATTGTGGAAAAGAATTCGACGCTAAAGAAATCCGGAGCGTCAATGTGCAAGTCAATCCGGAACTCAAAGCTGCGGTCAAAGACGGCACCCTCTTCGTGCACGAATGTCCTCATTGCGGCAAAGCAGTACTAAGCACTGAAGCTTTCCTCTATCACGACCCGCAGGAACATCTGCTCATAGCCCTCTCAGCCACCGAATTATCTGCAGAAGGCCTGGAAGGCTATACCTGCCGAAGAGTCTCTACAGTTGGGGAGCTCATCGAGAAAGTCAATATCTTCGATGCCGGCCTGGACGATGTCATTATGGAGCTCTGC
This sequence comes from Candidatus Cryptobacteroides sp., assembly GCA_051869975.1. Classification (GTDB taxonomy): domain Bacteria; phylum Bacteroidota; class Bacteroidia; order Bacteroidales; family UBA932; genus Cryptobacteroides. The sequence goes on along the minus strand of JBJEBK010000059.1, from coordinate 313 downwards.
AAATATGTGACCCTCCAGGAGCTCGGCAAGAATGTCCCTCTCAAATTCTACCGCATAGGGCCTGACGGGGATATTACCCTCGCCTATCCCGAAAAGGGCGAGATGCAGATGCTCGCCATAGGCCACAATGTCTATAGCGACTGCGCTGCGATTATCCGGAGAAATCAGCCCCTGCGCGACTCCATCCGCGGCCTGGCCAAAATCGACCAGGAGTGGCTGTCCCGCTTTATTGCATAGTTTTGTAATGGAAACCTCCTGCCGTGGAAAGCCAAATAACGAAAAGTTGCGGAAAATTATAGATATCAAGGCTATA
>JBJEBK010000058.1:0-5358 GCA_051869975.1 Candidatus Cryptobacteroides sp. | reverse complement strand
CACCGAAGTGGATACCGAAGCCCCTGGTGCGAAGTGCCGTGACAGGGTCAAGCCATTTGTGTTCGAGTGAAGGGTCGCGAAGGCGTATTCCCATATCGATACGAAGAAGGAGCAAGTCCATATTGACACGTATTCCGAACCCCCAGTCAGCGGCAAGGGCTCCCAAATCCACATCCGTTTTTTTCCATACATTGCCGACCTCGGCAAAGAGGGCCCCTTCCACCATCCAGAACATAGGGAAACGGTACTCAATGTCAGCCTCCAGTTTCAGGTCACCGGTCTGGCTCGGGATGCTGAAAGTCTTGTCCATCTCGGAATATCCAGGTCCCAAAGCCCTTGCCTGCCAGCCGCGCATACTGGATGCGCCTCCGCAGTAGAATTGCTTCTCGTAAGGCATCTCGGCACTGTTGATATATGCTACTCCATAGCCGCCGAGAAGCCTGACCGCAATGCTCTGCCGGTCTTCATTTCCGAAACGGAAGCCTCGCGAAATGCTGACCTGGGCCCTTATGTACTGTGAATAAGGCGCTCCGAAAATCAACTTCTCCCCGGTATCGCCTGTCTTGAGCAAAGGATTGAGAAGGCTGATAAGGTTGCCGGAAATGTCTCCGTTTCCTCTTATGGTCCAGTAGGATGTCTTCGGGATGACATCAGCGCTTGTAGTATAGGACAGATTGAAGCCCAGGCCCAAATCGCAGTGACTCTGGTAGGTGTATTTCATAAAAGGGTTCCTGTCAAGCTTCTGGGCGAAATCCGAATTCAGGTCAAACAGCCTTACATAGCTCAACTGGAGGGGATAAATCTGGTAGCTGAATTGCCTGTTCACATTTCCGGAATAACCGAGAGAGGCTGAGAGCATATTTCTTGTATATTCCGGACGGCTTTGGTAATTGAATGCAAGGCTGAGTTCCGTTCTCGGTACAGAGGCACCTTTGAAGCGGTCGTAGCTGAGCCCGAGGAATTTAGGAAAACTCAGGCTGATGCTGGTACCGACTTCATTGGAACGCACATTGTCATCGAGTCTGAACTGGAAATTGCCGTTGAAACCGACATTGAGCCATTCTCCGCCACCGAACAGATTCTTGTGATAAACGGTGAGCTGAGGGGAGATTCCCATCAGTCCCGTGGAATTGGTGGATATCTCGAAATCTGCCTTGAAGCCCTGCAGTTTGGAATTCGAAAGGGAAATATCGCAATCCAGCACATCGTCGGCCACCTGCATGCGGTCTATGTTCACTCTGTTGAAGACCTTAAGGGCTGAAAATCTGGAATAGGTATTGGATATCGCAGTTTCATTGTACACATCCCCGGGCTTTATGAGATTCATTCCCTTGAGCACCGACTCTTTGAATTTAAGGTCTTCCGGGTAGGATATGTTTACGTTCCCGATATGTACTTTGCACAAAGGGGCACCGGTAGCCTGCACCTTGTATTTGAGGGAAAGGGTCCCGTCCTGCCTCAGGGTGTCGGCTTCGAAGGAATAGTCACCCCTGTCAATGGAGAAATAGCCTTTGTTCTTGAGCACATCAACGGAACGGTTCACCTCAGCCAGAAGAGCCTCCTCGGAAAGGAAGTCTCCTACGCGGAGCGTACTTGACAGGGTGTCTGCAAGAAAATCCTGCGAGAATTCCAGACCCTGCGGCACTTCATAGCTGATATCGCTGATTCTGTATCTCTGACCGAGGGTGATATAATAGCGTACGCTGACAAGTTTGTCTCCGGTCTCAATCACTTCAGACTCGACCTTGGAATTGAACCAGCCGAGATACTCCAGGCGGCTTTCGATGCTCCTCTCGGAAATGCTGACGGAGCTTTCTTCGTAAATCACAGGAGGTTCCCCGATTTTTTTGAAGATTCCCTTCAGGCCCTTGTCCTGGTTGTCGGACCAGTTGTATATACAGAGGAAAGGGTTGAGCCCGAAAAATGAAGAGTTGGGAGTCTGCCTGATGTAAGGGGTTACGCTGCTGACGCTGAAATCGGATGAAGGATTGACCACTACCACTTCGTTGCGCTGAAGGCGTTTCTGTCCATCCTGAAGTACCCTGGTGGTGCTGCAGGAGACTGCGAGCATCAGGCCCGCAATGGCAAAAACAATATTCAGCAAGCTTTTTTTCATACCTTCAATCGTGCAAATTTAGTTATTTATTGGTATCTTCGCAATCCGAATTTATGAGCAGTTTATCAGCATCAGAAATCAAAGCCGTCAGAGCTCTTTCCCAGAAGAAGGTCAGGGACAGAGAAGGCTTGTTTGTTGCCGAAGGAGAAAAGATTGTAGCGGAGGCAGTGGAAAGCGGTGCCGACATTGTTTCCATCTACAGGAGGGACGAAATCGGTGAGCAGATGATGTCCAGGATTTCCCTGCAGGACTCTCCTTCCCCGGTCCTTGCAGTGATACGAAAACCCCGGCAGAAGCCTGCCCGTCCGGCAGAAGGACTTTTTCTTGCATTGGACAGTGTCAGGGATCCGGGCAATCTCGGGACAATACTCAGAATCTGCGACTGGTGGGGTATAGACGGGATTTTCGCATCTCCCGACACTGTGGACCAGTATAACCCCAAAGTGGTACAGGCTTCGATGGGCGCCATCTTCCGCAAATACATCACTTACTGTGATTTGCCTGCCCTGTGTCGCGATTTCCGCTCGCAGGGAATGAGCGTTTTCGGAACCTTTCTTGACGGAACTGATATCTATAGCGAAGAACTCTCTCCCCAAGGACTTGTCATTATGGGCAGCGAATCTTTCGGCATCAGTGCCGAACTCGGGGCTCTGTGTGACCGCAGGCTCAAAATTCCGTCCTACGGGTCAGGTCCCAAGGCGGAATCCCTCAATGTAGCCATTGCGACGGCTGTAACAGTCGCAGAATTCAGACGCAAATTCAAATGATACACCATATGAAACTGAAGATTAAAACCCTAATTGCACTCTTGGTGCTTATTCCGGCCCTTGTCGGATGTTCCTCAAAGCCTCAGCCTGCTGCCAAATACATTTTCCTTTTCATAGGAGACGGTATGGGCGCTCCTCAGGTAGGTGTAACAGAATCTTATCTTTCATACCTTGAGGGGAAACAGGGTGGAGAGAAACTCACTTTTTCCGCATTTCCTTATTATGGAGTAGCAGACAGCTATTCTGCTGACGCACCTATTACCGATTCGTCCGCTGCCGGAACAGCCATTGCAAGCGGCACAAAGACCTGCAACGGAATGGTCGGAGTAGCAGAGGATGGTGAAACCGGGGTCAACAGTTTTGCCGTCGGCCTCAAGCAGGATTACGGCTACACGGTCGGAATCCTCTCTTCTGTACCGGTCAATCACGCAACTCCCGCTTCTTTCTATGGACACGACCGCAGCCGCGGCAATTACTACGCCATTACAACCCAGATTCCCGAGAGCGGCTTCGAATTCTTCGGAGGATCCGGCTTCATCGAGTATTCCGGTCCTCACGGAGACGATGACAGCGAAGTCTTTCTTGAAGAGAACGGTTATACCGTAGTATTCGGCCAGCAGGAATTCGAAAAGGAGTATGAGCCGGGCAAGAAAATAGTGATGATTTCAAATCCTGTAGAGGAACATCGCGGCAATACTCCGAATTACGCCAAACAGACTGATACACTGGTGCCTCTTTCCAAAATGATGGAGAACTGCCTTGAGGTGCTTGGTGACAGCAAACCGTTCTTTGTAATGTGCGAAGGCGGAGAAATCGACTGGGAGTGCCACGGACACAATACTATGGGTATGGTGAATGCTATCATCAATATGGATGAGGCCGTGAAGGTTGCCTACGAGTTCTATCTCAAGCATCCGAAGCAGACTCTCATAGTCGTGACAGCAGACCACGAAACCGGAGGAGTGACACTTGGCAACCAGGGCCATTTCCCGAAATGGAAGCGAATTGAGGCTGGAGAAGATGACGGCAATAACGGAATAGGCTGGACAACCCACGGACATACCGGCAACCCCGTTCCGGTTTATGCTGTCGGCAAGAATGCAGAGAAGTTCACCGGCCATTATGACAACACAGATATTTCACGCAAATTGCTCGGACTCGAATAATGATAGTATATCAAGTGCTTGCCAGGCTTTTCGGAAGCGGCAAGTTTTCTGCTTTTGATTCCCGTTCCCTCGGTTTTCTCAAAGACCTCGGCATCACACACATATGGTACACAGGTGTACTCAGGCACAGCAGCGGGAAGGATTATGTAAAGGGTGATATCGGCTCCCCGTATTCGATAGCCGACTATTATGATGTCAATCCCTATCTTGCCAATAAAGAAGAAGACAGGATGGTGGAGTTTGAGCGTCTGGTCAATCGTACCCATAAGGCAGGAATGAAGGTTGTCCTGGACCTCATCCCCAATCACGTCTCCCCGGACTACTGCGATGCCCACGGCGGAATTCCTATTCTCGGAAGGCACGATTACGACTGGACCGACACGGACAAAATCGACTATTCCGACCGGCGCAGCTGGGAGGCTCTGGAGAACATAGTATCCTATTGGTGCTCAAAGGGTGTTGACGGCTTCCGCTGCGATATGGTGGAACTGGTTCCTGTCAGGTTTTTCGCAGAGATGATTACCCGCACCCGCAAGGATTATCCGGGTACGGTTTTCATCGGTGAATGCTACGATTTCGACAATTATGCTGCATATCTGAATCAGGGACATTTCGACTATCTCTATGACAAGTCAGGAATGTATGACACCCTGCGTGGCGTTGTGGCCGGAGACAGGCCTGCCTCCGACATTACGGCAAATTGGCAGAAGCTGGGGCCTCTGCAGGGCCGTATGCTCAATTTTCTCGAGAATCACGATGAGCAGAGGATTGCATCCCCTTGGTTTGCCGGAAGCGCGAAGCGCGGATACTGCGCCCTTGCCGTTTCCGCCCTCTTCTTCCCTGCCCCTTTTATGCTTTACTTCGGTCAGGAAATCGGGGAGGCCGCATTGGACGGACACGAGGGGCGTACATCCATTTTCGATGAAGTTGCCCACATACGGCCGTTCGGAAAACTCGGGGCATATCAATACGAAGTGCTGCAGCGCTATCGCGAAGTACTTCACCTCTCAGGCGAACTTGAAGGCTCGGCAAACTTTGACCTCTGCTATTGCCAAAGGCTGCGTGACGGCTTTGATTCCCGCAAGCATTTTGCCTTTTTGCGCTACAATGACAGCACTCAGGTGCTGATTGCCTGCAATTTCAGCTCTTCGGAGGCAAAAATGAAGCTCAGAATCCCTTCTGAAGCACCTCAGGTGTTCGGAACAGAGGTTGATGTCAATATCCCAGCCTGGGATTTCATAGTTTTGAGGAAATAATGTAATTTTGCAACGCAATTCGACAATACACAACAAATTATAAAGAAATGAAA
>JBJEBK010000057.1:0-5377 GCA_051869975.1 Candidatus Cryptobacteroides sp. | reverse complement strand
ATAGGCCGTCATCACTACTGCGACAGTACCCCATCGGCAGAGGTCGTACCAGCGGTGGCTTTCCATAGCCAGCTCCACTCTTCTTTCGTGCTGAATGGCCATCATCAGGTCTTCTGCATTGTCCTGAAGCTGGTGCAGGGCATAGGCGTTACGGTAATCCTGAACTTTGTAGTTCGGGAACTGAGGAAGAATATCTTCCGAGCCCCTGGCGCGGGCACGAACCTTCTCAAGATAGATTTTGGCCTCAGTCAGGTCCCCACAACGCAGGGCGGCCTCGGCATAAAGAAGATATACATCAGCGAGGCGGATGGCAATCATATTGATTGGCGAACGCGAATCGTGGCTATCCTCCAGTACAACATAGTCGGAGTCCTTCATAATGGCGCGTTTCACGCAGAGATTCGGATTCCCGAGGTAGAACTCCTCAACCTCGTTTACAACCTGCTCGGCACTCGGAGTATAGACGCTGGATGCGAGCCTGTGGTCGCCTTGCTCATATTCGTTGACAAGGTTCTGCGTAGGATGGTTAAAGCCCCAGCCGACAGCGCTGAATGCGGTAGAACGGGAGCGCAGCAGGATGGTGGCAAAAGTGCCGCGCGAGAATCCGTTGCCCTCGCCGTAATCGGACATTCCTTCTGACATATACTGCACTTCGAAGATGGACTCCGGGCCATTTTCGCCTTCAAGAGTGAAATTGTCCGCATAATTGCTGCAAAGGCTGTATTCGCCCGCCTGGTCAGCAAGGAATTGTTCGCCACACGACCTTGCCTCTGCATAGTATCGGGCGGCATCTCCGCCTTTGTTCCGAAGATAATCGGCATAGTACAGATTGGCCTTGAGAAGCATTGCCTGAGCGGCGCCCTTTGTAGCGCGGCCCGTATCTTCGGAAGTCATAGAGCTACGGTTGAAGAGCTTCGATGCGGCCGTTTTGAGGTCTGACAGAATCTGGGAATATACCTCATCAGCTGTTGCACGCGGCTGCTTCCAATTGCCTGCGCTGTAGATTGGCTCAGTCACCAGGGGAACTCCTCCATAGAGACGCACCAGCTTGAAATAATAATATGCCCTCAGGAAATGGGCTTCGCCCAGAAGCCTGTCCTTCAAGCTTTGAGTCAAGTCATCATCTGTTTCCATCCCGGAAATCTGCTCAATTGCAAGATTGGACCGGGCTATACCCTGATATTGGGCACGGTAGTACTGAAGCACTATCTCATTGTTTGAGATGGCCCGGAAATTCTCGAGATCGTAGCTGGCCGACATATCCTTGGTGTTCTGTCCGCCCTTGAGCGAATCGTCAGACAGGATGTCGCCAATGAAGAACTCCGAATAATATGTGTTCTGGTACTCCCACATCAGAGGGGTGTACGCAGCGTTGACGACTTGGATTGCAGTCTCTGCGCTTGTAAAATAATCCTCGACGCGATTTGTCATCGGACCATCTTCCCTGAGCCACTCATTGCAGGAGCAAAGGGCCGGAAGCACAAGAAGAATGAGAGAATATCTTGCTTTCATAACTGTTCTCGATTAGAAGTTGACATTGAGGCCAAGCATAAAAGTGCGGGACTGGGGATAGTTGCCGTAATCCACACCGCCACCTACTTCCGGGTCATATCCGCTGTAGCCGGTAAGAGTAAAGAGATTGTTGGCGCTGAGGTAAATCCTGCATCTGGACATGGAGAGTCTTGAGCTGATGCTTGAAGGGAGGGTGTAGCCCAGCTGCAGGGTCTTGAGCCTCAGGTAGGCACCTTCTTCCACATATCGGCTGTTGTTTTCCGTATTCATAGGATTTGAACTGGCATTAGGAATGGTGCCGTTCGGATTGGACTCGCTCCATACATTCCGCATAGTGGTGCTCAAGGTAGCCTCGTTGCCTGTACCCTCAGTGCGCAGCCTAAGAGCATTGTAAATCTGATTGCCGGTCACGCCCTGCAGGAAGAGCTGGAAGTCAAAGCCTTTGTATTCGGCACCGAAATTGACTCCGAAGGACCAGTCCGGGAATGGATTGCCGAGATCCGTCTTGTCGTCTTCGTCAATTCTTCCGTCGTTGTTCAAATCACGATAGCGTGCATCTCCGACTTTGTAGCCGAGAGCGGCGCCATCTGCCCAAAGATGTTCAGCAATCTCCTCTTCGCTGCGGTAGAGTCCGTCGAACTGGTAACCCCAGAAGGTGTAAAGGGCATAGCCTTCATCGCAGACAGTGCGGTCTCCCCACACCTTTTCTCCTCCGTTGAGTTTGGTAAGTTCATTATGGACATAAGAGAGATTGGCTGTTACATTGTAAGAGAGTTCCCCTACCTGGTCCTTCCAGTTGAGGCTGAGTTCAGCACCAGTATTTGTAACTTGTCCGACATTGGCTGTGGCGCTGTAGCGGTTGCCCACGTGAGCAGGAGCCGACACACTGAGCAGCATCTCTTTTGTATCCCGCTTGAACACATCCACATTACCGGTAAGCCTGTTGCCAAGGAAAGCAAAGTCCAGTCCGGCATTTATCTGTTCGGTGCTTTCCCATTTTCCCCCTTCATTTACATAGGTGAGTATAGTTGCACCGCTTGCAATTTGCGGATCATCGCCCATCGGGTAACCCACGAAGGTCGGGCCGGTGTTGAACATAGTCAGAAGGAAGGCATTCTCGGATATCTTGTCATTGCCTATCCGGCCCCAGCCGAAACGGAGTTTCAAATCGTCCAAAGCCGGGATGTCCTGCATAAAATCCTCTTTGGAAAGCCTCCAGGCTGCCGCAAGGGATGGGAAGTAACCCCAGGTGTGTTCCTTGAATTTGCTTGAGCCGTCCGCTCTGAAATTGAAAGTCAGCAGATAACGGCTGTCGTAGGAATAGTGTGCTCTTCCCAGCAGGGAGAATCTCCTTGTCCGGCCTGCGCTGTCTCCGGCTTCGTTTCTGTTTTGGGTGGTCTGGGAAAGGTACCAGTTGGTCTCTACCGGGGCAAGGATATTCGAGCCCGAACCTGAGAGTGTCTCATAACCGTACTCCTCGGCGGTCTGTCCGAGCATAAGATTGAATGAATTCTTTCCAAGATCGAACATATAAGTCAGAGTGTTCTCAACCATCAATGTCTGATACCGGCCCATACTCTTTTCGAGGAAGTTCATATCCATCTTGTCGTAGTCGGAATACTTGTAGGAATCCTTGAACAGACGATGACGGGTATTGGTCAGGTCCAGACTGACATCACTCTTGAAAATGAGATTCTTTACGGGGGTCAGTTCCAGATATACATCCCCCACCCAGCGTTCGGTAATGTCCAAAGGGTGTGAATGCTCTACCATCGAAAGCGGATTGGTCACATTCTTGAAATTGGATGCAGCGCTTATTCTTCCTGAAAGGTCTTCCCCTTTGGAGTTCTTTGCGCCCTCCGGATAGCGGGCAGGATCCCACGGTGCCATCGCTATTGCCGCAGAAAGAATGGATGCGCCGGGGGAAGAGTTGTTGTTCATCGCATTGCGGCCCCGGGATGTCATAAAGTTCAGATTTTCTCCAACTTTTATCCAATCAGCAAGTTTATGTGCGGAATTCATCCTGAGGCTGAGCCTCTGATAGTCGGAGCCTATCACAGTGCCGTCCTGGTCGAACCAGCTGGCGCTCATACTCCAGTTGCTCTTGTCATTTCCCCCGTTTGCACTGAGATGATAATTCTGAACCAAGGCAGTGCGAAAAACGACATCCTGCCAATCTGTATTGACGGTTGAATAATCCAGATTGGAAGGATAGTAAGGCGATTTGCCTACGAGGTAGCTTCTTACCCAGGAGTCCAATCCCTTATTCTGAAGCGTAGCAAGCTGTGCAGGGTTGCCGGAAGTGCTGGCGAGATATGTGGCGAATTCTTGTGCATTCATCAGAGAGAGCTTGTGCCAGCGGCTCTGAATTCCGGCATAAGCATCGAAACTGACATTGACCTTTCCGTCCGAGTTACCTTTCACAGTAGTAACAAGAATAACACCATTTGCTCCGCGAGAACCGTAAATGGCAGTGGCGGAAGCATCCTTGAGAATTTCGGTAGAAGCTATGTCGTTAGGGCTGAGGAAGTTGATATCATCTACAATTACTCCATCCACAACATATATTGGAGAACTTCCATTGACCGTGCCGATTCCGCGGATTCGCACTTCAGCAGCCGCTCCAGGCTGTCCGGAATTGGAATTGACGCTTACTCCGGCAGCCAATCCCTGCAGAGCCTGGTCCAAACCGGCTACAGGAGCGTTTTGGAGTTTTTCGCCTTTGACCGTAGCCACGCTTCCGGTGAGGTCGCTCTTTTTCACTACACCATAGCCGATTGCAACCACCTCGTCAAGCATAATTGCGTCCGGCTCAAGATAGACATCGAGCTCTCCTCCTTTATACACACTTACTTCCTTTTCAGCAAATCCGTAAGAGATAAATTTCAGAGCAGTTCCACTTTCGAGGGCGATACTGTAGTAACCGTCCAAATCCGTGGAGGTGCCTATCGTGCTGCCCTTCACTACGACTGCAACTCCGGGAAGAGGAGATGAGTCGTCTGCTGAATATACGTGACCGCTGAGCGTGAGTTTCTGAGCCCAAAGGCCTTGGGACAGAATCAATGTAAGAATGGCTAACAAAAAGCGCTTCATGCTGTTATCGTCTTGTGCTATTGTGTGTTTTCGCAAAAGTATCAACATTACCAGTCAACAATTGCTGAAATCACCTCACAAAAACTCAACATCCATAAAATACACAGCTCAACACCAGCTCTACAAAATCAGGGTAATTCATTTTATATCAATTTATTAATAAATTTTAATAATTCACTAAATTATTTTATTAATTAAATTATGCCTCAACTGTAGCAGAATGTTATCTTTGCAAAAAATAGAGTATATGAAAAAGGATTTATGCACCATATTGGCCATGTTGGTGAGCTTTTCTGCATCAGCATACTACCCCATCGTACACAATTACTCTAAAACCGAGTATGGTGGAGCGGGGAAAAACTGGCAGATAATTCAAGATCCTTACGGCATTATGCACTTCGCCAATGATGCCGGAATCCTAGAGTACGACGGGCGCGAATGGGAACTCACCCCCGTATCGAACAGAAGCGGTGTCCGCTCTCTCTATTATGAACAGGAGCAGAACAGACTCTATTTCGGTGCCACCAACGAATTCGGCTATCTGGATTACAATTATTCGCAGAAACCGCATTATGTTTCCCGTATCGATGATCTGGGACTGGAAGTAAACGAGATATGGGGAATCGATATAATTAACGACTGTTTCTTTCTTAGGGAAAACAACCGGATTTTCCGGGTCTCCAGGAATTCTTCCCAAAGTTTTGATTTCAACAACAAAGGAAAGCGTCCGGCCCAGCACATATAGCATAGTGTGAAACACCTGCGTACTTTT
>JBJEBK010000056.1:0-33774 GCA_051869975.1 Candidatus Cryptobacteroides sp. | reverse complement strand
AAAAAACTCGAATTTACTCTTTTAGACTAATCATTTTCTTCTAACTTTACCTCGTCATCTCTCTCAATAAGTCAAAGATCTGTGTTTTCCGTTCCGCATATCGCGAAAGGGATTGCAAAGGTACGCAAAAAATTTTAATCTGCAAATTTTCTCAAAAAAAATTTCTCAAAAATTATTGCCCGACGCAATCCCTACTCCCCGTAGAATTTCTCCCAGCGGTCGGCAACGTGAGTGGAAAGGCGCTTGTAAAGATTGTACCAGCCGTCAGCAACGCCTTTTGAGTTTTTAAGCACGGTGAAATCGTAACCTCCCTGATAATAGGCAATATTGTTGTTATCCCACACACCTTCCTCTTCAAAAACATCAAGATAGTCCGTCATCCTCTGGTAACCCCAGTCCAGATATGCACAGGGATTGAACTCCATCTCAAGGTCCATTCCGAAGCGCCTGGCCATTGCGCAGGCATCGTAGAGCCTCTGCTTCTCGACTTTTTCGTAAAAGAAATAGTTCGGCTGCAGGTAGCAGTAGTTGAAGCCGTACTTCTGCCATACCGAATATATCGAACTCTCAAAGTTGGCGCTGTAGTACGGGATGAAATAAAACTCCAGATTGCGCGAATTGATATATTCGGAAAGCTGAATCATCCTGTTGGAAGCCACTCCGGCGCTCTCCACCGGCCAGTAAAGGCCGACAAGTTCCAGATTCCTGAAGTCCTTGCGCAGAAACCTTTTCATCATCTCGTTGATTTCCCATTTGTAAATGTCCAGCACCTTGTTCCAATCGCTCCAGTCGCTTGTATCGTAGCCTTCGATGTAACCCCACTGCGCTTCGCCATCCGGGAAAGGAAGGACGGGAATCATAAGCACCACCTCCTGCTTGTAGAAAGGTTGGGTGCTCATTGACTTCGAGCGTTCAAGGGCATTGTCAAGACGAGGAAGCACGACATCCATCCATGTGTCAAACAAATCGGTAATCTCGGAAAGGTAGCAGTAGCGCCCGTAGGCGTTGCCCATAAAACTGACCGTGTGCTCAGGGTCTTTCCATATTTCGAGGAGCAGCGCTCCGTCGAAGAGGCGACGCGGCGGCTCCTCATCGGTAATCAGATAGTCAAGAAAAACATCCTCCGGATAGTAGTCCCTCAACTCGGTCACTCCGCAGTAGTAGAGCATAAGGTCGCGAGGGTGGGATTTGCGTATGCCGGTGGAACCCTCCTGAGAGATGGTCATAGTGAAACACTTGTCCTGATTCTTGTAAAGGTAGGAGAATTTCAGCTTTCCTTCTCTAGAAGCCCCGAAAGGGTTGACCTCTACATTCAAAGTAACAAGACCCGGTGCAAAGCCCTTTTCCTTGCTTACTCTAATCCAATCTGATTCAGAGATTATTTGCCAAGGCTCCTTATCATCGACTTTCAGCACAATCTGACCGCCGAATTGATTGATTGGAGCACTTTGAGCAGGATTGCCCTGCATATCCACAACATTAGGCACATCCCTGTCCTGAGGAAGCTCATCCTGCGGCTTTTCAGTGCAGGATGAGCTGAGTAAAATCAATAGGGCCAGAATAGCGGGCCTACTGTTCTTCACCATATTTCCAGATACACATTTCCGACATTGTGATGGTCTTGTTTCTGTATGACCAGTTCGGATCCATCTCTGCCATATAAACACCATAGAAACTGTTGACCACGACAAACCTGTAGTATTGTGAAACCGGAATGTCGGAAGTATAATCAGCAATCTGGAATTCAGCCCCATTGACGCAAGGGTCGAATTCAGGATTTCCTATGTTGCTGGTATCGGTCAACAAATCCTGAATTTTGAGCCAAAGATCGCTGATATCAACATCGGCTATCATCTTCCAGCATCCATTGGTTTGCCAGTCAGAAGGAGTTGACTCAGGCAAATCTCCCAAGCCTGTGTAAGCCCAAATCTGGAACTGGCAAGGGTCATACTGACGAAAACCCCAATATGGATAGATTCTCGCCTTGAACATCTTGAAAGCTTCTTTGCTCTTTATGGTAAACCAAGGAGTGTCCTGATTTTTCACCCATCCGAAATAATGGTATGCTACCTCACCGAACTGCTGATAACCGGGCATCCACAGACCATCGAAGAGCTCATAGCCTGAGAAGGTGATTCCGTAGCCGTTGTCAAGGTCAATCTTGGCATCACCTGGCCTGCCGTAGAGCACGGAAAGGTCATTTCTGTCTACAGCGTAATAATTCGGCAGTTTACCTATTATAGTATATTGAATATCCCTTTCAAGATTATTCACCACGAAGGTATATGGCGTCGTGAGGTCTAGAGTAGCATCCGTAAAACAGCCGGTAGATGCCACAGCACGGGAGACAAGTTCCATATGAACCTTGATGGCAGATAAATCCACGCCCTCTTTTTCGAACTGGAAGGTTATGGTGTGATTGGTGTTGTCAATCACGCCTTCAAACTCATCATCGTCCCAATATGCAACTGCCAGTCGTACCGGAGCAGTTATCGGACGGTCTGGAATCTCCGTCTCGAAAGGAGCCGGAGTTTCCTCGCAGGCCGCTGCCATAAGCAGGACAGCGGCTGCAAGCATAATACTGTATCTTGTTTTCATATCGAAAGCGTTTCTTTTTAGTTCCACATAGGGTTCTGCACCAAACCTGGAGAAACATTCATCTCACTCTGAGGAATAGGGAAAAGATAGAATTTGTCCTCCCAGACTCTCTCCTCGAATGCCACCCGCTGATGGAAATCAGGGCAATTGAGGAAGGACTGGGTATTAGGGTCTCCAGCATCTGCGGCATAGCCCCACATACGGCCTCCGTCACCCCACTTGCGGTCATCCCTTTCGCCTCCGAGGTCAGGCTCACCGCTGAGCAGACGACGGCGGGTGGTGTAGTAGCGGTCACCTTCAAGGCAAAGCTCAATCTGGCGCTCGCGGATGATGTATTCCCTCTGAAGCACCTTATTGCCCTTTATGTCCGGATAAACCTCAAATATGCCAGGAATACCGGCGCGCTCGTGAATCTGGTTCCAATACTTTTCAATATCCGGATTGGTCGGGTCATATTCATTGAGAGCCTCGATGTAGTCAAGCAGCACCTGGGCATAACGGATATAAATTGACAGATAATGGCCCGGAAGGCGGCTTTCGTAAAAGTCGCAGTTGACCACCCTCTTCTGAGGAGCAAAGCCCGTGATAGGATATGAGTACTTGCCGGCAGCCGTGTTGGAGTGGGACACTCCACCGAAGTAGAACTCAACTCTTCCCCAACCGTCCTTCTGGTTTACAGGAGTAGATGAGCTGAAACCGTTGCGGCGGGCAGGGTCGGTATTTCTGCACAGAATCACCCTGTGGTTGTAGTTGACGGATGCATAATAACGGGCCTCACGACCGACATTGATACCCCAATCGTTCTTTGCGTGTCCCCAGGCATCGAGATTGATGAGGTCAGTGAGCCATTCTTTCTGGTCTGCTTCAGTATATCCGTGAGGATTGTAATGAGGGCCGTCAGCATCTGCATAGCGATTCTCCACATAACCTGAATTAGGGTCATCGATTTTCCGGCCGTTCTCCATATAGAAGGCATCAATCAGACGAAGGGTAACTCCGAGTCCGCACATTCCCTGCTTGTCATTGATAGGAGTGGTGTGAACCATCCAGGTATATCTGGTTCCGTTGGCCCCGCTGTCGATTGAGCCGAAAATAATCTCCGGATTCCATCCGTTGTTAAAGAGGGTATAATAGGATTTGAAAGGATTGTATTTCGGATTGGAGCCAATTCCCTCATAGTAGATATTATCGTCTGTGTCAGCGACAAAGAGACCGAGTCCGGCGGAGCCTTCTTCAGCAAGGTCAATAACACTTCTGGCGGCAGCAGCAGCCTTTTTCCATTTCTCTTCACTGTAAGTGTTGTTGGCAAACGGAATGGTCTGTTCCTTGTCAAGATAGCAGTCCTGATACATAGGGTTCCCGTTCCACTGAGGAGATGCTGCGAGAAGCAGTGCCATTTCCTTTACGGCACGGCAGGCGGGCACGGTTGCGCGGCCCATTCCGGCAGGGTCAGATTTATATGAAAGAGGGAGCAGAGGCTCGGCAGCATCCATACATTCGCAGATATAGTCTATGCACTCATCGAAGGTAGAGCGGTGCATATTCGCAAAATCGTGGGAATCCGGATAATGTTCCTTCACAAGTACAACCGGGCCGTATTGGCGGCATAGCAGGAAATAATAGTATCCCCTAAGGAAACGGGCTTCTCCGACATATCTCTTCTTGAGATCGTTGGAGAGTTCAGTACAACGGTCAATATTTTCCTCCAGCACGAAAGTGGCACGGATTGCCTTATAGTAGGTACCCCATTTCACATAGAAATTCGTACTCGGATTCCAGTTGCCCAAGTTGATGCCATAGGTCCTGTAGGCCGTCCATATGATGTCGAGCTCATCTGCGCATCCCAGCCAAGGGTCATCCTGATGGAGATTATCCTCCGGAAGTGCCGCATAGCAATTATTGAGATATTTAAGCACCTCGTTCTTGTTGGTCCAAACCATCTCGTCGGTCTTGTAGTCGTCCGGAGTCTTGTCAAGATAGTTGCATCCGGCAAGAGCGAGAAGAGAAAGCAATACAATAGAATACTTTTTCATAACTGCCACAGTTTAGAAATTCATCTTTACACCCAAATTGATTTTACGGGAAAGCGGATAAGCGCTACCGTTATTGGAACCGGTTTCCGGGTCCCACATATCCCACTTGGAATGCAACCAAAGATTATTGCCGACAAGATAGAAGCGAATTGAACTGCAACCCAATTCCTTCAGTTTGTCGCCACGCAGAGTATATCCAATCTCAACATCAGAAAGGCGGATAAGGCTTCCGTCGTAAAGAGTGCGGGTTGAAGTCTGACGATTGTTGTCGGCACTCTCAGCGGAAAGACGCGGGTAGCGGGCGTTCTGGTCAGGATTCTCAGGAGTCCATCTGTCGAGAGCAGCTGCATAGGCATTGCCCTTTCCTACACCATAAAAGAATGGGAAATAGTAACTGCTGAGCTGGTAAGTCACCAGACCCTGACCACGGAAGAAGCATCCTGCATCAAAGCCCTTGTAGCTAAGTTGGAGACCGAAGCCATAATTGATTTTCGGGATACGGGATTGACCGATTGCAACCTGGTCGTGAATATCGATAACCCCGTCCGGAACCGGATTTCCATCCTCGTCCCAAGCTCCGGCTATATCCTTGTACTTCACATCTCCAGGCTTGACAATCGAGCTGAAGGTCTGCTTTGGAGAATTGGCGATTTCATCCTCGGAAGTAAAGAGGCCTTCGGCAATGTATCCGAACTGCTGCCCCACGCTGTGGCCGGTCTGTGCACGCCAAGGGTCGATTTCGGAACCTTCATCCATTTCGACAATCTTATTGTCAGCATAGGAGAAGTTGCCGTAGATACGGTAATCGACAGGTCCGAT
This sequence comes from Candidatus Cryptobacteroides sp., assembly GCA_051869975.1. Lineage (GTDB taxonomy): Bacteria > Bacteroidota > Bacteroidia > Bacteroidales > UBA932 > Cryptobacteroides. The sequence goes on along the minus strand of JBJEBK010000056.1, from coordinate 28,324 downwards.
ATGGTGGTTGAGTTCAGCTGTGAGCTCAATACCTCTATTGTCCAGCACGCCCATATTGGCTGACGGAGCAGAGTTCAAACCGGCGATTCCCGGAATGGTCTGGCGCTGGATAAGAATGTCGCTTCTGGTTTCCTGGAACACATCCACATCCAAAGATATGGCAGATTTGAACATTCTCAGTTCCAAACCCAAATCCTTCTTCAGACCCTTCTCCCAGGTAAGTCCGTAAACACCAATCTGATCTTCTCCGATGCCGGTTCCCCAGCTGCCTGACGGGCCGAAATAGTGTCCGCCAAGACCGCCTCCCCAGGTACTGATATACATAAAGCGCCTTCCGCCGATTTTATCTGAACCGACAAGTCCGACAGAACCGCGCAGTTTGAGGTGGTTGACGGCCTCCAGTCCCCAAAACCGTTCATTGGATACTATGTAGCCGAGAGCGACTGCAGGGAAAAGACCGAAACGGTTGCCTCTTTCGAAGTTCTCGGTGCCGTTGTAACCGGCATTGCCTTCAAAGAAGTAACGGTCGTCGTATGAATAAGTCAACCTTCCCGCAAAACCCTGGGTACGGTATGGAAGGGCGGAAAGAGAGGTGTAGGCGCTTGTCATCACCTTATTGGTCTGATAGTACATCGCCATTGCACCCACTCTGTGCTTGTCACCGAACACCCTGTCGTACAGCAATTGTGCTTTCAACTCATTTGAGTTATAGTCTCCCCAACCGTAGTATTTCTCGTAGTTGAGATACTCGTTACCTTCGGTGGTCTGGGTCAGCTTGTAAAGTCCGGTCTCATCATCTACTCCAGTTACTGCATAGAGGCTGACATTGCGATGTCTCGCCTGAAAGGTGGAGAATAGCACGTCATAGGCAAAGGAGGCCTGGAAGGACAGTCCCTTGGTAATAGCCGAGAGGTCCTGCTTGAAAATAAGCTGGCTCATAACCTGTGTACTGTAGTTCTGGTTATAACCTCCTGCATACAAACGAGCAGCAGGATTCACTTCATTCGCGCCAATGGTAGTACCGAAGCCCCATTCGATATTGCCGTCCGAGTCATAGCCGAGCGGAACGCGCACCGGCATTGAAACCGGGTCGTTCTGCAAAGAGAGGCTGAAAAGATGAGCAGCTGTTGACTGGACATTGGTTACTCCATTGGCAACTCCAGGCTGATGGGTATCCGTCATATTTGCACCGATTTCCAAAGTTAGAGTGGTTGTCTTGGTGAGAGACATATCCACATTCGAGCGGAAGTTGTAGCGTGTGAGGTGGATATTGCTGCTGTAATCGTTCTCAGGATTGTTGTAGAAGTTTCCATTGTCCCTGAGATAGGCAAAGGTCACATAATAACGGGCTCGCTCACCGCCTCCTCTTACAGAAACGGAAGCGGAGTAATTGCTTGAATGAGGCTTGAACATCATTTTGACCCAGTCAACATCAGGATAGAGGTAAGGGTCTGTGTGGTTTTCGGTGTTCCAGATAGCCTCTTCAGAGTAAAACTCCGTACCCATATATTCATTTGCAAGGCGCATATAGTCCGCACCGGAAATCATCTTCGGCAGATTCTGCATCGAAGTCACACCGCCTTCAATCTTTACGCTGATTTCAGGCTTTTGGGCAATTCCCTTGCGGGTGGTGACAAGAACGACACCGTTTGCTCCGCGTACACCGTAAACTGCGGTTGCAGATGCATCCTTGAGCACTGAGATGGATTCGATTTCCTCAATTGCGAGGTCTGACATACTGCGCTCGACTCCATCCACCAGCACCAGAGGAGTACTGTTGCTCGTGGAGAAGGTGGAGATACCGCGAATCCAGAACTCGGCATTGTCCAAACCCGGCTCACCGCTGCGCTGCACAACGACTGCTCCCGCAACCTTGCCGGCAAGAGCATTGGTCAGGTTGCGCTGCGGAATCTGAAGCTCGTCGTTCTTGACAGCTGAGATTGCACCGATCACACTGGCTTTTCGTTGTGAACCCATTCCGACAACAACCGCTTCTTCCATTTCGATTGTGTCTTCATCCAGATAGACATCGAGGGTCAGAGACTTGGGTACCTTGTACACGGCAGTCTTGTATCCCATACACATAAACTCAAGCTCTGCGCCTACTGCGGTGTCATCGACGATGTAATAACCGTTGAGGTCCGTCATTGACCCAAGCTGAGTTCCCTTAATCAGGACAGCAACGCCCGGCATTGGCTGTCCGTCGCGGTCACGCACTGTACCTCTGCAGGTAACCTGTGCCTGTGCGTAAGTGATGCCAGCAAGCAGAAACAGCATCACCGCGCAAAGAATACGCTTTGGCTTCATAATGAATAATGGTTAGTTATTGGCTATGTGCTATAAGCAAAGTTATGCAGTTTTGAAACAAATTCCTACATTTGTGGGCTTAAAAACTATTTATCTATGGGACAAAAGAAAAAGGAAGTAACGGCGTATTCGGTGGGCGTGGGTCTGCTGATGACCGTACTCTTCTCTGCAGCAGCCGCTTATCTCGGACTCAAGGTGGGTCAGGTATTCGAGGCGGCAATTCCTATCGCCATCATCGCGGTCGGCCTGACCGGAGCTCTCAAGAAGAGTGACGCCCTGGCCCAGAACGTGATTATCCAGAGCATAGGAGCCTGCTCCGGCGTAGTCGTTGCCGGTGCAATATTTACCCTTCCGGCCATCTACATTCTCGGGCTGGAGGTCAATTTCTGGCAGATGTTCCTCTCCTCACTGCTCGGAGGCGTGCTCGGAATACTCTTCCTCATCCCCTTCCGCAAGTACTTCGTAAAGGAAATGGACGGCAAGTATCCTTTCCCTGAGGCTACTGCTACCATCAAGGTGCTGCGCAGCGGCGAAAGCAGCTCGTCCGGCGCCAAGACCCTTGTTACCGCGGGCGTTATCGGTGGTCTGTACGACTTCGCCATATCAACCTTCGGTGCCTGGGCCGAAACCCTCAGCACCACGGTGATGCATTGGGGACAGGTGGTGGCCGACAAGGCCAAGGTAGTGCTCAAACTCAATACCGGTGCTGCCGTGCTCGGACTCGGCTACATAGTGGGACTCAAATACGCCTTCATCATCTGCTGCGGTTCCCTGCTGGTGTGGCTGCTCATCATCCCGGGCCTCAACCTGCTGATGCCTGCAGAAGTGGGAACCCTCTCGGCTGACCAGATATTCAGCGGCTATGCCCGCCACATAGGTATCGGAGGCATCGCGGCTGCGGGTATTATAGGCATAATCAAGAACGCCGGCGTCATCAAGAGCGCCGTCGGACTGGCCGTGGGCGAATTTTCCAAGAAGGGAGGCGCTGCACAGGCGGTAGAGGATGCTGACCGCGACATAGCGATGAAGAAGGTGGTGACCGGCGTGGTGATAGCTCTCCTTTGCATCTTCGCTTTCTTTGCATTCGGCGGCGTGGTTGACAATATATGGCAAGCCCTCATCGGCCTTGTCATAGTGGCTGTCATCTCCTTCCTGTTTACGACAGTTGCGGCGAATGCCATTGCGATAGTGGGCTCCAACCCGGTCAGCGGTATGACCATTATGACCCTCATCATCACAGCCCTCGTGCTCGTAGCAGTGGGACTCAAGGGGGACAAGGGTATGGGTGCAGCAATGATAATAGGTGGCGTAGTATGTACAGCCCTGTCTATGGCCGGCGGCTTCGTAACTGACCTGAAGATAGGATATTGGGCAGGCACCACCCCTGCCAGGCAGGAAACCTGGAAGTTCGTCGGCACCCTGGTTGCGGCCCTTACCGTGAGTGGAGTGATGCTGATTCTCAACAAAACCTACGGCTTTACGGGAGAAGGTGCGCTGGTAGCCCCTCAGGCCAATGCAATGGCAGCAGTCATACAGCCTATGATGAACGGAGGCCAGGCTCCCTGGCTGCTCTACGGCATAGGAGCTGCTCTCGCCGTCATCCTCAACTTCTGCAAGGTGCCGGCTCTTGCCTTCTGCCTCGGAATGTTTATCCCAATCGACCTCAACCTGCCTCTGCTCGTAGGAGGCGCCATCAGCTGGTTTGTAAGCACCCGCAGCAAGGACGAGGCTGTCAATAATGCCCGTCAGGAGAAAGGTACCCTCATCGCTTCCGGCTTCATTGCTGGCGGTGCGCTGATGGGAGTAGTATCAGCGATTCTGCGTTTCGCAGGAGTGGTTTGGTTCCTCAGCGGATGGAACAGCGTAGCAGCCGGTGCCACCTGCAGCGGAGCCGAAGCAATAGCCATTGTGCCGCTGCTTCTGCTGATCGGCTATATGATATGGGCTTCCCTCAAAAAGGACTGATATGGACTATCGTATAGGACAAGGCTATGATGTGCACCAGCTGCGCGAGGGACTTCCGATGTGGCTGGGAGGCATACGCATAGAATCGAATACAGGCTTTGTGGCGCATTCGGACGGGGACGTGGCAATCCACGCCCTGTGCGATGCGCTGCTGGGAGCCCTGGCTCTGGGGGATATAGGTCACCTCTTTCCCGACACTTCCGACGAGTGGAAGGGCATATCCAGCACCATTCTTCTCGAAAAGGTGATGGCGCGCATCACCCGGCTGGGCTGGAAAGTGGTCAATGCGGACATTACAATTGCTCTCCAGAGACCGAAGATTGCTTCTTATGTCGGCGCTATGCGTGAGCATCTTGCCGGTGTGATGGGAGTGGACAGCTCGCGCGTGAGCGTGAAGGCGACCACCACCGAGCGCCTCGGCTTTGTGGGAAGAGGCGAGGGCTGCGAGGTCTGGGCGGTGGTGATGCTCTGCAAAGACTGAAATTGCAAGATTTATTAAAAAATTTTTGCAAATTCGACAAAGCATTGTATCTTTGCACTCCCGATTCGGGAATTGACATAACACATTGAGATATGGTGTAATGGTAGCACTACAGATTCTGGCTCTGTCAGTGAGGGTTCGAGTCCTTCTATCTCAACAAAGCCCCGCAAGGGGTTACGAGGCGGGGTAGCTCAGCTGGCTAGAGCGTCGGATTCATAATCCGGAGGTCGTGGGATCATGCCCCACCCCCGCTACTTTCTTTTTTTTAACTCAAAGCAATATGAATCTTAGAGACATCAAGAAGGACATCGAGTACGTACTCGGAGCATTCATTGAGGATTGTTCAGTAGTTGCAGCCGTAAGGCCTTCAACTGACGAGACTGTAGCAGCACTTATGGAAGAAGCCATCGAGCTCTACAACGAGCTCAGGGACAAGGTCAGCGCAAAGGTTGACGGCAACAAGAAGGCTTACTTCAACTCCCTGCGCAAGGAAATTCTCGAGAAGACAGACGCGCTTTACACCAAGCTCAGCGAGGCAGTAAGGGACGCTGTTGCCGAGTAATCGGTTTCCTTCAGTACAATATAAAAGCTCCTTCAAATGGCTGCCGCGCCGCTTCATAGCAGGCTTATGGAAGTTTCAGCCTTTCTGCCCAAATAATGCATCCATGGTCACAACCCGCTGAATGCGATTGCTATACATATTCATTTTCAGGCCATAAGTGGTAACAATGGTTGGCTGAATGTTTCTCTTGTTCTTGGTAGCCTGCAAAAGTGCGTCAATTTTATTCCTCAACTTGGCGTCATAATCCTTGTCTATAGCAAAATCACTTCGTGTGAACTTCATCTCACAAAGATTCACCACTCTGTCAGCCCTATCGATAAGCATATCGATCTGAGCCCCTGGCATATCATCTTCAGCAGTAGCCCTCCATGGATAAATCTCTGCCTGAACACCGGCAATGCCAAGTGCTGCCCTTATCTGCTCCTGATGGACAAAACATACATCCTCAAAAGCTATTCCTCTCCATCTGTTCAGTTTTGGAGATGCTTGATTATCCTGCCAATAATGGGGATTGTTCGTTGGATTTTTGTTTACAAAGCCCAAATAAAATAGGCAAAACATATCCGTAAGTTTATAGTAGCAGTTTCGCTTTGATTCACCGAAATTGTAATAGGTTGAAACCAAATCACTTTTGACAAGAGCACTGAGCATAGCACTTAGAGTTCCCCCTTCAGAAATATCGGCAAGTTTGGAGATTTGCTCGCGAGTTGCGCCATATCTTAATCCGGCAAGACTTTCCACAATTTTCCTATAATTCTCATTATCAGAGAATAAGGATGTAAAGAGCCTCCCATATTCTGTCAAAAGGAACCCGCCTTTTTGAAAGAAAATTGCATCTATATTTTCAGCAAGCGACTTGCCCGGCTCAAAGAAAGACATATAATAAGCAACGCCACCCATAATCATATACGTCTGAACGAGGTCATAGCGATCCATTGTAATATTCCTTGCCTTAAAGTACTGTTCCGTTTCCTGCAGGGTAAATGGATGCATATGCAATTCCTTGTTTGTGCGACCATATAGTCCTCCATTGTTATTGATAAGCCTGTCCATCATCCAAGTGGTAGCACTGCCACAAACAATCAGAAGAAGATTATGTTTTGCACAACCCCAATCGTTCCAGAAATGTTCGAAGGCGGAAATAAAACCGGATCTGGCGGTATCCATCCACGGCATTTCATCAATGAAAACGACCATCTTTTTTTTTGACCTTTTATGGTCAAGCAAATCTTCCAACTTGTGAAAAGCATCGAACCAATTTTGGAGAGGGCCATCCAATTTGGCCCCGTATTTCTCAAGGGAATGAGCAAACTCCTCCAATTGAATCTTATAAAGATGTTTCGAATCTTGATCTTTAAATTCCAAAGGGGAAACGGCTGTATGTCGAAAGGCAAATTTATCATCAAAATACTCTCTAATAAGAAAAGTTTTACCTATACGACGTCTTCCATAAATAGCCAAAAACTGCGCTGTAGGCTCCTCTAATAGCCTTTTTAGAGTAGCCTTTTCTTTTTCTCTTGCAACGATGAGTGATTTCATGTGTAGTAATATATTCAGCCGCGAAGTTACAAAAAATATCGTTCACGGCTGATTATCTGAAAAGATTCTTCACCAGAGCGGCGACATCCGGGACAGTGACAATTCTGATGGCGGTGTTCTTTACGGATTCCAAAGCGCAATATGAACTCAGGTAAATCTGCTTGAACCCGAGCCGGGCCGCTTCAATCACGCGCCTGTCCGCCTGGGCAACAGGGCGGATTTCTCCGCTCAAGCCCACTTCTCCTGCAAAGCATATATCCGAAGGAATCGCAAAGTCGAAGGTCGATGAAAGCACTGCGCATATTACTGCAAGGTCACAGGCCGGGTCGGTGATTCTGAGGCCTCCGGCCATATTGAGGAATACATCCTTTTGTGCGAGATGGAACCCCGCCCTCTTTTCAAGCACAGCGAGAAGCATATTGAGCCTGCGCACATCGAATCCCGTGGCGGAACGCTGAGCCGTGCCGTATGCCGCACTGGATACGAGGGCCTGCACTTCGAAGAGGAAAGGCCTGGTGCCGTCGAGCATTGCTGCGATTGCAGTGCCGCTGAGCCCCTGTTCGTGCATAGGGATAAGCATCTCCGAAGGGTTGGAAACTTCCCTCAGACCGTGTCCCGTCATTTCGAATACTGCTATTTCGGAAGTTGAGCCGAAACGGTTCTTGATGGAGCGCAGGATGCGGTATGAGCCGCGGTTCTCCCCTTCGAACTGCAGCACGACATCCACTATATGCTCCAGAATCTTAGGGCCTGCGATGTACCCGTCCTTGGTTATATGGCCTATCAGTATGACCGGCACTCCGCTTTCCTTGGCGTAGCGCAGCAGCCTTGCGGCAACTTCCTTTATCTGGGATACTGAACCGGCGGTGGACTCGATTGCTTCGGTGTACATAGTTTGCACTGAGTCCACTACCATAAGGTCGGGGTTCATCTGGCGGGCTTCTTCAAGCACATTTTCAAGCAGAGTTTCAGCGTAGATAGAGCAGTTCTGCGGGTCTCCGCCGAGTCTTCCGGCCCTCATCTTTACCTGCTTTACGCTTTCTTCGCCGGTGACATAGAGGGTGCGCAGCGAAGGACTGTGCAGGGGAATCTGCAGGGAGAGGGTGGATTTGCCTATTCCCGGCTCGCCTCCTATCAGCACGAGGGAGCCCGGCACGATTCCGCCTCCGAGCAGGCGGTCAAGTTCGCCGTTGCCCAGACTCACACGGGCTTCCGCGCTCGCGTCCACGTCCTGCAGCCTTACAGGACGGTGGCGCTCGCTGGTGCCGAAGGCACCCTCGCGGGAGCTTCCGCTCGCGGAAGCCCTCACGGGGGCCTCCACCATAGTGTTCCATTCTTTGCAGGCAGGGCACTGGCCCATCCACTTGGAGCTCTCATTTCCGCAAGAGCTGCAATACCACAGGGTCTTTGCTTTAGGCATAATCTCTCATTGTTGTTGTCCGCTACGGGGCAGTTCGAAAACTTCCATATCCTTTGCTTTCCCGTTCTCGATACGGAAACGCAGTGCAGTGCGTACCAGATGCCAGCCCTGGATGCCCTCGGCTCCGGGGTTGACGGTCAGCATCTGATACTTCTCATCCCACATTACTTTCAGTATATGGGAATGGCCGCAAACGAAAATCTGTGGACGCAGCTGCTCGATGAGCCTGCGGGCTCTGGGGTCATAGTGCCCCGGATATCCTCCGATATGCATCATCAGCACGCTCATCCCTTCGCAGGTAAAAAACTGGTATTCCGGAAATTCGAAGCGCAGGTCCTGTCCGTCGCAATTTCCCCAGACTCCGCGCACAGGCTTGATTGCCTGGATTTTGCGCACGAACTCAAGGCCGGAGCCCCAGTCCCCGGCATGCCATATCTCATCCACAGGTTCGAGAAATTTCGTGAATTCTTCGCTCCAGAGTCCGTGTGTATCGCTGACCAGTCCTATGTACATAAGGCTATTGCATATATTTGAGATATAGGGCCATAGCCGAAGCGATGGCCGCAGTCTCAGTTCTCAGACGCGAATCTCCAAGGTGTACCGGTTTGAAGCCGGCTTTGAGGGCTGCTTCGACCTCTGCCGGCGAAAAGTCTCCTTCCGGACCGATGAGCACTACCACATCTTTTGACTCCGAAGCCTCGAGTGCCGCCTTGACGGAGATTTTGTCACCTTCAAAGCAGTAGGCGATGAGCTTCAGCGCGGCCTCTGGTGCGGCTTCTATAAACGCCTTTACGCTTACAGGCTCTTCAACCTGCGGCACCACGCCCTTGAGGGACTGCTTGGCCGCGCTTAGGACCAGCCGTTTGAGCCTTTCGGTCTTGAAGACCTTTCTCTCGGAGCGGTCCCCGATTACGGGGACTATGGTATCCACCCCTATTTCAGTAGCCTTCTCGGCCATCCATTCGTAGCGCTCGTTGTTTTTGGTGGGGCAGACCGCAAGGGTGAGTCTGTACGGATGCGTACCGAAACCCTCCTGCCTGCGTTCTATCTTTGCAACGGCTGCTTTGGGAGAAGCATCGGAAAGGGTGCACCACAGCAGGTTTCCCTTGCCGTCCATCACTGCGATTCCGTCTCCAACCCTGTGGCGGAGCACCCTTACGCAGTGTGCGGATTCTTCTTCGTCCAGGCGCAGATACCCGCCTTCAATGTCGTTGCTGTAGAATAATTCCATATCTTGTCAGCCTCTGTAATCCAGAAACAGCTCGCCCCTCTTCCTCCAGTAACGGATAAGCACCCAGGCGAAGATCATACCTCCGAGGTGGGCGAAATGCGCTACACCGTCAGCCCATCCGCTGATGCCGGAAAAGAGCTCAATGACGGCAAATATGATGACCCAGGTCTTGGCTTTCATCGTGATAGGCGGGAAAATCAGAGTAAGCCTGTTGTCCGGATAGAGCAGGGCATAGCTGATGAGCAGTCCGTAGATGGCTCCTGACGCGCCCACAACCGGTGTGCTCTTGAGCTGTGCGTAGGTATGCAGTGCGGAAGCCGAACCCAGGGATATCTGGTGGTTGAGAATTCCGATTTCCGCCCACATCACCCCGAAGTGCAGAGCGACTGCTCCCAGACCTGAAATGAAATACAGGTAGAGGAATTTCTTGCTTCCTATGGTCCTCTCCACAAGTGTTCCGAACATAAAGAGGGAGAACATATTGAAGAAGATATGCGCGAAGCCTCCGTGCATAAACATATGGGTCACCAGCTGCCACCAGTGGAAGTAGTGGGATGTAGGGTAGAAGAGCGCGAAGTTGCGCATCATAAAGTCCGGGCTAAGCTGCGTAGCGATAAAGACTATCAGATTGATAATCAATAGGTTTTTTGTTACGGGCGCATTCGCCAGCCTGCCTCCTGAGGTGTTGTTGTAGTATTGCATCAGAATTTCTTTTCTATCTCTTCCATTGGTGTAATCAGGGAAATGCGTTTGCCGGATGGAGTGAGTTCGGAGTTTTCGCAAGCGAATAGTTCATCCAGCAGACGGGTGGCCTCGTACGGGGTCCTCTGGGCTCCGGCCTGTGCTGCACCAAGTTCGGCGAAGCGGCGGGCGAGGGTGGCCTGCATCATCTCAGGAAGAGAATGGTGTCCTTCATCAAGTATCTGCAATAATTCGGCCACGCAGTCCCTCACTGACAATTCGTCGCAGGCATAGCCTTCCGGCAGGGCGCTCACGCTTATGCTGTCCGTCCCGAAAGGCGCGATACCGAAGCCCAGGTCGGTAAGCAGTTCCATATTTTCCTCAATCAGAGGCATCTGCGCGGCTCCGATCTGCACCTCTACAGGGAACATCGACATCTGGGAAAAATGGTCGGAGCCCCTGAGAACCTTAAGCATCCTTTCGTAGAGTATCCGGGTTCTTGCCCTGCGGATATTGACGGACAGAAGACCGCCAGCGGCAGGGGTGAGTATGTATTTGCCTGCAAGGATGAGGCACTGCTGCGAAGGAAGGGTCTTCTGCTCGAAGAGCACTCCGTAGTTTTCGGACTGATGTACATAATCCGAGCCCTTGAAGCCCGGCGCTTCGCTTCCCTCACGGCTTGGAGCCGTGTCGAAAGGATTGTACGAAGGGTCGAACTCCGGAGCCGGTGCTATATCCGAAGGCCTGTAGGCCTCGAAGCTCTTGCCCAGCTGCGGCATTTCGATGGCTCCCTCCGTGTCGAAGTCTATGCTGTCGCCGAAACTGTTGCGCCCCAGGGTCTCACGCACGCTGGCGTACAGGGTCTGGAATATGACGCTGTCTTCGGCAAATTTCATTTCCGTCTTGGTCGGGCTTATGTTGACATCCACGGATTCCGGGTCCACCTCCAGGAAGAGCAGATAGGTCGGAGTAAGGCCTTCGGGCATCAGCTCCGCGTAGGCGTTCATTACCGCCTTGTGGAAATATGGGCTGCGGAAGTAGCGTCCGTTGACGAAGAAGAACTGGTTGCCAAGCGTCTTTCTTGCGCTTTGAGGTCGGCCTACAAAGCCGCTGATACGAACAGCGGCAGTGCTGTTTTCGATTTCCACGATATCTCCTGTCACTGAACTGCCCAGCAGGTCCATAACCCTGAATTTCAGTGATTTGGCCTTTTTGAGCACATAGATGTCCCGACCGTTGTGCGTCAGGGTGAAGGCAATTTCCGGACGGGTAAGCGCCACGTGGATGAATTCTTCGATTATGTGCTTGAGCTCAACATTGTCCGACTTGAGGAATTTCCTTCTCGCCGGGGTGTTGTAGAAGAGGTTGCGCACTTCGATGCTGGTTCCCTTAGGAGTGGAACATTCGCTCTGCTCCTGGGAGCCGAAAGCCCCTACTATTACCTGTGAACCTACTTCGTCCTGCTCGCGGCGGGTCTTGAGCGTGATATCTGCCACTGCCGCGATGGAGGCCAGAGCTTCTCCCCTGAACCCGAAGGTCAGGATGCGGTTCAGGTCTTCAGCAGAGGATATCTTGGAAGTGGCGTGCCTTTCGAAACACAGCAGAGCATCCTCAGGGCTCATTCCGCAGCCGTTGTCTATGACTTTAATAAGTGTCCTTCCGGCATCGCCTATGATGACGCTAATCGAGCTTGCACCGGCGTCCACGGCATTTTCCATCAATTCCTTCACGACAGAAGAGGGCCGTCCGACAACTTCGCCTGCGGCTATCATATTGGCCAGCTGTGCCGGCAATACCTGCAGCTTTCCCATTATGCTCTGATGATTTTGACTTCTCCGTCAAGACCTACCTTGATGATTTGGCTGGATTTGCCGGTGGAGTGTTTTTCCAGAGCCGGGTCCACAATGTAATCCACTCCGTCCTTGATTTCTGAGCTTATTTCCGCAAAGCATTTTGGTGAAGGCTGCCCGGAGATGTTGGCTGAGGTGGATACCAGAGGGCGGCCGAAGCGGCGTACCAGTTCCACACAGCTCTCGCTCATAGGGATGCGTATTCCGACGCTCCCGTCCTCGGCAACAGCATTGGGTGCAAGACCCATAGCTCCGGGATAGATGAGTGTCATCGGGGCATCGTTGACTTCGACCAGCTGTAGGGCGATATCGGGGATTTGTCTTACATAGCGGCAAACCATATCCAGGTCTGCTGCAAGCATCACGAGTGATTTGGCTTCGTCACGCTGCTTGAGGGCATAGACCTTTGCGACTGCCTCCGGGTTGGTGGCGTCGCAACCTATTCCCCAGATTGTATCTGTGGGATAGAGTATCAGTCCTCCTTCCTTGAGGACTTTTATAGCTTGTGCAATGGATTCTGTCATAGAAGGGTATAGAATTTGGCGATATACAGCAGGACGATTACCACCAGCAGCAGGCCCACTATCCCTATTATGGTCTGGGCTTTGTTCTGGTGGGTGCGGGTGCGGCTGTAATGCCCGTCCCTGAACGAACCTTTGATGTAAGAGCCGGGAGCATAGGTACCCTCCTTTTTCTCTTTGTCATAAGTGCCGTCCACTTTGCCGAACATCTTGCGACGCTCTTCCTCCTCGGGGTCGTAATATCTTGGCTTGTAGTTGAACACGCGGTGCTCACTCTCGCCGAACCAGTTGAAAATTGCCATAGCCACAAAGATAATAAAAAACGCAGAGCTTTCTCCTGTGCAAGTTTCAGATAATCACCATCTCGCAGGACCGGCAGTCAAAGCGGACCGTGAACCGCCGTCCGTTATTGACCAACACAAGGTCTTCAGCGGGCTTGCCGCATTGCTTGGGACATAGCCCGAGTTCGTGCCGAAGGCAATATTTGGAGCGCATAAGCTCCCCTGCGGCAGCCTTTCGCACCGGAAGCAGGCGAGCCACAGCCTCTTTGGAAACGCTCCCGCTGCGAAGCAAAGGCTTAGCCTTGACGGCTTGAGCATCTATGGCGGCCGCAAGCTCACGGCGAAGACCGTTGATGGCAGCAGCTCCCAGATGCGGCAGTTCCCCTTCGACTATATTGAGCGAAAAGGCATAGATATCCGTTTTCTTGGAAAGTTGGGAGCGCAGAAGCGCTTCGGCCCTGTTGCGGTTCGTAGCGGCTTCGGCAAAAGGCAAACTTAGCGAAGAAATGCGCCCGTCTTCACTGCGGGCTTCAAGGCTCAAACGGCCATCGCCTGCGCTTAGTTTAAGTTCAACATCAATGTAGCGCGAGCAAGGCTTTGCCTCCATCTCCTTTTCGAAGGCGGTGCTGAGATTGCGATAGAGCACAACACCTGCGCGCAGCCCCTGCACAGCCTTGGCGTGGATTCTGCGACCTTCGCACACATCAGCGCGGAAGCCCACAATCTGATTGCCCCGGACAAAGGCAAATCCGTCACCGTTTCTCAAATTCAAGCCGCTGCCTTCGAGTTCTATCACCACAGAACTGCTGCCATCCTGACGCACGGAAACGACCCTGCCCAATTCTTCGCCCATTGATTTCGGAGCATCGAAGCAGGCCCAGGAGCCCCTGCGCCCGTCAAGATAAAGCTCGGTATAGCCCCTGTTGAAAGTCTTGTCCACATCCGGGACAAAACCGTTCTCCACCCTTCCGAACGAAGCCCTCGGCACTCCAAGGGCGCGCAGCCTAAGGTCATAGGAGCGCACCACATTCTTGACGTAGGACTCGTTCTTCAGACGCCCTTCGATTTTGAACGAGCTCACTCCGGCATCGATGAGCTCCTCCAGCCTTGCAGAAAGATTGAAGTCCCGCAGCGAAAGCAGGGCCTTGGAGCGGGCCATCACGTGGCCGTGCAGGTCCTCCAGGTCATAAAGATTGCGGCAGGCCTGAATGCACTCGCCCCTATCCGCACTTCTTCCGGTCAGAGCCTGGGACATAGTGCACTGCCCGCTGTAGCTCACGCACAGCGCTCCGTGCACAAAACACTCCACCTCGCAGCTCACCGCAGAGCAGATGTCGCGAATCTGCTCCAGACTCAGTTCACGCTCGAGGATAATGCGCGAGCAGCCCGCAGCTTCGAACTCCCGGGCCCTTGCAGCATCCCGGATGGCGCACTGGGTGGAAGCGTGAAGAGGCACATTGATATCCTCCCACAGGCAAATGCGCGGGTCGCGGATAATGAAAGCATCTGCCCCGGCCCTTTGGGAGGCAAGCATCTGGGAGTGTGCCTGCTCAAGCTCCTCTTCACGAAGGAGAATATTGAAAGTAACGAACACCCTTGCTCCGTAGCGGTGGGCATAATCGCAGAGCCTTGCAATTTCGTCCACCGGGTTGCCGGCATCCTTACGGGCTCCGAAATCGGGTCCTGCAACATACACGGCATCGGCACCGCAGCGTATTGCCGCAATGCCGATGTCAGCGTTTCTTGCCGGAGCAAGAAGTTCTATTGGGGTCATCTTTACTTCTTTGCCTTCTTGAGAGCGTCAACCACAGTGCGTACATCCTGTGCGTTGCTTGCGGTAGGGTCAAGCTCAAGATATTTCTCGAAGGCGCTGATAGCAAGGTCAAGCTTGTTGCTGTTCTGGGCTGCAAGGCCGATTACATAGTGAGCCTTGCTGGTCTCGTTGAAGGAAATGCTCTTGTTAGCAAGCTCGATTGCCTGGTCAAAGTTTTTTGCCTTATTGGCTGCAAGTGCCTTCTTGAGGTAGATGTTGCCGAGAGCCTTGTTGGCAGCCTTCTCCTGTCCGTTTGCTGCGGCAAGGAGGTAATTCTCCTCAGCCTTGTCGGTCTGTCCGAGTTTGTCGTAGCAGGCGGCCATATTGACATAAGCCTTGCCGTTTGAAGGATTGACAGCTACATTCGCGGTGTAAGCCTTGATTGCGCCTTCGTAATCCTTGGCCTTCAACAGGGTGTTGCCCTGCTGCATATAGATGTTCGGAATCAGGGCCTCTGCCTCTGCAACTGATGCATCAGCATTCATCGCAGCTGCAATAGCTGAAGCCTCCTTGGCCTTGGCGACTGCAGTCTCATAATCTCCTGCCTTCACATAGTCCTTGGCGACCATAAGTGCGAGTTGCGGAATGGTTGATTCGCACTGGTCAACGAGAGCCTGTCCGGCTTCTCCACATTCTTTTGCGATGTCGTAAGCTTTCTGGAAATTGTCAAGGGCGGTTGCCTTGTCACCAAGATTCAGATACTCAACGGCTGCGTTGAAATAATCAGTTGCCTCATTTACATCCTGGGCGAAACTGATGGCTGCCGCGGCAAAAAGCGCGCATACGGAAAAAACAAACTTCTTCATAACTCACAAAAATAGATAATTTTACTTTTTATTCCAATACTATCGGCGCGGTCTTGGTTTTCAGCCACTGGCGGAGCTCTTCATCAAGAAGCGGGCCAAGCGTCTCGAACACCTTGAGATTGTAGGTGTTAAGCCACTCCACTTCGTAGCGGTCCAGAAGCGACACATCGAGGATGGAGGTATCGAAATGGCACAGCGTCAGCGTCTCGAAAGCAAGAAAACTGCCGAACTCCGTAGTCCCCGCATTAACGGTCAGAAGCAGATTCTCGTGACGCACGCCGTGCTTTCCCTCCCTGTAGATTCCGGGTTCGTCGGAAGTGACCATACCCTCCACAAGCGGCTCAGGGCCCATATTCTGCCTTATCTGGTGCGGGCCCTCGTGCACTCCGAGGAAAAAGCCCACTCCGTGCCCGGTGCCGTGGCCGTAGTTGCACAGGTGGCGCCAAAGGGGAAGGCGCGCTGCAGCATCTATCCGGCAACCGGGAGTCCCTGCGGGAAATATTGCGGTCGCAAGGTCTATATGTCCCTTCAGCACAAGGGTGTAGTCGCGGATTTCTTCATCCGTGCAGTCACCAAGCGGAACAGTCCTGGTAATATCCGTAGTGCCGCTCAGATACTGTCCTCCCGAATCGCAAAGATAAAGTCCGTGAGCTTCGAGCAGCGGAGCATTCTCTTTCGGTGTGATGTAGTGAGGCAGAGCGGCTCCTTTGCCGTAGGCTGATATGGTTTCGAAGCTGTCTCCCATATAATCCGGAATCTCGGAGCGGTACTGGCCGAGCTTGACGGCAGCGTCCCATTCGCTGATGCTCTTGCCTGCTGCAAGGCTGCGCTCAAGCCAGTACAGGAACTTCTCCATCGCGAGGCCGTCACGTAAGTGGCACTCCCTCATCCATTCAATTTCCTTCGGGTCTTTCACTTCCTTGCGTTCTGCCACAGGGCTTGGCTTGAGCACTACCCTGCAGCGGACGGCCTCGCGAAGCTGGGCATTGACACTGGCCGAATCCAGCCACAGCGTCTTGTCTTCCATCTCGGCAAGAGAGAGAGCAGCGCTATCGTACGGAAGTATGGAGATACCCTCCTGAGCGAGCACATCAAAAGTGTCCAGACTCTGCGGGTCCTCGACTTCTTCCTTGAGTACATACCAATTTGCATAGTCCTCTCCTACAAGGAGATAGGATATGGCCATAGGGTTATATTCTATGTCGGAGGCACGGATGTTAAGCAGCCAGGCGACTTCGTCCAGGGCACTGATGAGTATGGCATCGCAGCCGTTTTCGCCAAGAGTCCCGCGCAGCCACTGGAGTTTCTCCTGACGGGTCTCCCCCGCCCTGATGCGGAAAACGGGAGTCTGAGGGATGACGGGCCTGTCTTCCCAAAGTACGGACAGCAGGTCAGGCACTCCGATTACATTGAAACAGGTTCGGAGCGATTCAACCGTCTCCGCGCTCTGGCACAGAGAATCCACAGCAATCACCGCATCTGAGCCGAACTGCATCCCCAGCCATTCGGGAATCAGCACCTCTTCCGGAACACGGGTCTTGTGGAGCACGGCACCAGTCCCTTCCAGCTGCTCCCGCGCCTGAATGAAATACCGGGTGTCTGTCCACAGGCCGCAATGGTCCAGGGTCACGACCACATCACCGGCCTCTCCGGTAAAGCCCGTAAGCCAGCGGACCTGCTTCCAGCGGTCTGCCGGATATTCACTCTGGTGCGGATCGCTTCCGCCAATGATTACGGCATCCCAGCCGCGGCTGCGCATAAGGCCCCTGAGGGCTTCGATACGCTCTGAAAAGATATTGCTCATCTGGAATTGTTGATATGCTGAGCGGCGGCATCCAGGGATTCATAAAAGTCCTGCCCGAATGCTTCCACCAGGGGTTTCTTCAGGAATTGATACACTCTTATGCCCTCCTTGCGTCCCTTGGCATAGGCATCGGCACAAATCTCCCACCTGTGGAGGTTGAGAGCCTTGCCTCCGCCCGTAAGATTGGTCACCCGGATGGGATAAAGGCTGCAGGAAACCGGTTTGTGCAGATGGCAGCACTCTATGGCGCAAAGGCAGGAGCCATCCTCCGTAAAATGAGAATATGCGCACTCGCAGCTGCCTTCGACCAGGGGCGTGACTATGTCATTGTCCCTGTCAACGGCAAAGAAACCCTCGCGGCTTACCGCCTGACGGCCAGCCTCGCTCATCAGATGACAAAAAGAAGGATAGTCCCTCTCAAGTCCGTCAAGTTCTTCTTCCAGAACGGGAGCTCCGCTGTCACCCTCTATGCAGCACCTGCCTTTGCAGGCACCGTAGTCACAGGCAAAGAACTCGCTCACCACTTCTTCGGAGACCAGTATGTCCCCAATCTGCACTATAGTGCCGAATCTGTCATTTAGCATTATTGAACAATATATTCTACTACACCGGAAGATGAGAGTTCATCCAACATCCAGCGCACGTCATCCGCTTCTATTGTTTTCAGCTTGTCTGCATAGCCCGAGCTTATATCCTTTCCTTCGGAATAGCGCAGCAGCGCAAAAGACATCATCCCCTCCGGAGAGGCCAGCACCGTAGCCATATGTCCTTTCACCACATCCTTGTAATTCTGCAGTTCCTCGGGAGATATGGTGATGTATCTGATATGGGAGAACTCCTCCCTTACCTTCTTCAGAGCTGCGGCAGGATCCGGAGAATCAACGCCTTCCGGCAACCCGTCTTCCATACAAGGGCGGCAGCTGACATAGAGCGAGAAGCGCTCCACCGGCCTTACGGCAAATACTCCCTCCACCTCCACATACATTCCCATTCGCGACATCTCCTTGGAGAAATGATGTGAAACGGCTTCAACGGCAAGCTGGAATATGAGGCAGTTGTCCATTGATACCGGCACAAGTGCGGTGGCGGCCATATTGACACTCAGGTCATCACCCTCTGTCGCAAAGGAATTGGTTCCGCTAAGCAACTTGTACTCCGCCCTGTTGCGGGCTGCGAAATAACGGGAAGTGCGAAAACCTCCTATATAGTCGGAAAGCAGCTCGGTCATTCGGGCTTCCGGGATGCCTCCAATGACAATCAGAATGCCGTCGGCGAGATTGGAGAACCGCTCCTCAAAATACTTCTCCGCCCTATCGGGAAGATCCTCCCGCATATTGCTGATGGATGCTGTCTCAGGGAAGCGGTACTCAGGACACATCAGGCTGTCCATTACCGAGCGAATGGATGGAAGACGCGAATCGTCGCTCAGGCGGCGGCAGCGCACATAATAATCCACTGCACTGCTGTCCATCTGTCTTTCGTTGGTAACTTTCAAAAGAGCCTTCAGAACTAGTTCCGCCTTCTCGACCGGTGCGTTTCCGCTGATTCTGAAGCCTCTCAGGGAGACTTCTTCTTCCATTGAAATACCCTCGACACGAAGCATTTCGTGGAAATCTTCCCCAGGGATACCGGCCACCCTGCCTATCCGCAACAAATCGGAAAGAAAGGCACTTTCTCCCTTTGAGATATCCTCAACCACGGTGGCATCACCCCTTTGAGCTAGAGCATAGGAGAAGGAATCCTCCCCGGGGACATATTTGTAGAGCACCTTCATCCCGCCTGACCAGGTCCAGAGATTTCCTCCGGTCACAGGGTCCACGGTCGTGGATAGGATTTTCTCCTTCTTTACCCTTTGGGTCTTCAGGACATTGTCTATGTCGGGATAGTCGTTTTTGCGGCGTGAATACTCAGGTATCTGCGGGAACGAATCCGCAAGCAGGGCGGACGCGAAATTGTTGAACATAGTAAGGTCGCGCTTGGGAGAAATTTGCCTCTTGCTGAAGAAATTGCGTATGGTCTCTTCAGTCGCGAGATTGCTTCCGGTAAGAACGGAACTCACAATGCGGTTCACATAGAACTTGTTGCTCTTTCCCTTTCTCAGGCCGGTGCTGATTACATCCGGAAGGGATATCTTTTTCGCCCTTGAAAATTCTTCAAGCGAAACGCCTCCGGAACCGATGTCCCCGAGTATGGATTGCACGAGCCAATAAGCATTGTCGCTGTACTCTACCGGGAAATGGATATCGAACTTCTCATCATCCGTTTCCAGGAAATACGGAATGTCGAAATGGGCAAAACCACGGCGGATACGCTCCGTCAGAATGGAATACAGTTCTCTTGCAAAGAGTTCGGTCACCAGCGGCACAGGAGTTCCGGCCTGCTCGCGCGAAGCTCCTCCGAACCTGAAAGAAAGACTGATGATGCCTGGGGCAGAGTCGTTGCGCACAACGCTTGACTCCTTTTCCCCTTCAGTGCTGTATTCCTGATAGTGGAGAGTAGGGATGGTCAGGCACAGGGTGCGGAAAAGGCTGCGGTAACTCTCGCGGTCAATATCACCGCTTACGATAATGGTCTGGCTGCAGTCCGAAAGCTGCATCAGGTCAAGCATCATCAGCATAGTGCTGTCGGCCGTCATCCTGTCCGCAACATTGACATTAGGGAAATGATAGACCTTGGCATTCTGGTAGTAGGATACGAAACCGTCTTCCGTATACGGGACACCCGTTCTTCCGAGGAAAGCATCAGGGTCCATATGTTCAAGGCGACGGAGCGAGGTGCGGGTTGCCTCAACATCCGGTTTTCCGCTCTGAATCAGAGCAAAATCGGCACAGCCCTTTCTCGCGTCATTGGCCACGAAAAAGTATTCGACACCGTTTTCGAAGACTCCGTTTGTAATCTCCGCAGCCTGTTTGAGCTTGGGAATGCTCTGGGCACAGAGCAGCCCCGGCAGCAGAACTGCAGCCAGGACAAGAGCTGTATGACGGAGTCTATTCATTATCTGTACAATACTGCGAGGTCTTTTCTTGCTTTAATCACCTCAAGCTCCGGGAAGGACGAGCCAAGAATTCTAATCAGGAGTTCCCGGGTGTACTGCTCGCTTTCGTAATGCCCGATTGAGCAAAGCAGCATCCCGTCGTTCTCAAAAAAGTCGTGGTAATGGATTTCACCTGTAATGAAACAGTCAGCTCCGGCAGCCTTGGCATCCGGAATCAGAAAGGCACCGGCACCTCCGCAGACGGCAATCCGGGATATGCTCTGCCTGTCAGTCCTTGAGCAGGCGAAGCAGTCCAGGTCAAAGACCGTCTTCAGTTTGCCAAGAAAACTTTCTGTATCCATAGGGGTTTGGAGGGTACCGACAATTCCGGAGCCGGCATCCTCACCGGGCTTTTCCTGAAGAAAATCCACATTCCGCAGGCCCAGTCTTTCCGCAATTTCAAAATTCACACCGCCCCTGGCATTGTCCAGGTTGGTGTGGGCCGAATACAGGGCGATCCCGCTGCGTATCGCAAGACTGACGCAACGCTGCTGCCAGGTGCTGTCCGTGAGCTGCTTGAGGGCACGGAAAATCAGCGGGTGGTGGGAAACCACCATCTGGCAATCCTTTTCGACAGCCTCTTCTATAACCTTTTCGGTAATATCGAGACTGACAAGCACCCTGCGCACTTCGGTCTCAGGCAAACCCACCTGAAGCCCGGAGTTGTCATATTCTTCCTGCAGGCGCAGAGGGGCAACGCTCTCTATCGCCTTCATTACATCTGAAACCCTCATATCGCGAAGTTACGAAATCCGGAGCAAAACTCCCTACTTAAACTTCACAAGTTCTACCGCTCCGGGACAAATATCTTCTTCGACAGGAGTGAGATGGATAATGCGCTGGTTCGGAGACCCCCTGAAAAGAAGGGTGGTATCCCTCTGTTCAAGTATGAAAGGACCGTCCACAAGAGTGTCTATGTACGGCAGAAGCATAGCAAGATGAGCGTCCGCGCGGATTTGCTCTATGGTAAATCCCGTCCAGCACCAAATAGTCTTGGAGGTCTCGGTCTTGATGCGGCGTGCAAGTTCCGTGAAGGCCTCCACCTGAAAGAAGGGGTCACCTCCGCTGAAGGAAACATTGGAAATCGTGTCGGCCTTGATGACTTCCATAATCTCGTCAATGCTCATCCACTTGCCGTTTGCTATGTCCCAGGACTGGGGGTTATGGCAACCCTTGCAGTGGTGGCCGCAGCCGGCGCAGTATATAGACGTGCGCAGACCAGGCCCGTCGGCCATGGTCTGCTCCACGATTTTGAGTACGGAAATTTTATTCGTGTACGACACGGTCCTTGAGTTCAGCGAGTTTTCCGCTGTTCCACCTGTTGGTCGTTCCTACCAGGTAACCGGTGATGCGCTGCAGCACGTCGATGTTGTGGCTGCCGCAGTGAGGGCAGACTGTGAGGTCCTCGGAGGCATCTTCGTAACCGCAGTCCAGACAGCGGTTGCGGTTGTGGTTGACACTGCCGTAGCCTATGTCGTACTTGTCCATAAGGTCAACTATTGCCATAATTGCCTCCGGATTGTGGGTTGCATCTCCGTCAACCTCAACATAGAAGATATGGCCTGCGCCTTCGTACTTGTTGTAAGGGCCCTCAATCTTGGCCTTGTGCTCAGGAGTACAGTGGTAATAAACAGGGACGTGGGAAGAATTGGTGTAGTAATCCTTGTCGGTAACACCCGGGATGATGCCGTATTTCTTCTTGTCCATCTTGGTGAAACGGCCTGCAAGTCCCTCTGCAGGTGTTGCGAAGAGGCTGAAGTTGTGCTGATAGGTCTCGCAGTAGCCGTTGATGCGCTCGCGCATATGCTTTACTATGCGGAGTCCCAGTTCCTGTGCTTCCTCACTCTCTCCGTGATGCTTGCCGATAAGGGCAATAAGGCACTCTGCAAGACCGATGAATCCGATAGCGAGGGTTCCCTGGTTGATTACGCTCTCGATGGTATCGTTCGGACTGAGGCTCTCGGAACCGGTCCAGAGGCCTGCCATAAGCAGAGGGAACTGCTTCTTGAGGGCGGTCTTCTGGAATTCGAAACGCTCGTTGAGCTGCTTTGCAGAGATATCGAGTATGCTGTCTAGCTTGTCCATAAAGGCTGCGATTCTCTCGTTCTTGTCCTCTATGCCCATAGTCTCGATGGCGATGCGCACAATGTTGATTGTGGTAAAGCTGAGGTTTCCGCGACCTACAGAGGTCTTAGGTCCGAACCTGTTTTCGTAAACGCGGGTGCGGCATCCCATTGTAGCCACCTCGTGCATATAGCGCTTAGGGTCATCAGCCTTCCAGGCCGGATCCTGATTGTAGGAAGCGTCAAGGTTTACGAAGTTGGGGAAGAAGCGGCGTGCGGTCACCTTGCAGGCAAACTTGTAGAGGTCGTAGTTAGGGTCCTCAGGGAGGTAGCTGACACCCTTCTTCTTTTTCCATATCTGGATAGGGAAGATGGCGGTGGAGCCGTTGCCCACGCCTTCGTAGGTAGTGTTGAGTATTTCACGGATGACGCAGCGGCCCTCAGCTGAGGTGTCGGTTCCGTAGTTGATGGAGCTGAACACAACCTGGTTTCCTCCACGGGAATGGATGGTGTTCATATTGTGCACGAAAGCCTCCATTGCCTGATGCACGCGTCCTACTGTCTGGTTGATGCACTGCTGCACTACCCTTTCATCATCTACCAGGCCGGTAAGGTCCCTGCGGAGATAGTCGGTGATTTTGACATCGTTGAGGTAGCTGTAGTCCTTGTTATCGTAGGCGCCGTATTTCTTGAGTTCCTCCTGGAAAGTGAGACGCACATAAGGAGCAAGGTAGAAGTCGAAAGCCGGAATTGCCTGCCCGCCGTGCATTTCGTTCTGGACGGTCTCCATAGAGATGCAGGCCAGCACGGCAGCGGTCTCGATGCGCTTCGCAGGGCGGGACTCACCGTGGCCGGCACGCAGGCCGTACTCGAGAATCCTGTCGAGAGGGTGCTGGAGGCAGGTGAGGCTCTTGGTAGGATAGTAGTCCTTGTCGTGGATGTGGATGTAGCCGTTAGCGACAGCTTCACGCACATCTTCGGACAGAAGGCACTCGTCCACATAGGTCTTGGTTGCCTCGGAGGCAAACTTCATCATCATACCGGCAGGGGTGTCGGCATTCATATTGGCATTCTCGCGGGTGATATCGTTGGCCTGCGCATCAATGATGCTCTGGAAGATTTCCCTGCTCTTAGCCTTGCGGGCGAGGTTGCGCTGATTGCGGTAGGCGATGTACTTCTTCGCCACCTCTTTGCGCGGGCTCTTCATAAGCTCCATTTCGACGCAGTCCTGGATTTCCTCTACGCTCATCTCTTCCCTGCTGTTGTGGGAAATCTTGTCGGCGATTTGGGCTGCGAGCACTATATCTTCACCTTTTTCGGTGACTGCCATTGCTTTCAGTATGGCTGCAACAATCTTCTGGTTGTTGAACTCGACTGTGCGGCCGTCTCTTTTGATTACGCTTTTTATCATTGTGGTCAGAAAATTGGGCCCGGCCATCAGGCTGGGCGGGTAAGGTTTGAATGCAAAGATATATGATTAGCAAGATGTTTATTCACTTTCGGACAAATAAAGTTATTAACATCACAGCAAGAGGCTGCTATACTTCTGTATAACAGCCTCTTGCTGACGTATCTAATTTAGATTTATTCTAAATTGTTAACTTTCTTGTTACCAGATGCGGAAAAGCTGTGGATTACTCTACCACCCAAACCATCACGTGACGGTCGAAGGTCATATAGTGGAGCTCCAGCTCGTGCTCATAGCCGTCGTCGTCAGTAAATGTGGCATCGAGGTCGCCTTCATCGTGGAAACGGAAACCGTCAACTTCGATTTGCTCAGCGAAGTCAACCCCGTATTGTGAGGTCAGTTTGTAAATCGCTTCTTTGGCGCACCAGTAGATGGCGAGCTGCTCATTCTTGCGCTCATCATCCAAATCTTCGATTTCGTCTTCGGAAAGAGCTTTCTTCTCGACTGCGGAGAAATCCCGGTCGAGGGATTCGAGGTCAATTCCGACTTCATCATCCTCATCCAGAATCACAGCAACATATTTTTCGGTATGGGTGATGGAGATGTTGATGGAGTTGTTCTCAATGTACGGCTTGCCGTTGTCGTGATGGGATAGATATACCTTATCCTCAAACATTGCGTCAAGCAATGCCCTCACTGCAAGCTTCTGCTTGCGAAGAGATTCACTTCTGATATAAGAGATTTCCTCAAGTTCGTCTGAGGGGATGGACGTCATTGCACGAAGCTCCGCTTCGCTCTCTGAAATTTGCCAGACTCCTATGCGCGATCGCGCGGGGTCATCGAGATCTTTTGTTAAAAATAGTGCCATAAATATCTTTTGACGCTGCAAATATAGTGAAATAAACAATTCCTGCCAAATTACTCCTTATTGTCAAGGGTTTTTGCTACCTTTGTGCCGGTTTTGAAAAGCAAACTCAAACTTATTTTTATTGATATGAAGTATTTGACTAACGAAAAGCTCACCATCGTAGGTGCTGGTGGAGCAATCGGCTCAAACATGGCTCAGACCGCTCTTATGCTCGGTCTCACCCCAAACATCTGTCTTTATGATATCTACGCTCCTGGCGTAGAGGGAGTTGCAGAGGAGATGCGCCACTGCGGTTTCGAAGGTGCAAACGTCACCTGGACCGTAGATCCAAAGGAGGCATTCACCGATGCCAAGTACATTATCTCTTCCGGTGGAGCTCCGCGCAAGGAAGGTATGACCCGTGAGGACCTGCTCAAGGGCAACTGCCAGATTGCAGCCCAGTTCGGAGATTATATAAGAGAGTACTGCCCGGATGTCAAGCACGTGGTTGTCATCTTCAACCCTGCTGATGTGACCGCCCTCACCGCCCTCATCCACTCAGGCCTGAAGCCAAGCCAGCTAACTTCCCTTGCAGCTCTCGACTCCACACGTCTGCAGAGCAATCTCGCAAAGGAGTTCGGCGTTCCTCAGAGCGCAGTTACCGGAGCCCACACTTACGGAGGACACGGCGAGCAGATGGCTGTATTCGCTTCCAAGGTTATGATTGACGGCAAGCCTCTCTCAGAGATGGGTCTTTCCGAGGAGAAGATGGCCGAAATCAAGCAGAAGACCATCCAGGGCGGTTCCGCCATCATCAAACTCCGCGGCCGATCTTCTTTCCAGAGCCCTGCATACTGCTCAGTGAAGATGATTCAGGCTGCTATGGGCGGAGAGCCGTTTACACTTCCTGCAGGCACCTATGTCAATTGCGACAAGTGCGGATTCAAGAATGTGTTTATGGCTATGCCAACCACAATCGATGCAACAGGAGTTCATTTTGTTCAGCCTACCGGCACTCCTGAGGAAATGGCTGCCCTTCAGGCATCCTACGAGCATCTCTGCAAGATGCGTCAGGAAATCATCGACCTCGGCATAGTTCCACCTGTAGAGGAGTGGGGAACTTACAACAAGAACCTTTAGTCTTTTACGGCTGTACAATTGAGGGCGTCCCGCTTGGGGCGCCTTTTTTGCTCCCGATGTGACAGATGAGGAAACCGGGGATGTGACACAGATGGCTGTGTAGGACAGGTTTACAAACTAGGCTCCATAAGTTCCTCGTACAAAGCTACAGGACCGAGATGCCAAAGTTTTGTAGTCTCATCCGCAAGTCGGGGGTAAAGCTGTGAGGAATAAATGATTCGGATTGCTTCTATCTCACTGCAGCCATTATTCTTTGCATAAATGCGAGCGATACCAGCAACGATTCCGGGAAGAAGCAGATAAAGGTTTTTGTTGGAGATGTCTGTCATAAGGCTACGATTTTGGATTCCACGAAAGAAATCGCCTTCAGCGACAGAGGCGTATGGAATAGCATCTGGTCAACAAGAGTGTATGTTTTCAACTCTTTTATGAGTGTCTGCTTGTCAATTAGACCTGCCTCATAGAGGGAGAATTGTGCATATACTCTGTCATTGGCTACCGGGCCATAAACGAAGTCATAATTATGGTCAAAGCTATCGTTGTTACGGTTTGAATAGACAAAATCCACCCAATCTTCTGTAGAAGCATCAAACCAGAGAGTATTGGCTTTCCGGATAGCATCAATGTCAACATCGTAAATATTGACATATGCGTGAGTCTGATTGTTTCTCAGGCGACGCCTTGCCCATTGCTCTGCTTGGGTATAGTCAGTAGTAGTATAAAAGCCATTGCCAAAGTCAAGGGCTCGATTCGGCTTGCGTATTTGGGGTGTCGCAACCATTTCGGTGCTTCCGTGGTAGAGCTTCATTTGCTTCGTGTTGTTAAAAACTCATCAATATCTTCAATCAACCACTGGTGACTTTGGGTGTGAAGAACTTCATAATTGTCAGAAAGGAATTGTACTACACCATTGTCAAAGAAGAGTTTTGATACATCTTCCCCCTTCATTCCTTTTGCCGTCTTGTACTGTTCAATACAAAATGCAATAAAGTATGTAATCTTGTCTGTTGGCATATTCAAAATGACAATGGGGTCATACATTGTGCTAAGTTACAAGAAAAATCGATAAATACCATTATTCCACGACCGTAAGCCAGCCATTTTGCTCTCCGCCTTCCCGATGTGACACATCAGGCGCCAAAAGTGAGTGAGAGGGTGTTTCCTCTACGGATTTTGCTAAAGATTGAATCTGAGTCCGCCTTCGAAACTGAAGAGGAAAGGCTTTTCGGTGCGAACGCTCTTTGGCTGACTGCCGGCGAACCAGTACTTCACATAAGGGTCGAGGTAGATGGACATATGCTGCCCGAGACTGAACTCCACTCCGAAACCGAGGTCAAGACCGTACTGCAGACCCTTGACAGCCTCGGTGCAGATAGGGCTGGTGCTCTTCTCATAGATGTACCAGGCATTGCTTACGGCCTTCTCGGCGCTACCGCCCGCCGTAAGGTAAAGTAGCAGACCCCTTCTCTGAAGAATGTCATAATAGATGTGAAGAGGCACTCCTACATATTGCATCCTATGGGTAAAACGACCCGATTCGGTCTTGTACGCTCCGTCGAATTGGCGGGAAAGCATTGTCCAGTTCAGTCCGGTTCCGACTGAAAGCCTGTCCGTAAAACGGTATTTGACGCTGATACCAAGAGAAACAGGGAATGCGTAATCTGACTGAGTCAGCTCCTCAACCGTATCGGGGATGCGGCTTCCCGGAGCAAAATTCGGCCCGAAAGTCTGGCTGTTGTAACGGGTATCATTTGCACTGACTGTACCTCCTGCCAGAATTGAAAACCTGCTTGTCTGCTTTCCTGCTTTTGCAGCTGCCATACGCGCGTCCTCTTCTTCCATAATGGCAAAAGGGTCAGCAAAAGCATCGGCATCCTTCACCGTTTCAGTCTGCGGTGCAACCTCAGCAACCTTTCCCGAAGGTCCGGCTGGCCCATCAGTGACAGGTGTCCATTCGGCTTGGGCTGAAGACACAACCGGGACAGGTGGTGTCATTGTACGGGAGGCGGCAAGGTCCTTCAGAGAAGGGACATCTGCTGCGCAAAGTGCAGGTTCGAAGGCGCAAGACCCTGCCTCAATGTTGAGAGCCAGGGCGCCTTCGTGCAATATAGTCTTTTCTTCGGTACCCGAAATAATGAAAAACAAAGCGAGGGCAGCAAGAGCGAAAGATGGCACCGCCCACTTCCATAGACTTGTCCTTACGCCTGAGGAAGGGGTAGGGGCGCCGATGCGTGCAGATACAGCCTTCCAGACGCGGGAAGGCACCTTTACCTCCGCATCTGCCATCGTCTCCCTCACCAGGAGATCGAATCTGTTATCCATATCATCCCGCATCTCAATGTCTTTTTCTGATCTTGTCCTGCAACAGCATCCTTGCCCTCTGGAGCTGTGAACGCGACGTAACTTCCGATATTCCGAGCTCCTCACCTATTTCTTTATGGGAGTAGCCCTCCATCACATACATATTGAAAACCACCCTGAAGCCCGGAGGAAGTTCCGAAATATATTTCAGCAGCTCCTTATAGCCTATATCATCCGTAGCCGAAGGGGTGTCTCCAACCATATTGCGTG
>JBJEBK010000055.1:0-5724 GCA_051869975.1 Candidatus Cryptobacteroides sp. | reverse complement strand
ACTCGAGTTTGCGTTCGTGTATTAGTTTTTAAAAAATTTAATTGGACACTAGTGTTGAGAACTGATGTTACGCTCAAGTGTGCGGACACTCCACTGCTGCGAAGCTGCTTCCTGCAAATACCAATTACGTGCGACCTCGTTATCAACACTCAGGAGCATTCTATAGTGAGACCAAGTAAGATTTTGCACACGCGTGTGCAAAATCTGTTCTTCTGAAAAAGAACGATAGAATAGTCTGCAATAAGCCAGATTCCTTTTATTAAAGCCCTTCCCATATTCTGCTGTAAGAGCGTCAGATAGAACTTGAATGACATGTTTACCATATTCCGCCCTATCAGCTCCAGCCTGCTCCTGTTCAACAATGCGTTTGCCGATAGCCCAATTAGTGCGGATCATCACAGAATTCACAGCGCCATAGGCAGCATTTCTCCCATCATTGATGTGGATGCCTACCACCTCTGTCACTCCGGACCCAGTACATCAAAGTTTCTGGGAGAGGCAGCTTACCCTTCCTGTTGATGACCCGTTCTGGGGACATCACCACCCAGGAGAGCGCTGGGGATGCAAGTGCACTTGTGAGCAGACGGATGCTCCCGTAAACGACCCTACTGGAGTCAGTGGCGGTGGTGGAGAGCGCACTTCATCCAAAGGCCTTGCCGGCAATCCGGCACAGACCGGCAAGCTCTTCAGTGAAGATCATCCGTATTTCCCTCAGAACTGCGGCAGCTGTCCATTCAACAAGGGAGTCACAAACCGCCTTGGAGTATTTCTGAACAAGAAGAAGGATTGCGCAAGTTGTCAAGCTGTTGAACATATCATCCAAAAGGAGAACACTTTATTTGATATTGGCGATAGTTTGGTTCGACTATATGACTTGGATAAAAAGGATTTTGGTAATGAAGTGCGTAAAATAACATCAAGCAAGGTCTTCAAACAAATTGAAAAGAACATCTTCTCAGCAATAGGCAGTGAAGACAAAGACTATGGACGTTTGCTTGCAGTTGCCCGCAAGACATCACACAAAGGATATACATCATTCATTCTGTCTAATCCAAGAAAAGGAAGAACACCGGATATCATCCTGCAGCGGAAAGGCATCTTCAAAGTGTATGATGTAAAAACTATTGTGGGAACGAATTCTGTCAGTAGCAGACTTGCTGATTCGGTAGGTCAGACTCATCGTGTTCTTTTGCATATTACCTCAGAGTATAATCCGAGGCAAATGGCAAAGGAAATCAAAACATTCTTGGAGGACAATATTGATACTATAGAAGTAACTATTTTGAGAGGCAGTAAAGAAATAACAGTGAGTCGTGCTACAATTCTTGACAAACATTTTGTGCAAAAATTCATAATGAGCTATAAACAATAATAGAGCCTTGCGGCTCTATTATGTGCGCTGTGTCGAGACGGGCATACGCTCAAGGAAAGTTCTCATCCCGGTAGTCATTAAAGACATTGCAAAATAAACAATAAAATTCCACTTCTCCAAATGTCATCACCAAACATAGAATCCGAAGTCCAGAAATGCCTCAAAGACCTGATGCACATCCGTAGCAGGGTTGTTCCTGTGAAGGTGGGCAAAGAGGTAGTCTCATCCGTCCGGCAGAACTTCCGCAGCGGTGGCTTCTATGGTGCTGCCTGGCAGAGAACCAAGCGCCAGCAAGTGCCATTCAAAGGTGCAGCAGGCTCCTACGGCCCGCTGCTCTCCAAAACCACCCACCTGATGAGCAGCACCGACTATGTCCCAGGAGACGCACAGGTCACTATCCGGAACACGGCCGAATACGCCCAGTACCACAACGAAGGTGCTGAATCCACTGTAACCAAACGGATGAGGAAATTCTTCTGGGCGAAGCACTATGAAGCCAAAGGAGGAAAGAAAGGCTCCAATCCGGAGGCCGACTTCTGGCGCAATATGGCACTCAAGAAACCAGGCAGCCGCATTCGCATACCACGCCGTAAATTCCTGGGGCCATCACCTCAAGTGGAGAAAATTGTCAGCAAGATCTTGACATCGGAAATTGACACCTACATCAAAAAACACTTTTAGCAATGGAACACCTTCTTTACAACCTTATCGACTTCATCGGCAACAATATGCCCGATATCCGCACCATAGATGAAGACTATGGCCAACTTGAAATGCTCAATGACGAGATGAATGATGACTATCCTCTCGTCTTTCCGGCCATTCTCATCGACGCTCCTCAAACCAGCTGGGAAGACATCGGAGAGCTGGGACAGAAAGGCCTATGCTCCATCACAGTGAGACTTGCTCTTGACTGCTACGATGACACCCACTACAACTCCGGCACTACGGAGAAGATATTGGAACGGGAAGAAAAACGAAGAGAGCTGCATCGGCTTCTGCAAGGTCATTGCTTCGGCGGCGATTCAGCCCTCATTCGAACATCAAGTAGATTCTATTCAGTGGCGCACGGTATCAAGGTCTATGAGTCGGTTTATACTCTTGAACTGACGGAAATGACGCAGGAACGCGATAAAATCAAAGTCCGTGCATCCATCAATCCTTATCTTCATCGTTAGGGAAAAGGCTCAGCATTTTCTCTTCGATATGCGGCATCTTATGCTTCTTGGGAGCAACATAGACCTCCGGAGTATTGGATGCCGCTGCTTTCTTAAGAATCTGCCAAATCATAAACTCGGAAAGGAAGAATTCATTCTCGGCCAATTCTTTTACAGCATCGTCAAAGCGAAGCCTCTTGACTTCGGTCCAAAAATAATAACGCTGCACAATCTTCTGATTGCGCTTTTCTATTAACCGTTTGCTTCTTCCTTTCTTTCCCATCTTACTACTTAAATCGACTGAACCAACCTTTGTACTTCATCAAAAAACTTTTGTCCACAGAATCATAAACTTTGCCGTCATCATTGCCGACATCTTCAAAGACAGCATCGATGCCCTCACCGGAAAGCTCGGCGATCTGGACCCAAACGGCTGAGCGGGGCAGGCGGCTCCGAGCCCGGTCCCACTAATAAACTCACCTACGAGAGGTGGTTTGCCATAGGAGTGGGCCAGATGGGACTCAGCCCCTCGGAGTTCGATGCACTCACCCCGGCGCAGTTCATCTACGCGTGGTCAGGGTGGTGCGCCCTCCAGAGGGACAGCTCACGACATCAGTGGGAAATCGCCCGCTGGCAGACGTGGATCCTCACCTCCATCCAGCTCGACCGCAAGGACCGCCGCCCCATCACTGAGATGTTCCCGATGCCTTGGGACAAGCCTCCTGCGGCGCTGCCCCTTCTCCTTCCTCCCGAATCCCGCAACCCATAAAGAGCATAACCCAGACTGAGATCCGCACCGGATCCACCCTTCAGAGCTCGCGAGACAGTGTCGTACACGTGGATACTGACTCGCACCTCAAAACACTCTCCGACACTGACTCGAAAGAAGGTGAGCCCGCCACATCTACGAGCACCCTTCTTACTTCACCCCGGTCCAGAGGGCGTGGGCCGTGTGGATCTGCACCAAGCTCGGCTTCGCCTCTATGATAGACGGCACCTTCGGGTACGATCGCAACGGCACCACCACAGCCAAGCTCCGTAACGCCAAGGATCAGTTCACCACCGAGCTGTGCGCCCGGCTGGACAACGTCACCATCGAGTGCGAGAATGGCACCCATGTCATAGAGCGCTACGACTGTCCGGAGGCGTTCCACTTCGTGGATCCACCATATGTCGGGACTGACTGCGGCCATTACAACGGCTCGTTCAACGATGCGGACTTCGAGGACCTGCTGCGCACTCTCGCCTCGGTTAAGGGCAAGTTCATGCTGACGATGTTCCCGCATCCGCTCATCGAGAAGTACGCCACCCAGAACGGCTGGACTATCCACCGGATCGAGCGCACGATCACCGCTTCGAAGGTGTCGAGAAGGCGTCAGGAGGAGTGGATCGTGACGAACTATCCGGCCACCGTTGAGATCGACCTCAAACGCAACAAGGTCCGCCTCATCTTCACCCGCTGCGAGGACGCAGCCAACCTGTATGACTTCAACTCAAAATTCAACGACAATGTCAAGACACTTTAAGATCATCACCAAGGAGGTGGGCCGGGAGCATCCCATCGAGACCGAGTTCACCGGCGATGTGGACCGCGCCTACCTCATCAAGTTCTTCGGCCTGCGCGAGCCGGACGTGGAGTGGTTCCGCATCGAGGAAGTCCAGAAGGACTGAATCCGGGATCTCCGGAAAACACCAACGGCTGGCGAGTGCCAGCCGGTGGTCGATAATGTATATGACTAATCAAGAGTCATAATAATAGATCGCTCAAGGACTTCACCAAGTTTCTTTCCATCTATTCTGATCGTATCCCAAATTTTCATCGATAGTTCATCAAATGAAAACAGAACTTCTCCATCATCATGTGTATCAAATTCACATTGCCAGCAAGTATTCTTTTGAGACTTGTCCATCGGGAGGATCTTAAATTCAATCGGCAATGATTCCGTATGCAAACCATAACATGTATCATTGTCAATATAATAGAAGGCAAGATTGAGGCCGATGTGAACTACCTCATACTCGAAGATATCCCTTGAAATCTGAGAATGGGCTTCTTCTTTAACTGAAGGCCACCATCCAAGTTCATCCTCATAAAGATGTTTCCCATCTCCATAAAAATTAGCCAAGGCTATTGTTCTATTTACTGCTTCCATACCTTACCTTTCTTATTGAATTCTACAATCTTCTTGAGAAGTTCATCATATTTGTGTCCATATGATAAAACATTCTTAGGATCATGGGGTTTTCGCCCAACCTCCCCTGAAGAATTATCCGTAGGCCACTTGTGTGCATGTGTAGTTTTCTTACCACCATTGGAATACGGAATCACGTTGCCATTCTTGTCATATTCTATATCAATCGTCATGACAAGTTTATGTTTCTCGTAAATTCCAATTGTGGTAATAGTTACCTTACCCTCCTTATCAGTCTTACCACAAAGATAAATAGGATTCTCTGAATTCGAATTCATTGGAGTCTTTTTTTGTTTTGGATTTCCAGCCTGAACCAAAACTTTATGACCATCAATTCGATACTCCGTATCATTGTGAGTCCTATTTCTCATAGGAACACCACCTTCTGAAGCTATATATGCACCATTACCTCCCATAGCTTGCTGATTTAAAGTTGTCATTAGGAAAGTATATGCTAATGGCTTCATTTTCACCATCTATTTTGGCCCCATAACGAATTATCTTCACTGGCTCCAGAACTTCTAATGCTCTTTGATATCCCTCTATCCAAAGTTTAATAGAAAAAGAATCATTGCCAATGCCGGTACTGTTGATAGCGATTATTGAATTCTTTGGGAATCCATCAAAACAAAAACCATAACTCCAAGGTCGCGACCAGCTAACATTTGGTATAACAATAACACCTTGTTTCTGGTACCACGCAGCAAGCAGTTTATTGCGAAATGAATTCCACATTACTTCAGATATGGTCATTTCAGCATACACAGAATAGTCAGTAGAAATAATGCCCCAGAACCTTTTAAACATCTCAACATACTTTGTCGGCGAGTTCCATACACAGTTAAAGAAACAATCCTGTACGTAAAAGTGAACCCCGATGCTCGGATTCTGTTTTAGAGCACGAGCTCTGTTGAAAGACATTATTTCGCTTGGGATTTCACCAATATATCCCCAATTCAAGTGAACAGTGCAACAAAGGTGTAGGATTGTGAAGGCGCGGCGT
>JBJEBK010000054.1:0-5783 GCA_051869975.1 Candidatus Cryptobacteroides sp. | reverse complement strand
ATGATACTATTCTCCGCAATGTGTTCCACCAGGCTGTTCTTCTTGCAGACTTCCTGTATAAGGGCGCACCTCTTTAGGAAGGTCTCCGGGTCCTTCAGATATGGATTGCTTTTGACCTCCTCTCTGGAGCAAGAAATCCTTACCTCTGTCAGGATATCTTCGGGTTCCAATCCCTGATCCTGGAAATACACCGCGAGGGCCGGCAACCCCCAATAGGAGAATATTGGCACTGATGAGGTGGTCGAGGGAAGGCTGGCGAAGTACATAGTCTCCTTGTTTAATGAGAAGTCGTAATCGGCCCCAAGAAGGGAGAGGTATTTGAGGATATGATCTTTGAGGCATACATCTGCTTCATCAATGTCCTCCATCAGGTCCAATAGTCCATCTGCATCCATCGGCGGAACCTCAATGAGTTTGCCGGGGATGATTCTGTTGCAGAGAACCGCCAAATTGGCAAAACGGCTCGGAATCAAACTGAAATCAATTCCGTCGATTTCAATGGTGGCTGTTATCCCAAAGCATCCGCTTCCCTTCGTCGCGTGATATCCGCGTCTGTTGGCCTCGTCAAGGACCTCTTGTATGTCACACTCTTTAGTATCTTCCTTATTTTGGCCATAATACTCTGGGATACAGTGGACGATGATCTCATCCCTGATCATTTGGGTGATCCCTTCATCAGATACAAACGCGGAGAATATCCTCCCTGCATCCAGAGAAGATATGTCATAGAAGTAGTCAATGATTGCTGAGAATATGAGGTAATGGTTCATATTGGTCCACTCTTAGTCCTTTACTGTTGAACATCCCCTTGGCATCCTGACATCGTACAGGAAGTTCTCGTAGTCGCCTTTGATTCTCTTTACAAAATTATATCCTGGACAATATCGTCCCAAAGGAAATCTGGCGCCTATTTTTGGCATAGCCAATTTATTGGACCAGGCACAGGGGCGTGGAATAAGTCCAAGTCTCAACAGCGAATTCTCCAATATCAGACTGAATTCCTTTCCATGCCCACGATTCTGGGAATGACATAGCTCATGAACAAGTGTTTCCCGAATGCTGTCTGCGTCATCATATAGGAATCCTTTGTTGAAATTGATGGTTCCACAGCAATCTGTGTTAGCTATTGCTCTTCCGGAGGCCCGACTTTTTCTGAAGTTGCGGAGAGTCAGTTTCTTGAATGGCATTTCCAAGCGCTCGGAATATGATTTCAGCTCTTCAAAGATGAAGTCCCTGAAACGTCCAAGCACAAATTCCTTCTCTTCCATTTGTATTCTGGTCTTTGTCTGCCGAATCCTCCGATAATACATGCAGAGTTCATCCAGGGTCCGGGGATTTAGAGACTCAGCGAAAACGACTATTTTTTAACCATTTTCGCTGAGTTTCTCGGAAGTTTTTCATATATTCGCAACGGTATAAATTTCTGTTGTCATGGCAAAAGAAACTATAATCGGAAGAAAAGCGGAAAAGGAAATCCTCGAAAGGATATATCAATCCAAGAAGTCGGAATTCGTAGCCGTATATGGTAGGCGACGGGTAGGTAAATCGTATCTTGTGAATGAGTTCTTCCGCAACAGGATTCTTTTCACTGTGGTAGGAACATACGTGAAGGATGAAGAGAAAGACTACGAATCATATCGCAAGTTACAGCTGTCGCATTTCTATGATTCACTGATACTTGCAGGGCTTGATATTAAACATTCGGCACCCGAAAACTGGAGAGAGGCTTTTCTTCTTCTCAGGATACTTCTGTCTGCTAAAAGGAACAAGAGAAAGGTGGTCTTCATTGACGAACTGCCTTGGCTCGCCGGTCCGCAATCCTCAGAGTTGATTTCCGAGTTGGGCTATTTCTGGAACTCCTGGGCTGACAGTCAAAGGAATATTGTTCTCATCGTATGTGGATCAGCCACGAGCTGGATGCTCGACAATGTAATCCGGGACTATGGCGGACTTCACGGACGACTGACGGAGAAAATCAAACTCCTTCCTTTCACTCTGGTTGAATGTGAACAGTTTTACAGGAGAGAGGGTTTCCATATGTCCCGATACGAGATTGCTTTGAGTTATATGGCTTTCGGAGGCGTGCCTTTCTATATGGGTAAACTTCGTAATGACCTTTCTCTGACTGACAATATAGACAGACTCTTCTTTGCGGAAGAAAATATTCATCAGGAGTTCAAGGATGTTTATGCCGGATTGTACTCAAGCAAAGAGAAGTATGTGGAAATTGTCAAGGTTCTCGGCCGCAAGTTCTATGGTATGACTCAGTCGGAGATAATGGAAGCGACCGGATTGAAGAGCGGAGGCACATTCTCAAAACTTTTGGACAATCTGTTTGAGTCAGGAATAATACGAAAGTATCCAAGATACGGCAAGGAGCGTGTGGAGACCGTTTATCAGCTCACAGATTTTTTCTCCTTGTTCTATTTGCGATTCATTGATGGAATTCAGAACAAAAGTGGAATGTGGCATACCATCAACCGTACAGGAAAATTCTATTCGTGGGCAGGGGAGACCTTCGAATTGCTGTGTGTGTCGCATCTGAAGCAGTTGCAGGAGGTGCTTCACATTTATTCTGTGGACAGAGACTTCTGCTGGAGCGGGAAAACTCAGGATGGGACCGGAGCACAGATAGATCTTGTTTTGGTGAGTGATGCCTCAAGGACAGACTATCTGTGCGAAATGAAGTTTTCCGAGAGTGTCTTTGCGATGACTGCGGAGTACAACCAGAATATCAGGAGAAAAATTGCGGCATTTGAAGAGAGCCCGCAGCACGATAAGACCCACTCTATTCAGGTTGCGGTAGTGGCATCATTCGGCATTGCAAAAGGAGAAAATACTGATGTGGTGAACCACGTGGTTTCGTTGGAGGATCTGTTCTCGAGTCGCTGAGGGCGGAAGAGACTAAGCACTAAAAAAGCGTTGCCTTTGTGCAACACTTTTGTCAAATTATGTTGTTTGTGCGCAACAGTTTGAGAAGCCGGTCTGGGGAGGTGCTTTATTTCACAATAGGGTCCCCGCAGTATTCCTTCCTTCCGCAGTCCCGGCACCTGAACCCCGCCCAGACAGAGTCGAAATGATCCATTGCGGCAGCCACGAGCGCGGGGTCGTCCGTAAGTATGCCCGCCTCAAAGTTGCGTCTGCGGCCGGACTTCATTCCCATTCCCGCACCGGTCAGGTTGGCCGAGCCAATGTAGGCCTCCTTACCGTCGAAAACGAATATCTTGAGGCGCAATGGGCGATGACCTCGTTGTAATGGTCAGTGTCACAGATGTATCTTGTCGGCATAAGCGGATGATTTGTGCAAAGATAGCATAGATTACTGCAAGAAGTTGTCAGCCAAAGAGAATTGACATTTTCGTGAATGACTGCCGAGCTATTGCACCGTGGCTCGCTATAATTGCAGCAGAAAAACAAACGCCATGGACGATAATCAAGCAAAGATAGTAAGGATGAGGGACATTCACCTGGATGAATCCCTGTTCCGCAATTACCTCACGGGGACGGTGCTCGACGAACTGCTTTGCAGCTACAAGGGCCTTCCAAAGGGTGTGAACTATATGGTCATCGGTGACCCGGGCGTGGGCAAGACGACCATCATCCTTGATATGCTTGCAGATATTCGACTCAATAATCCCGGGGTGCGTGTCCTTTTCGTCAGTGCGGAGATGAACGAAATCGACCTCGCGGTCTATGTAAAGCGCTTCCCGAAGTTCCAGGATATTGACATCCTCTTCATTGTGAGAGCGAGTTCGACGAGGGATGCCAGACGCACAACTACCACACTTTGACTGGCGTTCTCGACCAGGGGTGGGATATAGTGGCCATTGACTCCTTCTATGAGCTCCAGGGCATTGTGAAGGAAGAGGAGGGGATTACACAGAAGAAGGCAGAGTCGATGCTGCTCTCGCTCATCAAGCAGCAGAACAAGGCTCAGAACCTACGTTTGGTAAATACCACCTTCCTCACCATCCAACAGGTCACCAAAAGTGGTGCCTTCATCGGTTCGAACCGTCTAAAGCACGCAATCACTGCGATGCTGGAACTGCGTCTGGACAACCCCAAGAACGTCTATTCGGACAGATATGCAGTCTTCTCCAAACACCGCAGAGGCGATGTCGGAGTGAGGCTCTATTATGACCTCAGCACTACAGGTGATGTATTCTACAACGAGGAACGTTTCAATCAGGACAGGCAGATACGTCGCCTGCAGTCGGAGGCAGGCAACAGCATGCGCCGCTATGCCGACAAGTTCGACCAATTGTTTGACAATATAAAGAACATAAACGTATGACACAGAAAGAATTCTATGAATTGAAGGAGCGCACGGCACAAAGCCAGCTGCCGTTCAAGCTCGTTGACAGGGCCGCGATCAAGTATGTCGGCAGGCTTGAGGATGACGGGAATGAGGATATTCAATCTCCCCGCAACGTCTATTCTGTCCTGGACACCGATGTGCTGGCTACGGACAGTGTGGCAAAGGCACTTGATGAGATGTCCGGCCTTAGGAGTGACCAGAAACAGATTGTCTCAAAGGCAAGAGGAGAGGAAGGGGTGAAGGACCTTAGGAATTACCTTGCCTCCGCCAGCTCCTTAGCCAATCCGAGCAAGGTTGTCCTTGTGGCAGACCCAGAAAGGAAGGCTGTGGTGAACGTGATACCGGTAAAGGACAGTGTCATTACCTCTGACGACTTCTTCGACTTCGCAGAGATGTTCATGGACCAGAACAATATGTTCCCTACAGAGTATGAGCACGGCGGCAGTCTGGCCAGCGGTGTCACGCTCCACATGGGAAGCAATGTCCCTGACGTGCGTACGGTGACCGACGGGGAGGATTTCCTGATGAATTCATATTTCCTGAGGTGGAACCTCGGACAGATCGAGCTTGGCAGGTATTACGAGAGGCTGGTCTGCTCCAACGGGCAGACCGAGACAGTGCCTCAGGTGGAATCGAAGATGCTTTCCCTCGAAGAAAGGTCGATAAAGAATATGCTGGCACTGCCGGGAGATGAATCGGCATTGAACAATTCATTCGAACGTCTGCGTGAGCATGCCCTGACTGCAATCAACACCCGTGCGTCTTTGTCGGAACTGGGATTTGTTCACAAACTGTTGAGCCGCTACATGGTAGGAACGGACAGATTGAAGGAACTGGCCCCATACAATGAGGAGTTGAACTACTACCAGCAGCTAGGCTATGGCAAGGAGGGTCTTCGCCCTCACGAGACTCTCGCCAGCATGACCGTGTGGGACCTGTACAACGGAGTGACCGCATTCGCCTCCCACAATACCGACTGGCATATAAACGACAACCGCAGGTCAGGTCTTCAGGGAGCAATTTACAATTTCCTCCTTCGCCCGAGGGACATCAAAAACTATGTGGATGCCTATCAATAGGGCATCCACATAATGATTTGATATTGTGCTGGTTAATCAAATGATTCTCTCCGTCTTCCCGTCGTGGAAGAAGAACATTTCCCCGCTACCTTTCAGTTCCCAGAACGCAGACTCGGATTTTATCAGCACCTTTGAGTCCTTCAGGTCGGATACCCTGAACACCAAACGGGTGGGAAAGCAGGGGAGCAGTGCCTTCACCTCCTGTGCAGGATGCCTGGTTGACAGAATCAGGCGCATACCGACTTCTGGTCCTTCTTTGGCAATACGCTGGACAGAGTCCCTGATGACCCGCCTGGAGTCCCTGCTGCCGACGATCATCAGGTCGGAATACTCATCAATCACCGCCACAATCATCGGGAATCCCGAGATGTCAACTCCCACATTGC
>JBJEBK010000053.1:0-36346 GCA_051869975.1 Candidatus Cryptobacteroides sp. | reverse complement strand
TGTAGCTCAGGGGTAGAGCGCATCCTTGGTAAGGATGAGGTCATGAGTTCAATTCCCATCATCGGCTCTTTTTTTGTAATATAGCTAACAACTTTACACATAATATTATGGCAAAAGAAGTATTTAAGAGGGATAAACCCCATGTTAACATTGGTACAATTGGCCATGTTGACCACGGTAAGACAACTCTTACCGCTGCAATCACCACAGTTCTCGCAAAGGCTGGTCTGTCAGAGGTAAAGTCTTTCGACCAGATCGATAACGCCCCAGAAGAGAAAGAGCGTGGTATCACCATCAACACCGCTCACGTCGAGTATCAGACCAAGAACCGTCACTATGCACACGTAGACTGCCCAGGCCACGCAGATTACGTTAAGAACATGGTAACCGGTGCTGCTCAGATGGACGGCGCTATTCTCGTTGTTGCCGCTACCGACGGTCCGATGCCTCAGACCAACGAGCACGTGCTTCTTGCAAAGCAGGTGAACGTTCCTAAGATGGTAGTGTTCCTCAACAAGGTTGACCTTGTTGACGACGAGGAAATGCTCGAGCTCGTAGAGATGGAGGTTCGCGACCTTCTCAACAAGTATGACTTCGACGGTGACAACGCTCCTGTAATCCGCGGTTCCGCTCTTGGTGCTCTTAACGGAGAGCCTCAGTGGGAAGAGAAGGTTATGGAACTTATGGACGCTGTTGACGAGTACATTCCGCTTCCAGTACGTGA
The DNA here is from genome assembly GCA_051869975.1 of Candidatus Cryptobacteroides sp. GTDB lineage: Bacteria > Bacteroidota > Bacteroidia > Bacteroidales > UBA932 > Cryptobacteroides. The sequence goes on along the minus strand of JBJEBK010000053.1, from coordinate 35,622 downwards.
GAACGAGAAGCCATTCCTTATGCCTATCGAGGATATCTTCTCAATCACCGGTCGTGGAACCGTTGTTACCGGACGTATCGAGACCGGTACCATCCACGTCAACGATCCAGCTGAAATCGTAGGATTCCGCGACAAGCCTCTCAACACTGTCGTTACAGGTGTCGAGATGTTCCGCAAGCTCCTCGATCAGGGTGAGGCCGGAGACAATGTAGGTCTTCTCCTCCGTGGTGTTGACAAGAAGGAGGTTAAGCGCGGCGAGGTTATCGCCAAGCCTGGCACCATCACTCCTCACACACACTTCCTCGGACAGATTTACGTCCTCAAGAAGGAAGAGGGTGGTCGTCACACTCCATTCCACAACAAGTATCGTCCTCAGTTCTTCATCCGTACACTCGACGTTACCGGAGAGATTACTCTTCCAGAGGGTGTAGAGATGGTTATGCCTGGTGACAATGTTGAGATCAACGTTACCCTTATCACTCCGGTAGCTCTTAACGAAGGACTTCGTTTCGCAGTTCGTGAGGGTGGCCGCACCGTTGGTGCAGGTCAGGTTACCAAGATCCTCGCATAAATTTCTAAAGGTGGGCCGCCGTCAGGCCGCCCACCGATTTAGGGGAATAGAACAATGGTAGTTCAGCGGTCTCCAAAACCGTCCATGTGGGTTCGATTCCTGCTTCCCCTGCAAATATCAAAGGTTACGCTTTGATTATTGTTTAACAGACGTGGCAATCCGCTTCCAATCCGCCACGTCCTTTAAATGTAAAGATGGGTAAGTTTACAAACAATGTTAAAGAGTCTTTTGTAGAGCTCACGAAGAAGACCTCTTGGCCGAGCTGGGATAAACTCCAGAGCTCAGCTATCCTCGTGATGGTGACCACCGTTCTTCTCGCTGTTGTGCTCTGGCTTATAGACCTTGCTTTCCAATCTCTGATGTCTCTAATCTACACATTGTAATCCTCGTATGGGCGATATGAAATGGTATGTTCTGCGGACAGCAGGCGGAAAAGAGAAGAAGGCTGCAGAATATCTCCAAAAAGAGATCGAGCGAAGCGGCCTTGTCGATCAGGTAGCTCAGGTACTGGTACCGGTAAAGAAGGAAATAGTTACCAAGAACGGTAAAAGGACAGTAGCCGACAGGCTGCTTTATCCTGGTTATGTCCTTATCGAATGCCAGCTCAGCGCTACTCTTGAGAACATCATCCGCAATCTTGTTCCGGGGATGTCAGGTTTCCTTACGGAGAAAAAAGCCGTAAGCGGAACCCAGTTCGAGCGTATTCCTGTGCCGATTCGTGATGAAGAAGCTCAGAGGATACTCGGAATCCAGGATGAGAATGCTGACAATGCAGCCCAGACTGTAGTCAACTACGAAGTCGGTGAGTCCGTAAAGATTACCGACGGTCCATTCAGCGGATTTACAGGTACTATTGACGAGATACTCGATGACCGCAGCAAGGTGAAGGTGATTGTTGTCATCTTCGGCAGAAAGACGGGGCTCGAGCTCAGCTTTACACAAGTAACAAAAGAATAACAAAGTATTATGGCAAAAGAAATTACCGGATACATTAAGCTTCAGATCAAAGGCGGAGCTGCAAACCCGGCTCCTCCGGTAGGACCGGCACTCGGTTCCAAAGGCCTTAACATTATGGAGTTCTGCAAGGCTTTCAATGCAGCTACGCAGGCTCAGGCAGGCAAGATCCTTCCTGTAGTTATCACTGTTTACAGTGACAAGTCATACTCCTTCGAAGTTAAGCAGCCGCCTGTAGCAGTATCCATCAAGGAGGCAGCAAAAATCCAAACTGCATCTGGAGAGCCGAACCGCAAGAAGGTCGCTTCCATTACCTGGGACCAGGTGAAGGAAATCGCTGAGCAGAAAATGCCGGACCTCAACTGCTTCACTCTCAAGTCAGCTATGAAGATGGTTGCCGGAACAGCACGCAGTATGGGTGTAACCGTATCGGGAGAATTCCCAGAGAACCTTTAATTGAAACACAGGCAATATGAAACTGACAAAGAATCAAAAATCTGCCAAGGCGCTCATTGAGCCGAAGGCATACTCACTTTCTGAGGCTTGTGCACTTCTCAAGAAGGTGACTTACACAAAGTTCGACTCAACCGTCGAGATTGCCGTAAAGCTTGGCGTGGATCCACGCAAGGCCAACCAGATGATTCGTGGCGTCGTTACTCTTCCTGCAGGTACAGGCAAGAGCGTACGTGTTCTCGTACTCTGTACTCCGGACAAGGTCGCTGAGGCCGAGGCTGCCGGTGCAGACTATGTAGGACTTGACGATTACTGCGAGAAAATCAAGAACGGCTGGACTGATGTTGACGTTATCATCTGTACCCCAAGCGTAATGGCCAAGGTCGGTGTTCTCGGTCGTATCCTCGGTCCTCGCGGACTTATGCCGAACCCTAAGACCGGTACCGTTACTATGGACATCGCCAACGCTGTCAAGGAGGTAAAGGCCGGTAAGATTGACTTCAAGGTTGACAAGACCGGTATTATCCACACCGGAATCGGCAAGGCATCCTTCACTCCGGAGCAGATTTATGCAAATGCTTCAGAGGTTATCAACGCAATCGCAAAACTCAAGCCTCAGGCTCTTAAGGGAACCTATATGCTCGGTGCACACCTTTGCACCACTATGAGCCCGGGTATCAAGATTGATCTTAAAGCATTCCTCAACGGAGCTGAGTAAAAATTCAATATTATGAAGAAAGAACTTAAGAATCAGATTATTGAAAGCATCTCAGCACAGCTTGGCGAGTATCCGGACTTCTATATCACCGATATCGCAGGCCTGAATGCCGCTCAGACAAGCGCACTCCGCAGAGCATGCTTCGAGCAGGGTGTAAAGCTCGTAGTAGTAAAGAACACCCTTTTCAACCACGTCATCTCCGCAAGCGAGAACGAGGAGGTCCGCTCACTTGGTGTTTGCCTCAAGGGCAATACCGCAATCATGTACACAACCGTTCCTTCAGCTCCTGGAAAACTCATCAAGAAGTTCCAGAAGGAGAAGGCTTCCCAGAAGCCTGTAGTGAAGGGCGCATACGTTCAGGGTTGCGCTTACATCGGTGAGGACAAACTCGACCAGCTCGCAGCTATCAAGACCAAGGATGAGCTCATCGCAGATATCGTCGCTCTCCTCCAGTCACCTATGCGCAATGTTGTTTCTGCTCTGCAGAACGCAGCAGAGGGCAAGGCTGATGACGAAAAGATTAACGGATAATATTAACAAAACAAAAAAATTATAGAATTATGGCAGATGTAAAAGCCCTTGCAGAAGAGTTGGTAAACCTTTCTGTAAAAGACGTTCAGGAACTCGCAAAGGTTCTCGAGGAAGAGTATGGTATCAAGCCTGCAGCCGCTGCAGTTGTTGTAGCTGCTGACGGTGCCGGTGCAGGTGCAGCTGAGGCTGAGCAGACTGAGTTCGATGTAGTGCTCAAGTCAGCAGGCGCAGCTAAGCTTCAGGTTATCAAGGTCGTTAAGGAGGCTCTCGGACTTGGTCTTAAGGAGGCTAAGGAGATTGTTGACGGCGCACCTTCAACCGTTAAGGAGAAGGTTTCCAAGGCAGAAGCCGAGCAGCTCAAGGCTACCCTTGAGGAGGCTGGTGCCGAGGTCGAGGTTAAGTAATCTCAGCCTTTTCCCTGCTTAAAGGGATAAATCAGGTTTAGAGCCGGGGGTAATAGGCTCTAAACCTTTTTTCCGTATTAAAAGTTTTTTTTCAATGCGCATAAACTTCGCCACATCAAAAATTCTGGATTATCCTGATCTCCTCGAGGTCCAGCTGAAGTCTTTCAGGGACTTTTTCCAGCTGGAAACCACTCCTGAAAACAGGAAGAACGAGGGCCTGTACAAGGTATTCCAGGAAATTTTCCCGATTGAGGACACGAGGAACAACTACAAGCTCGAGTTTATCGACTATTTCATCGATCCTCCTCAGTACTCAATCGAAGAATGTCTCGAAAGAGGCCTGACTTACAGTGTCCCAATGAAGGCGAAACTCCGCCTTTCTTGCACCGACCCTGAGCACGAAGACTTTGATACGAGGGTACAGGATGTGTTCCTGGGCAATATCCCGTATATGACTCCTGCCGGAACCTTTGTCATCAACGGTTCCGAGCGAATCATTGTGTCCCAGCTCCACCGTTCACCGGGCGTGTTCTTCGACCAGAGCATGCACGCCAACGGCACCAAGCTGTATTCCGCACGTATCATTCCTTTCAAAGGCTCCTGGATTGAGTTCGCTACCGACATCAACAATGTGATGTATGCGTACATCGACCGTAAGAAGAAGTTGCCTGTAACCACTCTTCTGCGTGCCATCGGTTTCAACAGCGACAAGGATATCATCGATATCTTCAACCTCGCTGACGAGATTGAGGTGAGCAGGGAGATTCTCGAAGCCAACAAGGACCGCAAGCTCGCCGCCAAGGTTCTCAAGACCTGGGTGGAGGACTTCGAGGATGAGGATACCGGTGAGGTGATTCCTATCGAGCGTACGAACCCTATCGTGGAGCGTGGAGAAATCCTTGATGACGATGTCATCGAGGCCATTCTCGAAACCGACACCAAGTCAATTCTCCTTCAGAAGGACGAGGCCAGCACCGCTGAGTACTCAATCATTTTCAATTCCCTTCAGAAGGACCCGACCAATACGGAGTACGAAGCTGTCAGCTACATTTACAAACAGCTCCGCAACTCAGAACCGCCTGATGAGAACACCGCCCGTGATGTCATCGACAAGCTCTTCTTCTCCGAGAAGAGGTACGACCTCGGCAATGTGGGCCGCTACCGTCTCAACAAGAAGCTTGGCCTGGATACCGACCCTTCAGTCCGTGTCCTGACCAACACCGACATCATCGAGATTATCAAGTATCTCATCCAGCTTATCAACTCCAAGGCTACGGTGGATGATATCGACCACCTCAGCAACCGTCGCGTCCGCACTGTGGGCGAGCAGCTCGCAAATCAGTTCAGCGTCGGTCTGAGCCGTATGGCCCGTACCATCCGTGAGAGGATGAACGTCAGGGACTCCGAGCAGTTCAACCCTATCGACCTCATCAACTCCAAGACCCTGTCTTCAGTTATCAACTCGTTCTTCGGAACCAGCCAGCTGTCGCAGTTTATGGACCAGACCAACCCTCTGGCAGAAGTCACCCACAAGAGGCGCCTTTCAGCCCTCGGCCCTGGAGGACTTACCCGTGACCGCGCAGGCTTCGAAGTTCGTGACGTACACTATTCGCACTACGGACGCCTCTGTCCTATCGAGTCGCCTGAAGGACCGAACATCGGTCTTATCTCATCCCTTTGCGTATATGCGCGTATTGACGATCTCGGATTCATCGAGACTCCATACCGTATGGTACACGACGGAAAGGTCGATCTCTCGGACACCGGCTACCGCTATATGAGCGCAGAGGAGGAAGAGGACAAACTCGTATCCCTCGCAAATGTGGCAATGGACGAAGACGGAACCATCGAGGCGGAGCGCATTCAGTGCCGTCTTGAGGCCGACTTCCCTGTAGTGACCAAGGAAGAGGTTGACTATATGGATGTTGCACCGAACCAGATGGCTTCCGTTGCGGCTTCCCTCATTCCGTTCCTTGAGCACGACGATGCCCACCGTGCACTTATGGGTGCCAACATGATGCGTCAGGCAGTGCCGCTTCTCAAGCCTCAGGCACCTATCGTAGGTACCGGTCTGGAGGAGAGAGTTTGCCTCGACAGCCGTACTCAGGTGGTTGCAGAACGCGAAGGTACCGTGACTTATGTGGATGCCAACGAAATCCGCATCAAATACGAGCGCACAGAGGACGAGAAGTTCGTAAGCTTTGCTCCGGAGGAGACCGTTTACAAGCTTCCTAACTACCGCCGCACCAACCAGAGCACAACCGTCAACCTTTCTTCTCTCGTAAGGAAGGGCGACCACGTGCACGCAGGACAGGTGCTGACCGAGGGCTATGCAACCCAGAACGGAGAGCTGGCACTCGGACGCAACCTTATGGTAGCCTTCATGCCTTGGAAGGGATACAACTACGAGGACGCCATCGTTCTTTCAGAGGAGATGGTGAAGTGGGATATCCTCACCTCCGTCCACGTGGATGAATACCTTACCGAAGTGCGTGACACCAAGCGCGGTATGGAGGAGCTCACCTCCGATATCCCTAATGTCAGCGACGATGCCACCAAGCGCCTTTGCGAAAACGGTATCGTGATGGTGGGTGCCCACATCGAGCCGGGCGACATAATGGTAGGTAAGATTACTCCTAAGGGAGAGAGTGACCCTACCCCTGAAGAGAAGCTCCTCAAGGCCATCTTCGGTGACAAGGCCGGTGATGTGAAGGATGCTTCACTGAAGGCCAACCCGTCCCTGAGCGGTACTGTCATCAAGACGGCCCTCTACAGCAAGCCTGCAAAGGAGACAGGAAAGAAGGGCAGCGCCGTCAAGGCAGACCAGAAGACCCGCATCGATTTGCGCCAGTCAGAGTTCAACAACAAGGCTGAGCGTCTGCGCAACGACTTTATCCAGCGCCTCATAGCTCTTACCAAGAACCGCAAGAGCAACGGTGTATTCGACCTCTACGGAGTCGAAATCATCGCCAAGGACAAGAAGTTCTCTGCTGATGTACTCAAGACCATCGACTACGAGAACATCAATTCCAGCAACTGGACTGCCGACGAGCAGACCTCCGATATGATTCGTGACCTCATCAGCAACTACTGCATCACCCTCAAGACAGAGGAAGCTGTTTGCAAGCGTGAGATTGACAAAATCAAAATCGGTGACGAGCTCCCTAACGGAGTTATGCAGCTCGCCAAGGTCTACATCGCCAAGAAGCGCAAGATTACAGTCGGTGACAAGATGGCCGGACGCCACGGCAACAAGGGTATCGTAGCCAAGATTGTCCGTCAGGAGGATATGCCTTTCCTTGAGGACGGTACTCCTGTAGATATAGTCCTGAACCCTCTCGGTGTGCCTAGCCGTATGAACCTCGGTCAGATTTATGAGACCGTTCTCGGTTGGGCCGGAAAGGAACTCGGTCTGAAGTTCAGCACGCCTATCTTCGATGGTGCAAGCCTCGATGAGATTTGCGAGCTTACAGACAAGGCAGGACTTCCACGCTACGGCAAGACCCAGCTCCGTGACGGCGGTACCGGAGATTATTTCGACCAGAAGGCAACTGTCGGTGTGATCTACATGATCAAGCTCGGCCATATGGTTGACGACAAGATGCACGCACGTTCCATCGGACCGTACTCCCTTATCACCCAGCAGCCGCTCGGAGGTAAGGCCCAGTTCGGAGGTCAGCGTTTCGGAGAAATGGAGGTTTGGGCACTCGAAGCATTCGGTGCAGCCAACGTTCTTCAGGAAGTGCTTACCGTCAAGTCTGACGATGTAGTCGGCAGGTCCAAGACCTACGAGGCTATCGTCAAGGGCGATCCGATGCCGCCTGCAGGTATCCCTGAGTCCCTCAATGTGCTCCTCCACGAGCTCAGAGGTCTCGGACTCAAGGTCACACTGGATTAATTACTTTGAATTGATCAGATAGAAATATGCCTACTTTCAACAATAAGGAAACAAAAGTCAAGAGCAATTTCCAGACTATCAGCATCTCTCTTGCTTCTCCGGAGGACATTACCGAAAGGTCCTGCGGAGAGGTCCTGAAACCGGAAACGGTCAACTACAGGACCTACAAACCTGAGAGGGACGGTCTCTTCTGCGAGAAAATCTTCGGTCCTACCAAGGATTACGAGTGCTATTGCGGAAAGTACAAGAGAATCCGTTACCGCGGCATCATCTGTGACAGGTGTAATGTCGAGGTTACTGAGAAGAAGGTGCGCCGCGAGCGTATGGGTCATATCAACCTTACCGTTCCGGTTGCCCACATCTGGTATTTCAAGAGCGCTCCGAACAAGATCTCAGCTCTTCTCGGCATACCTGCAAAGAAGCTTGAGGCCGTGATTTACTACGAGAAATATATAGTAGTAAACCAGGGTGCAAGCAAGATTGCAAAGATGGAACTCCTTTCCGAGGACGAGTATCTCGACATTGTCAACAGCCTTCCGGGCAATGACAACCTTTCCGACAGCGATCCTGCCAAGTTCATTGCGAAGATCGGTGCCGAGGGTATCTATGACCTGCTGAAACAGATTGACGTCGATGTGCTCGCGAAGGAACTGCGCCAGAAGATGGAGGTTGAGACCTCCCAGCAGCGCAGGGCCGAGCTCCTGAAGAGACTTCAGGTAGTGAAGTGGTTCCAGGAGTCCAACGGCAAGAACCGTCCTGAGTGGATGATTATGAAGGTCCTTCCGGTGATTCCGCCGGATCTCCGCCCTCTCGTTCCGCTCGACGGCGGCCGCTTTGCGACTTCCGACCTTAACGACCTTTACAGGCGCGTCATCATCCGCAACAACCGACTCAAGAAACTCATCGAGATCAAGGCTCCTGAGGTGATTCTCCGCAACGAGAAGCGTATGCTCCAGGAGGCGGTTGACAGCCTCTTCGACAACTCCAAGAAGTCTGCGGCTGTCAAGAGCGACCAGAACAGGGCGCTCAAGTCCCTCTCCGATTCCCTCAAGGGAAAGCAGGGACGCTTCCGCCAGAACCTCCTCGGTAAGCGTGTCGATTACTCAGCACGTTCAGTTATCGTCGTAGGACCTGAACTCAATATGCACGAGTGCGGTCTTCCTAAGTATATGGCAGCCGAGCTTTACAAGCCGTTCATTATCCGCAAGCTCATCGAGCGCGGTATAGTGAAGACAGTGAAGTCAGCAAAGAAGATAGTTGACCGTAAGGATCCTGTCATCTGGGATATCCTCGAGAATGTGATGAAGGGACATCCGGTGCTGCTCAACCGTGCACCTACCCTCCACCGTCTCGGTATCCAGGCATTCCAGCCGAGGATGATTGAAGGAAAGGCCATCCAGCTCCACCCTCTCGCCTGTACGGCATTCAACGCCGACTTCGACGGTGACCAGATGGCAGTTCACCTCCCGCTCGGCAACGCAGCCATTATGGAGGCCCAGCTTCTTATGCTCGGTTCACACAACATTCTCAACCCTGCCAACGGTGCGCCTATTACCGTGCCTTCACAGGATATGGTACTCGGTCTGTACTACATCACCAAGATTCGTCCTGGTGCAAAGGGAGAGGGAATGTGCTTCTACGGCCCTGAGGATGTGATTATCGCATACGATGCCAAGAAGATTGATATGCACGCCCTCATCAAGGTGCGTCTTCCTAAGGACAAGATGGACCCGAGCAAGGGTACTGAGCTCGTGGAGACCACCGCAGGCCGCATTATCGTGAACCAGTATGTTCCGGATGAGGTTCCGTATGTGAATGTTCTTCTCGGAAAGAAGCCTCTGCGTACCATCATTACCAATGTCATCAAGAACACGGGTGTAACACGCACCGCCAAGTTCCTCGATGACATCAAGAACCTCGGATACTATCAGGCATTCCGCGCCGGTATCTCCTTCAACCTCGGTGATGTCATCATCCCTGAGGAGAAGAAGACCCTCATTGCAGATGCCTATGAGAAGATTGAGGAAATCAAGGGCAACTTCGCGATGGGATTCATCACGAACCAGGAGCGTTATAACAAGGTTGTGGACCTCTGGTCAGCCATTGACAACAACCTCACAGCCATCGTAGGAAAGCAGATTTCCGCCGACCAGCAGGGCTTCAACCCTGTATTCATGATGCTCGACTCCGGAGCCCGAGGTTCAACCCAGCAAATCAAGCAGCTCTGCGGTATGCGTGGACTTATGGCCAAGCCTCAGAAGGCCGGCTCATCCGGTGCGGACATTATCGAGAACCCTATCATCTCCAACCTTAAGGAGGGAATGACGGTGCTCGAGTACTTCATCGGAACCCACGGTGCCCGCAAGGGTCTTGCAGATACCGCCCTCAAGACGGCGGATGCAGGTTACCTGACAAGGCGTCTGGTTGACGTATCCCACGATGTGATTATCACGGAGGAGGACTGCGGCACCCTCAGAGGTCTTGTGGCTACAGCCATTAAGGATAAGGATAATATTGTCGAGTCACTCGGAGAGCGTATCCTCGGACGCACATCAGTACACGATATCTTCAATCCTCTTACCGGCGAGCTCATCATCCGTGCGGGTGAGGAGATCCGGGAGAAGGAGGCCGATCTCATCGACCACCTTCCTATCGAGAGCGTGGAGATCCGCTCAGTGCTTACCTGCGAAAGCCGCAGGGGAGTCTGCGCAAAGTGCTACGGACGCAACCTGTCCACCAGCCGTATGGTCGAGAAGGGTGAGGTTGTCGGTGTGATTGCAGCACAGTCCATCGGTGAGCCTGGTACCCAGCTTACCCTGCGTACCTTCCACGTCGGTGGTACTGCTTCTTCAGCCGGTGCCGATTCAAGCATCGATTCAAAGTATGACGGACGCCTGAAATTCGAAGAACTCCGAACCATCGAGAGAGTATCCGATGACGGTACTTCCCAGACAGTGGTTGTCGGCCGTATGACCGAGCTCCGCATTGTCGATGAGAATACCGGAATGACCTTCTCGCAGTACGATATCCCTTACGGATCAGTCCTCTATTTCAAGGATGGCGATTCAGTTAAGAAAGGTGACAGAATCTGCGAATGGGATGCTTACAATGCAACGACTATCGTCGAGGTAGCAGGTACCCTGAAGTTCGAAAATATGGTTGAGGGCGTTACCTACCGCAAGGACAGCAACGACGAGTTCTCAGCTTCTTCCGACAAGGTCATCATCGACTCCAAGGACAGGACCAAGAGCCCTGCAATCGATATCGTAGGTGAAGACGGCACCATACTCAAGCAGTACAACCTCCCTGTAGGTGCGCACGTAATGGTTGAGGATGGAGCAGAGGTCAAGATTGGTGACGTTATCATCAAGATTCCTCGCGCCTTCGGTAAGGCTAGCGATATCACCGGAGGTCTTCCTCGAGTTACCGAGCTCTTCGAGGCCCGTAACCCTAGTGCAAGTCCTTCAGTCCTCTCGGAGATTAACGGTCAGGTGATTATGGGAACCATCAAGCGTGGTAACCGTGAGATTATCATCAGGAACCGTTCCGGCCTTGAGAAGCACTATCTCGTGCCGCTCTCAAAGCAGATTCTCGTTCAGGAGGATGACTATGTGAAGGCCGGCACCCCGCTTTCAGACGGTGGTATTTCCCCTTCCGACATTCTGGCAATACTCGGACCTGTCAAGGCTCAGGAGTATATCGTTAACGAGGTTCAGGCCGTTTACCGCCTCCAGGGTGTGAAGATTAACGACAAGCACTTCGAGATTATCGTCCGCCAGATGATGCGCAAGGTTGAAATCACCAACCACGGTGATACCCAGTTCCTTGAGGAGGAGCTTGTGGACAAGATGGCATTTATGGATGCCAACGACGCTATCTACGGAAAGTTTGTCGTTCTTGACCCGGGTGATTCCGAGAAGTTCCAGGAGGGTCAGATTATCGGAGCGCGTGAGCTTCACTCAGAAAACGAGTCACTCGCACGCCAGGGTCTGAAGACCGTCAATGCCCGTGAGGCACGCCCTGCTACTGCCCGTCTTGTGCTCCAGGGTATAACCCGCGCAGCACTGCGTACCAACAGCTTCATCTCCGCAGCTTCCTTCCAGGAGACTACCAAGGTGCTCAGCGAAGCCGCTATCCGCGGTCGCGTCGATCATCTCGAAGGCCTCAAGGAGAATGTTATCTGCGGTCACCTGATTCCTGCCGGTACCGGTCTCAAGGACTACCAGGATATCGTTGTCGGCCGCAAGGATGAGGCCGTTGACGAGCTCAACGAACTTTAATCGAAGGTTGGATATTCAAAAACAGGGTGACCGCACGGTCACCCTGTTTTTTGCGCAAATAGCGCTGTAAGGGTCTCCGGGATGATTTTTGCGCTTAGGGCTTCCGGAAGGGTGCCGGAGCAATTTGAAGGGGTCTTTTTTGTGCTTAGGAAAGGGTGGTGTTTTTCCGATGTCACATATGAGGAAGGAAATGTGCACAGAAGGCCGTTTTTGCTCCTGATGTGACACATTGGGAGGAAATAGGATGTGGTAAAGGTAACTATTGAAGGGTGACTAAACGTCGTAAAACGATAGTCACCCTTTATATTTGAATGGCATCGCCGCTGACTATACCAGTCCCTTTTCCAGAAGGAATATGTCCTCGAAGCGGGTGGCCCAGCTGGTCACGAAACGGCAGAGTTTGTGAGTGTCATCGACCGGCTCCCAGATTTCGAAGAGTATGCCGCGGGACTTGAGCCGATCAATCATCTGACGGTCCAGCACAACGAAAATCTGGTTTGTGGGGGAATCGTTCCACAATTGCAGCCCGGCCTTGACGAAAATGCCTTTCATCGTGGTTGCCATTGCAATTGCGTGCTTTGATATCTCAAAATACAGATTGTCGGTAAACAAAGCCTCAAACTGAACTCCGACCAGACGGCTTTTCGCAAGCAGGGCACCGCGCTGCTTGGTCATAGTAAAGAAATGCTTCGGAGCATTGCCGCGTGGGAAAACTACAGCCTCACCGCACAGGGCACCCACCTTGGTCCCTCCTATGTAGAAACAGTCACAGTGGGATGCGAGGAAGGGCAGGGAGATATCATTTACAGCAGCACTCAGGCCATAACCAAGACGGGCTCCGTCTATGTACAGAAGCAGATTGTGCTCTTTGCAGATGCTGTATATGGCCTCAAGCTCCTTGGCAGTATAGAGAGTGCCGTACTCAGTCGGGAAAGTGATATATACCATACCCGGTATGACCATATGGCAGGCATTCGGGTCCTGTTCCATTTTGAGAATCTCAGCCTCCAGGGCTTTCGGCACAATCTTGCCCTTCCTTCCGGGAATTTCCAGTACCTTATGACCGGTTATCTCTATTGCTCCTGCCTCGTGAACGGCGATATGGCCGCTTGGAACGGAAATTACTCCTTCATAGGGTCTGAGCAGCGCGCTGATGACCGTCGAATTGGTCTGAGTACCTCCGACAAGAAAGAAAATATCGGCCTGCGGACACTGGGTTGCTTCGCGGATTAACCTTCTGGCATTTTCGCTGAAACGGTCTGAGCCGTAACTGGAAGACTGCTCGTCATTGGTCTCGACGAGGTGTTTGAGCACTGACGGATGGGCTCCGTTGTTGTAGTCGCTTTCGAAAGAAACCATTACTGTCTGTTGATGAAACAATCGACGGTATTTTCCATAAGGGAACAGATGGTCATAGGGCCAACGCCTCCGGGAACCGGAGTAATCACTGACGCAATGTCTTTGACGCCTTCAAAATCCACATCTCCGTGGAGTTTGCCGTCCTCGCCGCGGTTGATTCCCACGTCTATGACAACCGCACCGGGTTTGACCATACCCTTTCGCACCGTACCGGCCTCTCCGACCGCAACAACAAGAATGTCGGCTTCTTTGGTAATGCTTCCCAGGTCTTCGGTATGGGAATGACAGATGGTTACTGTAGCGTTTTCGTTCAGAAGGAGCTTGGCGACTGGAAGTCCGACGATATTGCTTCGTCCAACTACCACAGCGCGTTTGCCTTCAATCTCCACATCCGCTGCCTTAAGCAGGCGGATAATGCCGCGCGGTGTGCAAGGGACGCTGTATTTCGGATTCTCCTCCGGCTCGGTGCGGCGACGCCACAGAGCCGCAACATTTTCCGGATGGAAACCGTCCACATCCTTCTCTCTCGCGATGGCATAGAGAGCCTTCATCTCGTCTATATGGTCAGGGAGCGGGAGCTGAACGAGAATGCCGTCGACTCCTTCATCTTCGTTCAGCAGCCTTATCTGCTCTAGGAGGGACTCTTCAGAAGTGTCCTGAGGCAGATGTATAGTGGTATTCTGTATTCCTATGAGATCACAGGCCTTCCCCTTGCTGCGCACATAGGTCGCGCTGGCAGGGTCATCGCCTACCAGGACAACTGCCAGATGCGGCACTCTTCCGTATTTTTCCGGGAAAGTGGCTACTTCCCGGGCAAGTTGGGCCTTAATATTGTCCGATAATTGTTTTCCGCTTAAAATCACGACGCGAAGATAGCAATAAAATTCGTATCTTAGCAGTCTTAATACCATAGAATCAATGAGAGTTCTCCGACTTACCAATACAATGACCCACCAGAAGGAGGTCTTCAAGCCTATTAACCCCGGCCACGCCGGAATGTATGTATGCGGCCCTACAGTTTACGGTGATGCCCATCTGGGCCACGCCCGTCCGGGTGTAACCTTCGATGTACTAAGCAAACTGCTCCGTCATCTGGGCTACAAGGTGCGCTATGTGCGCAATATTACGGATGTCGGCCATCTGGAGCACGATGCTGACGAAGGTGAGGACAAAATTGCAAAGAAAGCAAGGCTCGAAGAGCTCGAACCCATGGAAGTGGTGCAGACCTATACGCTGCGCTACCACGAAGCTATGCGCCTGCTCAATGTGGCTCCGCCTTCCATCGAGCCCCGCGCCAGCGGTCATATAGTTGAGCAGATTGAGGCGGTAAAGAAGATTCTTGCCTCAGGCTATGCCTACGAGAGCAACGGAAGCATATATTTCGATGTGCGCAAATACAACGCCGACCATCACTACGGAGTGCTCAGCGGCCGCAATCTGGATGACACCCTCGAAGGCACACGCGAACTCGACGGACAGGCCGACAAGCGCGCCCCTTACGACTTCGCACTTTGGAAAAAGGCTGAGCCTGAGCATATTATGCACTGGCCTTCCCCGTGGAGCGAAGGCTTCCCGGGCTGGCACCTGGAGTGCTCCGTTATGGGTGAGAAGTATCTCGGCAATGAGTTCGACATCCACGGTGGAGGAATGGACCTTATGTTCCCTCACCACGAATGCGAAATCGCCCAGAATGTGGCCTGCCGCGGCACTCAGGGCGTACATTATTGGGTGCACAACAATATGATAACCATCAACGGACAGAAGATGGGCAAGTCCCTGGGCAACTTCATCACGCTTCCTCAGATGTTCTCCGGAACCCACCCGAAGCTAGACCAGGCCTATAGCCCTATGACCGTGCGTTTCTTCATACTTCAGGCGCATTACCGCGGCACTCTCGACTTCTCCAACGAAGCTCTGAAGGCTGCAGAAAAGGGCCTGGGACGACTTATGCAGGCTGCACGCGACCTCTATGCCCTTGCAGGCACCAAGGCTCCGCAATATGCCTACGGCGACCCTCTGGAAGCTGTGGCTCCGGACACCTGTCCTGCCACTTCAGCCGAGGTAAAGGCCGTGTTTGAAGGAGTCTATGATGCTCTATGCGATGATATGAATACTCCGGGCGCCATTTCCCAGCTCTTTGAAGCAGTAAGGCTCATCAACTCCGCAAAAGCCGGAAGCTTCAAGCTCAGCAATGGCGACCTCGACACTTTTGTGCAACTGTTTGACGACATAGTTTTCGGAGTGCTCGGCCTGAGGGACGAAGAGTCAGCCGGCGGCAACTCAAAGGTGATTGAGGGGCTGATGCAGATGGTTCTCGAAGAAAGGGCAAAGGCAAAAGCCGCCAAGGACTGGGCAACTTCGGACCATATCAGGGACTCCCTGAACGAACTCGGAATCAAAGTTAAAGACACCAAGGACGGTGTGGAGTGGTCTCTGTAGGATGAAACTGGTCAGCTGGAATGTAAACGGCCTGAGAGCCGTAGCGGGCAAAGGATTTGCCGATATTTTTGAGAGTTTCGATGCAGACTGCGTATGTCTGCAGGAGACCAAACTCAAAGCGGGACAGATAGACCTGGAGTTCCCCGGATACGAATCCTATTGGGACTATGCGGACAAGCCCGGTTATGCCGGCACTGCCGTCTATACACGCAGGCATCCCCTTTCGGTGAGAACGGGCATAGGCATTGACGAACACGACCACGAAGGAAGAGCTGTCACTCTGGAATTCGGTGACTTCTTTCTTGTCAACACCTATGTGCCGAATTCACAGAACGAACTCAAGCGGCTGGATTACCGTATGCGCTGGGAGGATGATTTCCGTGCATATCTCAAGACTCTCGAACAGACCAAGCCTGTAGTGGTTTGCGGAGATATGAATGTCGCCCACGAGGAAATAGACCTCAAGAACCCTGCTACCAATCATTTCAGCGCAGGATTCTCAGATGAGGAGAGAGGCAAGATGAGCGAACTTCTCGCTTCAGGATTTATCGATACCTGGCGTTACCAGCATCCTCAGGAGGTGAAGTACTCGTGGTGGTCATACCGTATGGCGGCACGCCAAAGGAATGTGGGTTGGCGTATTGACTATTTCCTTGTAAGCGAATCTTTGAGAGACCGCATTGTCTCTACGGAAATTCACGACCAGATTCCCGGCTCGGACCATTGCCCTGTGGAACTGGTGCTGGCGGACTGATTTCCCTTAATCAAATCTTTACCTGAGCGATGGCGTCGCGGTCCGGCGCTTCACCGGTCATAATTTCGTATCCCAGAACTGCCTGGGCGCGTAGCCACTGCTTGCCGCTGACATAATGACCTACCCCGACGAGGCCCTCGCATTGAGGGTCCCGGTAGTTTGCCTCAATCAGTGTATTGCAGAGTATGGTCTCCATACCCGGGACTGCTTTGGGCAAGGTAAATATTACCAAGTCAGCGCACACTCCGTCAGCGAGCTCGGAGTGCCGCTTCACCACTGTGCTCAGGCCGCAGTCGAGCGCCGCCCTGAAGGCAGCTTTGCCCGCGCCTCCGAAACCTGCAACTACGGCAGTGCGGGCATTCGGGGCGTGGATGCGTATCAGCTCCTTGACTGCAAGGTAATCGGAATTGTAGGCCTTGATGCCGTCGGCTGTTTTCACCAGAATATTGGCAGCTCCTATCGCCTCCACTTCGGGACTGCGCCAGGTAGCGGAGCGTGCGGCTTCCATCTTGTGGGGTGCGGTAACATTGACGGCGCGATAGTCTCCTTCCGTGAAGATGCGCCAGGCTGCAGCCCAATCCTGCTGCTCTATGAACCCGTATCCGTATTTCCCGCCATAGGCGGCCCCGAACAGCAGGGGACTGAGCGAACCGGCTGCCGGCCAGCCGATAAGTGCGAATTTATCCATTTCTTTGTCTTACTGCTTCATATAACAATATGGCTGCGCTGACCGATACATTTAAGGAATCGAGCAGCCCCAGCATAGGAATGCGGATGTGGGCATCAGCGGCCTTGCGCCAGATGTCGGTGAGTCCCGTTGCTTCGGTGCCCATCACAATGGCTGTCGCAGGGCGCATATCCGTATCATAATACAGCTCCGAATCCTGAAGCTGCGCTGTGAGTATGCGCACGCCCCGAGCTTTGAGGAAGTCTATGCATTCCTGCGAACTGCAGGCGACGCAAGGGACGCTGAATATCGCACCGGTGGAGTTGCGTATAAGGTTCGGGTTCCATATGTCCGTAAGCGGGTCGCAGACTATTACGGCGTCCGCCCCGGAGGCATCCGCGCTGCGCAGCACCGCTCCCAGGTTGCCCGGCTTTTCCACACTTTCGAGCACCACATAGAGCGCATCCTCCTTTGCAGGCAGGTCTTCAAGTGTCAGGTTGCGGGTTTTCACTTCGGCAATCACTCCTTCAGTGCCCTCACGGTAGGCTACTTTGTTGTACACCTCAGGCGAGAGCTCGAAGCATCTGGACCTCGGCGGAAAATTCAGTGCGATATCCGCGCCCTGACCGGCTCCGAGAATGGAGGGACAATAAAAAAGCGAATCTATTTCGAATCCGGAGCTGAGAAGTCTGGATATTTCCCTCCTGCCTTCCACAACAAACAGTCCCTCGCTGCGCCTCAGCGAGGATTTCTGCTGAAGTTGCAGAAGATGCCTGATTTTGGGATTATGCGGACTGGAAATATAATTATCTGTCATAATCGTTGTTTTGTTGCAAAAATAGCCTATATTTGTGGAAAGAGAAAACTATTTATGACAAGTACTATTAACTAATAAATCAAATCAGTATGAAAAAAATTCTTGTTAGCCTTTTTGCAGTTCTTGCTATGGGCATCGCAGCAAACGCTGCAAACTATTCAGTAGATGAGGCTTCCATCGACGCAATGATTGAGGCCGCAGTTGAGGTTTCTCCTCTCGCAATGGAGTCTGCTGCTCCTGCAGTTACCGATGTTACCATTCATATCGGTTCAAATCCTCAGCCAATCGTAGCATTCGTGCTCTCAGTAATTCCTGTAACCGGCTGGCTCGCTTGCCATCGTATGTATATGGGAACCTCTCCACTTGCAGTGATTCTCAATATTGTGACCGGTGATGGCTTCGGTATTGTTTATGTTATCGATGCGGTTATGCTCCTGCTCGGTGTGCTGGACAACAATATTGCACCATATTGCAACAACCCTCGTTGGTGGATGTGGGCAGACATTATCTAATAGCTTTTTACACAAATGATTAGGAAGCACGGTATTCTCACCGTGCTTCTTCTGCTCTACGCACTCACGGCCTCCGCACAGAAGAGGGTCAGTGCCGACGTGGAGACGAAGACACTGGTGGGAAACAGCGTTGTAACTGCAACGAAGACCGTTTATTGCTCCAATAACGGACGTCTTGTCGTAGCTGTTCACAAGCCTCTGGAGTACATTATGGAGACCAATGTGAACAGGGAGACGAAGTTTTATTTCCCCAATACCAATGAGGTACTAGTCGAGAATTCAGGTATGGAAAGAGCTTCCGACGAGTTGCTTTCGCTCTTTCTGTTCGGAAGACTTGAAGACCTGGGGGTTGGACTTGAGGGCTACCGCCTTCTTTCCACCGAGAATGTGGAGGACGGAATGGTCAAGAAGACCTTCCGCACCGAAAAGAAGGAACTTCCTCCTTTCTGCGAGATTGTCTATAAGGATTATCTCCCGATTTTCAGCGCCACTCTTGACGCCGACAGAAATTATATCACCAAAGTTTACTACTCCCAGTACAGGGAAGTGGGCTGGATGCCTTTCCCGCACAGGAGTACAATGATTACCTACACTTCCCCTAAAGACTCTACCATTACGAGGACCATTTACTCCAATGTGATCCTGAACGGTGACGATCCTATGTTCGATTTCACCGTTCCTTCCAACGCGAAGCCAATGGATATGACTGACAAAAACCGCAAATGAAACGCCTGCTTACCATAGTTCTGCTGCTTTTTGCCTTCCTTCCTGCACTTTGTCGGGAGGATGGTGACAGGGCTTTGGTGTCAGAAGCGCTTGCTGCCGAAAGAAAGGCGCCAGCCGATTCCTCTGCACACCCTGCGTGGGATCTGGTGCGCCATCAGATCAGCGGAAGCTGCAAATTCGAGACGGAGTGCATAGACTTTCTGCCCGCAGCGGTGAAGGCCTACGGTCCTGTTCGCGGTTTCTTCTCATATCTTGACCGCGTCACGAGGTGCAGCCGGGTTGGCACTGCCTCCTATCCCGCATCCCTTAAAACTAGGCAGGGACGCATCCGGGAAGATGAAACCGCCTACAGGAGGAGGCGCAGCGATGCGAAAAATTAAGCTCCTTCTTGCCCTTCTGCTTGTCTGCGCGCCTTTTTGCCGGGCCCAGCAGCGCCCTATCTCCCGGGATTTGGGCTTTATAGATTACCTCATAGGCAACAATTTCACTACCGATGCTCTCAGCTGGCTGGACGGCAATGCCTACCAGCCTTCTGACACGCTTGCCTATCTTCGCGGACTCACCCTTTACACTGCAGGCAAGCTCGAACTCGCAGCCGAGCAGTTTTCCAAGGTCCCCGCAGAGTCCGGCTACTACGACAGGAGCGTGTTTTATGGCGTAGTATCTGACGCCTATTCAGGCAGTTACGACAGGGGTCTAGGGCGGCTTGAGGCTTATAACGGACCATATCAGGAACTGAAATACTTCGAGATGGCAGCGCTGTCCCTGCTGAAGGACGACAAGGCCGGGTACAAGGCGGCTGCATCCGCTTTCACATATTCCGATTACACTATGACCGAAGGGGAGAGGCTCTTCGACAAGGTTTATGACGAGCGCTATGCCTCCCCGCAGAAAAGCCCTTGGCTTGCCGCCGGACTGTCTGCTGTAGTGCCGGGTCTCGGCAAGATTTACGCCGGACGCAAAGATGAGGGCATTGCGGCCCTTATGACGGTAGGGGTGCTGGCCGGTTTCACCGCCGAGGCCTGGGTCAAGAAAGGCCCTGCAGACTGGAGGACAATTGTTTTCGGCACCCTCGGCTCATTATTCTACATAGGAAATATCTACGGAAGCTATATGTCCGTAGGCATATATAACGATACACTCAGAGATGCGCAGAACACTGCTGTTGTTTTCAATCTTCATCTTCCTGTCCGCAGCATATTCAAATGAGGCTTGTGCACAGGAGGCCCGTAGGGATTCGCTGCTTTTCGAGGCAGCGAAGTGCGAGAAGATTGTCTATGAGGCGCAGAATCCGCGTGAGGTCAACGCCGCGCTCAGGCGCAAGGCGGAGCTCTACAAGCAGGCAGGACTCTACAAGGAAGCCGGCGCTACGCTCGAGCGCGTGCGAATGTTCCTGGTGAGTGCGCCTGAGCGCGGTGATGTCCTTGTCCAGAAAGCTCTGTGTGCCTTTCTTGCGGAGGACTATGATTCGGCAATATCCTTCCTTGCCGAGGCCGGGGTGGAATGCAAGTATGTCCAGCCAAAGCTCAAAAATGAATGGGCAGCGATGCTGCTTACCCTTCTTGTTCCGGCAGGCTATTGCTATGTCGGGGCTCCGGGAGAGGGGGCAATATCTACCGTCCTCAATCTGGGCGGTGTCGCCTGGGCGGTGACCCAGATAAGCGCAGGGCTTCCTGTCATAGGCATACTCGGGGGCTGCCTCTGCCTCAGTGAGACCTATATGGGTGCGCAGGAAAGGGTTGCGTATCTTCTTGAACTTCACAACCGGGAAGCCCTTCGCGAGGCCAAACGCACCGCTGTCGGTGAAGCCCTGCTGGAGTGCCTGTAGGTTTTCCGTCAACGGCCGGACTGTAACGCAAAAACGCATCGGCTCTCTGCCGATGCGTTTTGGTAGTCTCTACAGGAATCGAACCTGTATTTAAGGTTTAGGAAACCTTCGTTCTATCCGTTGAACTAAGAGACCGGGTAAAAGAGCGGGATTACTCTACGCTCTTCTCGATAATCTGCCTTCCTCTGTAGTATCCGCACTCTGGGCATACACGGTGATAGATAACGGTAGCGCCGCAGTTAGGGCAGGTAGCAAGAGTAGGTACCGGTGCGAAATCGTGGGTACGTCTCTTGGCAGTTCTCTGTTTTGAGAATTTGTGTTTCGGATGTGCCATTTTTTATACTTTTTTAAATTTCTTCTTTCAAATACTTTATAGCCTCTTCGTTGCATCCGCCTTCTTTGTGCACCCTCCGCAGAGGAAGCGATGTGCAGATGTAGTCATAGACATCCTGGCTTATGTCCAGTTCACTTTCCTCCGGCACATAGTGCTCATCGAAGAAGGTGTCCACAGGCAGAACCAGAGGCTCCCAGCATCTGTCGCATCTTACCGTCACGGTCCCCGTCAGGGTAGCCTTGACATCCACGGACTCTCCGTGGCTGAAGATGTCAGCTTCAACATTCACCTCAGCATCAATTATATCCTGATTGCCGAAGCTTTCAAAGAACTCCATCCCGGCGACCTCGCTCAGCTTGCCTGAGCCGCGGGTCAAACCATTGAGATTAACTATAAAGGGTTGCAAAGTTAATAAATATTTTTCTAATTTCAATCTTCGTTGTCACTATTTCTTTTTCTTGCGAGAGGGTCAAGCAAAATCTTGCGTATGCGCATATGGTGAGGAGTGATTTCCACCATCTCATCTTCCTGAATGTACTCAAGAGCCTCCTCAAGAGAGAATTTGATTGCCGGAGGGAGCTGGACCTTCTCGTCGGAACCGGAAGCACGCACATTGGTGAGCTTCTTGGACTTGCAGATATTGATGTTGAGGTCCCTTTCCCTGGTGTGCTCTCCCACAACCTGTCCGCCATATATCTCCTCGCCAGGCTCCACGAAGAAGCGGCCGCGGTCGAGCAGCTTGTTCATCGAGTAGGCGATTGCGGTGCCGGTCTCAAGGGATACGAGTGAACCGTTGTTGCGGCGCTCTATCTCACCCTTGTATGGCTGGTAATCCTTGAATCTGTGGGCGACAACGGCCTCTCCCTGGGTTGCGGTAAGCAGGTTGCTGCGCAGTCCCATAAGGCCTCGTGTCGGAATTTCGAACTCCAGCAGGGTGCGGTCTCCGCGCGGCTCCATATGGACAAGCGCTCCCTTGCGCCTGGTGGAAATCTCAATGGCAGCACCTACGAACTCCTCCGGAACCTCAATGGATAGTTCCTCTATAGGCTCGCACCTCTGCCCTCCTATGGTCTTGTCCAGCACCTTAGGCTGTCCCACCTGAAGCTCGAAGCCCTCGCGGCGCATAGTCTCGATGAGAACCGAAAGGTGGAGCACTCCGCGGCCATATACTATGAACGAATCGGCTCCCGTGCCCGGCTTCACGCGCAGGGCAAGGTTCTTCTCCAGCTCCTTTTCGAGGCGCTCCTTGATGTGGCGTGAAGTCACGAACTTGCCGTCCTTGCCGAAGAAAGGCGAATTGTTGATGGTGAAGAGCATACTCATCGTAGGCTCATCGACAGCAATTGGCGGAAGTGCCTCAGGGTTTTCGAAATCCGCGATGGTATCTCCGATTTCGAAGCCGTCTATTCCGACTACGGCACATATGTCGCCGCACTGCACGCTATCGGTCTGAGTCTTGCCAAGGCCTTCGAAGACCATAAGCTGTTTGATTTTCTGCTTCTGGATAACGTCATAGCGCTTGCACAGGCTCACATTCTGCCCGCTCTGCAGGGATCCGCGGGTTACCTTTCCCACAGCGATACGGCCCACATAAGGGCTGTATTCGAGGGAGGAAATAAGCATCTGCGGAGTGCCTTCCACTACCTGCGGGGCAGGGATTTCCTCCAGGATGGTGTCGAGAAGGGCGGTGATGTCGGTGGTCGGCTGCTTCCAGTCCAGGGACATCCAGCCCTGCTTGGCAGAGCCGAATACCGTCTTGAAATCGAGCTGCTCCTCGCTTGCGTTGAGGTTGAACATAAGGTCGAAGACCTCTTCCTGCACCTCGTCCGGGCGGCAGTTCGGCTTGTCCACCTTGTTGACAACTACTATAGGCTTCTTGCCGAGCTGAATGGCCTTCTGGAGTACGAAGCGGGTCTGAGGCATACACCCTTCGAAGGCATCCACGAGCAGGAGCACGCCGTCTGCCATATTGAGTACTCTCTCCACTTCTCCGCCGAAGTCGCTGTGGCCCGGGGTGTCGATGATGTTGATTTTGACATTCTTATAGATGACGGACACGTTCTTGGCGAGAATGGTGATTCCCCTTTCCCTCTCAAGGTCGTTGTTGTCAAGGATAAGCTGCCCCAGATTCTCAGGCTGACGCACGAGGTTGGCCTGATAAATCATCCTGTCAACCAGGGTGGTCTTGCCGTGGTCAACGTGAGCGATGATTGCTATGTTTCTAATATCTGTCATACTCTACTAAAAAATCCCGCGAATTTACTAAAAATCAGCAAAATCCCAAGATGAAAATACAAAGAAGTCCGGTTTTGCCACCGGACTTCTGCTGTGCGCGGGATGAGACTCGAACTCACACGTCGCAATTGACACTAGCTCCTGAAACTAGCGCGTCTACCATTCCGCCACCCGCGCTCATTGGGAATGCAAAGATAAGTAAAAATTTAGAATTCCAAATAAGGAAATGAGGGGAAATTTCCGTATATTTGCGCGATAGCCCTATTGGGGCACTTTACACCGGTTAGAAAATCAAAAAACAGAAATTGCAATATGTTGTCAACACTTCTCCAGACAGACATCGTGGACATTGCCGCTCAGCCGGAAGTCCAGTCTATCTCCATCCTTGAGATGGCCACCAAGGGTGGTTGGATTATGGTAGTACTCCTCGTACTTTCCCTGGTCGCAATTTTCATTTTCGGCAAGAAATGGTGGATGATTGCCCAGGCCGGGAAAATCGACAAGAACTTTATGAATGACATCCGTGACTACATTCACGACGGCAAAATCAAGTCAGCCCAGACTCTCTGCCGCAAGTATGATACTCCTGTTGCAAGGATGGTCGAAACCGGCATCGCCCGTATCGGAAGGCCTCTGGGGGATATCCAGGCTGCCGTTGACAATGTTGGCAATGCGGAGGTGGCAAGGCTCGAGAAGGGACTTCCATACCTCGCGACCATTTCCGGAGGCGCCCCTA
The DNA here is from genome assembly GCA_051869975.1 of Candidatus Cryptobacteroides sp. Taxonomy (GTDB): domain Bacteria; phylum Bacteroidota; class Bacteroidia; order Bacteroidales; family UBA932; genus Cryptobacteroides. Next base: position 11,406 of record JBJEBK010000053.1, on the reverse strand, counting down.
TGCTCGGATTCCTCGGAACGGTCATCGGTATGGTTCAGGCCTTCTTCAATATGGCCAATGCCGGCAGCAACGTGGATATCACACTGCTGTCCGGAGGCATATATACCGCTATGATTACCACCGTAGGCGGTCTTATTGTGGGTATCATAGCCTACTTCGGCTACAACTTCCTTTCGGCTAAGGTGTCCGATGTGGTCTTCAAGATGGAGAACACTACAATCGAGTTTATGGACCTCCTCAATGAGCCTGCCTCCGAGGAAGAAACAATCTAAGCAATGGCACTCAAGAGAACGACAAAGGCGGATCCCAATATGTCTATGTCCTCAATGACGGACATAGTCTTCCTCCTTCTCATCTTCTTCCTGGTGACCTCGACCCTCATCAACCCCAATGCCCTGAAGCTTCTTCTGCCGAAGAGCACCGGGCAGGTAAGCGCAAAACCGACGGTTACGGTCTCCATCAAGGATTGGGGAGAGGACAGATATACCTATCATATCAACGGGGATGAGCAACCGCTGCCTTTCGGCCAGGTCGAAGACCGGCTGGTAGGCCTGCTTCAGAGTTCCGAGGACCCGACTTTCTCCATTTATGCTGACGAGTCGGTCCCTGTAAAGGAACTTGTGCAGGTTATGAACATAGCCAAGAGAAACCACTATAAAGTAATATTGGCAACCTCACCGGAGTAGAATGGAAAAGAAGCACGTGAAGGAATATATGGAAAAGAGGCGCAAATCAAGCCTCTATTCCACTGTGGCAGGAGTCCTTGTCGCAGGTGCGTTGCACCTTGCGGCCCTGCTGTGCATTTCCTTCAACGGACTCAGCTATATCTGGCCGCCTCCGGAGGAGTCATCCTTCATCATTGACTTCACCGAGGAAATTGAGGTTGTCCAGCCCCAATACGGCAAGGAGCCTGTCGCCGAAGAGGTGGACAAGGAAAAGCCTGTGGAACTTGTGAAGAGGAGCGAGTCTCCGGTAAAGGATGAAATCCCTAACGAGACCCCGGCCCAGACTCCGGACAATTTCGGGGATGTCGAGGTCCCGGACCCTCAGCCGGATACCACAAAGCCTAAGTTTGACCCTCGCGCAGCCTTCCCGGGAATGTCCCGCAGCGAGAGCAGTGCAAGCACTCCTCACGTGGCTTCAGAGACATCTCCGCGTTTTGCCTCAGGCCAGAGCGACGGCAACAGCCGCACTGCCTCGGAAGAGGGCAAATCGAATGCACGCCTTGAAGGAAGGAGGGTGGAAGGATATCTTGCGGAACCCAAATACCTGAAGCAGGAGTCCGGAATAGTAATTGTAACAATTTGGGTGGATATATACGGCACGGTGCAGAACGCCGTACCGGGAGCTCCGGGAACCACAGTTGATGACAAAGATTTATGGAATGAAGCGAGGAAAGCAGCGATGTCAACCCACTTCACCAAAGTAGATAAAATAACAGCAGATACCCCTCAGCTACAGGAGGGCACAATCACTTACATTTTCAAATTAAAGTAATGGAAGAGTATTCTAAGAACGGTCGTAAACTTAGACCAAGAAAAGCTACCGGACCTGCATACAGCACGTCCACGGATTTCCACGGCGGCCAGCGTCAGTCCCGCACTTATTCTGACAAGCCACACAGAACCTATCAGGAGCAGGGAGACAGACCAAGGCAGCACGCCTACGGTGACAGGCCTCAGCGCCCATACGGCGACAGGCCTCAGCATTCTTATGGCGACAGACCTCAGCGTCCGTACGGCGAGCGCCCGTCCCGTCCGCACTCTGAACGCCCTTACTCAGAGCATCAGTCCCGCCCTTACGGCGAGCGTCAGTCCCGTCCTTACGGTGACAGGCCTCAGCGCAATTCCGCAGAGCAGCGCCCTTACGGTGACCGCCCTCAGCGCAGGCAGGGACCTAAGCCAAGCCAGGGCAAGAAGTTCTCAAAGAACAACAGCAAGAAGACCTGGACAGCCGCTACCGAAGCCGGCATTGACCGCATGATCAGCCGCCGCCCTCAGGTTGCAGCCCAGGCTGAGAATTATTCAGACAACGATTATGTAAAGGTACCTATCCAGGAGGAGGTCCGCCTCAACAAGTTCATCGCCAACTCAGGCGTATGCTCAAGACGTGAGGCCGATACACTCATCCAGGCCGGTGTTGTGACCGTCAACGGAGAAGTCGTTACCGAACTCGGAACAAAGGTCAATATCTATAAGGATGAAGTCAAGTTCAACGGCGAAAAACTCAAGGGCGAGGAGAAGGTTTATCTGGTGATGAACAAGCCGAAGGGCTATGTGACTACTGCCAGCGACCCTCACGCAGAGAAGACCGTTATGGACCTGCTCAAGGGATGCCGCTACAGGGTATTCCCTGTCGGCCGTTTGGACAAGAACACCACCGGTGTGCTTATGTTCACCAATGACGGAGAAATTGCAGAGCGTCTTACCCATCCTTCTTACGACAAGAAGAAAATCTATCAGGTAAGCCTCAACAAGCCTCTCGAGCAGGAGGATTTCGACAAGATTCTGGCAGGCGTAGTCCTGAGCGACGGGGAAGTTCGTGCCGATGAACTCGAGTTTATCGATGCCGATGACCACCGCAAGCTCGGAATCGAAATCCACTCCGGCAAGAACCGTATTGTACGCCGTATCTTCGAATCCCTCGGCTACGAAGTGAAGGCCCTCGACAGGGTTTACTTCGCAGGTCTTACCAAGAAGGGACTCAAGAAGGGAGAGTGGCGCCAGCTTACCGAAGGCGAGGTCAACATTCTGAAGATGGGAGCCTATGTTTAAGTCGGGATTCGTCAACATTATCGGTAATCCGAACGTAGGCAAGTCCACGCTTATGAACGCGATGGTGGGCGAGAAGCTCAGCATTGTGACGGCTAAGGCGCAGACCACAAGGCACAGGATAATGGGAATAGTCAACGGAGAAGACTACCAGATAGTCTATTCCGACACACCCGGCATCCTGAAGCCTATGTACCGCCTGCAGCAGGATATGGTGAACTTCGTCGATGCCGCCATAGGCGACGCCGATGTGATTCTCTATGTCACCGATACTGTTGAGAAATCGGACAAGAACAGCGAATATGTGGACAAACTCTCCAAGCTGGAGTGCCCTGTGATAGTCGTAGTCAACAAAATCGACATCAGCGACCAGCCCAAGGTGATGGAACTTATGGCCTGGTGGAAGGAGAAACTTCCCAAAGCCGACATCATCCCTGCATCGGCCCAGGAGCATTTCAATCTTGAGACCATACTGTCCACGGTTGTGGAGAGGCTGCCTGAGGCCCCTGCCTGGTACGACAGGGATACTTTCACGGACAAGAACCTGCGTTTCTTCGCCTCCGAAATCATCAGGGAAAAAATCCTGCTGAACTACAAGGAGGAGATTCCATACTGCTGCCAGGTGGAAATCGAGTACTTCAAGGAAGGCGAAGACCGCTATGATATCGGTGCCGTGATTTATGTGATGAGGGACTCCCAGAAGGGAATCATCATAGGCAAACAGGGCTCGGCCCTCAAGAAGGTGGGCACCCAGGCCCGCCTGGATATGGAAGATTTCTTCCAGAAAAAGGTATTCCTCCAGATTTTCGTCAAGGTGGACGCTGACTGGAGGGAAAGCAGACGTGAACTCAGAAAGTTCGGATACGAAGACTAGCAAAGATGAGCGAAGAATACAAGGACATAATTGAAGAGGAAGATACGCTGGAAGTAGAAGAGCCGGCAGAAGGTGAGCCGTCCGGGAAGTTCGACAAACTCCTGGAGAGCGACAGCCAGAAATTCAGGCTCTCGGGAATGTTCAAGGACTGGTACCTTGACTATGCGTCCTATGTCATCCTGCACAGGGCCGTGCCTCATATTGTGGACGGTCTGAAGCCGGTACAAAGGCGTGTGCTCCACGCAATGTACAGGATGGATGACGGGGCATATACCAAGGTGGCGAACATCGTCGGACAGGCGATGCAGTACCATCCCCACGGAGATGCTTCCATACTTGGCGCCCTCGTGCAGCTCGGACAGAAGGGCTTTACCGTGGATTGCCAGGGAAACTGGGGAAATATCTTCACCGGTGATGCCAACGCTGCTCCGCGATACATAGAGGCAAGGCTGAGCAAGTTTGCCAAGGAGGTGGTTTTCGACCCGAAAATCACCAACTGGATGAACAGCTACGACGGACGCAACCAGGAGCCTACCGAGCTCCCGGTCCGTTTCCCTCTTCTGCTCGCACAGGGTACCGAAGGTATCGGTGTGGGTATGTCCTCCAAGATTCTGCCTCACAACTTCAACGAACTCATTGACGCTTCAATCGCCATCCTGAAGGGACAGCCGTATGAAATTTATCCTGACTTCCCGACAGGAGGCCTTGCCGACTGCTCCAAATATATGCAGGGACGCAGGGGTGGCGTTGTGAAGGTGCGTGCCCGCATCGAGAAAATCGACAAGAGCACCATCTCCATCACCGAGCTCCCTTACGGCAAAACCACCCAGCTGCTCATAGACTCCATAGTCAAGGCCAAGGAGAAGAACAAAATCAAAATCAAGAAGATTGAGGATATGACCACCAACAAGGTGGAAATCCTTATCCATTTGCCGAACGATGTCTCTCCGGACAAGACCATAGACGCTCTTTACGCCTTTACCGACTGCGAGACTGCAATTGCCCCCAATGCCTGCGTGATTGTGGACAACAAGCCGCAGTTCCTCTCGGTCAACGACATACTCGAGTACAGCACCTGGCACACCCGCGACCTGCTGCTCGCACAGCTGCGCTACCGTATGGGCGAGCTTGAAAACGACTGGCACTATACCTCTCTGGAACGCATCTTCTTCGAGAACCGTATCTACAAGGTGCTGGAGATGGATTTCCCGAGCTGGGAAGCCCAGAAGCAGGATATTCTCGCAAGGATGAAGGACTATGAGTCCCTGCTCAAGCGCGAAATCACTATGGAGGACATAGATAGGCTCGTGGACAAGCCGGTCCGCAAGATTTCCCGTTTCGACACCAATGTGCTCGACGAGAAGATAGCCGCCATAGAGCAGGAGATGCGTGAAGTCCAGGATAACATAGACAATATTATCAGATATACCATAGACTGGTTCAGGTCCCTCGGAAAGAAATACGGCAAGTCCTACCCCAGGCTCACCGAGCTGACCGGCTTCGAGACCATCGCAGCCACCAAGGTTATCAACAATAACGCGAAGCTCTATGCCAATATGGCCGAAGGCTTCGTGGGCACCGCCCTCAAGAAGGATGACGGGGTGCAGTATATCTGCGACTGCTCCGACCTTTCGGAGGTGCTCGTCATACGTAAGAACGGCAAATATTCCATAAGCAAGGTGGAGGAGAAGGCCTTCTTCGAGAAGAATCTTCTGTATGTGGGCGTGTTCAACCGCAACGACAACCGCACCACCTACAATGTCATATATCGCGCCGGCAAGACCGATATCCACTATGCGAAGAGGTTCAACATCACCTCCGTCACAAGGGATAAGGAATATGACATCACCACCGGAGAGGAAGGTTCCCAGATTCTCTGGTTCACCGCCAACCCTAACGGGGAGGCTGAGACCGTAAAGATTCAGCTCAGGCCACGTGCGATGCTGAAAAAGCTCAGTTTAGAGTATGACTTCAGCCAGCTTGCCATCAAGGGAAAGGCATCAAGGGGCAATCTGGTCTGCAAGAGCCCTATCCAGAAAATCACTATGCGCAGCGCCGGAGTCTCTACCATTGCCGGGAAGGATATATGGTATGATTCCGACATCCAGAAGCTCAACGACGAAGGCCGCGGCAAGTATCTGGGCGCTTTCAATACAGATGACAAGGTCCTTGCCGTCTTCAGCAACGGCACTTTCTATACGACATCCTTCGACCTGTCCAACCGTTATCAGGGCGATGTGATTATCATAGAAAAACTGGACCCGGGCAAGACTTACACGGCCATCTACTACGACGGAGCCGCCAAAACCTATTATGTGAAGAGATTCTCATTCACGATTTGCGACAATACCCCTACGAGCTTCATTTCGGATGCTCCGAAGTCCAAGCTTGTAGGCATAGTGGACGACCTGCATCCTCAGTACCTTGTGACCTTCGGAGGCAAGTCCGAGCACAGGGAGCCTGAGGCAATTGATGCCGAGGAGTGGATTGCCAAGAAAGGCCTTACGGCCAAAGGCAAGAAATGTCACGACCGCGAAATCAAGAAGGTCGAATTCATCGAGCCTCTCCACAAGCCGGAGGACGATGAATCTGCTGCCGGGCAGTCGCTCACCAGTCAGGATATTGACCTTGAGATAGATACCGCATCGGGAAGCGTCGAAGACCTTCCTGACCTCAATATTGAAGAGCCAACACTGTTTTAAGGGATGATAGTCACTCTCACAGGATATATGGGCTCGGGCAAGAGCACGGTGGGCGCCAAGCTTGCCTCCCAGCTCGGATGCGACTTCGTTGACTTGGACTGCTACATTGCGGACAAGGCTGGAAGAAGCATCCCCCGAATCTTTGAGGATGACGGAGAGAAAGCCTTCCGTGCGATTGAAGCGGAAGCGCTCAGGGATGTGGTGGTGATGCATACTCTCACCGGAAAAGATGCGGTGATTGCCCTCGGAGGAGGGACGGTGATGACCGTAGCATTGCAGGAGCTGATTTTTTCCCAAACCTTCTGCATCTGGCTGAAGCCCGATGTACAGACGCTCCGCCTAAGAGTGGGAGACGGCAGCGGAAGGCCACTTGTCGATGAGCATTTCGAGCAGAGGCTGCGGGAGAGGGAGCCTGTCTATGCGAGGGCCGCAATGACCATAGAAACCGATGGCCTGAGTGCCGATCGGACAGCTATGCTCATCGCCAATGAATTGAATAAAAAAGACGCACAATGATAAAGGAGTGCAAATGGACAATAAAGGAAGCCGCTGACCCGCAGAAGGTCGAGCGTCTCTGCGCAGAGGTGGGTATCGACAGGGTGCTTGCCGACCTTCTCGTGAAGAGGGGAGTGGAGACCTTCGAGCAGGCCCGATCCTTCTTCAGGCCGAGTCTGGACAATCTCCACGACCCTTTCCTGATGAAGGATATGGACAAGGCGGTCGAAAGGCTTCACCGGGCAATCAGCAGCCGCGAGAAAATTCTGGTCTATGGAGACTACGACGTGGACGGAACCACCGCCGTGGCTCTTCTCCATTCATTCATCAGCCGCTTTACCGACAAGGTTGATTTCTACATCCCGGACCGTTATGACGAGGGTTACGGAGTGTCAACCAAGGGTATTTCCTGGGCTGCAGCAGGAGGCTTCAAACTCATCATTACCGTGGACTGCGGCATCAAGGCTGTGGAGAAGGTCGAGCTCGCAAAGAGCTTCGGCATAGATATGATTATCTGTGACCACCACCTCCCTGACGAACAGCTGCCCCAGGCCGTTGCAGTGCTGGACCCCAAGAGGGAGGACTGTCATTATCCTTTCGACGACCTGTCCGGCTGCGGAGTGGGCTTCAAGCTGGCGCAGGCCTATAGCCAGCGCTTCGGCATCGAGTTCGAGACCCTTCTTCCTCTGCTTGACCTTATGGTTGTGAGCATAGCCTCCGACCTTGTGACTATGGTGGGGGAGAACCGCATTCTCGCGCACTTCGGCCTCAAGCGCCTGAACGAGAACCCGCGCAAGGGCCTTCTTGCGATGATGGCGCTCTCCGGCCTGGAGGCGGGACATATTACCATAGATGATATTGTCTTCAAGATAGGTCCGCGCATCAATGCGGCCGGACGTATGGAGACGGGACGCCTTGCCGTGCAGCTGCTGACAGCTACGGACACCGCCACTGCCCTGCGCATAGGCGAGCAGATAAATGACAACAACAACGAGCGCAAGAACATAGACCGCGAAATCACCCAGGCCGCCATACAGATGGTCGAGAGCGGCAAGTGCCTTGCTTCGAAGAACGCCACCATAGTCTATGACCCGAACTGGAACAAGGGCGTGGTCGGAATAGTTGCATCCAGACTGGTTGAGGCTTACTACAAGCCTACCGTAGTGCTTACCAAATCCAACGGTTTCGTTACGGGCTCTGCGCGCAGCGTTGCCGGGTTCGACCTCTACGCTTCAATCGAGAGCTGCGCCGACCTGCTCGAGAATTTCGGAGGTCACGTGTATGCTGCCGGCCTTACCCTCAAGGAGGAGAACCTGCCGGAGTTCGCAAGGCGTATGGACCAGTATATCGAGGGCAAGATTACCAGCGAGATGCTCACCCCTGTTGTGGATATAGATGCCAAAATAGACCTTGCACAGATAACTCCGAAGTTTTTCCGCATCCTGAAGCAGTTCCAGCCTTTCGGACCGGGCAACAACAACCCTGTCTTTATGACCGAGGCGGTGTGCGACGAGGGAAGCGGACGCAAGGTGGGAGCGGGCGGGCTCCATATGAAGCTCGACCTGATTCAGGAGGACTACTCCCGCGCAATCCCTGCCATTGCCTTCAATATGGCAGATTATTATGAATACATACGCCACGGAAATCCTTTCGATGTGTGCTACTCGATAGTTGAGAACTACTATCGCGGCAACAGCACGATTCAGCTCAGAATCAAGGATATCAAGGAGCGTGAAGAATTACTTTAATACACTTACAGCATAAATGGTACAGGAATTCAGTGAACAGGAGCTTATCCGCCGCGAATCATTGGCTAAGCTCAGAGAATTGGGAATAGAGCCTTATCCGGCTTCCCTTTATCCGGTTAACGCAACAGCAGCCCAGATACTTGAGGGCTTTGACCCGGAGAAAGGCATTTTTCAGGAGGTATGCATCGCAGGCCGACTGATGAGCCGCCGCATTATGGGCGCAGCCTCATTCGGGGAACTCCAGGACGAGACAGGACGCATTCAGATATATGTCAAGAGGGATGAAATCTGCCCTGGCGAGGATAAGACTATGTACAATACGGTATGGAAGAAGCTTCTCGATATAGGCGATATAGTCGGTATCAAAGGTTTTGCTTTCTTCACCCAGACCGGTCAGCTCAGCATCCACGCCAAGGAGCTCACCCTGCTGAGCAAGTCCCTTCGCGTGCTTCCTATCGTGAAGGAGCAGGACGGTCAGGTGTTCGATGCCTTTACCGACCCTGAGCTCCGTTACCGTCAGAGGTATGTTGACCTTATCGTGAATCCTCAGGTCAAGGATGTATTCGTGAAGAGGGCACAGATTATCGCGACTATGCGCCAGTATTTCAACGAGGCCGGATGCCTTGAGGTGGAGACTCCTATCCTTCAGAGCATTCCTGGAGGTGCTGCAGCCCGTCCTTTCATCACCCATCACAACGCTCTCGATATCCCGCTCTACCTGCGTATCGCCAACGAGCTCTATCTGAAGAGACTGATTGTGGGCGGATTCTCGGGAGTTTACGAGTTTGCGAAGGACTTCCGCAACGAGGGTATGGACAAGACCCACAATCCGGAGTTTACCTGTATGGAGATTTATGTTTCCTACAAGGACTATATCTGGATGATGGAGTTTGTGGAGAAGATGCTCTGCAAGGTGGCTACAGCAGTCAACGGCACCACCAAGGTAAAGATCGGAGAGAATGAGGTGGATTTCGGCGGTACCTACCGTCGTCTGCCTATCCTGGAGGCAATCAGGGAATACGCCGGCGTTGATGTGAAGGGTATGGATGAGGCACAGCTCCGCCAGACCTGCGCGCAGCTCAATGTTGAGGTAGAGCCGAGCTGGGGCAAGGGCAAGCTTATTGACGCTATTTTCGGAGAATATGCTGAGAAGAACCTTATCCAGCCTACCTTCATTACCGATTATCCTGTGGAGATGTCTCCTCTGACAAAGCGTCACCGCGAGGACCCGACCCTTACCGAGAGGTTCGAGCTTTTCGTTTGCGGAAAGGAACTTGCCAATGCTTATTCGGAGCTCAATGACCCTATCGACCAGCTGGAGCGTTTCGAGGAGCAGGCTGCCCTTAAGTCCAAGGGAGACGATGAGGCTATGTATATCGATATGGATTTCGTCCGCGCTCTGGAGTACGGTATGCCTCCTACCTCAGGTATGGGTATGGGCATAGACCGTCTGACAATGTTTATGACCGGTCAGGTCAATATCCAGGATGTTCTTTTCTTCCCTCAGATGAAGCCTGAAAAGGCCCTGAAGTCCGAAAAGACCGAAAAGTCCGAAAAGACCGAAAAGTCCGACGAGGCCTGACCTTCGGGCATTTGGTACAGCAATAATTACAGAAAATAGTAGTCGGTGCGCAGAAACGCCTTATCTGCGCACCGATTGCAATTTTTGTTCAGTTCGTGCGCAAATACCTACCTTTTTGCGCACGGATTTCATAGCCGGCCGGTCAAAGTTTCCGGATTCTTTGCAACTGCACCGCCAGAGCAAACGAGGTGCCGGTAGCTTACAGTCTATAGGCAATCCGTACGGACCCCAGGGTAAATCCGTACCGATTTGATTTATCCGATAACCCATCCGCTGAGGCGGCGCAATTCAGAGCTGAAATTCGCCCCAACCTTGATGACCTTTCTGCCGTCGGACTGCCACGGCAGAGCGTATCCCTTGTCATCGATTTGCCTGAGAGCCTCCTCGGGAGTGCCGTCATATTTCAACTCCATAACATAGACATACTTGTCCGTCTTCATCACGAGGTCTATTCGTCCGTTGCTCGTCTGGTGCTCCGCTTCGATATACAGGCCGCAGAGGGTTGTCACAATGAACACTACATTCTGGAACCAGTTCTCAGTGTCCTTTGCAATCTGGTCAAATTTCGTCCCGGCAAAGAATGACTGTAGCCTCTGCATAAAGCCTTCGGCATTGCCGGATTTGATGTCGTTCACGAAGTTGCGGATTTCAAGTGGCCCTGTGGTGCTATTGGAGGTATAGAACGGGAGGAGGAATTTCATAAACCCTTTTTCTACTTCACGGTTAGGGAACCCCAGTTTATACAGGCCGAACTCCTTGTCATAATCCTTAATTGTAAGATAACCGCTCTGATAGATGACGGGTATCGGATTGTCATCGTTGAATATACTGCCAAGAACATCTGAATCAGTTTCAATACCGGACATCTCCTCAAGATTGTAGTCAGCTTTCTGCAGCAGTTCCACAAGGAATGTTGGAGTGCCGGTCTCGAACCAGTAACTGCCGTAACGGCGTTCACTCAAAGTCCACAGGATACTGAACGGGTTGTACATTCCCGGGGTATCATATGTGAAATGATATCCGTCATACTCCTCCTTCAGTCTTTCGTAAGCTTCATCCTTTGTCTGATTGTTATTTATGGCAAGCTGTTCTATTTCCTCATCGAAATAATGATGCAACTCTTCTTCCGTAATACCACAAATATTATAGTAGTATTGGCTCATTGAAATATCCTTAAGATTATTCAGGTCACTGAACACGCTTACCTTGCCGAATTTCGTAACACCGGTCAGAA
>JBJEBK010000052.1:0-5855 GCA_051869975.1 Candidatus Cryptobacteroides sp. | reverse complement strand
CCTGACCTCGGGCATATCACCCTGCTCGTGCAGGACGATGAACTATATACCAAGGCTGGAGAGTGCGAGCAAAACACTTTCCAAATTGAACTTCCAGAAAACATAACAATCCCGGTAAGTATCATCCAAGAGCCAGCCACCAAAGCCGCTCCGGTCAACAACTCCGACAACACCCTGTCCAAAATCTGGCTATGGGCTGATTTGGTAGAAACAGGTCAAGAATATATCGTAGGTCAGAAAATCAGCAAAAGCGCGGATGAATGGAAAACAAATCGCTTTTGGCCTCACGACAAAGCACTATCCTTCCTTGCTTGCTCCTCCAGTGCCTCGGAACTTGACTTCAGCCCTGCCATCACCACAACAAGCACAGGAGAAATCAACTGTCAATTCACCTACGAAGTTAAAAAGGGAAGCGGTGAATTGGAAGGAAAAGACGCTCAGGCACAAGAAGATGTGCTGCTGGGAATGAGTCTGAACAAAACCAATGCTACAGGCACAGTCACTATGGAGATGCACCACGCACTCTCTGCTATCAAATTCAAGGTAGGCAGAGTTCCAGACGGAGTCATCCTCAAAGGAATAAGTTTAACAAATGTCTACGGAAAGGCTAACTGCTCAGTCAGCGGAGACGCCTCAGTGCTCAACTTCAACTGGAGCGGCCACTGTGAAGTGAGAAGCTATACCCAGACTTACGGTCAGACTCTGACCACAGGAGATGCGATTGGAGGAAAAGAACAGACCTTCATCATCATCCCACAGGAGTTCACCACTGAGGATGCCCAGCTTCAGTTGGAACTCACGATTCAAGGCAGAACCTATATCCTAAAGAAAGCCTTGAAGGACATCGTCCCATCCTTTGATGCCGAAAGAATATACACCTTTACCATAGGTACAGCCGATGAAATGGATGTGGAAATCACTGACCACGTGGACGGTGCAGTGAAAAGCGGAGTTGAAATCAAAAACGCCGGTTTCAGTACAGCCTATGTCAGAATTGCCATTATTGGCTACTGGAAGGACGCAAGCGGCACGATTGTCATTCCTTGGACAGAAGGCGAAGGAGAATTTGAGGGGTGGAGTTCCAAATGGGTTCAGCAGTCTGACGGATTCTACTACTATACCGAGCAGCTCCCCGGGCATAGCATCGCTGAACCACCTTTTCAGAAATATACACTAAAGGTAATGAAACAGGAAGGTCTCAAGCTGTACTTCAATATTTGCGTACAAGTTATTCATCCTTCTCAAATCGATTTGTGGCCAAACCATCCGACAAGCTGGTAATCCAATATACAGATGAATGTTATGAAACAAGTTCGAAACGCGTTAATTCTTCTTGCATTCCTGCTGCTTGCCCCTGTAAGCTCTTTCGCAGAGGTGGTTATTGATTGGAATGCCGGCACAACCATCAATACTGATTATGTTCAAAAAGACGGAGAGACATATCGTATCAGAATTAAGGGTAATGTGACTATGAACGGTTACATTGTGGTGGGAGACGCTGCGACAGCGCCTAACGTCACGCTGATAGTGGAGATTCATCCTGATGTCGCTGGTCCTGTAACATTGAAAAACAGCGGCTCTGCCGATTCATTCTTCAGAGTAAACCAGAAGAGCAAATTGATTATTCGTGGTAAAGACGACACACACCGGATAATCTTGGACGGAGGCACATCCGGCTCTACAAAGAAGGGTACGAACACAGAAATGATAGGAAGTGCAGGTACACTGGAAATGCAATATGTCACCGTCCAGAACAATTACAACTCAAAAACGGACAATTCCTATGGAGCAATCAAAATCAATCCGGGATGGACAGATAATCAGAAACTGGGAACCACTACTGTAAGAAATTGCAGTTTCATCAACTGCTCCGCATTGATGGGTTCGGTACTGTTCACAGAAAACAACAAGAACTGTCTGGATAATGCAGACAATAAACCAGAAACCTGCGCCATTCTTTTCGAAAATGTTGTAATTGACGGGTGCAGCACTACAAAAGGAGATGGAGCACCTTCTTCAGACCCCTCACAGGACACCGACCCGGGTGCAGGCTGGGGAGGGATACTCAGGTTCAGAGGAGCTTGGGTGGGAAATCTTACCTTGAGAAGTGTTGAAATCAAGAATTGCTACTCGCCTTATGGATGTGCAGGAGTCTTCTGGAATGCGATGGGTGACAAGAATGATGTCAATCGTCGACCGATTTTGACTGTGGACGGATGCAAGTTCCATGATAACAAGAGTGACCGCTCTGGTGGAGCAATGCGTATCGAAACTTTCTGTCAGTTCACAGGTGCTCAGACCGAGATTTACAACAACACCGCCAAAATTATGGGTGGAGGCATACATATGTACGGCTATGCCGGCGGTAATCTCGGAAAATTTGATGTTCAATACTATCTGACAGACAAACTCTATGTGCACGACAACACTGCCCAGTACGGAGGCGGACTTGGTTTTCAATTGAATACAGGATGTCAGCTGGAAGCCGGCTCGTCTTTCAATCTTCACTTCAACGGGGCCAGATTCGACAATAACAGGGCCACAGTCAAGGGCGGTGGAGTATATTTCGAGAATACTTCGGATGCTTCCAAGAACTATGCTGTGAACTTCTATCTCAACAGAGGCTCACTGAATGGCAACAAAGTATATCACGACACTGAAGACCACTGGAACAGCTGGCCTCAGGGCACATTCTATGACAAAAAGGATAGCGGCGGTAATGTGATTTCCGAAGAGAGCTACAAGTCCTGCGGAGGTGCTGTCTTTGTCTATAACTCCAATATCGGACACGATCCGTCAGAAGCCGGGGACCTCACGATGAACAAAAATATAGCTATGCGCCGCGGAGGGGCAATATGCGTCACCGGAACCAAGGCATCTGCAACACTCAGTTCTCTTGAAGCAGATGGAAACAAGGCTCAGGATGGAGGCGCCTTAGCTTGTATGAGCACATCAGGAGTTGCCGAAAGCAATTATTCAATGATTTCCCTTGGAAATATGAAGCTGAATTCCAACACTTCAAACGGTTGGGGTGGTGCCGTGTATGTGCAAAGAAGCAAGCTTGAAGTAGGCTTATCAGCAGAAATCCTCAATTCAAGCACCTATATCGGAGGCGGAATCTATGCAAGCGATGCCTCCATAATAAACATTGGAACAGCAACCATCAGCGGAAACAAAGCAATCACGTCAAGCAGTGACGGAGGACTTGGAGGAGGCATTTATCTTCAAGATGCCTCACGCCTGACTCTTGGCTCTGCCACAATCAACGGAAACTATGCTACAGAGCGCGGCGGTGGCATCTATCTTATCGGTTCCTCAACCAATACGATGGGAAGTGCCAACCTTTCTTCAAATGAAGCCAAATATGGTGGCGGGCTGTGTTCTCAGGACAAATCCAAAAATGAAATCGGCAGTGCAACCTTCGACAGCAATATTGCCCAAATCAACGGAGGAGCCATTTATTTGGAAAAAGGCGGTGTTCTGAATATCAATACCGGAGCCAATTTCAACAACAATGAAGCTGTTTCTGACGGCGGCGGTGCCATTTGCGTAAAATCCAACCACACCACTTCAGATCTCTACATTACCGGAACAATCAAAAATGCTAATTTCCGCTACAATAAGGCATACCGTGGTGGAGCAATAGAGTTTGATGGCGTGGATGCTGGAGACAATGCCAATTTTGTTCTGGAAAACAATACTATGGAGAACAATGTCGCCAAACTTGGCGGTGCTCTCCTGATAAACGAAGCGAAGGTTACCTACAACGGTGGTCTGATCCGTTGGAACAGGGCGGAATATGTGAGCGGGGGTCCGCATACAAGTTTCGGTTACTTCCCATACGCCTACAACGACAACTGTTATGTCAGCCATACCTTCTCAGGCTTCGGAGGCGGAATCCTGATTTCCAAAGACGGCACTTTCAAAGTGAGCCGTATCCATCCTTTCGGTATTTACGAGAATTATGCGGATGTTGCAGGCAACGATATCAGTACAGTTTGTTCGGACTGGAGCGTGTACAAGGGCGATTCTCCAATGAGGGAATCGTACAAATGGTACCCTGCCACACTGGACATTCCTACTCCGCAAAACCTTGACCTTTCAGGTTTCAAAGTACCAGTCAGCAAGACATCTATTGCTTGGATGGAGGACTACAATCCTTCAGATGCTGCGTATTTTGCCGGAACCAAGCAGATGACTCCCGGCACTCAGCAAAGGTACTATGATATGCTCAAGACTATTGAGGGAATCCGTAATCTTGGACTGATAATAGTCAATACCGAGTCTTTGAGCACCAAATATCTCCATCTTACAATTGGCTATCACTACGTATTTGTAAGAATCAAGAAAAAAGGTCTCCTTAAGGGCGAGAGTGCTGTCTTCAGGTGCGCCTACAAGGAAAGCGAAAGCGATGAGCAATACAAAAAGTATTTGGATGTAATTTTGACCGGAGTGTCGGATGATGGTGCTGAAGTGGAACAACTGGTGGCTCTCAGCGTTGGATACTGGCAAGTCAGCGAGACTGACTGGTCATTCACCTACAACAATTCAAGCCCAACCACTTTCCAGCTCTCCAAAGTAGATGCCCAGAATGGAGTCATCAAGGAACTCGAATTTGTCAATACAAAAAAGACGACACCTCCTATTGTCAGCGACGAGACAATGATTATCAACGAGTTGAGTTTCTAACTCACAGACGGAATTTCGCCTTCTCACGGCTTCTATCCCGCCACAATCTTGCCTTCTTTCAGTTCGCGCTGGAGAATGGCAAACACGTAAGCGGTGCTTTGGGCGAAGAGGCCGGTTTCTGGGTCAAGAATCTTTTCGTACATATCGGAGTTATATACGGCGTCCAGGGCTTCACTCATCGACATATTTTGCTCTTCCATCAACTTGAGGACGAGGTCCTTGACCAGTTCCTCAATCATAAACGATTCCCGGCTCATAATCGTTTCAAGTATTGGATGGATCGTTCGGTGGCGAAGAAGTACTGGAAGGTGACGCCCTTCTTGTATTTCAACTCTTCCAGAAATGTGTCGATGGTGATGATGCCGGCTAGAAGGCGGCGAATCTGGAAACCTACATCATCATTGGCAATGGGGCCGTGGACAATGTCATATTCGTGAATCTGCTGCCGTGTTCCATTGGCGCGGTTTGCAAGGATGAAATCGGCCCATTCCTTGGAATAGAACTGAAAATCTTTCAGCGAAAGGCCGGAGGCTTTAACCGCAACTTCGTCGAACTCAAAGGCCGACACCACCGGTTCGCCGCCATACAGCCTTACCCTGCGGCCGGCCATACGCTCTGCCTGTTCTTTGCTGGCAGTCAAATAGAACCCCACGCCGAAGTCTTTTCCCACTTCAGATCGGTTCAGGTCAATCTCTCTGACTTCCACATTGGAACCGTGATACAGAATCATACTAATGCCCCTCCATTGTTCCTGCAACAGCGTGCCACGTCGGCAACTACGTCGTCAAAAGACAGCGTATGCTCCACATCGTAGAACTCCTGCAGGAAATCTATACCCTTATAACGAGCAAGATACCTATAGGCTTGAGGATTGGACAGGCCGAAATGCTCAGCGAAATCGCTGATAACGGCAATGATATATGATACTTGTCTGTCCATACATCGCAAAGTTACGAAAACAATTTTGAATTCCCCATTTATTCCTTCCAAAACTCCTTCCCCGTACTATTCTCGTGGATCGTGTGTAACTTGATGTGCAAAGCCCCAAATCGCTAACTCAACGGTCTGGGTATTCGATATCTCCATAATGATGTGTCAAACCAGAGAAATTATTGTTAAAATTTTGACTATTGTAGCAAAATATTGAATATTCTGCTTATCTTTGC
>JBJEBK010000051.1:0-129108 GCA_051869975.1 Candidatus Cryptobacteroides sp. | reverse complement strand
TGGAGCCCGGTGGTCTGGTGCTGTACACGAAGGTTCTCGAACGTGGTGAGCTACATAACTTGGTGTACGCTGATTTCTGATTAGTTTTTCTTAATTTTGCATACGTCAAAATAATTGCTGTTTATGACAACTATGACTCAGATACAACAATCGCGGCTGTATGCACAGGCTTTTGGACGGTCAGTGTATGCTGATATTCTGCGTTGGGGAAATTCTGAGCATTTGTCTTTTATCTGTCATACAAACAAACAGGACAAGGATGAAACTTACATGGACTGCCTTCATAGGTTTTATCATTCCATGAAGCAGTTTTACCGTTGTGAGTATGTATTCAAAAATGAGATAATCGCCGAGCTCCAAAAGCACTACGCCCACCGGAAATCACTAGTAATTAACGAGTTCCGTGTAGGGAATTCCATTGCAGATTTGGCATTTTTCAATGGCGAAAGTCGAGCGTATGAAATTAAAACAGGCTTTGATTCCCCCCGAAGGTTGGAAGGTCAGTTGAATGACTACCGATGTGTTTTCGATAAATGCTATCTTGTCGTGGAACAGAGTGAGATAGACAGTTGGAGTGGTTATGATGAAAGACTGGGGTTAATTGCTTTTTGTCATGGTCCACGCGGCCGCATTACAATGGAGGAAATCAGGCCTGCTACAATAAATGAACAAATTGATGTAGATGTGCTTATGACGTGCCTCAGAGCCGAAGAATATGAAGCAATTGCTGAACAATATGCGGGCGCTCAACTATCGGAAAGCAAGTATAAGCATTTTGAAGAATGCAAGGCCATCTTGAAATGTATGGATGGAGCACAACTGCATAATGCTTTCTTAGAAACAATAGAGAGAAGAAAGAATAGTTTCAAGTTGCTGAATAAAACCCCGTATGAATTGTATCAGATTTGTTTAAGTATGCACCTTACTGACAAACAACTGGAATGTATTACCAATTGTCTGAACGATAAAATATATTGAATATGTATCTGCCATTTCTGAGAGGAAAGCTTTATGAACTAAAAGCTATTAAGGAATTTATTGAAGAGGGATATGGAACGGAATATGGCCGTCATATTATGCCCATCATTGAACCGGTAAAGAAAGATATTCGTCCTCTATTGTCCTGTATAGATGCGATGGGAAAAGCGGAAATGCCTTTTGCCGTAGTCTTGAACTCTAAAATAGGGGATTATCAGCGAGCCGTATTTGATATTCCATCGTTAATAAGTGAGATAAGTGATGTGCAATGGTCTCCGGCATTTGAAGTTAATAGTAGCGCTAATGTGGATGCCATAGAAAATGCCATTATAGAGTATAGTCTCAACGATGTGATGCTTGTGTTTTTCACCATTGTTGAACTAGAAGATGACAGAATCAAAAGGCTTGTTACCAATGATGCAGTCAAATATATTGTTGCACTCAATCTGACACAACGCATATCAGTGATAGATGACTTGTCAGAATTAGGGAAACACCTCATTTCAATTGAAGATTGTTTCCCGGAGAAAACCCCTAACAATGCATACCGAGATAATATTGACGAAGCGTTCTCAGATACCTTTAGTTATTATAAGTCAAGACTAGGCTTGTTTGGATTCTCAGATTTCACGACACTATCCAGGAATTTTCGTGAAGGTGGAGTATTACCGCAGGTTGTTGCAATACATATGACATATCAAAGAAGCTCAAGAGTTATATATGTGCATCACTTCCTATCTGATTCTCGAAATGGTTCACACAACATTCGCGAAGAGTTCCGAGAGGCGAATATTAAGATATCTCCTTTCTATGAGAACAAACCAACAACAAATGCTGTTGAACAAATTATTGCTTTAGATTACCCTGGGCTTGGTGCTATAAAGAAATACAGTATAAAGAACCATCTGGAACTGATGAATCGAATCTTGCACGAAAGGGAGGATTAAGATGATTGATTTGGAGATAGGCTATTTCGCAGATACAGAAATTATCAGTCTCTTGCAGGATGGTAGTGAGGATGGTCGTCAAACAGTAGAAGACTTCCTGTATGCCCTATTGTCATTGTACGATCTTTCCCCGCAGGGAGAGAGTCTGTCAAAGTCACTGATATTTGATTGGCGTATATTTGCTGACGAAGTATCGTTATCAAAGGTGCTTGATTCGATGGGTAATCCATTCCAGCCTTGTGATCTTGTAAAGTATAAAGCAGAGTATCTATATTATTTGAACGCATGGGAAGAGGTAAAAAATGAGGTTAAGACAAGTACCCGTTTTTTCTGTCCAATGGATTCTATTGTAGATATTCTCGATGATTTTGATATAGATAGGGATTCTCTATTGCTGTTTAGAGACGATAGATTTTTCAGGGCGAGAATTCATCATAAAGATGAACCTGCTTTTGAGAAAGAGAATATGGGGTGCCCTCCAACTCCAGAACTTGCTACACCAGGGAGAGCCAATCCAAACGGAATAAGGTACTTGTACTTGTGCTGCGATGATAAGACCCCATTCTATGAAGTCAGGCCTTACTATCTGGATAGAATTGACATAGGTGAATTCCGCATCATTGACGACAGTGTAAAAATCGTCGATTTTACGGAGAAGGTCAATTTATTTAAAGTCTTTTACGATAATGGAGAGGATGCCTTCAAGCAGAAAGTAAAACGACGTGTATTGTTTGATGCGATAAGTACTGATTTGTCAAAACCTCTACGGAGTTTCGACACAGATTTGGAATATATTCCGACCCAATATATCTGCGAGTATTTCAAGGGTAGTGGAGCTGACGGCATTATGTTCAATAGTTCAGTTAGAGCAACCGGAAAGAATCTCGTGCTTTTCCATCCGGAAAAAGCTGAGTGTGTAAAAGTAACTCCATATGAGGTGAATAATATTTGTATAGACAGCAAGGTGTGTTGTAATTAGGGTCCGTAAGCGTATAAACTGACACTTTCATTTCTATGATAAGAACAAGCATCTTACCATAGGTAGAGTATGCTTGGTATTTGTTGATACTATTCGTAATCTATTATGAACATTTGGATAACATATTTGATTATTGCTGCCGCGCTGATTGTTGCGGAGTTGTTGTATTTCAAGATTGCCGACCGTTTCAACATCATCGACAAGCCCAATGAACGTTCTTCACACTCCACCATTGTGCTTCGCGGTGGCGGGGTGATATTTCTCATCGGAACCCTTATCTGGGCTGTCGCTGCGCTGTGCGGTGCATTCGGAGAAGCGGGTCAGGTGTATCCGTGGTTCCTGCTGGCTGTGACGATGGCAGCGGGTATTTCGTTTGTGGATGACATCCACTCCCTGCCGGATTCGGTGAGACTGGTGGTGCAGTTTGCCGCTATGGGGCTGCTGATTCTTCAGCTGTTCCTTTCCGCGAGAGGAGAAGGCATATTCGGAGACAGCAATCTGTTGGTGAGTGTTGTCTTTGTCATTATCGCCCTTATAGTCTGCGTAGGAGCTACCAACATCTACAATTTTATGGACGGCATCAACGGGATTACCGCAGGGTATTCATTTGCAGTACTTTTGCCGTTGCTTCTGATGAACCGCAGCGAGGGATTCATTTCCGAGTCGTTCCTAGTAGTGGCTCTGCTGAGCGTGCTCGTATTCTTATTCTTCAATTTCCGTCCCCGCGGGAAGGCGAAATGCTTCGCCGGGGATGTGGGAAGCGTCGGAATCGCATTCATCCTGCTATTCGCTATCGGGATGCTGATTGTCAAGACCGGTGATGTGACCTGGCTCATTATTTTGCTGGTCTATGGCGTGGACGGCTGCCTTACCATCTGCCATCGCATTCTGCTTCACGAAAAGCTTGGCGAGGCGCATCGCAAGCATGCATATCAGCTTATGGCCAATGAATTGAAGATGTCGCATCCGCTTGTGAGCGTGATTTATATGGCGCTGCAGCTGGCTGTTTCCCTTGGTTTCATATATCTTTGCCCGCTGCTGGCCGAGGCTTGCGGCTTGTCGCTTGCGGCTTGCCATTGGATTTACCTTGCTGCGGCTCTGGTGCTGCTTGCACTGGCCTATGTATTGTTCAAGAAGAAATATTATCATCTCCACGAGGAGTATCTCGCATCCCTGAATAAATGAAAACAAAACAGCCTATGTACTATTTTGACTCAAATGAGATTCTCGCCTCACTTGTTACTCCGCTTTACGATGAAAACAAATCACCTAAAAAGTATACAGTTGAAATCACACTGGATGAAGCACCTGTAAAGGTAATGAGACGGTTAGACATACCGTCAAATCTATTTATTGGACATTTTATCAATCTTATGGTAATAGCTATGGGTTGGGAGCGGTATCATTTAACAGAACTTACTCAGGGAAATGTGATTTGGCGTTCTACCAAGGAAAAGCAGATAGATAAACAACACAACATCGAGTACAATGAATTCAAAGTAAAGAACTCGTTCAGAACGACAGTCAGCCAACTATTTAAGAAGGTAGGAGAAGAGTGCAAACTGCTTTACGATATGGGAGATTCCTGGAATCATACCATTCGCCTGATTGAGACAGGTAAATACAGTGCAACTTCTATTGCATTTGGGGATTATGGGGTCGATATTATTGGCGGAGAAGGGTATTGTCCTCTGGAAGATTGTGGCGGAATAGAAGGCTACAAGGAGATTCTTCGTATTATGCGTGACCCTGAAGACCCCGAATATGAGTACTTCTCTGCTATTCTGGGAAAGAGTTTTGACCCGTCATTTGTTGATTCTAGACCTATCATCAACCGGATAAACGATTATCAGCGAGTTATTCATGAGGTAGGCGAGAGATATTTCGAACGATAATTCGTATGTCTATAAAGTATTCAAGAAATCAACTACTGAATAAATGAAACTCACCCCTACCACCCTCGACGAACTTTCCGCTCAGGCGAAGGCTTCACCGAGGCTTCGTATGAACCTCGACCTGCGGACTTCACCGGCAGACAGCAGCCAGCGTATGCTCAATGCTCTGGAGTCCGGAACGGTCTTCATCGAGTGCAAGGACGGGGCGTACGAGCCTCTCGGTCCGGAGGACATACGCGAATAAACATTTACAGCTGGCGGTATTTCCCGAAAATTATGTAATTTTGCAGTCCGGAACTGGTGGGACGATTCGTCGCGGTCCGAAAGGGCTGAGGAAAGTCCGGACAGGACAGGGCATCGCACTGCGGAAAGCGCAGGTAGGGGTAACCTTACGCCAGCTGTAACAGAAAATTACCGCCGCAAGGCAAGGGTGAAAACGTGAGGCAAGAGCTCACGACGCTGCCGGAGCGATCCGGGGCGGGTACGGCACTGCGACCTGCAAAACCAAATATACTGACAGATGAGGACGGCCCGTCCGATGTCAGGGGGTAGGTTGCGAAGATAAATGACGGATTAAAACAGAAACCGGCTTACGGTCCCACCACAAAAAATAACGGACTGCAGCATCCCGCTGCAGTCCGTTTTGCTACTATCCGGGGAAGTATTATTTCTTCCTGGCCTTGTACCTCTGATAGAACATATCAACTCGGCCGGCGGTGTCGATAATCTTGGTCTTGCCTGTGTAGAACGGGTGAGAGCTGCTGGAGATCTCAAGCTTCACTACAGGGTACTCAACTCCATCAACAACAATCGTTTCCTTTGTGTTAACGCAGGAACGGGTGATGAATACCTCCTCGTTGGACATATCCTTGAAAGCTACAAGACGGTAGTTTTCGGGATGAATTCCTTTCTTCATAATTACACTAGTGTTTTAAATAAGCGTGCAAAGATAGCATTTTTTCTCAAATTACCAATCCCCTCTCTTGAGTTTTTCGACATAATGGTCGATTTTGTGAAGCTGGGACGGGATTTTGATGCCCTGAGGGCAGTGGGAAACGCAGCGGCCGCAGCCTATGCAGTGGCTGGCCTGCCTGAGTTTAGGCACTGAGCGGTCGTAGCCTATGAGGAAGGCCCTTCGGGCCTTGCGGTAATTCTCGTCCCGGGAGGACGCCGATATATTGCCCTCATTGATGCATTTGTTGTAATGCGCGAAGATGCCGGGTATGTCCAGGCCGTAAGGGCAAGGCATGCAGTACTGGCAGCCCGTGCAGGGGACGGTGGGATATTTGAGCATAAGCTCGGCAGTATTGGCGAGCAGGGCGAGCTCATCCTCGGAGCAAGGGTCGAGCGGAGAGTAGGTGCGGATGTTATCCTGAAGGTGCTCCATATAGCTCATACCGCTGAGCACGGTGAGCACTCCCGGGAAGGTGCCGGCGAAGCGGAAGGCCCACGACGCGACGCTCTCTTGCGGGCGGTGCTGCTGCAGACGCTCGCCCAGATGGCCACCCGGGTCAGCGAGCCGCCCGCCGAGCAAAGGCTCCATTATGACGGCCGGTATGCCCCGCTTCTGCAGCTCAGCATAGAGGTAATCCGCCTTATTAGCCTTATAATCATAGTAATTGAACTGAATCTGCACGAAGTCCCAATGCACGCGCTCGTGAAGTGAGAGCAGGTAGTCGTAGGTCGCAATATCGCCGTGGAAGGAGAAGCCGAGGTTGCGTATGCGCCCGGCATCGCGCTCCCCCAGCAGGAAGTCCAGCACGCCGTTGTCTTCGAAGCGCTCCTTGAAATTGTCTATGCTCCGGCCTACGGCGTGCAGCAGATAGTAGTCGATATAGTCCGTCTGCAGGCTTACGAAGGAGTTGCGGTAGATCTGCAGCGAGGCTTCATAGGACTCTGCAGGCGTAAGGCCGCGGCCCGCAAGGCCCATATTGGACATCTTGGTAGCTATATAGTAAGACCCGCGCGGGTGCCGGGCCAGGGCTATGCCGGTGGCCTTCTCCGAGAGGGCGCGGCAATAGAATGGCGCTGTGTCGAAATAGTTCACACCGTGCGCAAGCGCATAGTCCACCAGCTCGTTAACAGCCTGCTGGTCAATAACTTCGGCGGATGATGAGCCGTCCTGCACGCTGACGAAAGGCCAGCGCATGCAGCCGTAGCCCAGCAGCGATACCTGCTCGCCCGTCTTCGGGTTGAGGCGGTAAGTCATCTTGTCCGCAGGCACACCGGCCGGGGTCGTACCGCCCTTCTTGGAAGCGCATCCGCTCAGGGTCGCAGCGGCAGCTCCGGCTCCAGCTATCTTAAGAAATTCGCGTCTGTCCATCATATCGTTCTATGTCTTTGATGACCTTCTACATATATTGCGCTGAGCGGGCGCACAGGGCAGAGGTTTTCGCAGGCTCCGCAGCCTATGCAGCGCTCGGTGTTGACCACCGGTATGCGCGGTGAATTCTTGTCGTCAGGGTCGAGATGCACCATACGGATGGCACCGACCGGGCAGTGGCGGGCGCAGTTGCCGCAGCTGTCTCCCCCGTTTGCAGGAAGGCATCGGTCCTTCACCCATACCGCGTGACCTACCTGGATTGAGCTCTTCTCCTCAGGCGTAATGCGGATGATGGCTCCCGTCGGGCATACCTGCGAGCAGAGCGTGCACTCAGGACGGCAATATCCCCTTTCGTAGGAACTCTCGGGCTGCATAAAGCTTTCGAGGCGGGTGGATGGGCGCAGCACGCCGTTGGGACAGGCTGAGACGCAGAGCTGGCAGGCAGTGCAATGCTGCGAAAGGTGCCAAAGGCTCTGCGCTCCGGCAGGAACTATCCGCGTGCTGCGCTCAGGGGCCCTCTTGTCCTGCACTGCCGCGAGTCCTCCGTCAGCCTTCTTTTCCTGGGCGTGGAGGGCGGCGCCGGCAAGGGTCAGGGCCGATATGCCGAGAAAGCGGCGGCGGGCGCTGTCCTGCGAAGTCTTAGCAGGGGCTTCGGAGGCCCGGGTGCCGGCAGGGCCGCCTTCAGGGGTACTTTCAGGGGTGCTGCGTTTTCGCAGGCCGTAGCTTATGGCCCCGTGCCTGCAGGTCTCAAGGCAGTCGAAGCACGCCACGCAGCGGCTGTAGTCCACCTTATGCTCCTTCCCGTTGATGCAGGAAGCCTTGCACTCGCGTGAGCACAGGCCGCAGCGGTTACATTTGTCTTTGTCAATATTGATGCGCAGCAGCGAGAAGCGCGAGAGCACTCCCAGCACCGTGCCGACAGGGCAAACCGTATTGCACCAGGTCCTGCCTCCGCGCCACGCGAGTATGAAAATCAGCACGAAGCTGAGCGCTGCTACGATGAAGGTAGGCAGGCTCTTGAGCCAGACTTCCGTCGAATAGAACGCGTAGCTGTCAAGGCGTTCCGCTATCAGGGCAAGCAGGTTGTTGCCGAGGCGGTACAGCGGAGCGAAGAGGTTGCCCACTATCCTGCCGAAAGCGCTGTACGGAGCGATAATGGCAGCGAGCGAAGTGGCTCCTGCGACCATCGCGATGACAAACAAGGCGAGCAGGCCGTAGCGCAGCCAGTTTTTGGCCGGCAAATAGGACAGGCGGTATTTCTTCCCCTTCCGGCTGGCGCTCAAGCGGTTAATAAGGTCCTGCATCACTCCGAGAGGACATATTACCGAGCAATATACCCTGCCGAATATAAGGGTGAGGATGACCAGGACTGCGACCGTTGCGAAGTTGAGCGCGAGCACCGCCGGCAGGAGCTGGACTTTGGCCATCCATCCCAGCCAGGTGTGCAGCACTCCGGTGAAATCGCACAGCAACAGGGTTATCCCAAGAAAGAAAACCAGAGCGAGGCACCGCCTCACCACTGCAAGAACATTTCGTACCTTGTGTTTCATACCTCGCAAATATCGTTAATTTCTTCGGCTCCGCATTACCATTTTTATGGTTTTTCTTAAATTTGTTTATGGAAAATATTGAACTTAAGGCAGCAGTGCCGGCGCGCCACAGTGTGCGCTCCTATCTTGACAAGACAATTCCGCAGGAAATCGTAGATACGCTGTGGGACGCGGTGCAGGAATGCAATACGGCTTCCGGGCTGCACATCCAGCTTGTGACGGATGAGCCTCAGGCTTTCGGAGGCTTTATGGCCCATTACGGCAAATTCAGCGGAGTGAAGAATTATTTCGCGCTGGTCGGCCCGAAGGGCAGCGCGTTGGATGAGAAGCTGGGGTACTATGGTGCGCAGCTTACCCTGCTTGCGCAGCAACTGGGCCTGAATACCTGCTGGGTGGGGCTGTCGTATTCGAAGGGCAAATGCCCTGTCGATATTGCTCCGGGCGAAAAGCTGAGTGCTGTGATAGCTCTGGGATATGGCGCGACCCAGGGTGTAGCCCACAAGGGCAAATCATACGCCGACGTGACTTCAGTGCCGCTGGAGCAGGCTCCGCAGTGGTTCAGGGACGGAGTGGAGACGGCGCTGCTCGCCCCGACTGCTATGAACCAGCAGAAGTTCACTTTCGGCC
Organism: Candidatus Cryptobacteroides sp.; assembly: GCA_051869975.1. Classification (GTDB taxonomy): domain Bacteria; phylum Bacteroidota; class Bacteroidia; order Bacteroidales; family UBA932; genus Cryptobacteroides. The sequence continues at coordinate 119,809 of JBJEBK010000051.1, read as the reverse complement.
TTACCCCGGAGGGCAAAGTCACGCTGAAGTCCGGAGTCGGCTTCTATGCCCATATGGACCTTGGCATCGCCCGCCGCTTCTTCGAAATCGGCGCCGCTCCGCAGGTGGTCTGCTGGGAGTAGAGGGTGGCTTCGGAATATCCGGAAGAAATGCGTATATTAGCGCATTGATAACACTAAATGAGCGATAATGACTAATTTCAAGTCCATTGAAGAACTTCTCAGGATGCTTTCGCGGGAGAAGGCACTTCTCAAAGACATGTTCCAGAACAGAAAGAGCATTTCCTACAGCTATGAAATGGCAAGGGAAATGGTCGATTACAAAAGCGACAGGCTCACTTTCCTGATTGAGCACGGGGTAATACGCGACAACGGTGACGCCCTCGAACTGGAAGAAGTCTATCTCCAGTTTTTCGAAAATGTCCTCGATGTCAACGAAGACATCAGCACTGCCGGTGTTTCCGACAGTCTGGACGCCCTGGACTCGACCATAGGATACTACCTTGCTGAAGAATCTCCGAAACGGAAATACGGCTACATAAAAGACATAAAGAGAATATTGCACAACATAGCTACGCTCACTTTCCGCAATGTAGTTGACCTTAAGCGCAACATTGACTCCACCTACAAAAACGAACCGAGCTACAAGGTCAAAAAACTCAAACTCGAAAAACTCGACCTTAAACGCAAAGCAGTAACCGAACTGATTTTCCGCACTGAAGACTACATCAACAATAAGCGACAGGGGTTCTTTGCCATCGCAGCGGATGCGGGACTCAGGCAAACCATCAATGAAGTCAAAATCCAGCTCAAGGAAGCTCATCACAACATTCTGGATCTGGAAAGGCAGATTATTCTATACCTCAACCTCATCGAATACCAGAACCGTCTGATCGAAAAACTCAGGATTGTCAAATACCTCCGCGACCAGATGGTACTCGAGACGCAAACCGATATCAGGGAATTGCTCAACGGGACCAATCCGGTATGGATGGAAAACCGTCCTAAATACACTCTCAAAATATCCCTTGACAAGCTGCGCAATACCGATGAAGGTCTTGCCGCTCTGAAATCCCTGTCGGCTAAGCTCCAAAAAGGAAGCACTCTCAAAAGACGGAAGGCCGAGGCCATTGCAGAAGGATATCTCGAAGCGAAACCCCGGATTGCGGACGGCTTCAACACTCTTGAGCTCAAGAATTCCTTCCTTGCATCAGGAACTGACCTGTACGCCTTCATATGCAACTACAACTTTTCCGCTCCCGTTGACAGGGAGCAGAAACTCGTACTCTTCTGCCAGATTGCCTCACAATTCCAAAGTGAATTGAATATCACAGACGAATACCATTGCGATCTGGACATAGAATATCCGATTATATATCCTGCCCAAACATAAAACATTATGATACTTTCAAAAGAAATCTTCGACATCCTCAGCCGGGGTGGATTCATCTGTTCAGACAGCGTGAACCGTCAGACAAAACAAATGTATGAAGCGATTGAAGACGACTATGAGCAGTACAAAGAGTACTACAGGGGAATAGGCTTCAATCTCGAGATCGGAAACGGCTATTACTATTTTTCCCGCGATGAAAGTCGCGTGGACCTCGAAACCAAACTTGACCGCTTTACCAAATGGATAGACCGGCTGGACTTCCTGAAAACCTTCAGCAGCATCTTCGGTCCAGGATTCACATTCCGCGCCTCAAACATTTTGGAACAGATTGCGGCGGACATAGAATTGAAGGAAAAAGCCCAGAATCTGTACGCCGAAAAACTCAAAATCGACGAAACTGTCGAAAAGTTGATTGACGAACTTGAGAGAATCGGCTTCGTGGAACTTGAAAACGAACTTGAAGGCGTGTGGAAAGTAACCAGCGCCTTCCATTATCTCGAAGAAATGATTGATTGCATAACCGTATCGGAGGACTTCAAAAATGAGATGCCTGAATAAAATAGTGTTCATCAACAGCGCAAACATTCCGTATGCCGAGATACATCTGGACGGCAATGTGCACTTCATAGGGACTCAGGGAGTGGGGAAAAGCACCATACTGAGGGCAATACTCTTTTTTTACAATGCCGACAAGCTGAAACTAGGCATTCCGAAAGAGAAAAAAGGTTTTGACGATTTCTATCTGCCCCATTCCAACTCCTATATCATCTATGAACTGACTCACGAGAGGGGCGATTTCTGCGTCCTGCTTCAACGCAGCCAGGGTCGTGCCTGCTACCGCTTCTTTGACGGACGCTGGGACAGGTCCCTTCTGATTGACGACAAGGGCGAAGTGACCAGCGAGTACACCGTGCTGCGCAAACGCCTGGGCAGCAGGTCACTGAGCAGACTGGTCGACAAATATGACGAATTCCGCAATATCATCTACGGCAACCATAGGGCAAGCTCGAAAGAATTCTACAACTATGCCATTATGGAAAGCCCTGCCTATCAGAACATTCCGCGCTCCCTGCAGAATGTGTTCCTGAACTCCAGGGTAGATGCGGACTTCATTAAGGAAATAATCCTCCGCTCGATGAGTGATGAGATACCTTCGATAGATTTGGGATACTACAGGCGCCAGGTGGCTGATTTCCAGACAGAATATGAAAACATCAGCATATGGTTCAGGAAAAACGCACACGGAGTAATCCAGGTGCGTGAGAATGCGGACAAAGTGATTGAGTTGTACCGTCAGCTCGGCTATTTGCGCAGCCGTATCGAGCAATCCTACGCAGAGCTGCTCTATGCCGACAGGACAAACCGTGAGCGCCTGCCGGAGTTGGAAAGCAAGAAGGACGCCCACCTGCAGCAGCAGCACCGCTACGAAAGGTTGATAGCGGAGCAGAACCAAAAGCTTGAAAAGGAGAAAGAAGATATAAACAAGGCAATTGGCGAGGTTGAAAGCAAGCAGAAAGACTGCCGCAGCAAAAGGAAGGACTATGAATCGAAAAATATTGAAGTCATTCTCGAGCGCGCGTCCCACGAAGAGGAACTGAAGCTTGCCCTTGGAGCCCTGCAGAAAAAGAAGGAAGTCCTTACTCAGGAGCATAACAGTCTAAACGCCAAATATATAGCCTTGGAGGACAGTCTTCGTGGGGAATTTCGAGAGCACGAAAACCTGGCCAAAGACAATATGACGGCGGTCAAAGAACAGCATCTGAGCTCAAAACAGGCCATAGGTGAGAAGGCAGCTGCAGCACTCTCAAAGCTTCGTGAAGAACACGAACAGGAATGGGAACAACTGTCTCAGCGACATGAGGAACTGCAGGATAGCCGGCGCCAGCTTGACAGCGAGTTTGTCCATTTGCAATATTACAACCCCTGCGAGAATGAAATCGCGGTCCATAAGCAGGCAATATCGGAACTTGAGCGTTCTTCTGCCCTGCTTGAAGCCGAATTGAAGTCCCTCGATTTGGAAATATCCAAATTGACCTCGGATTATGAGAATCGTACTGCCCTGCTGACAGCCGCTTATGAATCTGAAATTAAGGAGCTGGACAAAGAAATTGCGCATTACAGAGACAAAATCAACGGTATCGACACTCTGCTTGCCCGGGCTTCAGGCTCTCTTTACGAATGGCTTGACGGCAGAATGCCGGGATGGGAAAAGAGCATAGGCAAGGTTATTGACCAGGACAGAATTCTCTATAGCAAGACCCTGAAACCGGCTCTTGCCTCATCACAATGTGACAAGGAAGCATTTTTCGGTCTCAAATTGGATTTGAGCGGAATCGAGAGCAATCTTCGCACACCAAAACAGCTGGCGGAGGAAAAGGAGATGTACCAGCAGGCAATTGCCGACATCAATGAGACTATAGGCCGGAAGAGGGCCGAGTGCGACAAAAAGATAAAAGAGCTTTCTGATACAATGTCTCCGAAAATGAAAGGATTGAGGCAGAAACGCTCAGAAACCGATTTGACACTCAGGGCTGTTCCTTCCCGGCTTAAGGTCGAAACGGTCAAGCTTCAGGAACTGGAGGACAGACAGGAAAAAATGAGAGCTTCCCGCAAAGCTGAACTGGACGAAAGAAAGATGCAGCTGGCTGCCCGGCAACTGGAATTGGACTCTGCCCGCAAACTTTCAAAGCAGAATCTGGAAAAGAAACAGAAAGAATTGGAACGTGACCGGGAGCAAAGGTTCAAGGCACTTGACATCGAACGCGACGCCTCCCTGAAGAACATCACGGACAAACTGGCGCAGAAGCGCTCCGCTATGGACATCAAGCTGGGCGAACTCAAAGCCAGAAGAGACGAGGAGTTGAAGGGCGCCGGAGTGGATATACTCGCCCTGAACGAATGTGAACAGGAAATGAAGCAATGCAGGGAGCAGTTGGCTTTCATAGACAATAACAGGAGTTTGTGCATTGCCTATCTGCTTGACAAGAAGGAATTGTTCGACAGGGAGGAGGAATTCAAGCAGCAGCACAAGGAGCTGGAAACAAAGAAGGGGGCATTGCTCAAAAAATATGAAAAGCACCTTTCCCAGCTGACAGAAAAACTCAATTCCGAAAAGACTGCCGGAGCGCAGATTGCTGAAGAGATAGAGCAGTGCCGAAAAGGATTTGAGAAACTCGAACAGTTCAGAGCATCAGAATTGTTTCCTGCTGAGCTGCAGAACACAAAGGAATCCTGCACAATGCAGCCCGCACTGGTCCTTCTGGAAGAAATACACAACAGCATTACGCAAAGGATTGGCCTAAGGGATAAATTCAAGAAAGCGGTCAATGTTTTCAAAGCGGATTTCGGCCAGGGCAACATCTTCAACTTCAAGACCGTACTCAATACGGATAAGGAGTATATGGACTATGCCGCTGACCTGGAGGAATTTGTGGCACAGGACAAAATCGATGATTATCGCGGGCGCACTTCAGACCGTTATCTTGAAATATTGCAAAGGCTGTCCAGGGAAATGGGAGAACTCAGCGGTTACAGCTCCGAAGTGGAGAAAATCATCAGGGAAATCAACTATGATTTCAAAGAGAAGAATTTCGTAGGGGCAATACGCAGCATCGAAATCCGGAGCAGCAATACTGGAGACAAGATGGTTCAGCTCCTGCAGAAAATCAAGGAATTTACTGACGAGAATGAATTCCAGATGGGAGAAGCCAATATTTTCTCGGAAGAGAGCGGAAGATACAATGTCAACCGCGAGGCCGTCAGATATCTGGAAGACTTTATGAATGCGCTCAATGCTTCGCCATCCCGACAGAGCCTGCTGCTGTCCGACACCTTCCAGCTGCAGTTCAGAGTGATTGAAAACGACAATGACACCGGCTGGGTCGAGAAAATAGCAAATGTCGGCTCTGACGGAACAGACATTCTGGTCAAGGCAATGGTCAACATTATGCTTATCAACGTGTTCAAAGAGAAGGTTTCCCGCAAATTCGGAGAGTTCCGCATCCACTGTATGATGGACGAAATCGGCAAACTCCATCCGAACAACATCAAAGGTATTTTGAACTTTGCCAACAGCCGCAATATTCTGCTTATCAACTCCTCCCCGACAACCTACAATGTGTCTGACTACCGCTACACCTACCTGCTCAGCAAGGATGCGGCAGCCAAGACTTTGGTTCAGCCTTTGATTACCCGGAAAGAAGCCGCACTTGGAAATGAAACAATCTGAATATGAGATACTTGCAGCCCTTTCGCAAGGCGAATGGGTCAGCGGAAGCCGCTTCGGGAAGGATCTTCTGCAGGATTTGAAAGACAAGCAGCTGCTTACCGCAAGGCAACACGGGAGCCGTATTTCCTACAGGGCCGCTGACCCGCAGGAAATAGGAAGGCTATATAAATTGGTGGACCCTTCTTCACTCAGCACAAGGGCCGAGCTGGTGGAAGCCTTCGGTGACTCGAAGCTGCGCACCATACGCTCCTGCCCGGGTTTTCCGGTTAATGTGTATCAGCCCTTGTCCGTTGAACTTGGACTTCCGGACGCGAACGGTCGCAGGCCCAGGATTCTTCTCGGACCCGTGAGCGGAGCCTTTACCTTCATTTCCGATTGGCAGAATTTCCGTATCCCGGCCAATGTGATTGTGGTGGGTGTGGAAAATATGGAGAATTTCCGCAAGGTGGAGAATCAGAGACATTTGTTCTCCCGCTTCGAAATGCCGATACTCTTTGTGAGCCGTTATCCGCAGTCCGGAGACCTGGTGGCCTGGCTCAGGAGCATACCCAACAGGTACCTGCATTTCGGAGATTTCGACCTTGCGGGAATCAATATTTTCCTAACGGAATTCAGGCTTCCCATTGACGGGAATTCTGGTTCAGGAGGAAGAACGGAGTTCTTTATCCCTGATGGTATCGGGGATCTTCTTGCAAAGGGCTCCACCGAACGCTACCGTAACCAGATTGAACGCTTCGGCAATCTTTCAACAAGCGACCCTCAGCTGCAACGGCTGATTGCCCTGATTCACAAGCATCGCCGCGGCTACGACCAGGAAGGGTTGATTGGGAATGGTACGGGAGGTCATTTGTCGTCGTAATGCCCCTCTACGGTCAAGACCAACACAGTAACTTTCTCCTCATATATGTCATAAATCAGGCGATCGTTTTTTGATATTCTTCTTGAATATGTTATCGAATCGCCTGATTTAAGTGGTTCAGGGTGTCCCGTCCCTGTCCTCGGATGCTCCATCAACTCATTAAGCAGCTTGACGAGCTTCTTGTATTGCACGGGATTGGATTTCTTGTATTTCGATACAGTCTTTATCGCTATTTGGGTAAATTCAATCTTATACAAGCTCATAGCGTTTCCAAGAGTTTATTAAGTTCCTCCTTTGTAGTGCAGGCCGTGACATTGCCCTCCCTGTATTGCCTGCGACCCTCTTCGAGCCTCTCTTCAAGCTCCGAGGAAAGGACAAAATCCTCTTCGTAAACGGGGGTCAGCATATAGGAGACCTTTCCCCTGCGCCTGATTACCACCTGCTCCCCATTGTCGGCTAGTGCAAACATTGATGCCTGCTTCTCCCGAAATTCTCTTGACGTAATCTGAATGACTGCCATAACTTTTATAATTTATATTGTGTACCAAAATCGGTACACAAATATAATGCCTTTTCCTGAAATCGTCAAACTTTATCGAAAAAACAGTTTTACAAGAATCATCTTGCCCATATCATTTTAGTGTTGACATATCACATAACTACATAGGTATAGACTTGTGTGCTGTTGATGCTCGTATGTCCAGACAACTTGCTGACAAAATGCCGTCACGCACGGCTTTGTTCAGCAGCCCCTCTTTCGCATGGCACAAAAAGCCCATGAAACTACGGAAGAAATCCACATCCACGTTTGCCAAGACACCTCTATTTCAATTTGCGTATGTGAATCTAGGCATCGTCCGTGGAAGGTGCGAGTGCCTTATTTTAAAACAGTTACCCGGCCGTCGAGCCGTGAGCTGAGCTGAAGCCCCTGCTCTCCGAGAGACTTCACATAGTCCGACATCAATTCGTAGATATACACACCACTTTCCCTTCTGGAGCTATAATTCCTCAGGGCACTCAGATAGTTGGTCGCATCTACGAGATAATTGATGGTCGCCACCTTGTAGGTCCTGTCAGGCTGAACGGCTTCTCCGTGTATGGTCGTGTTTCATCGGGTGTATCTGTAGTAAACTTAGTTCAGATAAAAGTACTCGGTGCGCAGAAGCAAAGTCCCAAAGCATTACTGTTGCATAGCGGAACAATGATGCAATTAATTTGTATATTTGCCGCTGTTATAACCAATGATTTATGTTGCGCCCGACGGGCAAAGCAAAGAAAACAGAAACAAGATGAAACCATTGATCCATTTCACAATATGCATTCTGGCAGCGATGCTGCTGTCGTACTCCTGCGCTGAAGGTCCTGCAAATCAGAAAGCGGGCAAATGGTCATCCGAGGAAAAGGAACTCATTGGCAATCAGGCAGAGGGAGTAATGCGCGTACTGACCGTAGCAGACAAGGATGACTCCCTCTTTCTGAGAAAGAAAGTCAAAGACCTGAATGCCGGAATGCTTGCCGGCGAGTACTATAAAACACTAGCACAGAGGATGATAGCCACGGTGACTTCCCCCGAGCAGGATGGCGTCGGCATAGCCGGCCCGCAGGTCGGCATTTCCCGGCGCATAGTGGCAGTGCAGCGTTTCGACAAGGAGAATGAACCTTTCGAAGTCTATCCTCAGATACGCATCACAGCCGTGCACGGCGAAAAGAGTCCCGGAAGGGAAGGCTGCCTGAGTGTACCTGATATGAACGGAGAAGTGCTGAGATACAGGATGATAGACATAAGCTATATTTCTCCGGAAACCCTTCGCGACACCAGTGAAACCATTGAGGGCTTCACTGCGGTCATCTTCCAGCACGAATGCGACCACCTTGAAGGGGTACTTTACACGGACTATCTAGAAGGCTTTGGGAGCAAATAGTTGATTTTAGAGGCAACCTTAAAGTTGGTTTTCTTGCATAATCCAAAAGACTTTCTTACCTTTGGTGTCATATTAAGTGAATTATGATAAGCAAAGAAGAAGTCCAACATTTTCTTAATCAATTCCACTCCAAGATGAAGGTCTTCGGAATCATCTACCGTGACGACCGGGGAAAGAACCAACAGACTCTCGAGGAATTGGAAATAGTCCCAATGTACAGAAAAGTGGTCATTGAGAGTTTGACTGTTGAAGACTACATTCAAGGTCCCTTGATTGACGAGTTGAACCGATTAGGAGAGATGTGGGTCTTCGGCAAGGACGTAAAAGGCCGAGAGATATACATAAAGATTATGTTGGGATGCGCTGGCAGCCAGACCATTTGCATATCATTTCACATAGCTGAACATCCGTTGTCTTATCCCTTTAAAACATTGGAGGAATAGCTTATGAAGAGTCCGTTTACAGGTAAAGAAATGAAGCGCATTCACGAAACGCGCCTATGGAAGTTCCGTGGTGAGGAATACCCGTATATTCATACGTCCTGGCTGTGCGAAGATAGCGGAGAGCAATTCACAGATGATGCGAGTGACACAGCAGGATTCATTCAGGTGACCAACCAATATCGCGAGAAGTATGGAATCCCCTACACAGACGAAATAGTGGCCATCCGCAAGCGCTATGGCATTAGCGCTCAGAAGATGTCTCTCATCCTCGGCATAGGCATCAATCAATATCGGCGCTACGAACAGGGTGAGGTGCCTAGTGTGTCCAACGGAAGAATGATTCGTTCCATCAGTAACCCGAAGGTAATGCTCGACATCCTGGGAAGTTCGCGCAACGAGTTGTCAGATAACGAGTATAGGAAATTGTCAGACAAAATCAGGAGCGAGATTGCCGATGGTGGACATCACAAAATAGAACAGTATGAAATCAATCGGGTCTATCGCTCCGGCAGAGGAGCCGTGAACGGCTATGCTCCATTATCATTGTGCCGCCTGAAGAACCTGATGCTCTATCTGCTGGAGAATATTCAGGACATCTGGTGCACCAAGATGAACAAGTTACTGTTCTATATTGACTTTCTTTCCTATCGCGAGAACGGCATGGCAATCTCAGGCCTGGCCTACAAGGCAATCGATTTCGGCCCGGTGCCGGAGCGATGGGATGTAATATATAGCGAGTTCGACGAAATATACCAGGAACTGCGAAGTGCCGGAGACTTTGTCGGTAGTGTTTTGACATCCACTGACAAAGCAGATATGAGCTGTTTTACGGAAGCAGAAATACAAGTGATAGAGGATGTTATTGCAAAGTTCCACAGAACCTCATCCCGTGATTTGTCTATGTTGAGCCATAAAGAATCCGCGTGGATTAACCATCACGACCGCCACGAGAGCATTCCATTTTCAGAAGCGTTCGATTTGAAAGCCGTATAAGAGAATAAGTCCTTTCGGGAAATGCTAAAAGCCCTGTATTTGCCGGAACGGGCGATGTAGCCTATAGAAGCCGCTCTGGTGCGCAGAAACGCCTTATTTGCGCACGGAATTCATAGCCGGCCGGTCAAAGTTTCCGGATTCACGGGAATAGGGCTTTTCTCCAGCAAAAATTGGTTGCGGCAATGATAATGTACCAGGTTTGAAGCAATATTTGTTATATTTGCAGCCATAGGATTCAATTCCGATACTTGTCAATAATGAAAAAGCTTGTTCTATTTCTCAGCATCCTGCTGACATCCCTGCCTGTCTTTGCACAGAAGCCGGACTGGAGACTTGAAGTCGAGGCTTCCGAACTCAACCTGGTAGGCAAAGCATTCTACGACACACCCAACCCATATCACCGTATCGACACCTGCCGTTTCAAGGGCTTCACCAAGTCGGAAAACATGCAGTGCCGCTGCGCAGCCGGCCTTGCAGTACTGTTTACAACCGATGCCGAAGCAATAGGCGTGAAGATGGATTTCGATTATGCAAGAGGGGATGCATACTGCTCATACAGAGGTTTTGACCTCTATATCAAGAAGGACGGGCAGTGGCTCTGGGCAGGAATGACCAGTTTTCCTGCCAACCATACTGACAAAGAGGCCGTCCGCGTTCTTGTGAGAAATATGGCTGAAGGTGAGAAAGAGTGCCTTCTCTATCTGCCGATTTATACCGATATCAACTCCTGCAAGGTGTGCGTCTCCGGAGCTTCGCATCTCGACCCTATGGAGTCCCCTTTCAAGCACAAGATAGTATTCCACGGCAGCAGCTTCACCCACGGCATAAGCACTACCCGCGCCGGAATGAGCTATCCGGTGCAGTTTATGCGCCGCACCGGCCTGCAGCCTATCACCCTCGGCTTCAGCGGCAACTGCAAGATGCAGCCATATTTCGCCGATGTCCTCGAGGAGGTCGAGGCGGATGCCTATGTTTTCGACATATTCTCCAACCCCAACATCCCGCTTATCAAGGAGCGCCTGCGCCCGTTCATCGACAGGATGGTGAAAGCGCATCCGGGCAAGCCGATTATCGTGCAGCGCACCATCTACTGGGAAAGGGAGAATTTCGATACCGCAGCGCAGAAGGAGTACGCAGGACGCCGCGCCCTCTCGGACAGCCTGATGGCCGAAATCTGCAAGGATTACAAGGATGTATATTACATCAAACCGGACGCTGCCCTGCACAACGGTGAATCCTCCACCGCTGACGGCATCCACCCGAATGACAACGGATACTCGCTCTGGGAGCGCTCAATCGAAAAGCCTATACTCAAGATTCTCAGGAAATACTACAAGGATATCAAGTAGCACTTGACTGTCTGCATTCAAGGATTTTCGAAATATTTCAGTTTTTGATGCAGTATTTCAGGAAGTTTTGCATCTATTATGTGACACTGGCTTAAAACGCCCAGGTATGATTATGAATGTTAAACAGAATACTGCAATGAAAAAGATTTTTACAATTCTCGCAAGCGTCGCCCTCATCGCACCGGCAATCAGCTCCTGCTGCCTGGACGACGACAGGAACGACGTCTACTATTATCCGAATATGCTGGTAACGGTAAAGTCAGCCGAGGACGGCCGCTGCTATTTCCAGCTTGATGACAACACTACCCTTCTGCCGACCAATCTCGAGAAGTCTCCTTACAAGGGTCAGGTCCGCGCTTTGGCCAACTGCTCCGAAGTTGATGGAGATGCCACACCTTATGACCATCTTGTAAAGGTTCACTGGGTTGACTCAATCCTTACCAAGAAAGCTTTGAAGGCTTCCGAGTTGGAGAATATCGACATCTTGGGCATAGACCCTGTTGAGATTGTAGGCAATTGGGTAACAGTGGTTGAAGACGGCTATCTCACTCTCCAGTTCGCCGCACTGTTCGGCAACAGGATGATTCCTCACACCATCAATCTCGTAATGGGTGTGGACCCTGAGAATCCGTATCTCGTAGAACTCAGGCATAACGCAAAAGGTGATTACGAGATGTGTACCCAAAGGACTGGCCTGGTAGCTTTCGACATTAGCGAACTGCCTGACACAGAAGGAAAAACTGTAAAACTCACAGTTAGGTACAACGGCTACAACAATGTAGAGAAGACCTATTCCTTCGACTATTGCACAGGAGGAATTCAGGCTGCGCCTGAGCAGCTGTCCTCCGATGTTGATACCTCTCTGGCTATCGAGTAAAGCATGGTGAGCCTCTTCAGACGTGGTGGAGACGGCCTCGCATCACGGGCCGCAGCAGGAGATGCCGCAGCAATGAAGTCGATTTATGACTCTCACGTGCGGTATCTCACTGCCGTTTGCCTCCGCTACATTCCTTCTGAAGATGAAGCCAAAGACGTGCTTCAGGAGGCATTCATCAAAATATTCTCTTCAATCGGCACCTTTCGCGGAAGCGACCCGGCCCTTCGCGCGTGGATGCGCAGGATAGTGGTCAACGAAGCGCTGATGCACCTGCGCCGCCGCAGCAGGGACCCGCTCATTTCGGAAGATAATGCGCTGCCCTACGATGTCCCGGAGGAGGACCCGGAACCGGAGGGTATCCCACCGGATGTGCTGCAGCAGATGATAATGCGGCTCCCGGAAGGCTACAGGACCATATTCAACCTGTATGTTTTCGAACAGAAGAGCCACAAGGAAATTGCCCGTATGCTGGGCATCAAGGAGAACAGTTCGACTTCACAGTTCCATAGAGCAAAGAGCCTGATGGCTTCAATGATAAAGGATTACAGAGATGCGCAAAAAATGGGAAAATAATTTGAGAGATAGTCTTTCGGACTTTCAGGCCCCCGAGCCGGAAGGACTGTGGACTGCTGTGGAAAAGCGCATTGCTGCCGGCGATGCTGCTGCCAGGGTTGCCGGGGTTGGCGCAGAAAAGCGCATTGCTGCCGGCGAGGGCCGCAGCGTGCGTCGCGTACTCGTGCCTCTATCCCTTGCCCTCGCCGGCGCCGCAGCCCTGCTCCTCATTCTTCTGCTGCCTGTCAAATCTGAAAGCAGCCTCGAAGTCCTCCCTGCCACAACCCAACCGATAACCGCTGAGGTGCTTCCTGCCACCACAAATCCGCAGACCCCCGAGGCGCTTCCTGCCACAGCCCAATCGCTGACCGCAGGAGCCCTTCCTGCCACAGCCCAATCGCTGACCGCGGAGACCCTTCCCGACACCGATCAGAATCCTGTTGCGGAAACGCTGCCGGGGACTTTGGCCGAAAGTGTTGAACTGCCGCCTTCCGCCGGGCACCCTCCAATTTCCGTGGCCTTTGACGGAAGCATTGAATTGCACCCTTCCACCGGGCAACCATCAGAGGTATTACAATCTGTCACAAGCGTTTTAAGCGATTCAAACGATTCAAGCGATTCAACTGTTTTAAGTGATTCAAATGTTTTAAGCGATTCAAACCATTTAAACGTTTCAAACGATTCGCAAACGTTTAAAACGGATATTTTCGAAGACGCTACTGCACCGGCAGGACAAAGCATCGACGACATTTCAGACTATGATGAACCGCAGCGAAAGCCGGCGCGGCGCCCACGCGTAAACCTCATTGCAATGGCCAGCGGCACTCCGAGTTCACACAGCAGTTCGCAGAACTATAGCGCCCTGCCTTGCTCGGACATAGCCACCAGCCTGCAATCTCTCAATTACGATGACTTCGCCTATCGCAAATTCTCATCAACCGTTACTTCGAATCTCGGCAGAGAAGTAAGCACGAAGACCACCCACCGACAGCCCGTACGGCTTGCCATAGAAGCGGAATATATGCTCACGGACCGCTTAGGACTCGTGAGCGGCATCAGTTTCTCGCGGCTTGTCTCCGACCTCACATCGGGAGGCGACAATTATTACCGCACCGTCCAAAAGCTGGATTACCTTGGCATACCGCTGCGTCTTAGCTGGCATCTGCTCGATTCTCACCGCTTTACACTCTATGCTGGTCTTGGAGGCATGGTCGAAAAATGCATCGGTGGCAGTGCGACTACTTCGTACAGCCTATATGGTAAAAGTGTTCAGGGTGAACAGTTGACAGTTATGGACCAGCCTCTGGTATTTTCTCTCGGCGCCTCGATGGGATTCGGCATCAACCTATGGAGTACCGGACCTTCAGGTAACAGTCGTAGCAGGAATTCTACCGTTGCCGCGTCCGGTGTCGGTCAACCAGGCGGCTACGGTGCATATTTATTCAATGCTGCAAGCCTTGTCATTGAGCCGGGACTCAGCTGGCATATCCCAGACGGCGGCACCCTGAGCAATATCTATCGCGACAAACCACTCAACTTCTCCCTTACCATCGCCCTTCGCTTCAGTCTGTAGTCCCGCACACAGGTCGCGCAATTTTCACCCCTCATTTTTGCGCCTTCTCAAGTTCGTGGGACGAGCCACGACCAGCATGTATAATCCCTCCTCATATCGCAACTTCCTCCACTTCCGTGCGCAAAACCGTCCTTTCTGCGCACCAACTGCGAATTTTTCCACTTCCGTGCGCAAGCCTACAGCATCACAACTTTGCCGGAGGCGAGCCAGGCGAGGAAATCGTCGGTCTGGGGGCCGCCAGGGAACGGTCCGTAGAAGTGGGTGTCGCGATTGGAAGGATGATTGGAGTTGCGCCAGGTGAGGACATATCCCACAGGGAACCCCTCGATGGCCGGAGCGAGCACTCCCGTCCAGAATTTTTCGGCCTGAAGCCCCTCGCAACCGGTCTCGGTCACTGCCACAGGCTTATCTCCGTGAGCGGAAGCGAAAGCGCAGAGCTCAGTCAGGCACTCGCGCATATGGGCAATATAGTATTCGCTGGACGCCTGTCCCCTTTCCTGCCAGCCGAAATGGTAAAGGTCCATCCCAATGATATCCACATATTCATCTCCGGGATAGCGCTCGGCCCAAGAATCGAAACGGGTATTAGCATCCGGGGACACGGCCCACACCAGATTGCGAAGTCCACGAACATCGACCATATAGTCATAAGTCATCTTCCAGAGTGCAATGTATTCCTGCGCAGAGCAGTGGTCCCAGCCCCACCAGAACCAGCTTCCGGTGTACTCGTGCCAAGGTCTCCAAATCACAGGAATAAGCTTTCCGGACGAATCGCGCATCAGCTCGAGCTCATCGCACACGCGGTCCAGCCAAACGAGGAACTGCTCATGATGCTCCCCTCCCTCAAGTATGCTTGCAACAACACCCGGGCAGGCATCCCACGAGCTTCCTCCATTTGCAATATTGCGCGGATGCCAGCTTACAGCCACAATTCCTCCTCTCTCGTGATGCTTCACCGCTGCGGAGGCAAGCAGTTTGAAATCAACATCATCCAGACTGCGCTCATCGCCCATCTCTATACCTCCAAGCTCCAGTCCGAGCACTGCCGGATACTGCCCGCACACCGCCTTCACATCGGAACGCACGAATTCCTGCGCCCCGTCTTCATTGACATTCCAGTCGTGCCCATACATCAGGTCATCCTGATGCCCATAGAGCACCTTTCCTTCAGAAGCGGCTGATTTCAAGGTAGATACAATGGAGTTACCACTTGAAGCGGTGCATCCTGACAAAAGCATAAGCATAAGGCCCGCAACTGCAGGCAAAGAGAAATATGTGGTTTTCATAACAGCGCAAGTTACGCTTTTTCCGGCAGATATTTCGTATCTTCGCAAACATTTTTCCGAAATATGAAGATACTCAGCATACTACTACTCACCGCCGCACTAGCGACAAACTCCGAAGCAGCAACGCTTGCAAAAACAGACTCCGAAGCAGTAACGCCTGCCACCCCTTCAATAAAATCCCGCCGCCAGCTCGAAGAGCAGATCGGAGAGCTGAGCAGCCGTCTGGACTCTGCGCAGAACGCCATCAACCGCAAAGACTCCCTGATTGCGCAGCTGCGCTCTGAACTGGAGCAGGCCTACACCCGCCTCGAAGAACTTACCCGAGTAGAAGGGAGCCTTGCTCCTAAACTCGAACAGATAGACAGCAACCTCAGCGTATGGCAGCTCTCCCGCCAGCTCGAGGACTTCGATGCTCTCTCTTATGAACCGGACTTCCGAGGTGAGCAGCCCGACTCGGTCTATATCGAAAGGCTGGAGCGTATGAACTCCCCTCTCAACCTCCCTTACAACAATGTAGTACGCTCATACATAATCAAATACTCCGAGCGCTACCGCACTCAGATGCAGAAAATCATCGGCCTGTGCAGCTATTACTTTCCCATATTCGAAGAAACTCTCGACCGCTACGGCCTGCCTCTCGAACTTGAGGCTATGGCCATAATCGAGTCCAACCTCAACCCACGTGCAAAGTCTCCTGCGGGCGCCGTGGGCCTGTGGCAGTTCACCTTCAACGCGGGCCGCGCCTACGGCCTTCAGATAGACTCCTTCGTCGATGAAAGGATGGATGTCCAGGCTTCCACCGATGCCGCGGCGCGCTATCTCAGGGATGCATACAATGTCTTCGGGGACTGGGCCCTTGCGATATGCGCCTACAACTGCGGCTTCGGGGGCGTGCGCAAAGCTATTGCCCGCTCCGGCGGCAAGACTGCCTACTGGGACATATATCCCTTCCTGCCGAAGGAAACGCGCTACTATGTTCCTGCGATGGTCGGCGCACTATATGCCATACGCTACCATAATGAGCTGGGAATCAAGCCTGTAGCCTGCCCGCTTCCGGCTGCTACCGACACTATGGAAGTGCGCGGCAAGCTGCATCTGCGCCAGGTGCAGGACCTCGTGGGCACGGAACTCGGGCTGCTTCGCGACCTCAACCCGCAGTACAAGCACGACGTGATTCCGGATGACGGCAAGACGCATATCCTGCTGATTCCGGCAGAAGACGCGCTCAAGTACATAGCGCAGGGTGACTCGATCCAGCGCCATAAGGCTGAGGTCTATATGTCACCTTCAGTGATGAAGTCTATAGCCAACAACGGCACGGGCGAGACGATAGTCTATAAGGTGAAGCAGGGCGACAATCTGGGCCTCATCGCAAAGAAATACGGGGTGAGCGTAGCCAAGCTCAAGCAATGGAACTCCCTGAAGTCCGACCTTATACGCCCGGGACAGAAAATTTACATCTACAAATAGCTAATTTGTAATCATTCCAAATAAAAAATTAGTATATTTGCTGAATAATATTTAACAACATCTTTTGTATATGGCTAACAAATACGCAGGCACCCAGACCGAAAAGAATCTGGAAACGGCATTTGCCGGTGAGAGTCAGGCTCGTAACAAGTACACCTATTTCGCTTCAGTAGCAAAGAAGCAGGGCTTCGAGCAGATTGCTGAGATTTTCCTCAAGACAGCAGACAATGAGAAGGAGCACGCAAAGCTCTGGTTCAAGGAGCTCGAGGGCATCGGCGATACAGCTCAGAACCTCGTTGAGGCTGCCAACGGAGAGAATTACGAGTGGACTGATATGTATGACGGTTTTGCAAAGACCGCTGACGAGGAAGGATTCCACGTTCTCGCTGAGAAGTTCCGCCTCGTAGCTGCTATCGAGAAACGTCACGAAGAGCGTTACCGCGCACTTCTGCGCAATATCGAAGCTCAGGAAGTGTTCAAGAAGAGCGAAGTCAAGGTATGGGAGTGCCGCAACTGCGGTCACATCGTAGTGGGTACCGAAGCTCCGGAAATCTGCCCTACCTGTGCACATCCTCAATCATACTTCGAGGTTCACTGCGACAATTTCTAGCAGATGCCCGAAGAATAATCTGATGACCCGGCAGCTTTCAGCGCCGGGTTATTTGTTTTGGTATGTAAAGATGGTGCCTGCCTCCCCGAGATTACCCCAGGTTTTGTCTTTAGCAGACATAATATACTGACCCTCAGGGATTTCCAGTTCGAGTGCAGGGTCAAGGAGAGAAATGCCTCCCTCGGACTCCGGGTGGTAGAACTCATCACATTTATAACGGCAAACCGCAGTGTCGCTCAGGGTCAGATAGCCGTGTGCAAAGCCCTTCGGGATGAAGAGCTGGCGGTGATTGTCCCCGGAGAGCTCAACACTGAAGTGCTTTCCCCAAGTCGGGGAACCGACACGCATATCGACGGCAAAATCGAGAATGCGCCCCTGCACGCAAGCGACAATTTTTGCCTGGGCGTAAGGAGGCCTCTGGAAATGCAGGCCCCTTAGCACTCCCCTGCGGGATTTGCTCTCGTTATCCTGAACAAAGATTATGGATTTGCCGTAGAGCGGGATTGAAACCTGCCTGTCGAAATCCCTCTGGGAGAAAGTCTCGACAAAATAGCCACGCTCATCCCCGTGCACTTCCGGCTCGAGAAGGATCAGGTCTTCGATTTCCGTTTTAAGAATCTTCATAATCCAAAGGTAGCCATTTTATCGCAAAAAACCGACCCCGGGACGGAGTCGGTATAATTTTTGTCCTAAAGTTGAAGACTATTAAGCGTCCGGAGAGATTGCTCCCATAGGGCAAGCGTCTGCGCAGGTACCGCAGTCGATGCAAACATCAGGGTCAATTGTGTAAACATCACCTTCCTTAATAGCGCCTGAAGGGCACTCACCCTGGCATGTACCACATGCTACGCAGGTGTCAGCTGAAATTTTGTAAGCCATAATAATATTTGGTTTTAAATGTTTTCAAGATTACAAATGTAGAAATTTGTAGGTAAATTTGCAACGATGAGACACAGAATAATGAGCAGATTGTGCTTGGCACTCATTCTGAGCACTGTTTGGACCGGACTTTCGGCCCAGACCACTTTCGGCGGGGTACTCCGCATCGACCGCACGGTCCAGGACTGGGGCGATGTCACGGTGAAGGACGGCCCGCTGAGTTGCAGTTTTGAAGTCGAAAATGTTTCGGACAAGGATATATGCATCTCCAGTGTGGTGAGTTCCTGCGGCTGCACCGGAGTCAAATGGACCCGGGAGCCCCTGCATCCGGGAGAGAAAGGCAGCATAGTGGCCACCTATTCCAATGATGAAGGCCCTATGCAGTTCGACAAAACCCTTGCGGTATATGTCGAGGGCATACGCAAGCCCCTCGTACTGCACCTTCGAGGCATAGTTCACAAGAAGAAACTGCCTCTTTCGGAGACCTATCCTGTGCATTTGGGGAACTTGGGCTTGCGCAAAGCTGAGGTCAAAATCGGAAATCTGTCCCAGGGAGAAGAAAAGAGCACCCAAGTCACCCTTGCCAATATAGGCAAGAAGGATATTGCTGTCAGCTTCAGGGAGCTTTCGGAGTTTCTGACCATCAGTCCTATGGACCTGACCATTCCGGCCGGGAGCACTGCTCAGATAGTTGCTACCGTCAGGGCGGACCGCTCGCTTTGGGGCAAGAACCGGTACTGCGCAACTCCTCAGGTGGATGGGCAGAGCTACGGAGCATTGAGTTTCTTTGCCATCACGAAGGAGAATTTCGATTCTATGAGCGAGACGCAGAAAAAGAATGCTCCGAGTGCGGAGTATGAGGGGAGCGCGGCGCCGGCCCCGGTCGCTCCGGGAGAGAAGATGGAAGCCGAGTTCACCATCAGCAACCGGGGCCGCGCCGCTCTCCTCCTTTACCGTATAGACTTCGACCCTTCCCAGGTGGAACTCCTCCGGCCGGAGGCAAGCGAAGCCACCATTCCGGCTGGCGAGTCCGCCACTCTCAAATTCCGTGTGAGGACCGAAGCAATGAAGTCCGACAGCGAGAACCTGTGTGTGGTAAGTTTATACACAAATGACCCGCAACACAGCATTATCAACCTTTATATTGACGCAATAATTTTGTAAATTTGCGCCCTTATGCAGAGCGAACAGATTAATTATACAGACGACAACATCCGGACCCTGGAAGGTGTGACCCACATCCGAATGAGGCCGGGAATGTACATCGGCAGACTCGGAGACGGACGCAGCCAGGATGACGGAATTTATGTGCTTCTGAAGGAAATCGTGGACAACGCCATAGACGAGTTCGCGATGGGTTTCGGAAAGCAGATACAGATTGAAATCAGCGAAGACGGGCACGTATCAGTGCGCGATTTCGGCCGAGGCATCCCTCTCGGCTCGGTAGTGAAGGCAATGAGCATACTCAACACCGGAGGAAAATTTGACGACAAGGCCTTCAAGAAGTCTGTCGGCCTCAACGGTGTGGGTTCCAAGGCTGTTAATGCCCTCTCGGAAGAGTTTTATGTATGCTCCCACAGGGACGGACTCTGCCATTGGGCCCTGTTCCGCAAAGGCGAACTCATAGAGGAGAAGGAAGAGGCTACCAAGGAGAAAAACGGCACCCTCATAAAGTTCTTCCCGGACAAGGAAATGTTCGGGCAGTATGCCTTCAATATGGACTACGTGGAGTCTATGGTGAAGAACTACACCTATCTCAAGAAAGGGCTCTCGATAGTGCTCAACGGCAGTACCTACAAATCCGAAAACGGTCTGCTCGACCTTGTAACTGAGAACCTCAGCGAGGCTCCGCTCTACCCGCCTATCCATCTGGAAGGTGAGGACATCGAGATAGTGCTCTCCCACGGCAACGCCTACGGAGAAAACATCCACTCCTTCGTCAACGGTCAGAACACCAGGGACGGAGGAACCCATCTTGCAGCCTATCGCGAAGCAATTGCCAAAACCCTCAAGGAGTTCTTCAAGAAGAACTATGCTCCTGAAGACTGCCGTCAGGGCGTCGTGGGCGCGATTTCGATTCAAATCCAGGAGCCGAAATTCGAAAGCCAGACCAAAATCAAGCTCGGTTCCACCTATCTTTGGGAAAAGAACGGAGATGTCGGCCCTACCATACGCTCCTATGTCAATGACTTCGTAGCCAAGGCTCTGGACGATTATCTGCGCATCCACAAGGAAATCGTGCCGATTATCGAGGAGAAAATAAAGACCAACCAGCAGGAGCGCGAGGAAATAGCCGGCATTCAGAAGAAGACCCGAGAGAAAAACAAGAGAGCCAATGTCTATAACAAGAAGCTGCGCGACTGCCGTTACCACTATAACGACAAGGTAACGGAAAGGACGGCTCAGGACATCAAGGACAATATCTATAACTCCTCCATCTTCATAACCGAGGGAGACTCCGCATCCGGAACCATCACCAAGGCTCGCAATGCCGCCTACCAGGCGGTATTCTCCCTCAGGGGCAAGCCTATCAACTGCTACAAGGAGAGCCGCAAGAAGGTTGCGGAGAACGAAGAGCTGAATCTGCTGATTGCGGCGCTCGGCGTGGAGGACGACCTCGAGAACCTGCGCTACAACCAGATCATCATCGCGACCGATGCCGATGATGACGGTATGCATATCCGTATGCTTGTGCTGACCTTCTTTATGAAATATTACCCCGACCTTATCCGAAGGGGCCACGTTCACATACTCCAGACCCCGCTCTTCCGCGTGCGCAACAAGAAGGCCAACCGCTACTGCTACGACCAGGCGGAAAAGGACAAGGCAATAGCCGAGCTCAAGACGGGCGTTGAAATCACCCGATTCAAGGGTCTCGGAGAAATATCTTCCGACGAATTCGCGGACTTCATCGGAGCCGATATGAGGCTGGACGGCGTGAAACTTGCAGATGAGGAGTCCATCGCGGACATTATGGCCTTCTATATGGGTGACAATACCGTAGAGCGCCAGAATTTCATCAGAGCCAACCTGCGTTCCGAAGAGGAACTTGAAGATATTGACATATAATGAAAGCAAAAACAGCCAAATTCCTGCTGGAGAAGGTGCTGGGATGGCATATGACTCCAGGTGAAGACAAGCTTCCGGAGGAGAAGCGCATTATCTTCCTCTTTGCTCCTCATACTTCCATCTGGGATGCCATCGTGGGCTACCTCTATTTCTGCGGAATAGGAGGAAGGCTGCGCGTTATGATCAAGAAAGAGGCCTTCTTCTGGCCTCTGGGATGGTTACTGCGCAAATGCGGGGCCTTCCCTATCGACCGATCCAACTCTCAGGCACTGATGGTCAGTCTGATACACGAGCTGCGCGATGAGCAGGAATGCTATCTTGCCATCTGCCCGGAAGGGACGCGCAAGGCCGTGAGGAAATGGAAAACCGGCTACCATACCGTCGCCCTGCAGACCGGGATGTCGGTTTACCTCTCCCATATGGACTACAAGAAGAAGGAAGTGGGATACGGAAAGAAGTTCGAGTTGACCGAAAATGCGCGCGAGGATACCAACCGGATTCAGAAGGCCTACTCGGAAATGCATCTGACTGCCCTCAGGCCGAAGGGATATACTACAGAATGATTTTGCGGATTGGAAAATAATTCCTATCTTTGCGTCCCCTTTTGGGAAATAACAATTACTAATTATTAACAAAATGATCAAACAGTACGAAACCGTTTTCATTGCAACTCCCGTTTTGTCTGACTCCCAGATGAAGGAAGCGGTTGCCAAGTACACCAGCCTCATTAAGAAAAATGGCGGCGAAGTGGTGTACGAAGAGGACTGGGGGCTCAAGCAGCTCGCCTATCCTATTGACCACAAGACCTCAGGCTTCTATTACCTGATTGAATTCAAGGCTGAGCCGTCTTTCGTGGCTACACTCGAGACTCAGTATCACCGTGACGAGCGCATCATCCGCTACCTGACCGTAGCTCTTGACAAGCACGCAGTTGCTTATGCAGAGCACCGTCGCAGCGTACGCGCAGCAAAGGCCGCACCTAAGGCTGAGGAGCCTGTTGTTGAGCCTGTAGCAGCAGAAGTTGAACCCGAAGTAAAGGAGGACTAAAAAATGGCAAATGTTGAAAACAGCGAAATCCGCTATCTGAACCCTCCAACCGTAGAGGTTCGCAAAAAGAAGTACTGCCGTTTCAAGAAGGCAGGAATCAAGTATGTAGATTACAAGGACGCAGAATTCCTCAAGAAGTTCCTCAACGAGCAGGGTAAGATTCTCCCTCGCCGCATCACCGGAACCTCACTCAAGTTCCAGAGGAAGGTGGCACAGGCTATCAAGCGTGCACGTTCTCTCGCCCTTCTCCCGTATGTAACTGACCTCCTTAAATAATTTGAGAGTATGAAGATCATTCTTAAGAAAGATGTACACGGACTCGGCGAGGCCGGAGATGTGGTAAATGTTAAGACAGGTTACGCTCTCAACTACCTTGTTCCTCAGGGATACGCTACAGTAGGTACCGAGTCAGCTCTCAAGCAGCACGCTGAGACTCTCCGTCAGAGGGCTCACAAAGAGGCTAAGCTCGTTGCTGATGCACAGGCTCTTGCAGCCAAGGCATCCGCAGTGGAAATCAAGATTGCAGCCAAGGTCGGCGAGAACGGCAAGCTCTACGGTGGTATCACCGCAGCTCAGGTTGCTGAGATTCTTGCTGCTGCAGGTGTCGAGATTGACAAGCGCAATATCGAGCTTCCGGAAATCAAGGCTGTCGGCGAGTTCGAGGCTAAGGCAAAATGCTACAAGGGCGTTTATGCTGACCTCAAGGTGGAGGTTGTCGCTGAGTAATTCAGTAGCACAGCTTTAACCAATAATGAAAAGGATGACCGCGGGTCATCCTTTTTTTCGTAATCGCTAGCGTCGGGATTGGAAGAACTCCGTGACTATTCGGGAGCACTCATCTGCATTCACCCCTTTTCTGACTTCCGTCTTGGGATGGAGCAGGGATGGGGTGAACTGCGTGTAGCCCCTCTTCGGATCATCGGCACCATAGACTAAGGCGCCAATCTGAGCCCAGGCGAGTGCAGCAGCGCACATAGGACAGGGCTCCACGGTGACATATAAAGTACAGTCCTGAAGATACTTCCCGCCAAGCGCCTCCGTTGCGGCGGTAAGCGCTATCATCTCGGCGTGGGCAGTCGGGTCACACAGACGCTCAGTCATATTGTGCCCCTTGGCTATGATGCGTCCCTTGCACGCTATTACCGCCCCGACAGGCACTTCGCCTTCCTGCTTTGCTGCGTGCGCCTCCCTGAGCGCCTCGCGCATCATCTGCTCGTCTTGTTGCATAAGAATACCCTGTTAAACCAGCTGCGAATGTAGGAAAAGTATCATTACCAGACAAATATAACGGTAAATTTATGTCGATATTATTTGTAAATTTGCAGGGCTATGGATGAAGTTCAGAAAAAGATACTCTCGCGCCTGCAGAATCTCTGTGCCAGGCAGGAGTGCTGCACGAGGGATCTTCTGGGCAAGGCCCAAAAGGCGCTAGCGTCGCGTGATGGCTATATTGCCGCACCGGATGCTGCGCAGAGCATCGTCGCCGCCCTGGTTGAGGATGGCTATGCCGATGACCGGCGCTACGCTGCTGCATTTGCCCGCGAAAAGTCGTCCATTACGGGCTGGGGCCCGGTAAAAATCCGTATGGCCCTCTCCGCCAAGGGAATTTCGAAGGAAATTGCTGACGGGGCTCTTCAAGAAATAGATTTGGAGCGTGCCGACGCCAAACTTGAAAAGCTGCTTCAGACCAAGTGGCGTACCCTGAGCGAAGACCCTCAGGGCCGTCTGAAACTCATCCGCTTCGCCCTCTCCCGAGGCTACGATTACGACTCCGTGCGTCCCATTGTTGAGACCATCACCCGTCCCGACCCGGAGTAAGCAGTAGTACACTTACATTCACACAAATGTTGCCTCAAGGTCTTTTGCAACATCAAGGACGATACAGAGACCAGCAGGAAGGGTGAAATTGTAATGTGCTGATACATAGTATATTATAATTTTCGTATGGGGTAAAACACCCCATACGAAAATTTTAAATACTTAATTATCAATTATTTACAATTTCACCCCCTCACTCAGACGTTTTCGGAGTTTGAGGTTGGTCCAGTTGTCGCGCTGTATTGTAGCTTCCTGCTCGAAGCCAAGTTCTTTGTAGGCGGAGCCGTCGGATTCGGCGGCGTCCACATAGGTCATAACATCGTCAGGCTTGTGTTCCTCCACGAAGGCATCGAGCAGTTTGCCCATACCGCCGATTACTCTCAGGCCGCGAAGCGAGGCGAAGCGGATCCACTCGAAGGAGCGCGTCCCGTCCCGCATAGTTCTGCCCTCAGAGAAAGTCGCAACCGCGACCAGACTGCCCGCTTCCGCCTGCGCTTCGCGGCTTCCTGTGGTCCTGTCCACAAACAGTCCATAGCAATACCGGCATTTGCAGCTGCCCATCCTGTGATTGGCATCAAGAAAAGCGGCGGCGCTGGCTTTATCCAGTCGCCGCACGCTGCAGTTTCTTGCGAATAGTCCTGGAGCAGTGATGCCCATTATGCAATCTGTGGCCTGCCCGGTCTTGTATGCTCTTCTTCTGCCGGGGTGAAATCCTCCATCTTGCCCTCCAGCAGTCTCTTGTGAGCTTCCCTGCGTCTGTAGATATCGATAGCCGAGAATATTGCTGCGCGCATAGAAGTAGCGTCAGCCATATCCCTTCCTGCCAGCTCGAAAGCGGTGCCGTGGTCAGGGGAAGTGCGTACAATAGGAAGCCCTGCGGTATAGTTCACACCGTCGGAGAATGCAATGGTCTTGAAAGGTGAAAGTCCCTGGTCGTGATACATCGCCAGGGTTGCGTCGAAATTCTGGTAGTTGCCCAGTCCGAAGTATCCGTCAGGAGAGAATGGGCCGAAGGCCTGAATGCCTTCCTCGCCTGCGCGACGGATAGCCGGAATGATAACCTTCTGCTCCTCGTCCCCAAGCAGGCCTCCGTCTCCGCTGTGCGGATTGAGGCTCAGCACACCTATAGTAGGATTGTCTATGCTGAAATCGCTCTCCAGCGATGCTTTCATCAGGCGCAGTTTGGAGAGTATCTTTTCCTCGGTAATCCTTGAAGGAACATCCTTAAGAGGAATATGGCCTGTTACCACTCCGAGTTTGATGCGGTCGGAAATCATCAGCATAGTGACATCCTTCACTCCGAACCGGCTCTGAAGGAACTCTGTATGGCCCGGGAACTGAAATCCCTGACCGGACATCGATTTCTTGTTGATAGGGCCTGTGACAAGCACATCAATCAAGCCTTCTTTCACATCAGTGACGGCTGCTTCCAAAGCCTTGATGGCCGCCTGGGCTGCATCCGGCATTGCAGCTCCCGGCTCACAGAACACATTGTCCGGCAGGCAGTTGAGTATGTTGATTTTCTTCGGCAGCGCATCGGCAGCGCTGGTGATGGTATTGACCGGAAGGGTCTCGATTTCCGGTATGGTCTTGCAATAGAATCCGAAAAGCTTGGGAGACCCGTACACCACAGGGGTGAACTGGTCCAGTATGCGCTCATCACTCAGCGCTTTGATAATAACTTCGTAACCGATTCCGTTCGAGTCGCCCTGTGTTATTCCCACAAGGAGTTTGTTGTCTCTTGGCATATTTCTTTCGATAAGATGTAACCTGTATCCTCAGGCAGTCCGCCCTGTCCGTAGGCCGCAACCGCAAGACGGTCGCAACGCTCGTTTTCCGGATGGCCGGCGTGCCCTTTTATCCAATGGAAAGTGACCTGGTGGGCCCTGTAAAGCGGCAGGAAACGCTGCCAAAGGTCAGGGTTCTTGACCTTTTTCCAGCCTTTGAGTATCCACTTTTCCAACCACCCTTCCGTGATTGCACTGACCACATACTTGGAGTCGCTCCAGACTTCAACTCTGGCGTTTTGCCACTTGATGGCTTCCAGACCGATGATGACGGCAAGGAGTTCCATCCTGTTGTTGGTGGTCTTTGCAAAGCCTCCGCTTATTTCCTTTATGTGTGAGCCGCACTTGAGCACAACTCCGTAGCCTCCCGGGCCTGGATTTCCGCTCGCTGCGCCATCAGTATAAAGATAAATTGTTGGTCTGCTGTCCATTTGTGCAAATTTAACTATTTTTGTGGAAAATACTGAAGCAAATGAATGTCTTGGTAACAGGGTCCAACGGACAGCTTGGAACGGAGCTCAGAAGACTTGCCATCGACAGCCCCCACCATTTTATTTTCACGGATATCAACAATTTTCCGGGAACGGAGACTGTATATCTCGACATATGCGACAGGGCTGCAATAGATATCATTACCGCATCGGAAAGAGTTGACCTCATTGTCAACTGCGCTGCTTACACCGATGTGGAAAAGGCTGAGAGCGAAATCGATATGGCCATGATGCTGAATCATCAGGCAGTTGAAAACCTGGCCCTTGCAGCTGTAGCCCGAGATGCTGCTATGATTCATATCTCAACCGACTATGTATTTTCGGGAGAGGGCAACCTGCCGATCCGAGAGGATGCAGTGCCGGCACCCAAAGGAGTATATGGAAGTACCAAACTGGCAGGCGAGAAGGCTCTCTTCAAATCCGGTTGCCGCAGCATCATCGTGCGCACATCCTGGTTGTATTCCCCTTATGGCAAAAACTTTGTGAAGACAATGCGCCGCATTATGCGAAGCCGGGAAAGCGTCAGTGTGGTATATGACCAGATAGGAAGTCCAACCTGTGCAGCTGACCTTGCCGCAGCCCTGATGCATATCATCCACGGACCGCGCCTTGAAGGCAGGACGGTTTACCATTTTTCGGATGAAGGGGCTGTGAGCTGGTATGATTTTGCCCAGGCGATACGCGAACTTTCCGGCTATGATTGCGGAGTCATTCCTTGCCGCAGCGAAGAATATCCTGCCAAGGCAAGACGCCCTCATTATTCGGTTCTTGACAAGAGCGCAATCAAGAAGGCATACGGGCTCGAGATTCCATATTGGCGAGATTCGCTTGCCCGCTGCCTGGACAGGATGGAGGATTAGAGATGAGAAAGTTTGCTCTTATAGTACTTCTTGCGCTGATGCCCTTTCTCGGAAGGGCACAAAGCAGGGAATATACTTATCCTGAGACCTGGCTGCAGATTACTCCCGCTGTGTTCTATCTGGGCTCTGCGGAAATTGGATTGGAGTGCAAAAGTACTTTTGCCGAAAGGATGGTAACAGCTTCTCTTGCTTTTGGCGTGAATACCTTTATCTGTTATACACTCAAGACCATAGTAAGGGAGGAACGTCCGGACGGCTCCCGCTTCAACTCCTTCCCTTCGGCACATACGGCTGCAGCTTTCGTTGGTGCTGAACTGATTCGCGGGGATTATGGAAACGGACCGGGAAGTGCTTTCTATGCAGGGGGTATATATGTCGGTGCAATGCGTGTGCAGCACCAGCGTCACTGGTGGTGGGACACCTTGGCTGGAGCCGGGATTGGCATTGCGAGCGTGTTTATTGCCCGTGCCCTGGAAGAACCCGTCTGGAATCTGCTGGAAAGCTGGGGTGTGCAACGCAGTGCTTCTTCCAACATAAGCATAGCCCCGGCTTGCGATTTGCTCACCGGGGCTCTCTGTGCTAATGTTGCGATAAGGTTCTAAAGCGTCCTCTTGATTTCAACTATGGTGAAGGCTTCGATGAAGTCGCCCTCCTTGATGTCGTTGTAACCGGCGATTGACATACCGCAGTCGCGGCCTGCGGCAACTTCCTTGACGGCATCCTTGCCGATTTGCAGGGAGGCAAGCTCACCGGTATAAATCACGATACCGTCGCGGATGAGCCTGATCTTGGACTTCTGAACCATCTTTCCGTCACGGATGACGCAACCGGCGATTGTGCCGACCTTGGAAATCTTGAAGGTCTGCTTAACCTCGGCGGTAGCGATAACCTCCTCCTTCTTCTCAGGCTCGAGCATACCCTCGATACCGTCCTTGACATCATTGATACAGTCGTAAATGACTGAGTAGAGGCGGATTTCAATTCCTTCCTTCTCAGCAGCACGGCGGGCATCCACAGACGGACGCACCTGGAATCCGACAATCACTGCATCCGACGCCTGAGCAAGCAGGATATCGGACTCGGAAATTCCTCCGACTGCCTTGTGAATCACATTGACCTTAACCTCCTCGGTGGAGAGCTTGATGAGGGAATCGGAGAGAGCCTCAACGGAGCCGTCCACATCACCCTTGACGATGATGTTGAGCTCCTTGAAGTTGCCGATAGCTATGCGGCGGCCTATTTCCTCAAGGGTCATATGCTTCTGGGTCTTGATGCCCTGGATGCGGATAAGCTGCTCACGCTTGTTGGCAATGGACTTGGCCTCCTTCTCGTCGGCAAGCACATTGAACTTTTCTCCTGCGGCAGGGGCGCCGTTGAGACCGAGTATGGATACAGGTGTGGAAGGACCTGCTTCGCTCACCTTCTGTCCGCGCTCGTTGAACATTGACTTCACACGGCCGTAGTTGCTTCCGCAAAGGATGCAGTCTCCGACGCGGAGGGTGCCCTGCTGCACAAGTATGGTGGCAAGGTAACCGCGGCCCTTGTCAAGGGATGACTCGATGACCGCTCCGCTGGCAAGCTTGTTAGGGTTGGCCTTGAGTTCAAGAAGGTCGGTCTCCAGGAGAACCTTTTCAAGAAGTTCCTCAACACCTATTCCCTGCTTTGCGGATATCTCCTGGCACTGATACTTTCCACCCCAGTCTTCCACGAGGATATTCATCTCGGAAAGCTGGCGACGGATGGTGTCAGGGTTTGCTCCTGGCTTGTCTATCTTATTGATTGCAAAGACCATAGGTACATTGGCAGCCATTGCATGGTTGATGGCCTCAGTGGTCTGCGGCATCACGGCGTCATCAGCTGCGATGATGATAATGGCAAGGTCCGTCAGCTGGGCGCCACGGGCACGCATAGCGGTGAAGGCTTCGTGTCCAGGAGTATCTAGGAAGGTGATACGGCGGCCGTTCTCAAGAGTGACATTGTAGGCACCTATGTGCTGGGTGATACCACCTGCTTCACCTGCAATCACATTGGACTTGCGGATATAGTCGAGAAGCGAGGTCTTGCCGTGGTCAACATGCCCCATCACGGTGATAATAGGCGGACGGGTAACGAGATCCTCTTCGCGGTCCTGCTGCTCCTCGAGTTCTTCGGTAATCTCGGCAGTTACAAACTCAACCTTATAGCCGAACTCTTCGGCAACAAGCACGAGAGTCTCGGCATCGAGACGCTGGTTGATGGAAACCATAAGACCAAGACTCATACAAGCTCCGATAACCTTCACCACAGGGGTGTTGTTCATAAGGGTAGCGAGGTCGTTTACTGTTACGAACTCGGTCACTTTGAGGACCTTGTTCTCCGCAGCCTGCTGCATCATCTCGTCCTGGGACTTGAGCGCGGCAGCCTCTCTCTTCTCCTTGCGGTACTTGGCTCCGAAGTTGTTCTTCTTGTTTTCGTTCATCTTGGCATAAGTCTCCTTGACCTGCTTCTGGATTTGCTTCTGCATCTCCTCCTGCTGGGCCTCGGTAAGGGCAGGGCGGAAAGCAGCATTGTCCTTTCCGCCACGGTCGCGACGGTTCTTCTTGCCCGAAGGAGCCTGGGCCGGCTCATTCTTGCGGCCTGAAGATGCGCGATTGTTCGTAGCATTCTTGCCGGCCTGAGCGAGGTCCACCTTCTGTTTGTTGATACGCTCGTGCTTCTTGGCAGGCTTGCGCTCGAACTGACTGAGGTCAATCTTTCCTACAACCTTCAAAGGAGAAGTCTGACCAGCCGGGGTTGGAGCTGGCTCCTCTTTCTTTTCTTCAGGTGCAGGTTCGGGCTCGACAACCGGCTCCGGTTCAGGCTCAGGTTCCGCAGCCGGTTCAGGTTCGACTGCCGGTTCGGCCAACGGTTCTGGTTCGGGTTCAGGCTCCGGCTGAGGCTCTGCCACCGGTTCAGGTGCAGGCTCAGGCTCCGGGGCCGGCTCTGCCACAGGCTCAAGCTGAGGTTCCGGCACAGGCTCCGGCTCCGGTGCAGGAGCTGGGGCTGGTGCAGGGGCTGGTGCAGGCTCCGGCTGAGGCTCAACCTTCTTTTCATTGATGAAGGTATTGCTCTTGATTGTGATAATCTGCTCAGGTTCCTCTTCCTCTACCTCCTCCTTCTTCTTCCTTCCGCTCTTTTCGAGAATCTCGGAAATCTTGATATCCACCTGTTCGGCTGCCTTTTTCGCCTCGAGGTCTTTGCCGAAGGCCTTCTCTATCTCCGGCATCAGTTCGTCCGATACCTTTGCATTAGGATTGGCGTCAACCTCAACCCCCTTCCCCTGCAGGAATTCCACAAGGTTGGAGAGGCCGATGTTGAACTGCCTCATAATTCTGTTAAGTCTGATTTCTGCCATATTAACCCCTTTTCTTGTTATTAATCTTCAAACTCAGCCTTGAGTATGCTGAACACTTCCTCGACAGTCTCGTCCTCAAGGTCAGCCCTCTTGGCTACATCTTCAGGACTGAAGGAAAGCACATCCTTGGCAGTATCGCAACCGATATGCTTGAGCCTGTCGATAACCCACTGGTCGATAACATCAGAGAACTCGTCGAGTGCAACATCCTCGTCCTCCTCTTCTCCCTTAGGGAGTTCACGCCATACTTCAATCTGACGGTCAACGAGCATACCTGCGAGAGCGATGTTGCAGCCGCCGCGGCCGATACCCTTGCGCACCTCGTCCGGCTCCATATAGACCTTAACCTTGTCGTCAGGACCCGCACCCATATCGATGGATGAAACCTTTGCAGGCGTAAGTGCGCGCTGAATCAGCAGCTGAGGGTTCTGAGACCAAGGAATCACGTCAATATTCTCGTTGTGAAGCTCACGGACAATGCCCATAATGCGTCCGCCCTTGACACCGATGCAGGCACCTACAGGATCAACGCGGTCGTCATACGACTCAACGGCAACCTTAGCCCTCTCGCCGGGGATGCGGACCACCTTGTGTATGGTGATTAGGCCCTCGGCAATCTCAGGCACCTCCTGTTCGAAAAGTTTCTCGAGGAAATCCGGAGAAGTACGGCTGAGGATGATGTACGGAGTGGTATTGTTGCGCATCTCCACGCTCTTGATGATGGCGCGGACAGTGTCGTTCTTCTTGAAGCGCTCGCCCGGAATCTGCTCATTCTTTGGGATATGGAGTTCGTTGCCGTCCTCATCGAGGATGAGCACTTCCTTGCTCCAGGTCTGATAGATCTCTCCCGTGAAGATCTGGCCGACCTTCTCGGAGTACTTCTTGTAAACATTGGCCTTCTCTATGTCCATAATACGGCCGGCTAGATTCTGGCGTATGTTGAGTATGCCGCGGCGTCCGAAGGACTCGAGCTTGATCTGCTTGGTGTACTGGTCTCCGATTTCGTAATCGTCATCACCGCTGTCGGCTTTGACCTGCTCGAGAGTCATCTCGGTGTTCGGATTCTCCACCTCTTCCACAATCTCGAAGTTCTGGTAGATTTCGCAGGTACCCTTGTCGACATTCACAATAACGTCGAAGTTGTCAGATGAGCCATAAGTTTTGGCAATCTGGGTGAGGAACACATCCTTGAGCACACCCATCATCACCGGGCGGTCGATGCTTTTTTCCTCCTTGAACACCTTGAAGGCGTCAATAAGTGTTACAACTGGTTCTTTTTCCATTTCTGTATTTCTTGTTTTGTCTATTCGCCAATGGTTTTGAGAAGCTCATCAGCCTGGTCAGGGTCGATTCCGCGCGAGCTTACTGTAAGGGAATAATCCTCGACGTTCCGGTCAAAGGCGGCAAGAATGGCCCTGTGGACATATTCGCAGTCCTGAAGGTCAACTGCTCCGTCAGCCTTGTCTATTGTAACCTCAAACACATTGTCATCGTCATCGAATGCGATTTCGAAGACTTCGCAGCCCCTTTCGGCCGCAGCTTTAAGCAACACTGCTTCAAATTCCTGTCTGTTCATATGCTTTCGCGTAGCTTCTTAAAAAAAGATAGGCGACCAAACCAGGTCTCCTATCTCCAACACGGCCACAAATATACGAACAAAAATCTTATTATCCAAAGAAACAAATGCTTTCGGGGCCTTCGTTGAAAAGAAGGTCCATTACCGAAAGGCCCGGCACAAAGCCGAACTTCTCCCGGAAGACCTGCCAGTACGGGCGTCCTTCCCAGGAAGAGGCTATTTTTGGATGAATAATAATGCGCTCCACCTCGCCCTGAGGGGCTTCCAGAAGGACTGCAGGCTCGGGAATGCCGATTTTGCTGCAGAAGAAGCCGGTAAGCAGAGAGTTGAGTTCCCAAAGCGTCCGGGGACGGGAATCCAATATGGCGAAGAGTTCGTCCCGATAGTACTCGAAGAAAGGAGAAGAATAGTATGCGGTGTCGATTGCATATTCGTTTCTGCGAACCCAGTCGGTCCTGTAATCCACAAGAACCTCGGTAATTGCCCGCTTTCCGTCGTGCACAACCGGGAATCGCAGGTCTTCCGGCCCGTTGGAGGTGAGAATACGGCAGCGGTTGCGCCAGCTCTGCTTCTGATAATGCTCGGTACCGTCAATAAAAACAGAGCACTTTGCCAGATAGGCAAAGTACTCTACAGGAGGGAAAAAAGCTGTCGTAAGCAGTTTCATCGGGAACTACTCGATGAAGCCCTTCTCGCTTATGTCGTTGGCGCGTACGATACCGCGCTTTGAGTTGCGGATAAAATTAACAATCTCTTCTTTCTCAGGACAGTCAGGGAAACCGGCCTCAACCTTGGAAACACCGTCGGACACATTGTTGCCCTGATAGTAAATGGTGTCGTAGATATCCTTGATCATACGGATTGTGTCGGATTCGAAACCGCGACGGCGAAGGCCCACGATATTTACACCAGCATAGCAGATAGGGTCACGACCGCAAAGGGAATAAGGCGGGATATCCTTGTTGACCTTGCTGCCGCCGCCGACCATTGCGTGGGTTCCGATGTGAGAGAACTGGTGAACCACGGTACTTCCGCCGAGTATTGCCCAGTCATCGACATCGGTTTCACCTGCAATGCCAACATAGCTGACAAGAATGCAGTGATTGCCTACACGGCAGTCGTGAGCAACGTGGACATAGGACATTATGAGAGTATCATTGCCCACCTTGGTCACACCCTTGCCGCTTGCCTTGGTACCCCTGTTGATGGTTGCGCACTCGCGGATGTTGACACGGTCGCCGATTTCGACATAGGTGATTTCACCGTCGAACTTGAGGTCCTGAGGGACAGCTCCGATTACAGCTCCAGGGAAAACATTGCAGTCCTTTCCCATCCTGGTGTATGGAAGGATGGTTGCGTGAGGATAGATATGGCATCCGTCACCTATTTCAACATTGTCGTCGATATATGCGTATGGTCCAACTTCGATGTTGTCTCCGAGCTTGGCTCCGGGATGTACTGTTGCAAGTGGATGGATTTTGTTCATAACTAAATCAGTTTTGCTACTTTTGTGTTAATGCCGTGTCCCGGCTTGTACGCGATGACCTTGGCTTTCAGGAAGCCTCCGCAGAGCCTGAGGTCACCCATAATATCAAGGAGTTTATGCCTTCCGCATTCGTCAGGGAAATGGAGGGCAATATGACTCAGGTAGCCTTCTTCTACCTTGAGATCCGGCATATTGAAGGTCTTGCGCAGACGGTTCATAACCAGTTCCGGCGCTTTCTTTTCTACTATTACGATTGCATTGTCCAGGCTGCCACCCTTGATGAGTCCCAAACTCGCGAGAATCTGGATTTCGTGAAGGAAGCAGAATGTACGGCAGTGAGCTACCTGGGATGCATAATCTATGGAAGGGTCCCATTTTACGGTCTGGACTCCGAGCACCTTGGAGTTGAAGTCTATTGTAACCTCATAACTCGGCTCCTCGGCAGGGACCAGCTTGATGTACGAACCGGTCTTCTCGTCCTTGTAAAGGAATTCCTGTCCTATTTCGATATAGTGTCTTTCTGCGTCCTGTTCCACCAGACCGTCCTTCAGGAACGCATCCACATAGGGTCCGGCACTGCCGTCCAGAATCGGAACCTCTTCGGCATCAATTTCCACCAAAGCATTGTCTATGCCCAGACCCGTCAGAGCCGAAAGCAGGTGCTCAATCGTGCCAACGGCTATTTTGCCGTTGGATATTGTGGTGCTGCGGGCTGTCAGGGAGACATTGGCAGCAATAGCGTCAATGAAAGCGTCTTCACCGATATCGGTTCTGAGAAAACGGACACCGGTATTTGCGGGAGCCGGACAGACACGCATATGTGCATACTTTCCTGAATGAAGGCCGCTGCCTTCAAACGAGTAGCATTCTTTAAGTGTCTTCTGGTTCATTCCGTAGTATTTTGGGGCACAAAGATAGGAAAACTTTTTTATTCTTCCCCACTCGCTTTGAATTTGGCGTAGGCCCTCATAAATGTAGTCCTCGGAATTGCAGGCATTCCCATCAGAATCTGACCGCTCTTGCGGACGTTTCCGATAACTCCCGACTGGGCTCCGACTGTCGTATTGTCTGCCACTTTAATGTGGCCTACGATTCCGACCTGACCGGCGATGATGCAGCTCTTGCCTATTTCTGCGGAGCCGGCGATTCCGGACATTGCGGCCATTGCGGTATTCTTGCCGACCTTCACATTGTGGGCTATCTGGCAGAGATTGTCTATGCGCACACCGTCTTCGATGATGGTGGATTCCATAGGTGCCTTGTCAACGCAGGTATTGGAGCCGATTTCCACATCGTTCCCTATGATTACATTGCCCACGTGCTCGATTTTCTTCCAGCTTCCGTCAGGCTGGGGAGCATTGCCGAAACCGTCATCACCGATTATGCAGCCGGCGTGGAGTATGGTCCTGTCGCCGATTACGGTTCCCGGGAAAATATGCACACCCGGATATACAATGCACTTCTCCCCTATTTTGACATTCTCCCCTATGGTTACATTATCATAAACCTTGGTGCAGTCTCCGATGCGGGAATGTCCGCCGACCGTAACAAAGTCCCCTATCCACACCTTCTTGCCAAGTTTCGCACTCAGGGCAATGCGGCAGCGGCCGCGATGGCGGCGATAGCTTCTCTTCTGCGCATTCACATAGTCCAGAAGCTGTGCAAGGGCGCTGTATGCGCTTTCGACACGGACCATTGTGGGTCCCACGGGAGCAGCAGGTTTGAAATCATTGTTTACCAGAAGTATGGAAGCCTTGCTGGTATAGACATAATGCTCGTATTTGGGATTTGCGTAGAAGCAAAGCTGCCCCGGTTTGCCGTGTTCAATTTTGGCGAAGGTAGTCACAGTAGCCTGCGGGTCTCCTTCTACAGTGCCGTGCAGTACTTCTGCCAGCTCTTTTGCAGTAAATTTCATTATTTCAACGGTTAAAATCTCCAACCTACGGTAAGCGCTGCGTTAAGCAGGCGGTTTTTGATATGAATCTGCGGAGTATCCATCCCGGCATATCCATAATAAGGCTGGTAATAAGAATCAGGATATCTTGTAAACCTGACGGCGAGGTCAGCGAAGAAGGAACCGGCAGGGTTGTAGCCTATACCTGCCGAGAAGCTGTCGGTGAAATCGCCGTAATAGTGTGAATTATGTTTGGGAAGTTCTATTCTTCCATAATAATAATCGTCATTGTAATCGCCGAAACCGATTTGGGAACCGTCGCTGTCAAGATAGTACTTCTCAGGACTTGTACGGATCGAATAGCCTGCACGCAGGGCAAAGTCAGGGGTGAGATTGACTTCTGCACCGACCCTGAGGTTGTGGCTTACCCCGCTGAATGCGCGCAGTGCGGTGTTGGTGAAATCGAAATATGCCTCACCGTTCGGGGCATTTTCGGCAAAAGAAATGTGATGATAATCGGACAGGGTGTAGTCCACACTGACAAGACCGACTCTGCCGAAAGTGTATGCGGCGCTGAAATCGAAGACCTGAGGAGCTGTGTATGAATAGTTATAGCTTCCGGTCCTGCCGCTGCCGCTGTACCTGGAGCCGTTGGTATATCCCACGGAACCGCTGTGCACCCAACTCTCCTGAATATCGAAAACGGTAGGGGTCTGGTATGCAAAACCAAGCCTCAGGCCTGCAAAAGGAAGCCAGATGGCTCCGAATTTGGCATAGAGACCGGTGCCGTTTGCCCAATAATTGTACTGGTAGGTGGCGTTGCTGAAGTTGGTGACTTCAGTACCTCCGTTTTCAAGATTGAAAACTATAGGGAAGAGTTCAGGATTAACGGAAACCTCGGAGAAAGACTCGGCTGAGGAGTAGTTGATTACAGGTATTCCTATGTTGAGACCGAGATACAGCTTGTCATTGAAGTTGAAAGCCATATTCATAAGGATGTCATTCTTTGCTCCTGCGGTAGTGCGGGTGGATTTCTGAATGAGTTCTCCCGGCACATAATGGGTCCCAAGGTCGGTAAGCACCTCGGAGCATCCGACATAGTCCGCATCTCCGAAAGAATTGATCAGGCCGACTTCATAAGCCATTGCCACATCCCAATAATTGTAGTACTGGGAATCGTTGTAGAAGGCGTTTGTTCCTATATAATCCTTCGGGATGCCGTTTGCAGCGCTTGCCATCTCCGCAAACTTGGATGTGCGGTCATTGACGCCGCTGCCGTATGAATAGGAATTGTAATCGTAAGTGCTGTTGACAACGAATGCAAGTGTGAATGATTTCAGGGCAGAACCCAGGAAGGAATCATACCTTGCGGATATGCCGATATTAGGAAGTGCAAAAGCGGAACGGTTGCCTTTCTGCGCGGAGCCGAAGGCTTCGGAAGGGGTCAATGCATAGGAAGACCGGGACAGGGCCTGACTCAAGCTTGGAGTTACCGTAAACTGGGAGTAGCCCGCAACTGCCGAGCCGGCAGGGTTGATGCCTATGCTGCCCAAATCGCAGCCCACGGCACCCATTGCACCGCCGAGGGCCATAGACCTGGCTGTTCCCGTATAATCAAGTCCGCCGAAGCGGTATGCGTCTTCAAGAGACTGTGCCCCCAGAGGGGCCGCCAGCGCCACCAAAAGCGCCGAAGCGATAAGTATGCGTTTCATAACCAACATTCAAATTTTATCTGCGGCCGGAGCCACCGTGAGACATTGAACCGCTGCTGCCGTGAGACATTGAGCCTCCGCTGCTGCCGCGTGACATCGAGCTGCCGCTGCTTTGGAAAGAGCTGCTTGATGATGATCGGAAGGAATCCTGCTGGCGGAATTCGCTGCGGGAACGCTCCACGCCCTGTCTCTGCACGCTGCTGTTGCTGTTATAAGATGCAGAATTGGTCGAGCGCGTTGCAGGAGCAGTCCTGTTGACCGACGAACTTCTCGGAATGGATGCCGAAGAACTGCGGGTAGTGCTTGAAGCCGAACGGCTTACCCTCGGAAGATTCACTCCGGAAGATGCTGCCGAGCGGGATACCACGCCTGAAGATGAACGGCTTACGCCAGGATGGGAAGCCCATTGGGTGCGGCTTGTGTGTCCGTATGAAGGATAATAATGGTGATGGTGATACCAAGGGTCATACCAGTAGGAAGGACCGTACCAGTAAGGGTCCCAGAACGGGTCCCAGCAATACCAGTTCCAATAAGGGTCCCAGAACGGGTCCCGATATGACCAGGCAAATCCCGGTCTGTACCAACGGTAGCCGTAATAGCCGTACCAAGGGTAAATGCCGAAACTGGTGTATGGATAAGGTTCAACGACAAGCACGAGGGTATCGTATTGTCTGCTCTTCAGGCCAAGGGCAGCCCTGGATGCTATTTCCTCTTGGGTCAAGGGAGTGAATTCAGGTTCCTGTGCCTGGTAGTAGATGCCGTCCTGGAAACGGCTTGCTGTACTTGTAGTACCGACGGTACCGCAAGATACCGTCAAAAGGCCGGCAAAGGCCATAATAATCAAACTGCGCTTCATAGTTATCCCTTCTATCAATTATTTTCTTATCTTTGCGTCGCAAGAATCGTACCTGTTTGGACGACCCGGCAGAGTCTTGCAAGTTTAGCAAATAATCAAGACATTACAAACGCTATGGCAAAGGAAATTACATCCAGAAGCGAAAACTATTCTCAATGGTACAACGATTTGGTCGTTAAGGCCGACCTGGCAGAGCAGTCCGCAGTCAGGGGCTGTATGGTAATCAAGCCTTACGGCTATGCAATATGGGAGAAGATGCAGCACGTGCTCGACTCCGCATTCAAGAAAACAGGCGTGAAGAACGCATACTTCCCTCTTTTCATTCCGAAGTCCTTCTTCAGCAAGGAAGCGGAGCACGTGGCAGGATTTGCCAAGGAGTGTGCTGTCGTTACCCACCACCGCCTGATGAACGACCCTGACGGAAAGGGAGTTGTGGTGGATCCGGATGCAAAGCTGGAGGAAGAGCTCATTGTGCGCCCTACCTCCGAGACCATCATCTGGAGCGTTTACAAAAACTGGATCAAGAGCTGGCGCGACCTGCCTATTCTCTGCAACCAGTGGTGCAATGTCGTGCGCTGGGAGATGAGAACCAGACCATTCCTGCGCACCGCCGAATTCCTTTGGCAGGAGGGCCACACAGCCCACGCCACAAGCGAGGAGGCAGCTGCCAAGGCTATGGAAATGGTGGGCGTATATGCGGATTTCGCGCGCAATACTATGGCCCTGCCGGTAATCGTAGGACACAAGAGTCCTAACGAGAGATTCGCAGGTGCACTCGACACACTCACCATAGAGGCTATGATGCAGGACGGAAAGGCACTTCAGGCCGGAACATCCCATTTCCTGGGCCAGAACTTCGCAAAGTCCTTCGATGTGATGTACACCGACAAGGAGGGCAAGCAACAGTATGTCTGGGCAAGTTCGTGGGGTGTCAGCACCCGCCTTATGGGAGCGCTGATTATGGCTCACGGAGACGACAACGGACTCGTGCTGCCTCCGGCTCTCGCCCCTATCCAGATTGTTATGGTGCCTATTTACCGCACCGCTGAGGAGCACGACGCAGTGATTGCCGAGTTCGACAAGCTCAAGAAGGGTCTGGAAGCCCTCGGACACAGCGTGGAAATCGACGACCGCGACACACTTCGCCCGGGATTCAAATTTGCCGAGTGGGAGCTCAAAGGAGTTCCGGTACGCCTCGCAATGGGCGCACGTGACCTCGCTTCAGGCACAGTGGAAGTAGCCCGCCGTGACACTCTCACCAAGGAGACAATGAGCCTGGATGGCATCGAGGAGCACATCCACACCCTGCTCGACGACATTCAGCAGAACATCTACAACAAAGCCCTCGCTGCCCGTGACGCACGCATACGCAAATGCGACGACTGGGAGGAGTTCAAGGAAGAGATAAAGAAGGGCGGATTCCTGCTCTGCCACTGGGACGGCACTGCCGAGACCGAGCAGAAAATCAAGGATGAGACCAAAGCCACCATACGCTGCATCCCTGTGGACAGCTGCGTTTGCGAGGAAGAGGGAGTTGACATCTATTCCGGCAAACCGTCAAAGCAGAGAGTAGTATTCGGAATTGCTTATTAACAAGACATTCGTATGAAAAAAATTGCACTTACCATAGGAGTTCTTACGATTTCGCTCAGCTCCGCATTCGCACAGGACGCTGTACGCAAGGCCGCAGAAGATGCAGCCGCAGCAATCGCATCCGCTCCGGAAGCCCAGGCTCCGGCACCTGCACCTAAATACTGGACCAGTTCGGTTGCCATCAACCTGGGATTCAACAACACCATACTCGAAAACTGGGCAGCCGGAGGTTACAACACTATGAACCTCACCAGCAACCTTGACGCCAAGGCCAATTACAAGAAAGAGCTGATGAGCTGGAACAACCGTCTGCAGCTGGACTACGGATTCCTCAGTTCAGCCGACAAGAAGGGAATACTCCAGAAGAGCAACGACCGCATCTATCTGGAAAGCAAATGGGCTTATCAGACGGCTCCGTCTTCAAAACTCAACTATACCGCCTCCTTCGATTTCCGCAGCCAGTTCACCGACACTCCGGCCGGATACAAACAGGAGGAAAACGGCACCTGGGTGGAAGACGGCATCAAGTCCGGTTTCATCTCCCCTGCCTACACCAACCTCGCGCTCGGTATCCAGTGGACCCCGTCAGGCTATTTCGATATCAACATCGCACCTCTCACCGGCGGTTTCACCATCGTTACCAATCAGGCACTGAGGTCCAGCTACGGTATGAGGGAGCTTACTCCGGCCGTAAAGGATGAGGAAGGCAACATTACAACACCGGCCACCTACGCGAGCACCCTCTTCCAGTTCGGTGCGCAGGTGAAGGCAAACTTCAAGCTTGTCATCAACAAGAATCTCAAATATGAGACCCAGGCTGTTGTCTTCACCGATTACATCAAGGCTATCGACAGCAAGGAGCCTTACTTCCGTATCAACTGGGACAACTCCATCGACTGGCAGCTTTCACGCTTCGTGAAGTGCGCCTTCAAGACCTGGCTGATTTCCGATCCTAACGTTACCATCACCAAGGAGGACGGCACAATTGCAAAGCGCGGAGTCCAGTTCAAGGAATTCCTTTCCTTCAACTTCACCTACACTTTCGCGACGAAATAACAGGGTGACTTCGTGAAACTATTGCTCGCAGTCAGCGGAGGCATCGATTCGATGTATATGGCAGAAAGGGCGCTGGAAGGCACCCTTTCTGCAGATTTATGCGACGGCTTTGCCGTAGCCCATTGCAATTTTTCGCTTCGCGGAGCAGAGAGCGACGCTGACGAGGACTTTGTCACGCTATGGTGCGAAAGCCACGGAGTGCAGCTCCACAAGACGCGTTTCCGGACTATGGAATATGCTGCGCAGCACGGCATCAGTATGGAAATGGCAGCGCGCGAGCTGCGCTACGGATGGTTCAGGGAGCTCTGCTCGCAGTACGGCTACGACGCCGTTGCGGTGGCGCACAATGCAGACGACAATGCGGAAACCCTGCTTCTGAATATGCTGCGCGGGTGCGGTGCAAAAGGAATGTGCGGAATGAGTGAGGACAGCGGCACCTGGCCTTCGCGCATAGTGAGGCCCCTTCTGGGCACTTCGCGCGGGCAAATCCGCCTCTGGATGGAGGAGAATGGCCGCGCGTGGAGGGAAGACCATACCAACTCGGAAGATATATGCAAGCGCAACTCTCTGAGACTCAAGGTAATGCCTGTTTTCAAAGAAATCAATCCTGCTTATCTGCGCACCTTTGCCTCCAATATGAAGCACCTGTCCCAGGTCAATGACATTGCAGAAGACTACTGCCGCAAGGCAGCCGAGGTCTGCATCGGGGCCGACGGGGCAATAGACCTGAGGAAACTGAGAGACTTCGAGCACTGGGAGTATCTGCTGTACCGGTTCACTCAGGGTCATCTTAACGCAGACGGACTTCTCCGTCTGAAGAAGTCCGTTGCTGAAGGCCGCTTTGTAGGCGGCAAGATTTTCGGGCCGTATGTGGTCCGCAAGGGCAAACTCCGTCTTATCGGATAACCAGGCGATAAGGCATATCTGCAAAGGCTACCTCTACCTTTCCCTTCTTCCAGTTCTCATACCAACGGGTATAGATGCTGAAGTCGTTCTCTTGCGTGTTGGAGAACAGGGCGGCAAGCTCTTCCGCAATGGTCAGAGGCTTAGGATATTCCACCACATTCCAATTGTCAAGATTGGAATCTCCGGCAGCTGTAGCAGCATAATGGAGCGCATCCTCAAGAGTTCCCATTTCATCCACAAGGCCTATTTTGAGTGCATCAGAACCAGCCCAAACGCGTCCCTGGGCAATTTCATCGACCTGCTGAGGAGTCATAGATCGGCCGTCAGCCACTATACCAATGAACTTGGTGTAGATGGATTCAATGCTGCGCTGCACATAAGCCGTCTCCTCTTCGGTAAATGGTCTGGTGAGGGAATACATATCGGCGTGCTTGTTGGAGGACACTGCCTCAACGCCTATGTGGG
The DNA here is from genome assembly GCA_051869975.1 of Candidatus Cryptobacteroides sp. GTDB lineage: Bacteria > Bacteroidota > Bacteroidia > Bacteroidales > UBA932 > Cryptobacteroides. Next base: position 77,387 of record JBJEBK010000051.1, on the reverse strand, counting down.
CTATGTCTTCAATCAAACCGCTGAACTCCGGCACCATTCCGAATACTCCGATGGAGCCGGTAATGGTGGTAGGGCTGCAATATATCTTCTCCGCATTGTTGGAAATCCAGTATCCGCCGGATGCGGCATAGTCTCCGTATGAGGCTACAAGCAGCTTGTCCTCGCCCAGAAGGTCGAGCTCGGTCTTGATTTTCTCGGAAGCAACTACGCTTCCGCCAGGAGAGTTGACACGCAGCACTACGGCCTTGACGGTACTGTCCTTGCGGACCGTCTCAATGATGGATGCGAAGCGGTCTCCGGAAATGTCGGTGAGTGCATTGCCGTCCTGAATCTGTCCGTCCGCATAGATGATGGCAAGCTTGTTCAAAGCACGGAAGTTGTTCTTCTGGTGAGTCTTGGAATAAGCAGCGAAAGGAATCATAGGAACCTGGTCGTAGCTGTCTACGCCGGCGAGGACAGCAAGTTTTCCTGCGAGTTCCTGCCTTGTGAGTGAGGCGTCAGCAAGGCCGTATTCCACAAAGTCGGCAGGCAGGCAAAGGCTGAGATTGTCGATAAGGGAATTGAGCTCGGTGGTGGTAATGCCGCGGCTTTGGGCGATTTCGCCGGATATGGCCTCCCAAATGGCATCCACAAAGGCCTGGGTCTGCAGGCGGTTATCCTCGCTGGAAGAACTGCGCACATATCTCTCCCCCGCTGACTTGTATTTGCCGTGACGGATAAGTTGGACCTTGATTCCGAGCCTGTCAAGCAGGTCTTTGAGGAAAATCTGCTGGGAGCTTATTCCGGTCATCATTGGAGTGCCTCCCTGGTAGGCTGTAACATAAACCGCATCAGCCACGCTGGCGAGGTAATATGAGCCTGTGCTCGGATTCTCCATAAAAGAAACAATGGGCTTGCCGCTTTTGCGGAAATCGGAAAGCGCCTTTCTGAACTCCACCATTGAGGCCGTGCCTATGGTGGCTCCTTCAGGTTTGAGATATATGTACTTTACTCCCGGATCTTCGGCTGCAGCGCGTATGGCCTGGGTAGCCTGCCTGAGTCCTATGGTTTCTATCTGCTCGCTTCCGAGATTGAAATTCAGTGACTCTTTGCTCTGTTCGGCAATGATTACCTTCGAAAGGTCGATTTTCAGAACTCCTGTAGTAGGAATCACAGGCTCGGTTTTGCCCAAACCGCCTCCAATCAGGCACAAAATGCCGAATCCCAAGAGGTTCAGAATCAGGACACCGCAGATAACTGCGAGAACGGTTTTAAGAAATTTCTTCATATCAATATGCGTTTGAGACAAAAATAGTAAATTTGTAGGATTATTATCCAGAATATGGCACAGAAACCTTCAATACCTAAAGGAACACGCGACTTCGGCCAGATTGAGATGGCTGAGAGGAATTACATTTTCGACACTATACGTTCAGTTTTCAGAAAATTCGGATACTCACAAATCGAGACTCCGGCAATGGAAAACCTGTCCACCCTTATGGGAAAGTACGGAGAGGAGGGCGACAAGCTCCTGTTCAGGATTCTGAACTCCGGAGACGCCTTCGCCGGTGTGGATATGAGCAGGCCTTTGGCCTCCCAGGTCTGCGAGAAAGGCCTGCGTTACGACCTTACAGTTCCTTTTGCAAGATATGTGGTCCAGCACCAGAGCGAGATTTCATTCCCGTTCAAGCGTTTCCAAATCCAGCCGGTATGGCGCGCTGACCGTCCTCAGAAAGGGCGCTACCGCGAATTCTACCAGTGTGATGTGGATGTAATAGGCTCCAAAAGCCAGCTTCTTGAGCTGGAACTGGTGCAGATTGCTGACGAGGTGTTCCGCAGGATGGATATCAATGTCCTGATAAAAATCAACAACCGCAAGGTGCTCAGCGGACTTGCCGAGATCTGCGGAGCTCCCGACAAGGTAGTGGACATCACTGTGGCCATCGACAAGCTTGACAAAATCGGTTTGGAGGCAGTAGTGGCCGAGATGATTGAGAAAGGACTTACTCCTGAGGCCGTAAAACTTCTGGAGCCGGTTCTCACTCTGAGCGGCACCAATGAGCAGAAGATTGCGTCGATGCGAAGCCTGATGGCAGCCTCACAAATCGGACAGAAGGGTCTTGACGAACTCGAAGAACTCTTCGGCTACATCAAAGCCGCCGGAATTGAAACCGCCTGCGAAATCGACCTCTCACTTGCCCGCGGACTGAATTACTATACGGGAGCCATATTTGAAATCAAGGCTCTCGACTGGCAGATCGGAAGCATCAGCGGCGGCGGACGCTACGACAACCTCACCGGCATTTTCGGTCTTCCGGATATGTCCGGAGTCGGAATAAGTTTCGGCGCGGACCGTATCTACGATGTACTCAAGGGCCTGAACAAATTCCCCGAGTCGCTTGGTGGCGCATCCGACCTGCTGTTTGCCAATATGGGAGCCACAGAGACCGCCTATGTTCTGCCTGTAGCAGGCGAACTGCGCAGCGAGGGGCTGAGCGTGGAGATATATCCCGAATCAGTCAAGCTGAAAAAGCAGTTCGACTATGCGGACCGCAAGCGCATCGGCTTCCTTTCAATCTGCGGAGAAAACGAAATGGCCGCCGGCACAATCCAAATCAAGAATCTGCGCACCGGCGACCAGCAATCGTTCGATAAGGCTGATATCGCTTCGATGAAGGCCTTCATCAAGGCTTAGCGGGCTCCCCCGCCGAATCCTCCGCCCGAGAATCCGCCGCCTCCGCCGAAGGAGGTGTGGCCTCCCATTCCCGCGCTTGCAGCTTTGGCCTGATGGGCCGCTGAAGCGTTGGTTATGGCATAACCCAGGTTGCGGGTCATAAGGATGACGGAGCGTGTTGTCATCATATCCTGATATACTGTCTGCTCGAAGACCTGAGGGTTGATATCGTGAAGCTCCTTGGCCACCTTGTCGGCTATTCCGAAGAGGCATCCGAAAACAAGGTAGTCATTCCACAGCCCCACTTCTGCAGAGCCTCTTTCATCGATAAGGGTGAAGTCCTTGAGGAATTTCTTGAGTCCGAGAAGGTTTCGGGCCTGGGCACGGGCTTCGTCGTTAAACTTGCCGCCTCGTGTCATATAGCCCAGTTTTACAAGCTCATCCCCTCCGTCACGGCGTACTTTGGAGTTCCATCTGTCAACCCGAGCGGTGTGGGCCTCGCTCCAACGGGAGAACTCCTTGTCCTGAAGTATCCCGTCAGCACCGGAAGCTTCTTTCATCATATCCCAAAGCTGGCGGTAGGACTGAGGCATATCGTCAAGATATGCAGCATCCCCGAAAGCAAGCTCCACCTTGCCCCGGCTTCCCTTGTTCACTTCGATGGCGTGCTTTTCTATCATACGCAGAATCATAGCCCCGGCAACAATGTGGGAGCCTCTTCCCGCCTCAAGCTTGGACAGGATGTAATCGGAGGCAAGCACTTCCCCTCCGTAAGGCACATCCCTGCACCACTCTATGTCGCGTTTGCGGGTGACTCCGAGTATATTCTTGAGATTGGAGCGGTACGCTGTTATTGCGATGAATATGAGCAGGGCCACGAAGAGTACGCAAAACAGGATTATGAAGATAAGCTCATTGCCGTCTTCCTGCTGATAAGAGGAGCCTTCGAGAGCGCGGTTGAGCACGCTGTCAAAGGAACCGCCGCGGGTGACGCTTGGGCTGAATAGGCCCTTGTCGAAACGTATAAGGCTGATTACCGAGGAGTTGCGCGACAAGCGCTCTGTGGAATAAAATAGAATTCCGCCATCCTTGAATATCGCTTCGCCCTCAAAGCCGAAACCCCAGATGCGGCAGTTCCTCTCATCGAGAGCGGTCCCGTCCTCCATTGCAGCCCGAACGCTGACCTTCTGCGGACGGCTCGAAAGCCCGGGCGACACAAGCTGCATATGGAAGCAGTCATAGTCATCCATAGCCTGCACGGCACCCTTGAGGAGGTAGCTTGCAGTATAGATGTGATGGCCGTAGCTTCCAAGGCCCCAGCAGAGCTCATATCCTCCGTTGGTCACAACAAGGCCGCAGCGCCCTGCTTTCTGCGAGAGGCTGCGGTCGGTGTCCCATCGGGGACCTTCATTGCTGTACGGTATTCCGCTTTCGTCGGTAACGCTGAAGTCCTGCAAAGATATGGCGCCGAGATTGTATTTGGCAAGGTACCATTCCGTCCCCGCGTCAACATCTACATCCCAACGCTCCGTGACTCGGGCGCTTCCGTCAGCTGCAAAAACAAGTTCTATGGCGACTTCCCTTATATCGGCCGCCATAGAAAAAATGCATCCTGCGAGAGTGAGGATGCATATTGCCATAAACCTTTTCACGCTCTAACGCATTGAAGGCATATCTGTCTTTCCTGCAGGCTCCTGAAGATATTCCTTCTCGCGGAAGCCGAAGATGGAAGCAGCTATCGAGTCAGGGAACATACGCACGAGCCTGTTGTATTTGGTCACGGCATCGTTGCAGGTCATACGGCTGAGCCTTACCTGATTCTCATACTGGTTTACGCTCTCCATAGTCTTGGAGTACATCTCGCTGGCTTTGAGCTCAGGATACTGCTCTGCGACCACATTGATTTGCCTGAGGGCGGAAGTGATTTTCTCTTCCTGGGCATTGACCTCGGCGGCGCTGGAATTGCGGCCTACCGATATGCGCTGGGCGATGATGTCACGAAGGGTGTTGTACTCGTGTTCATTGTAGCCTTTGGTAAGGTCAACAAGGGCGCTGAGGGCATCCCAACGGCTGTTGAGCTGCACACCGATCTGGCTGAGCGAGTTTTTGCAAAGTTCGTCGGCGGATACGAGTTTGCGTTGAGCCGACACAAGCCACAGTACTGCAAGGAGTACTATCGCGATAATTACAATAATTGCTGTCATAGTTTTTATTTACAATTTGAAGCTTTCTGTATAAGTTCGAAGAATTGTGCACGGTAGCCGTACGGGTCGAATTCCAGTGAGCTGCCGGCCAAATCCTCTGCAAGGGAGAAGGACGAAGTTCCTTTGTATTTCGAGTCTCTGAGTACCATTCCATAGGCTGCGCAGGCAGCGGCGAGAGCCATATTGGCACTAAGCTTCTCGGAGCTTACGGAAGGCAGGCTGTCAGAAAGGAGTATGCTGTCGGTGCCGAGGCTCTCCTTGTAGCGGACATCGAAGCTTCCGGCCGGAAGGCCCCAAGCAGGCTCGGTGTCAGCCATAACCAGCTCATAAAGTGCGGTAATGGTCTGACCTGCTCCGATTTCGGAGGCATCCTTCTCGTCATTTTCGAAATCCTCGTTGGAGAGCACCCTGTTTTCGTAACCGATAAGCCTGTAGCTCTTCACTCTGGTGGAATCGAAGGTAATCTGGGCCTTCACATCATTTGCCACGGCGAAGAATTTGCCGAAATCGTTGACGAAGACCTTGGTCATTTCGTCCTCGGAGTCAATGTATTCGTAGGTTCCGTTGCCGGCATTGGTGATGCTCTCAATCATACCGTCGTTGAGATTGTCGCGTCCGAAGCCACATACAGTGAGATAGATGCCGTTCCTGGCATAGCTCTCAACCATTTCCACGAGAGCCTCGGTAGTGGTGACGCCCACATTGAAGTCTCCGTCCGTGCCCATTACGACGCGGTTGTTGCCGCCATCGATGTAGTTCTCCAAAGCCTCTTCGTAAGCCATTCTCATTGCGTCTCCTCCATTGGTGGAACCGCTTGCAACGAGTCTGTCGATAGCTGCGTTGATTGTCTTCACATCGGAAGCGAGAGTGGATTCAAGCACCTTTTTGACAGAGCCGGAGTAGGTGATAATCGATACTCTGTCCTTAGGGTCGAGGCGTGTGACGAGAGTCTTGAGGCTGGACTTGAGAAGCGGGAGCTTGTCGTCGCTGTTCATTGAGCCGGACACATCGACAAGGAATACAAAGTTCGAAGCAGGACGCTTCGCAAGGCTCTTTCCCTTGATGCCCAGACGGAGCAGCTGGTGCTCAGAATTCCAAGGGCAGGCATATATTTCTGAATTGAGAGCAAGAGTCCTGCCTTCCTGCGGCTCAGGATAATCGAAAGTGAAATAGTTCAGGAATTCCTCGATGCGCACTGCGTTTGCAGGAGGTAGAACATTGCTTTCGAGTATGTAACGGCGCATATTGGCATAGGAGGCGCCGTCGCAATCAACCGAGAAAGTGGAAGTCGGCTCGTCAGCGGTATTGATGAAATCGTTCTCTACAATCTCGTCGTAACGGTCTCCGCCGGGCTCGTCAGGGATGTAATCTCCACTGACAGGAGCGTCGTATTCAGGGTAAAAAGCACCCATATTGTCCATACTGCCTACACTACAGGAAACCAGCGCTGCTGATGCTGCGATTGCGGAAATGATTCTAAAAGATTTATTCATATTCTTTTCATTGATTACCCTATTTAGATGCGGGAAAAACCGATGGCGTTGCATTAAGTTCAGGCGGCGGCCGGAAAGAAAGAAGGCGGCCTGCAGGAGACCGCCTTCCCTGATAACTCAAAAAAAGCTTACTCAGCCTTGCCGTTTGAGCCGAGAACGTTTACAATCTTGTGGATGTAAAGCTTCTTCATCTCGTCACGAGCAGGTCCGAGGTACTTGCGAGGGTCGAACTCACCCGGCTTCTCAGCAAAGACCTTGCGGATGGCTGCGGTCATAGCAAGACGGCTGTCGGAGTCGATGTTGATCTTGCATACTGCGGACTTGGAAGCCTCGCGGAGCTGCTCCTCAGGAATACCGACTGCATCAGGAAGCTTTCCGCCGAGAGAGTTGATCATATCGACATACTCCTGTGGAACTGAAGAAGATCCGTGGAGGACGATAGGGAAGCCAGGAAGCTTCTTCTCAATCTCGTGAAGGACATCGAATGCGAGTGGAGGCGGAACGAGCTTGCCGGTCTTAGGGTCGCGTGTGCACTGCTCAGGGGTGAACTTGTATGCACCGTGTGAAGTTCCGATAGAGATTGCGAGGGAGTCGCAGCCGGTACGGGTTGCGAAATCCACAACCTCCTCAGGCTTGGTGTAGTGTGAAACCTCAGCAGCAACCTCATCCTCAACGCCTGCGAGCACGCCGAGCTCAGCCTCTACTGTTACGTCGTACTGGTGTGCGTAGTCAACAACCTTCTTGGTAAGTGCGATATTCTCTTCGTAAGGGAGAGAAGATGCGTCAATCATTACGGATGAGAATCCCATATCAACGCAGCTCTTGCAGAGCTCGAAGCTGTCGCCGTGGTCGAGGTGAAGCACAATCTGAGGCTTCTCCCAACCGAGCTCCTTTGCATACTCCACAGCACCCTGTGCCATATAGCGGAGAAGGGTCTGGTTAGCGTAGTTGCGTGCGCCCTTGGATACCTGGAGGATAACTGGAGACTTTGTCTCGGCAGAAGCCTGGATGATAGCCTGGAGCTGCTCCATATTGTTGAAATTGAATGCAGGGATTGCATATCCGCCTGCAACGGCCTTTGCGAACATCTCACGGGTGTTTACAAGACCAAGTTCTTTGTAAGATACCATAACTCTATAATAAGGATTTAGTAAATTTCCTTCAAAAGGTCCGCAAATTTACTAATTTTGCAAGAAATAACCTACTGAGATGAAAGGTAAAGTAATAATTTTCTCCGCTCCGTCCGGAGCCGGCAAAAGCACCGTAGTAAATCACCTGCTCTCCCTTCACCCGGAGTTCGAGTTTTCCGTCAGTGCAACCTCGCGTCCTCCCAGGGGAAACGAGAAGGATGGAGTGGAATATCATTTCATAGATGCGCAGCGTTTCCGCGAGCTCATTGCACAGGATGCCTTCGTGGAATATGAGGAAGTCTATCACGACCGCTTCTACGGCACACTCAAATCGGAAGTGGAGCGGATCTGGAGCAAGGGACACGTGATAGTATTCGACGTGGATGTGAAGGGCGGAAGCAACCTCAAACGCTATTTCGGTGATGCTGCCCTGTCGGTACTGATTGTCCCGCCAAGTCTCGAGGTGCTTGAACAGAGGCTGCGCGGAAGGGGTACGGACCCGGAGGATGCCATCCGTGAGCGTCTGGCAAAGGCTGCCTGGGAACTGGATTATGCCAAGGACAAGGTGGATGTGGCCCTGGTGAACGACAAAATGGAAGAGACCTTCGCCAAGGCCGAAAAGCTCATTGACGATTTCCTATGCAGGTAGCCGTATATTCCGGAAGTTTCGACCCTCTTCACAAGGGGCATCTGGGCATACTTAGGCGGTTGGCGGAGCTATATGATGCGGTCTATATGGTCGTATCTCCCCAGAATCCCCTGAAGGAGAAAGGCAAGGTCCTCAATGCGCAGCAGCGACTTCAGGCGGCCCGCGCGGCTGTGGACCGCTACCCTGAACTTGAAGGGAAAGTCAAACTGGATGATATTGAGTTTCCCCTGCCCCAGCCAAGCTACACCATCAGCACTCTAGATGCCCTGCGGGAGCGCGAACCAGGCAACCTCTTCACCCTTGCAATAGGGGCGGACAACCTTGCGGACATACGCAGATGGAAGGACTACAGACGCATTCTGCTGGAGTACGGGCTTATAGTATTCCCGCGCAGCGGCACCGATATGCAGGCAGCTGCGCAGGAATTGCTTGTAGAAAATCCTGACTACAGGATAAGGTATGTGAAGGACTACCTTGCGGATGTTTCATCCACTCAGCTCAGAGACTCTCTCAGCCGTGGAGAGGATGTCTCCGGGCTTCTGATGTAGCCTACACCTTGAGGAATATCTTCTGGCGGTAAAGGAAGTAAACCAGCAGCCAGTTCAGCGCAAATACTCCGCATACCACTATCAGATGCCCCCAGGCCGGAGGGCATAGCGAGGCCACGCCTGAGAGTATGTTGCGGGAGATGGTGTGCATAGGAATGAATGCCGAAGCCAGGTAGATGGTTATCGAGTTCATTCCGAACATCCTGCAGAAAAAGCAGAACGGTCCCTTATGGCCCTTCACATCAATTATGTAATAGAACAGGGCAAACCCTGCAAGCGAGCAGGCAGCTGCAACCAGGGTGAAACTGCTGCTCCAGAGGTTTTTGTTGAGAGGGCACCAGATGCTCCAGACAAGACCCGCAGCAGCGAGGCAGACGGCTGCAACGAGCATATACAAAGTCTTCTTCTGGCCGGTCAGGTCCTTGCCGCGGACGAATTCTCCGGTAAACATTCCGAGCAGGGCGGTCACGGTTGCCGGCACCACTCCCAAGATGCCTTCCGGATCCCAATTGCCCCTGTAAAGTGTTCCGGGCATTATCATACGGTCTATCCATCCTGCGATATTGCCGGCCTGCGAGAGGCTGTCCGCCCCTGCAGCATCAGGAGCGGGGACAAAGCGGAGCAGAAGGAAATAGCCCAGCAGCAAAGCTGCGGCTATGCACCAGCGGACCGCCTTGCGGCAGTGCATAAAGATGAGCGCAGCGAACAAACAGGCAAAACCGATGCGTCCCAGCACGCTGCAGTAGCGGAATGTGGAAAGGTCTGTGCATTTGAGTATCCCGTTGTACAGCAGGCCGCAAAGCAGGAGCAGCAAGGCCCTGCGCACCACCTTCCAATGCATTTGGGCTCTGCTCAGGCCCAAAGACTGCTGCTTCGCCCAGGAGAAAGGAAAGGATATTCCAGCTATAAACAGGAAGGTTGGGAATATAAGGTCCATAAAGGCAAGGCCGTCCCAGGATACATGTTCCATCTGGAGTGCCAGCCAGGACTCCCCGCCCGAAGGGAAGAGGCCGCATATGGCCAGAATAACGGACGAGAAGCCCATTATGAACATCATATCGAAGCCTCTGAAGGCATCAAGACTTTCCAAACGCTTGTTTTCCATCTTATTCTTCAATAGGACTGTATTTAGGCACAAGCACCTTCATAAGAATCCAGGCCAGCAGATAAGCCAGACCGCAGATGCAGAACATCACGAAATAGCCTGCCGGCTTGCCGGTAAATCCGAGGAAAGCAAAACTCTCGCCGGCATTCTCCGCGAAGGTAAACAGTGAACCTGCGCTCTTCTGGATAAGGAAGCTGCCTATGCCTCCCGCCATTCCTCCGATACCTGTGATGGTAGCAATCGCACCCTTGGGGAACATATCTCCGATGGTGGAGAAGAGGTTCGCTGACCAGGCCTGATGTCCTGCGCCCGCAAGGCCGATGAAAATTGCCGGCCACCAGGCGGAGTACTGACCCATAGGCTGGGCAAAGAGGGCGAAAAGAGGGAAGAAGGCGAAAATGAGCATGGAGAGCATTCTGCCGTTGTACGGATGCATACCCTTCTTTTCCACAAAGTACTTCGGCAGGTAGCCTCCGAAGATGGAAATGAAGGTAACAATTGCATAAAGGGTTATAATCAGGAGCATTCCCATTCCGGAGTCGGCCCTGTAGCCGAACTGGTTCTTGAAGTAGGACGGTGCCCAGAAAAGGAAGAACCACCATACGCCGTCTGTAAAGAGCTTGCCGATGATGAAGGCCCAGGTCTGACGGTATTTGAAGCACTGCAGCAGAGGAATCTTCTTTTCCTCCTTTGCAGGCGCCTCTGCCTGGTCGGCATCATCCTGATGGATGTACTCCAGTTCTGCCTGATTGACGTGCTTGCTCTTCTCCGGCTTGTCGTACATAAATACCCAGAAACCCATCCAGATGAAGCCCAGGGCACCTATGATGATGAAAGCCCATTCCCAACCGCACGCCTTGGCGAGAAGCGGAATGGTCGCAGGAGCCACGAGTGCACCAACGGAAGCGCCTGAATTGAAGATGGAAGTTGCAAAAGCCCTGTCCTTCTTAGGGAAATACTCGGCGGTTGTCTTGATGGCTGCCGGGAAGTTGCCGGCCTCACCGAGGGCGAGCACGCAGCGCGCCGCTATGAAGAGCCAGACACTTATGGAGGATATGACGGCGATTGCATCGGCCGAGGTCTCCAGGGCCATAAGGGTGGTGCTTTCATAACCTGCGAGCTTGGCGGTGCATATTCCGCAGACTGCGTGCAGGCAGGCACCCAGCGACCATACGCCGATGGCAATGAGATAGCCCTTCTTGGTTCCCATCCAATCCACGAATTTGCCCGCAAAGAGCATACAAATCGCGTAGAAAATGGAGAAGACAGCCGTAATTGTACCGTAATCATTGTCAGTCCAATGGAACTCAGGCTTGATATAGTCCTCCCAGGTAAGGGAGAGAACCTGACGGTCCATATAGTTGACTGTTGTGGCGACAAAGAGGAGGACTACCATCCACCAGCGCCAATTGGTCATCAGTTTTTTCGTTGTGGTCATATTTTATTTTCTCACTTTGGCTATGAGTTCCAGAGAGTTGCGGCAGAGCTCGGTAATCTTGTGCCACTCCCCTGCCTTGATGACATCCTTAGGGAAGAGATTGGAACCCATACCGACGCAGGTCACCCCTGCACCGAACCAGCCTGCGAGGTTCTCCTCTTCAGGCTTCACGCCGCCGGTCACCATAATCTGGCTCCAAGGCATAGGTGCGCGGAGGCCCTTCACGAACTTCGGTCCGAGCACATCTCCCGGAAAGACCTTGCACACATCGCATCCTGCCTGTTGGGCAGCGCCAACTTCACTGACGGAACCGCAGCCAGGGCAATAAGGCACGAGACGGCGGTTGCAGATCGGCGCAATTTCAGGATTGAACAGAGGACCTACGACAAAGTTGGCTCCAAGCTGCAGATAGAGGGCTGCAGTGGCAGGATCCACTATGCTGCCCACGCCCAGAATCATACCCGGAAGGTTGGCGTTTGCATACTTAACCAGCTGTGCAAACACCTCCTGGGCAAAATCTCCCCTGTTGGTGAATTCGAAGGCGCGCACTCCGCCTTCATAGCAGGCCTTGAGCACATTGATTGCGACCTCAGGGTCCGAATCGTAGAACACAGGAACCATACCTGTGCTCTTCATAGTCTGAATGACTTCCAGTTTGCTGTATTTTGCCATTGTAGTAATGATTATCTTTGAACTCTTCCGTTGGCGCTGCCTCCTACGAGTGCGAGCACTTCGGCTTCACTTACGAGGTTGAAGTCTCCGCTGATGGTGTGCTTGAGAGCAGAAGCGGCTACCGCAAACTCCAAAGCCTGAGCCTGGTCCTCACCATATTTGAGCATTCCGTGGATGAGACCTCCGGAGAATGAATCCCCGCCGCCCACACGGTCAATGATAGGGTTAATCTCGTAACGCTTTGACTGATAGAAGTCCTTACCGTTGAAAATCAGGGCCTTCCAACCGTTGTGGGTTGCAGAGAAGGACTCCCTGAGGGTGGATACGACATATTTGAAACCGAATTCCTGCTGCATCTGGCGGAAGATGCCTTCGTAGCCGGCTGCATCGGTTTTGCCGCCTTCGACATCCGAGTCAGGTTTGAATCCGAGACAGAGTTCCGCATCTTCCTCATTGCCTATGCACACATCCACATATTTCATCAGAGGGCGCATAATGCTGATTGCCTTCTCCGAGGTCCAGAGTTTCTTGCGGAAGTTGAGGTCCACGGAAACTGTCACTCCGTGCCTCTTTGCGGCCTCGCAGGCGAGACGGGTAAGTTCGGCAGCCTTGTCGGAGATGGCCGGGGTGATGCCTGACCAATGGAACCAGGAGGCTCCCTCCATAATGGTATCGAAATCGAAATCTTCGGGAAGAGCCTCTGCAATAGCGGAATGGGCCCTGTCGTATATCACTTTGGAAGGGCGCATTGAGGCTCCGGTTTCAGCATAATAGAGTCCGACCCTGTCGCCTCCCCTGCTGATATAGGAAGTGTTGACTCCATAGCGCCGGAGAGCATTGACTGCAATCTGTCCAATCTCGTGGGATGGGAGTTTGGAAACAAAAAATGCATCGTGGCCATAATTTGCAAGACTAATCGCAACATTGGCTTCTCCACCTCCGGGGATTACCCGAAGGGATTCTGCCTGAATGAATCTGTCTGTGCCCTGAGGGCTGAGGCGGAGCATTATTTCTCCTAATGTAATTACTTTTGCCATTTTGAGTATGTGGTTTTTCCACAAATTTAATTGTTTTTCCTGAAATCCGTGTGCGGTCACGATTCTTTTTTTTACATTTGTGAATATGGACAAACAGAACACGACGATATTGGATGTGGCGCGTCTTGCAGGCGTTTCCAAAGGTACGGTGGACAGAGTGCTGCACAACCGTGGCGAGGTGTCGGCAAAGAGTGCCGAGAAGGTGCGGGAAGCGGTCCGTCAGCTTAACTACGAACCCAACCTTCACGCTTCCCTGCTGGCCTCAAGGAAGGAATGCACCATCGCGTGCATAATCCCCAGTTACAACGAGGGGGAGTATTGGGAGAAGATTCACGAAGGCATAATTCTGGGAAGCGAAGATGTTGCTTCTATGGGAGTCAAGACCGAAGTGCACATCTATGACCAGTACAATCTGGCCGCATTCAAGCAGGTTTGTCAGGAAGTTCTGGAATCCAAGCCTTCCGGAGTGATTCTGCCTCCCCTGTTCAAGGGAGAGACTATGGATTTCGCGCTGAAACTCAAGGAGAACAATATTCCGTATGTGTATGTGGACACCCGCATTGAGGACGAGAACTATCTTGCCTACATAGGGATGCCTATGTACAAGAGCGGCTACCTTAGTGCTGCCCTGCTGACTGACCGCTGCAGTCCGGACAGCCTCAAAAAGGTGGTTGTCGTGCGCATACTCAGGGACAAGGCCGGCCAGTCCGACCCTACAGCCAGCAGACGCGAGGGTTTTCTGGACTATATGTCCACCTATTTCCCCGGCTGCACCATTGACCAGGTTTTGATAGACCCTGCCGACAGGAAGGGCTGCTTCGAGAGTCTGGAGCAATATTTCTCCCTCAACCCGGAGGTAAGGCATATTGTGATGTTCAACTCACGCGTGCACCTGATTTCGGATTTTCTGAAGAGCAAGGGACCGAAGGGGGCCGTTGTAGTGGGTTATGATGACCTGGAGAAGAATCTTGAAATGCTGCGCAGCGGCCGTCTCTCAATGCTCATAAGCCAACACACGGCAACCCAGTCAAGGGATGCCGTGCGTCTTCTTGCAGATTTCATTCTGGTGGGGAAGAAGCCCCAGCTCAGGGACAACTTCGTCCATATGGACATTCTCACCAGATTCAATATGGACAACTATTAGAGTATAGTTGAAACAGCCTCTTTCATACCCTTTTCCTGAATAAGGGCAAGGTCTGCTGCAAGCAGTGCGGCAAGGCCCGGGATGGCGTTGAGGTCTTCTCCCCAGATGTACTCGCTTGCAAGCACTCCGCGGGCAACAGTTTCAACGTCTCCGCTCGCCCAGAGGTCCTTCAGGAGTTCAAGGATTTTCGCATCGTCGTTAGGAACGATATCGACATCTCCCCTCTTGCCGCCCTTGTAGTAGGTGCAGATGGCAGCAAGTCCGAATACCAGACCCTGAGGGAGTTCGCCCTTGCGCTCGAGATAAACCTTAAGTCCCGGCAGGTCACGTGTCTTGTATTTAGGGAAAGAGTTGAGCATAATGGAAGTCACGAAGTGCTTGACGAAAGGATTCACAAAGCGGTCCTTCACATCGTCGGCAAACTTCACGAGTTCAGCCTTCGGGAGATTGAGGGTTGACATAAGTTCCTCATACATAACCTTGTCCACAAACTTACCCACAACTTCGTCCTCGCAGCACTCGCGCACTGTATCAAGGCCGCTGAGGTAGCCCACAGGGCTGAGCACGGTGTGAGGTCCGTTCAGAAGGGTAACCTTCCTCTCGTGGTACGGAGCCTCTGATGGCACGAAGAGCACGTGCAGTCCGGCCTTGTCTGCAGGGAACTCTGCGGCAACGCTCTGCGGAGCTTCGATTACCCAAAGGTGGAAGATTTCAGCCTTGTCAAGAAGGTTGTCCTGATAGCCTATCCTCTCGCAAATCTGCGCTGCGTTGTCTCTCGGGTAGCCAGGCACTATGCGGTCAACAAGTGTGCAATATACGCCGCAGGCGTTCTCGAACCAGTTGCGGAACTCCTCGCCAAGGCCCCAGAGCTCGATGTACTGGCGTATGCACTCCTTGAGGTGTTTGCCGTTTTCGAAAATCAGCTCGCAAGGGAAGATGACAAAACCCTTGGTCATATCTCCATTGAAGTACTCGAAACGGTGGTAGAGCAGCTGCACGAGCTTGCCCGGATAGGAGCTGGCCGGACTGTCATTGAACTTGCACGCAGGGTCGAAAGCGATTCCGGCCTCGGTGGTATTGGATATGATGAAGCGCATTTCAGGCTGCTCTGCAAGCTTGAGGTAGTCCGTGAAATCCCTGTAAGGATTGATACCTCTGCTGATTACGTCAATCATTTCGATTGAGTCCACCGGAACGCCCCCGTCGATTCCCTGAAGGTTGAGGTGGTAGAGGCCGTCCTGCTCGTTGAGCATATCCACCATACCCCTGTCGATAGGCTGAACCACCACTACTGAAGCGTTGAAGTCTGTCTTCTGGTTGGTCTTCCAGATAATCCAGTCTATGAATGCGCGAAGGAAATTGCCCTCTCCGAACTGGATTACCTTCTCTGTGTACTGCTTGGCTTGAGGCGCAGTCTGCCTATTCAATTTTTCCATTGCTATAAGATGTTATTTGTGGTCTCTTGCTATGTTTCTGCAAAAATAAGAAAATTTCCGTGACCGTGCACGGAAATTCAAAAAAAGTTGTTAAATTTGACTGGAATAAGTGTGTAACACATAATTGTAACAATATGTCATCATTCATCAATCAAGACTTTATGCTGTCCAATGAGACGGCAAAGGAACTGTTTCACCAAAGCGCGGAGGGTATGCCGATTATCGACTACCACTGCCACCTTGTACCACAGCAGATAGCCGAAAACATCCAGTTCAGGGACATCACCCAGCTCTGGCTGGTGGACGGACATTACGGAGACCATTACAAATGGAGGGCTATGCGCGCAAACGGCATTCCTGAGGACTACATCACCGGTGACAAGCAGGGGTCCTGGGCCACTTTCGAGAAATGGGCGCAGACAGTGCCTTACACTATGCGCAATCCTCTCTACCACTGGACACATCTGGAACTGAGCCGCGTGTTCGGCATCGACAAGCTTCTGAGCCCGAAGACGGCAAGGGAAATCTTCGAAGAGTGCAATGACAAGCTCTCCCGCCCGGAGTTCCGCGGTCAGGCTCTCATCCGCAAGTTCGGAGTCGAAGTGGTATGCACCACAGACGACCCGGCTGATGACCTGCGCTGGCACAAGATGATACTTGAGCATCCTTTCGGCACAAAGGTGATTCCGGCCTGGAGACCGGACAAGGCTATGGCTATCGAGAATCCTCAGGCCTACAACGCCTATCTCCAGCAGCTGGGCGAAGCAGCAGGTATGGAAATACGCTCTTACAGAGACCTTTGCGATGCTCTCCAGAAGCGTCACGATTTCTTCGCCTCAATGGGATGCAAGCTTTCCGACCACGGTCTTGAGACCTTCTACGCTGCCGACTACACCGAAGCTGAAATCGAAAACATCTTTGCCGGCGTTCTTGAAGGCAAAGCCCCTGACAGCAAAGAGCTTGAGAAGTTCCGCAGCGCCTTCCTGCACGACCAGGCAGTGATGGATGCAGAGGCCGGATGGGCTCAGCAGTTCCATATAGGAGCCATACGCAACAACAATACAAAGATGTTCCGCAGCATAGGTCCCGACACAGGCTACGATGCCATCCACGATGTGCACTGCGCAGCGGCAGGCAACCGTTTCTTCGACCGCCTCACCCTCGAAGGCAAGCTGGCGAAGACCATTCTCTATTGCCTCAACCCTAAGGACAACGAGGTGCTGATGACTATGGCCTACACCTTCAATGACGGCACGGTGCCTGGCAAGATGCAGTTCGGCTCAGGCTGGTGGTTCCTCGACCAGGAGGACGGAATGCGCAAGCAGATGAACGCACTTTCGGCTCTCGGCCTGCTCAGCCGCTTCGTGGGAATGCTTACCGACTCCCGCAGTTTCATCAGCTACCCTCGCCACGAGTACTTCCGCCGCATCCTCTGCGATGTGGTCGGCACCGATGTGGAGAACGGCAAACTGCCTGCAAGCGAGATGGAGACCATTCATCAGATGATAAAGGACATCTCTTACAACAACGCCAAGAACTATTTCAATTTCTAGCAGATGGCAAGATACATCAA
The DNA here is from genome assembly GCA_051869975.1 of Candidatus Cryptobacteroides sp. Lineage (GTDB taxonomy): Bacteria > Bacteroidota > Bacteroidia > Bacteroidales > UBA932 > Cryptobacteroides. The sequence continues at coordinate 60,305 of JBJEBK010000051.1, read as the reverse complement.
AATCAACCCGGACGACAATGTCGCAGTTGCCCTCGAGGACCTGAAGGCAGGCGAACCCGTTTTCGGAGTGGAACTTAAGGAAGATATTCCGGCGGGGCACAAGATTGCCCTGTCGGATATGCCTTCCGGCACCAATGTTGTCAAATACGGCTATCCTTGCGGACATACTATCTCCGATGTGACTTGCGGACACAAACTGGACCACAGCTGCATCAAGACCAATCTCGAAGGGCTGCTGGACTACAGCTACAACCCGGTGCAGGCACCCGTGCTGCCGTCCTGCGAACCAAGGACCTTCAGGGGCTTCAGACGCGCCGACGGACAGGTGGGAGTGCGCAACCAGATTTGGATTATCCCTACCGTGGGTTGCGTAAACGGCATTGCAAATACGCTTGCTGAGCGCTTCCGTCAGGAGACTGAGGGGGCGAGGGGCAGCGTGGATGCCATTGTGGCCTTTCCTCACAACTACGGCTGCTCACAACTCGGAGCAGACCACGCCAACACCCGCACCGTACTTGCCGATATGGTACACCATCCTAACGCAGGAGGAGTGCTGGTCGTGGCCCTCGGCTGCGAAAACAACCAGCTGAGCGTGTTCAAGGAGGTGCTGGGCGAGGTTGAGCCTGCCAGAGTACGGACTATGGAAGTGCAGAAAATCGAAGGCGATGAGATAGAGTACGGTCTTCGGCAGCTTCGCGAAATATTTGAAGTGTGCTCCCGCGACGGTCGCGAAGATGTGTCCGTGAGCGAGCTGAAGATAGGTCTTAAGTGCGGAGGTTCCGACGGACTGAGCGGAATCACCGCCAATCCTCTGCTGGGAGTATTCTCCGACTGGATTGTGGCTCAGGGAGGCACCACGGTGCTGACCGAAGTGCCGGAAATGTTCGGTGCCGAAACCATACTTATGAACCGCTGCAAGGACGAGCAGACTTTCGACAAGACGGTCTGTCTGATCAACGATTTCAAGGAATACTTCATCCGAAACGACCAGCCTGTCTATGAGAATCCTTCCCCGGGCAATAAGGCCGGAGGCATATCCACTCTCGAGGAGAAGTCCCTGGGATGCACGCAGAAATGCGGAAAGAGCATAGTACAGGATGTCCTCAAGTACGGCGAGAGGCTCAAGACCAAGGGTCTGAACCTGCTCAGCGCTCCGGGCAACGACCTTGTGGCATCGACTGCGCTTGCAGCCAGCGGCTGCCAGATGGTGCTCTTCACTACCGGACGCGGCACTCCGTTCGGAAGCTTCGTACCTACGATGAAAATCTCCACCAACTCCCGCCTCGCCTCCCGCAAGCCGAGCTGGATAGATTTCAATGCCGGAGTATTGGCAGAGGACGAAGCAATGGAGAGCGTTGCTGAGCGCTTCATTGACTTCGTCCTCGATGCTGCGAGCGGTCAGATGGTGAACAACGAGAAAAACGGCTGGCGCGAAATCGCCATCTTCAAAACCGGAGTCACCCTCTAGAAAGCTTATTTCTGGGTATGGAACCGGAATTCGGTTCTGTCCTGCATAACTTTGTCGAACGTGTAATCTGCAGCCTGTCGAGCTGAAAGCTGATGGCTCCATTTTACACGTTTTGACGTATCTGAGCCAGGACCGGTATTTCCGTATTCGGCATAGAAGGAGGTCTTCTCACCAAGCTGGCCGTCAGGCCTCTTCCAGTTGTGCCAGCCTTCAGGAAGGATGTGGGCTCCGAGCTCACATTCGATGAAAACTGTCTTGGCATAAGGCCTCCACGGGCGGCCGAGATAGACCTTTGTCACACCCGGGTCTGCGGTAAGGCGGCAATTGTGGAAGACATAGCCATATTTCTCACCGCGATAGGTAGATGCGGCAGTGATGTAGCTATTCTTCTTGGAATGGATGCGGCAGTTCTCGAAGTAGGCTATGGAAGGTCCGAAGATGAAATCGGTCGTTCCTTCGATATAGCAGTCCTCGAAATAGAGGCGGCAGGTCACTCCCTTGGCGGTGCTGTGCCCATAGGTGTAGATAGTATCCTGGTTTCCGAGGAAGCGGCAGCGTCTGAAGGTGAGGTGGTCACCGTTTGTAAACAGGGCCACGGCCTGGGAAATCTCCTTGCCTTCGCCGGCGGTATTGGCTATGGTAAGGTCCTCAAAAGTTACTTCGCTGGAATGGATGTACAGAGAGGCACTTCCTGAGGTTCCGATTGGCATATCTGTATCAGGCCAGCATTTCTTGGCGTAGTTGTCATACTCGATGACGGTCTGCTCCGCTCCCCTGCCCTTGATGAGCATCCTGTATTTGGTCGTAGGGATATTGACTCTCTCCTTATATACTCCCGGATTGATGAGAATGGTGAACCAGCGCTGGTGTGAGAAGTCCGGCACGGCGTCAATTGCCTGCTGCACAGTGCGATAGTCCCCGTTGCCTTCTTTATCCACGATGAAGTCGTAATGCACGAGATGTTCTCCGATTTGGGGGATGCGCACCTTGAGTGAGTCGCAGATGATTTCGGCGATTTTGCGTGCGCCGCGGGCAACCGTGTGGGTGTTGTCGTTGGCTCCGTCAGGATGTGAGGCATAGACTCCGGCAGGAAGCTGCATATAGTAAGGCTTAGAGCCTTCATCGCCAAGGCTTTCGAGCCAGTCGGCGGTGGCGTCAAAGATATCTATGATGGTGGTGCCGGTCTGCTCAGCTACCTGTTTCATTGCAGGAATGTAGTCCCCGTGGCAATTGCGGTCCAGTTTTCCGTCCTTGAACCACCTTCTTGAGCAAGGGGTGAGAAGCACCGGGGTGCCTCCCTTCCGGCGTACTGTGTCGATGTAGGCACGCAGGTTGTCCTGATATGCTCCCCAGGCTGCGGCATAGCGCGCAGGGTCGGACTCTTTGGCATCGTTATGGCCGAACTGGATGAACACATAGTCTCCCGGACGGATGGCATCACGCACACGGGCCCATTCGCCCTTTTCCTTGAAGCTCTTGGTGCTGCGGCCGTTCTTTGCGTAATTGACAACCTTGACGGTCTCGTCTGTAAAGTTTCGGAAAAGCATTCCCCAACCCCTTTCCGGGCTGTTTTTGGAAAGGTCTTTCTGGGCGCAGGTGGAGTCTCCCATAAGGTGTATGGTGAATCCCCTTTCCTTGCGGTACTGTTCGAACCACTGCTCTGAGGTCTTCATATCACCTTTTTGCCAGCAGGAGCCGAACCAGTACTCTACGACTTCACCTGGACGTATGGTTTTGGTGCAGACTATGTGCGGGAGATTGGCCTGAAGAGGGATAACCTGCTCGGCATCGCGCATAAAGACTGAGATTCCAATGTGCGCATCCTCCTTTTCGAAGGTAGTTTCGGAGGCTTTCTCCCAGAATGCGAAGCCGCGGTCGTCAATGGTAAGGTCATCCACTTCGTGTGTAAGGGCACCGGCAGCAATGGTGAGCCGGTCGAAGTCTCCGCTGTAGTAGTCTTCGACCTTGCAGAAATAGCTGTCGGAGTAAACAGTGAACTTCTTTCGCAGGGATACCATCTTCCCGTCCACTTCCCAGGCCGGATATTCGAGTACGAATACAATCCGGTCATCGCTGCGGCTGAGTATTTCGTGGGAACGGAAGTTGGTTGCCGGATAGATGAGTTTCCCGTCCACCAAAGGTGCGGAAGCACCTCCTCCGAGGCTGACACCCACGGTGTAGCAGTCCTTGCCGCGGCCGTGGTCGATGTGGTAATAAATATCACTCTCGGTGAGGGTCTTGTGGTACAGCTCCTCGCAAATGATGCTGCCGGGAGTCTTCACCCAAACATCAAAGCCGGGAGATATCATTCCGCTCTCCAGGGCTTCGCCATAGGCGCGGTAGCAGGTGTATTTGTTTTCCCATACGAAGTCGTCCTTCCTTTCAGGGACGAAGCGGGCGTGCACCGTCTGCTCCGGCTGGGCATAGGCTCCCAAGCTGAGGCAGAGTGCCAAAGCGGTAAAAAGGCGTTTCATCTTATTTGAGGTCTGTGGTTGCGCACCAGTCCATATCGTTGTAGTCGTCGTTCTCTCCGCACATTGCCCATATAAAGGTGTAATTGCGGGTCGCACAGGCGGAGTGGATGCTCCACTGAGGGCTGATGACAGCCTCTTCGTTATGCATCCAAATGTGGCGGGTTTCGCTCGGCTCTCCCATAAAATGGCATACGGCAGCGTCCTGCGGAAGCTCGAAGTAGAAGTAAACTTCCATCCTGCGGTCGTGGGTATGGGCAGGCATTGTGTTCCATGTGCTGCCGGGAGCAAGCTCGGTCATTCCCATCTGAAGCTGGCAGCAAGGCACTACTTCCTTTACCAGAAGGCGGTTTATGGTCCTTTCATTGCTTTCCTCAAGGGAACCGAGATGCATTACGACGGCATCCTGCCTGCTGACTTTCCTGATGCCGGTTTCCCGGTGTGCCGTGGCGCTGCAGAAATAGAAATGTGCAGGAGCCTGCGGATTGTCGCTGGAGAAAGATACCTGACGGTCTCCCCTGCCGACATAAATTGCTTCCTTGTTTTCGAGATGATATTCCTCCTCTCCTACCTTTACGGTTCCGGCGCCGCCGACATTGATGATGCCGAGCTCGCGTCTGGAGGTGAAATAAGGCGCGCGCAGCACCGACGGGGCTTCGAGGACAAGTTCTTCGCTTACAGGAACAGCTCCGCCGCAGATGATGCGGTCGAACATCGAGTAAACCATATTGATTTCATCCGGCACCATAAGCCCGCTCACCAGGTATTCCTGGCGGAGACGGGCTGTGTCATAATGCTTTGCGTCGAGGTTGCTGGAAGCCTGACGCACTGTACAGTTTATTTTGCCCATATTGTTATTTCGGCTGTTTTCCTATGTATGCAAGGATTCCTCCGTCAACATAGAGTATGTGTCCGTTCACGAAGTCCGATGCCGGTGAGGCAAGGAAGATGGCCGGTCCCATCAGGTCCTCAGGGGTACCCCAGCGTGCAGCAGGAGTCTTTGCAATGATGAAGCTGTCGAAAGGGTGACGGCTTCCGTCCGGCTGCCTTTCGCGAAGCGGAGCGGTCTGAGGGGTAGCGATGTAGCCCGGACCGATACCGTTGCACTGGATGTTGTATTCACCGTACTCTGAGGCGATGTTCTTGGTGAGCATCTTGAGGCCGCCCTTGGCAGCTGCATAAGCGGATACGGTTTCTCTTCCGAGTTCGGACATCATCGAGCAGATATTGATGATTTTGCCGGCTCCCTTTGCAATCATTCCAGGAATTACGGCCTTGGAGACGATGAACGGAGCTACGAGGTCGATGTCAATCACCTGATGGAATTCTTCTGCTGCCATCTCGGTCATAGGGATGCGCTTGATGATGCCGGCATTGTTGACAAGGATGTCAACCGGTCCCATGGTTGCGGCGATGTCTTCAACCATTGCCTTGACCTGCTGCTCGTCGGTTACATCACAGATATAGCCTTTGGCGTCAATGCCCTCAGCTTTGTAGTCTGCAAGTGCCTGGTCCAGGTGATGCTGGCTGCGGCAGTTGAAAGCGATTTTTGCGCCTGCGAGGGCATAGGACTTTGCGATTGCAAAGCCGATTCCGTATGCGGCTCCCGTTACGAGGGCCACCTTACCTTCAAGAGAGAAAATATTGGTCATAAGTTTTTTGTTTTTCCAAATTTAGCAAAATTTCCGGAAAAAGAGGGTGGCCACTGCGGCCACCCTCTGATTTTTTGAAAATTATGCTGACAAAGGACTAGCGCCACTTAGGAGCACCGACGCCCTTGGCCTTAAGTTCAGCATTGGTGAGAGTGTAGTCACCTCCAACAGCATTGACGCAAGGATCTGCCTCCAGAACGGAGCCACCGTTTGCGGTTCCTTCTTCCTGGGTGTAGGTTCCCGTCCAGAAGTTGGCAGGATCGCAGTTATAGAAGTGGTTGTTCTGCATTGTTGCCTTTGTTGCACCTGCTTTTGCAAGGAGAGTCTTGGTTCCTTCTCCTCCAAGCTCATTGATGAAGAGGTTGTCGGCAACTATGTAGCTTTCGGCTGTAGCACGAACCCAAAGCAGGCCGTTGCCGGCTCCGATTCCGGTGTTTGCAAAAGTATTGCTCTTGACAACTATTGAGTTCACTACAGTGCTTGCATCAGCACGGATGAAATCACGACCTCCCTCACAGATGGTAGAGTTCTCGATGAGAACAGTACCATAAACTCCGGAACGGATATCAAACACACCCTGTCCGGTGCCGAAGCCGCTGACCGTACAGTTTGAGATGCTCAAAAGGTCGATAGTACTGGCTTTGCTTGAAGCGTGATAGTAAGCACTCTTGCTGTATGCATTCAGCTCACAATTGCGGAGCTCAATCTTTGAGGCGGTGACAGGATTTGCAATTTCGACGGCATTTCCGAGAGTCTTTTCCTTACCGTCAAAGACTATTCCCTGAGCTATGAAGCTGGTAACTCCTGCGTCAAGTTTGAAACTTCCAATAATCATCGGTTTGACTCCGTTCAAAGCAGACCCCTTGAGAGTGAGAGGAGCTTCGATGGTATATACGCCACCTGAAATCTTCTCGTTGCCTTCAACAAGTGTGAAATCATAAACGGATGAATTAAGGGTGATGCTGGTCTTGCCCACTGAAATGGCATTGATCAGTTCCTCGGTGGTATTGACGGTGATTTCGGTTGTAACAACGCCTCCCTTAGGGTTCCAGCGCCTTGCACCAACATTGCAGGACATTGCAAGCGCATCCACAAGAGTGTAATCTCCGTTTGCAGCATCCTTTACAGGACAAGCATTGAGAACGACAGCAGCTGCTGCCGTCTTGTCGAACACACCGTTGAAGAAGTTATCCTGATCAATATTCCAGAAGAAATTGTTGCTTGAAGAACTTGGAACAGTAACACCGGTTGCCTTTGCAAGTATAACGCTCTTGCCTTCTTGGACCTCATTGATGATGAGGTTGTTGTTGAAGATGTAATTTGTCGGAGTTGCCCTGACATACATAATACCGTTGCCGTTTACTCCAAGATTGCTGCCATCCACAGTATTGTTGCGGAAGGTGAAGGCTCCGGTGATGGTTCCGGCATCTGCACGGATGAGGTCACGGCCTCCGATAATGGTATTCTGCTCAAGGGTAACGGTAGTATAGCTACCCTTGCGGATATCGAAGACGCCCTGTCCGGTACCGTGGTTGGTAACGATATTGTTGCTCAACAGGAGTGAATTAGTTGCCAAGGCGGCATTGTCGTACCATACACTCTTGGTAAAACCGTCAAAGATACAGTTCTTGACGGTTACTGATACAGCAGCCGAAGCAGCAGAAACATTGAATACATTTCCGAGAGCCTCACCTCCGACGAAATGGATGTTGTCGAATACAAGCTTTCCGAGGTCCTCGCCTGCAATATCGACATAGCCTTTAATCTTCACCTCTCCGTTACCTGTGAGACGCATATCTTTGACAACTGAAATCTGGTTGAGTTCATACTCTCCGGCCTCAAGTGTGATGTCGGTCTTTCCGGCTGCAACGGCTGCTCTGAACTCGGTGGTGTCCTTGACAGTGAAACTGTTGCTGCTGCCCGTATCGTATGAAGGATTCCAGCGAGGGTCTCCTACACGGCAACTCATCGCAAGACCGCTGACGAGAGTGTAATCTCCGTTTGCAGAATCCTTTACAGGATCCGTAGTGAGCACAACTCCGTTGCCTTCGGTAGCAATTTCGCGGGTGATAATTCCGGAGAAGAAGTTAGCCTCATCGATGTTGTAGTAGAAGTTGCTTCTCATATCAGGAACCATTACTCCGCTAGCCTTGGCGAACAGAACATTCTTTCCTTCGGCAATTTCATTCAGGAAGAGGTTGTTTGCAACAATGTAGCTGGCTGTACTTGCACGGACATAGAGAACTCCGTTGCCGTTTGCAGCAGCCGCATTGCAGCCATCAAAGGTATTGTTGCGGATGACTACATCTCCGCACTTCACTGCTGCATCCATGCGGATGAAGTCACGTCCTCCCTTGAAGGTGGAAGCAAGAATCTTCACACAGCAGTAGCTACCCTTGCGGAAGTCGAATACTCCCTGACCGGCGCCCCAGTTGGAAGTTGTAATGTTGCGGAATACGATATCTCCGGTATAAGTACCTGCAAAATTGCCGTAGATTACGGACTTGCCATAGCCGACCAGATTAACATTGTCAACGGTGAGATTGCCCATTAGGCAGTTATCCGTAAGAGTAATGAAGCAACCCTTGCCTGTATTCGTATCGTCGAATGTGAGATTACGGATGACAATGTCCCCTCCAATAAGAACAATTGATTCAGCTGTTCCAGCAGGGAAACTGATTGCTCCCTCGACAGTCACAGCGCTGTTTTCTCCGGAAAGCTCTACAGGATAATCAATTACAAGAGTCTCATCAAGGTGGTAAGGAGAGCCTGAAGCAAGCAGGGTAATGGCCGGCTTCTGGGCTGCAAGAGCGGCATTGAGTTCGTCAACATTCTTGACGGCAAATGCTCCGCCTTCCTCCTCGCTGCCGCCTGCAGGCTGGATGGCAAATGCAGCAACACCAGCCTCAGACATAGTGTTGTAGATATCATCTGCAGCAGGATTTGCATATACATAAACCCTGTAGCTGCCAGGATCGAGCATACCGATGGTTGTTGAACCTATGGTGCAGCTAGGATTCTCTCCCTCAACGGTTTCGTTGGTAGGATAGTTCTTGCCGTTGAAGACTACTGAGTAGCTGCCGGCATTCTCGACAGGATCCCAACTGATGGTAATATCCGTAGGTTCTCCGGTTACTACCGTTGCAGGGTCACTCTTCGGTGCCGGGGCAGGAAGGGCGGTGTTGACCTGGGAGATATCGTTGGACCAGGCGAGCTGGTCGATTGCGATAGGGCCTGATGCATAGACATATACGAGGGTTTCCTCAGTGATGTCGCTGATAAGGATCTTCTGAGGGTTGGACATTTCGCTCATCTCGGAAGCACCACCCTTGACAGTAACGGTCGCAGCCTCAGCAGGAGCTGTTGCAACGATGATATGGCTGGTGCCACCCTCAACAGGGCGTACAAGTACTGAACCCGGCTTGTTAACCTTGAAGCAGAGATACCCGTCAGTAGGAAGACCCTTGCGGTTGCATACGCTAGCGTTTGCGAAAGCAATCTTTCCGCCGTCGAGAGCGATAGGGTTGTTTTCGGAAGCAGCAATATAGAGATAATCCCTCACTTTGTGCTTCTTGGCAGTGCCGGAGAAGTATTTGGCATCGGCGAGATTCCAGGTGTGAGCGCCTTCAATCACCTCAAGAGTGAGGTTCTCAGGCTCCTCGACATAGGCTGACCACCAGGCGGAAGCACCAACTTCCTTGCCTGCAATTTCAGAATCAGGATTGATATTGAAAAGACCTGCCTTTGCATTGTAGCAAGGGTCAGCGGAAAGCACGGTACCGGAGAGGCTTGCAACTGACATATTGTCGGTTGAGATGGTCTCTACGCAGCCGTAGAAGAAGTTGTCCTGAGCAGCTACGCCCAAATCGGCAGCAGGGACATATTTGGCATTGGCAGCAGTAAGAGTAGCCTTTCCGTCAAGGTAGAGGAAAAGGTTCTTCTTGACTGAAACCTCATCAGGCTTAATCTGCAGACCGAAGATACCGCCATTGTTGGTATTGTCCACGAAGCAGACATTCATCACGGTGTTGTTGTTGAACTCAAGAGCACCGACAGTAGCTGAAGGGTCGAGTCTGAGCAATGTACGGAAACCGTTGTAGATGGTACAGTTGGCAAATGACAGCTTGCCGAAGTTGGTAGCGCCGCGAACGTCAAAACCGTCACCACCGCCGGTGCCGTCTGCATTAATTGCATAGATAGCGGTATTCTCATAGAGGAATTCCCCGATATCGAAAGTCTTTCCCCACTCGTAGAAGAGACCCTTTGAGTAGCCTGTGATTTCGCAGTTCCTGTAAACCACGCTATTGATACTGATAGGCTCAGCTTTCCCGGCATCATTCATTCTCTGGAAAGCAAAGCCGCAGGTATTGGAAGAACCGTTGAACTTGACGCCCTCAAAGAGTATGCTTCCGCCATCGAAATCGCTCAGGATGCTGATGGTTCCGACAATCTCAGGACGGGAGCCGTCAGTTCCGCCGATTCCGTGAATCTCAAAGCCCTTGCTGACCCCGAGACCTCCTTCAAGAGCGCCTGCACTGATGGTATATGGAGAGCCCTCTGCGGACAGGGCGATTTTTGCACCGTCCTTGATTGCCTGCTCCAGAGCAGCGGAAGTGCTGACCTCGGTAAGGCCTTCCATTGAAGGAAGTGTCCAGGCTACAATCTCGCCGCGGCTTGCGCTGAGGAAGTAGAGAGTAATTACATATTCGGTAGAAGGAACGAGGTCCGTAAGAGTTGCGCTGGCATTCTCGATATCATCTGCTGTGAGCTCATACTCTTTGATATCTTCTTCTGCAGCACCTGAAACGCCGTATGTAATCTTTGTTACATCCTTGTAGTCAGCAACTTCATTTGACCAGACGAGCTTAAGGCTTGTGGAAGCGCGCTCGGCAAGCTTGAGGTAAAGCGGGTCCTTGACTGCGAAAGTCTTGATGGACTTGGGGTTCTGGCTGTCGTCCACATAGACTGCCCAGTTGGACTGTCCACGGGTCTCGGAAGAAGCCTGTACTCTGAAATAATATGTAGCATCGGCCTCCACCGTCATAGTGAATGGGACCTGATCCGGAGCAAGAGTTTTCTCGCTATAAAGAGTAGCAAACTCTTTGTCTTCATATACCTCGAGGGTATATTGTTCTGCGTCCTTACCGACATTCCAGCTGAAGACTACATCATTACCCTTGGAGGCAATGACCTTGGCGCTGAGTCCGGTAGGTTCAAGGCAACGGGTGAGGACAATGTCGGTTTCTTCCTCAAAAACGTTGCTGCAGCCCACTGCCAGCACAAATGCAGAGGAGAACGCTAATGCAAGTTTTATGAACTTTTTCATAAATGAAATCAATATTTATAGTCATTTACCAGAGCATTCTGGCTGTCGGTAATATTGCACTGGAAGATTGGCCAGTACATATACTGTTCAGGGTCATTGACATAGATGCCATTGACACGGTCTGCACCCATACCTTCCGTTGGCTTTTTGTCGTCATCGTATTTGAAATAGTCAGCCTCAAGCGTCCAATCACCTGCAGGGACATCCTGCTCGCCGCGCTTAAGTCCGTAGATGACAAGAGATTTCTCATCCTCGGCAAGCTGGGTATAGACATTTCCGGTAAGGAAGTCATACGGTGCTTCGCGGTCACGAAGCTTGAGCATCTTCTCCCTGGTCTCGTCAAGCTTGGTCTTGAGGAGATTCCAACGGATAAGGTCAGCCTTCCTGAGGAATTCACCGCAGAACTCGAATGCGCGCTCATCCACGACAGCGTTGAAGAAAGTCTCCTTGTCCGCACCTGCAAGAAGAGACTCGCTTGAGCCTTCTCCGCAAGCACGGTCGTGAACCGGAGCGAAGTACTCGATTGCGGTGGCAGGACCGTTGAGTTCGTTCTCGATTTCGGCAGCCATAAGAAGGATATCGGCATAGCGCATAACAACAGGCTTGATACCATCGTCATTGCCTCCGGTATATGGCTGGGCGTCCATCCACTCGAAGCGGTATTTGCCGAAATACCATTTGCCTATGCCGGCAAGCTCGGGCTCGTTGGTCTTGTTCCACTTGTAGTTTACGCAGGTGATGTCCCTTCGGATATCATTATCTGCGTAGTCGAAGAAGAAGGTAGGAGTAGGGCCTACATCTCCTCCACGGCTTACGCCCCCGGAATATGCAGAGCCTTCGGAATTGACTGCAAAGGTGAAGTTCCAGCGTCCGCGTCCCTCTCCGAACGGGATGACATAGAGAGTTTCGCTGCTTGGACCTGCAACCATATTGTTCATATTGTTGAGCTTATACCACATATTGGCCCAGTCGCCCTCAAGAGAGCAGCTCTTGGATGCGATGACCTCCTTGAGGTAGCCGAGAGCCTTTGGATACAGCACGTCAGCAGAAAGTTCAGGGTCGCTTGACTTGCGGATTGTGCCGGCATCACCGGTTCCGACTGCTCCGTCGTCAGGACGAAGAGCATAACCTGAAGCGGCAAGGGCGATGCGGGCGTAAAGGCCCTGTGCAAATGCCTTGTTGATACGGTCAGTACGGGAAGTCTGCTCGGTCTTTCCCGGATAAGGAAGATACCCGAAACTCTCCTCCAGGTCGGCGAGTATCTGCTTGTAGATCACATCGCGGCTGGACTTGCCGATGTAAATGGTCTCGGAAGTGGTTGACTCGAAACGCGCAGGGACATCTCCCCAGGCCTTGGTAAGGTCGTAGTAGAGCATTGCCCTGAGGGTGAGGGCCTCTCCGAGCAGGTAGGCCATCTGCTCATTGTTCTCGATATTGCCGTACTCGCGTATTCCCTCGATTGCGAGGTTGGCGCGCTCGATTCCGGAATACATCAGAGCCCAAGGGTTGTTGGTCACGCCGCCACTTGCGGTGTTCATCTGGCCGTTGTTGGTCTGGGCGTCATAGACAGCGATATCAGTCTTGCCGTCACCAGGCTTGAATGTGTTGAACCACTCGATATCGGTGTTGAATCCGTACCAAGGGAGGAAGCGTCCACGATAGGAGTTCACCTCGCACATAGTTTCGGTAATACCGAAAATTGCTTTTTCTGCAAGGTCGTAGTTTGCGAATACGATGGACGCATCAAAGGTCGATGGCGACTCGGAATCCAGACTGCAGGATACTGTGAGGGAAAGAGCCGCTGCCAGGCTTGCAATATATGTAAATACCTTTTTCATCTTCATCATAATTAGAATGTGATATTGATACCTCCAACAACTCCTATGCTCTTAGGATATGCTGAATAATCTACGCCAGGAGTAAGAGGGGTAGCACGGCGGGTATCAACCTCAGGGTCATAGCCGCTGTAATTGGTCCAGCAGAAGAGGTTGCTTCCGGTTGCATAGATGCGCACCTTGCGGATGTGGTACTTCTCGAGATTTTCGATAGGGAGTGTGTAACCCACGGTTACGCTCTGCAGGCGCAGGAAAGAAGCGTCCTCCACAGCCCAGTCTGAGAATATGGCGTTCTGGATGAACGGAGCCCACATCTGCTTGCCTTCGTTGGCAGCTGCAAGAGCCTCAGGGTCTGTGATGAGTTCGCCGGTCTCCCAGTCGATATTGGTCCACCTGTTGTCGAGGTTCATCATTGTGCTGAGGTTGCGGTTGTAGAACTTGCGTGAAGATGTGAACTCAATCTTGTTGGCATTGTAAACCTGATTGCCAATCATAAAGTTGAAGTTTGCGCTCACATCAATGCCGTAGAAGTAGCCGCTGAATGAGAAACCGCCTGTGAAATCAGGAGTTGCATTTCCGATGATGGTCTTGTCATTTGCATTGATCTTGCCGTCTCCGCTGAGGTCCTTGAATTTAGGAGCTCCCGGACGCAGGAAGTTGGCACCGACAATACCGCTGGCATCAGCTACACCCTCCTTGAGGGTCCACTTGCCGTCGGCATAGTCGAAGTCCTCAATCTGATACATTCCGTCAGACAGGTAGCCGTACATATTGCCGAGAGGCTGTCCAACCTGAACGAGGTAGTCGGTTCCGATTTCGGTAGAAGCCCAATAAGACTGGGACTCAATCTGGGAGAGTCCGCCCAGAGAGGTAACCTCGTTGATGTTGTAAGAGATATTTCCGCTGACATTGAGGGAAATGTCCTTCTTCTGGATAATAGGTGCGTTGAGGGTGAGTTCGATACCGCGGTTGCGGGTTGCACCTATATTCCTGTACTGTGACTCATAGCCCGAACCCGGAATAGGGAAATTGATGAGCAGGTCCTTGGTATCGTTCTGATAAACCTCGATGCTACCGTTGAGGGCGCTCTTCATAAAGCTGAAGTCGAGTCCCACATTGTGGGTGTAGGTGGTCTCCCATTTGAGGTCAGGGTTGTTGAGGACCTTTCCGGCCATCCAGTAGGTAGATCCCTGGCTCATCCAGGTACCTGCGGAAGTGGCGCTGTAGGTCTTGTTGATCATACCTGCCGGGATGTTGTTGTTACCTGCGGTACCGAAGCTGTAACGGAGCTTGAACTGGTCAAGCCAGGACTTGGCCTCTTCGAGCCAAGGCTCATTGGAAATTGTCCAGGATACTGCAACTGAAGGGAAGATACCCCACCTGTTTGCCTTGCTGAACTTGCTGGAACCGTCGGCACGGAGCGTTGCTCCAATCGAGTACCTGTGCTGATAGTCATAGTTAACTCTTCCGAAGAAGGAGAGCAGCTTGTCATCAGGGTTGTAGTAGTTGGAGGTAGAAGTAGCGATACCGGAGCTGAGGAAGTTCCATGCATTCTCTGCCGAGTAGAAGGTCGGGAAGTTCTCGACCATAGCACTCAGGAGGTTTGACTTGGTAAGGGTCATTTCCTCACCGAGGAGCACTGAAATGTTGTGGTCCTCAAGCTTGAAGAGTTCGGTAAGGTCGATATTCAGGGTGTTGGTATTGCGGAGCTTGGTCCTGAAAGACTCCTTGTGCTGGTTGGCAGGAGTATTCCTGTAGGTAGCGGTGTTGACTACATAGTAAGTGGTCATACCGTAGAACCTGTCGTCCGTCTGACGGTAATCCTCCAGACCTCCGTCAATCTTGAAGTTGACACCGTCTGCAATCTTCCAGTTGAAAGCTGCATTGGCATTCCAGGTGTTGCGGATTCTGCGTGAATCGTTGTCGGCAACGGAAAGAAGAGGGTTCGCGTTGTCACCCTGGGTATCCTCATCATCCACATTCTGAACTGTTGACTTGATAGGAATAGGTGCAAAGCAGACTGCGTGCTTGAGACGGCCGTTGCCGGAAGTGGTTCCGGTATCGTTCATCGAGTTGGCTCCGGCACCCCTCACATTTACACGTGAGTAGCGGACATTGACATCGATGGATGTATTGTCGGAAGTCTTGAAATTGGACTTGAAAGCAAGATTGTGGCGTCCGTAGCTGGAGCCGCTCATAATTGCATTATCGGTGATGTTCGCATAGGAGAGAGTCCAGTTTCCGCTCTGGCTTGTGCCGGAGACTGAGATATCAGCGCTTGCGGTATTGCCGATATTGCCGAAAATACCGTCAATCCAGTTGTTGGTCTTCAGACCTTTGTACATATCGATATCCGAGAAGGAACCGAAGTAAGGAAGGTAATTGTCCTTGACATTGTCCCTGAGGGTTGCAAGCTCATACTGGAACTTGACGAAATTCTCGGAATCCATAGCCTGGATTGCATCTCCGTTAGCCATCTTCTTGACTCCGTAATAAGCATTGAACTTGACGGAAAGCTTCTGGCCCTTCTCAGCGTTCTTGGTGGTTACGATTACAACTCCGTTTGCACCGCGGCTACCGTAGATGGCGGTAGAGAACGCATCCTTGAGGACGTCGATGGAAGCGATTTCGGAAGATGAGATATCGTTGATGGATTCGACAGGGAAACCGTCCACAATGTAGAGAGGAGAGTTGTCCTGGGTGATGGAACCGCCTCCGCGCACGCGAATCTTGATGTCCGCATCCGGATCACCTTCCGTGGTGGTCACGGACACACCGGCCATCTTTCCGGAAAGGGCCTGGCTCACTGTGGTGACAGGCTGCTCGGAGAGCTTCTCGCTGTTGACGGAAGACACTGATCCGAGGAGGTCCCTTCTCTTGACCGTGGCATAACCCACGACAACGGTCTCCTCGAGAACGTTCATATCGTCTTCCATAATGACGTCGATGACGGTACGTCCTGAGACAGGCTCAACAACGGTCTTGAAACCGATTGTAGAGAACTCAAGGACATCTTTAGCCGCATCCTTTACTGTAATGGAATAAGTTCCATCAAGACCTGTAACTGCTCCGTTCGTGGTGCCTTGAACAATGACATAGGCACCGACCAACGGTTCACCTGCAGAGTCTTTAACTACACCGGTGACAGTCTGGGCCCAGGCTGCAGAGGCAGCAAGCAAACCCAGCGCAACAACGGCAAGTTTCTTAGCAAATGTACTCATAAGATTGGTTGTTATTATATTTGGTTAGTTCAATTGCATATAAGTTGCACCTTCAGCGGAGGCAGCCACAATGTCCTTCACGAGGTAGTGCAGATAGATTTCGAAATTGGAATAACGGCCGTTCCTGTCAATGGTGATGGCCGCGGCATCCGAAGGGTCGTTTTTGTCAAGGCCGAACAGGACCTCGTAATAATCCGGAATGCCGTCGGAATCGGAATCGGTGGAAGCGATGGCAGTCTGCTCCTCCGTAGCTTTGTATTTTGGCCAGGTGGTATTGTAAAGGGATGCTACGCTGACCTTTCCGTCAGTTGCGCTGACGCAGTCGATGATGGAGCCTTTGCCGTTACGCACATCGGAAGCTACTCTTTCGTCCACCAGGTCGCGGCTAAGCGATGCTCCGCCATATGTGAGAAGGGCTTCGAGTGCCTGCTCTGCACTGTGGGTGCTGGTGTAGCAGGCCTGGCCGGAAGGCCCCTTGACAGGGAATGGGGCAGAGGCGGTTTTGCCGTAGTTGGTATGACCTTCGCCGTTGTGCCAATAGATGCCGTCAGCATTGGAAGCGGTGATGTCGCTGTACTTTGTGTGGACATTGCCGTTCAGATACACGAGAGGATAGCCGTCTTCAATATTCTTGGTACCGCAGGAAGAACAGGTTGAGGTATAGACGCCATAGGAGTCAAGGAAATATTTGCGGTCGCTGGAACTCGGTCCCGGCTTGTAGTAATTCGCTACCATATTGATGCCCGTTCCCTTGCCTGCACCATAGCCTTCGCCGCCGTAGGAATTGTTGGCGCCCCAGTCATAAACGACATTGTTGCGGTAGTCCACCACTCCCCTGTGGGCAGGATTGTTGTGGTCCTCGTAAATGTGAGGATGGTCAAAACGCGGGTTGCGGCTGTCGTGGTGAGCCAGCACATTGTGGTGAAAGGAAACATTTTCTCCGCCCCAGATGCCTCCGTAGCCGTGGGAGCCCTTGGCGTGATAGCTGTTCTTCATACTCTCGGCAAGGCAGCACCACTGCAGAGTCATATTGGTGTTGGCGTAGAAGGAAGCACATTCATCTATGCTCCAGCTCATCGAACAGTGGTCGATTATTATGTTGTTGTGATATCTTCCGTAGATGGTATCGTCGCTGTCGCCCGCATTCGGGTCCTCATCTCCGAGGCGGAAGCGCAGGAAACGGATAATCACATTGTCGGCTGAAATCTGGGTGAAACGGCCTTTGAGGCAGATGCCGTCACCTGGAGCTGTCTGGCCGGCAATGGTCAGGTCTCCGTATTTGATGTTAAGAGGACTCTTGAGAGTGATGATACCGGCAACATCGAAAACTATGGTCCTTGCCCCCTTCTGGTTGACGGCCCAGCGAAGCGTGCCCTCGGTATCGCTATCCTCAAGGGATGTGACGTGGAGCACTTTGCCGCCCCTGCCGCCGGTGGTGTACATTCCGCCGCCTTCGGCTCCCGGAAAGGCCCTCGCTATGCCGTCTTCTTCGGCTGAAGGAATGAGCAGGGCTTCATAGAGTCCTTCTATCGGCTCCGGCTCGGGAAGCGGGTCAGGTTCAGGCTCAGAGCCAGATTCGGCAGAGGTTTTGACTTCAAGATAATCGGAGTACTTGGAGGAGCCGGCCTTGCCAATGCTCTTGACTGCAAAGCGGTAAGCAGTAGAAGGCTTGAGACCTTCGATTGTGACCTCAGTGCTTTCAGTCGCGGCTCCGCTGACCAAAGTCATACCCTCCTGAAGCTTGTACTGGTAGGATGAGGCATTCTCTACCGCATCCCACTTGAAAGAGAGGGAGCCCGCGCTCACCGAATTGCATACGATGCCGCCCGGGATGGCAGGGGCGGCGTCTCCACCCTGCTTGTCGGAGGATTCAGAGGCCTTCTGGCAACGGCAGGACAGGGCTGCAAGCAAAAGAATTGCAGAAAACAGGCAGTTTTTACTTTTCATTCAATTTCTCCATTTCAAGTGCAGCCCAGATGAAAGGACCTATGCCCTTAGGGTCGTTGCTGCAGATTCTTTCGTTGATATAATATTGGTAATCACCGCTGCGCTGCTGTGCTCCGCCCAGCCCGGCGACTTCGCAGCAGCGGTTGAGGTTAACAGTGGAATTCGAGTCCACGGTGACGAACTCTTCAAGGAAATTCTCCCAAAGCTTCTGAGCCTTCCGCTTGTATGAAGCATCGAGATAGCCAAGGCGCACGCCTTTGAGCATTGCATAGATGAACATTGCATTGCAGGTGGCCTCAAGATAGTTGCCTTCCCTGCCCGGCTGGTCCAGAACCTGATACCACAGGCCGGTCTTAGGGTCAGCATACTCAGGCAGCACTTCGTAGATTCCGCGGAATATGTCCAACACCTCCTCGCGTCCGGGAGTGCCTTCCGGAATGAAAGGCAGGGTCTCGACTATGGCCATACAATACCAGCCGAGCGCCCTTCCCCAAGCGTGGGCGGACTGGCCGCTCTGCTTTTCGCACCAGAACATAGCCTTGGACTCGTCCCAGGCGTGACGGTACAGACGGGTTGCAGGGTCATAGGTATGGTCCGCCACAACAAGGAAATGGTTGAGGCAGTCTGCATAGAGGGAATCTTTGACCTGAGCAGGAGCATCGCTGCGGGAGGTGTATTCCGCATAGAAAGGCTGGGCCATATAAAGGCCGTCCAGCCACATCTGCGAAGGATAAATCTGCTTGTGCCAGAACCCGCCCTCGGAAGTGCGCGGATGGGTATCGAGCTGGGAGCGGACAAGCCCGATTGCACGAAGATACTTCTCCTTGCCGGTAAGGTCATAGAGGGAAAACAGGGTTCGCGCAGGGCATACGTGGTCTGTAGAATACCGGGATACCTTGTAAGTCTGGATATTGCCCTGCTCATCGATTATTTCGTCATACCAGGCAGCGACATAATCAAGTATATGCTTCTCGCCACCCGCTTTGTACACATCCAGGAAGGCGAGCAGTTCGAGGCCGGTGGTATAGTTCCACTTGAGTCTGCCCTGGAGATGGTCCAGTTCGCTTGCCCGCGGGCAGCGGGCCATCTCGCTGCGGACGATGGCACGGCTCAGAGGCTGGTCATACTCAAAGCCCTCGACCTCGAAAGTACTCACCTGCGGGCCTTCCTCGACCTTGAGGTCAATCCCCCGCAGCACCACATTCGTGCTTCTGCGTATTTCTATTCCCTTCTTTGAAGAAATAGTACAGCCGTCAACAGTGATGCCGTCAACAGGCATCTCAGGCAATCCGTTGAAGTACATAGCGCGTGCGGCGCCTGCGCATACTATATTGCTGATATGGATGTTACGGAAAGCAGGAGTGGTCTCATCGACCTTATGAACCTGGGCGGTGCTGTTGTCATCTCCGTCCTCGGCAGCCTCAACAGCGGATTTGCCGCCGTAAAAAAGGTCGAAGAGAATAGCATCGGTAACTATTTCCTTCATATGGATATTGTCTATCCATATGCCTTCCACGACTCCTCCGCGGCCTCTGGTGCTCTTGAAGCGGAGACCCACGTCGGTGCCAAGGAAACGGCAGTTGGAGACTTTGATATTCTTGACGCCTCCGCTCATCTCGGAGCCGACCACGAAACCGCCGTGCCCGTGATAAACGGTGCACCTGTCAACTATGAGACCAACGCAAGGCGCTGCCCTGCGGCGGCCGTCCTCGTCTTTGCCGGACTTGATACATATGCCGTCATCCCCGCAGTCAAAGGTTGAGTTTACCAGGACCACATCGGTGCAGGACTCTATGTCTATACCGTCACCGTTCTGGGAATAAGCGGGGTTTCTGACGGTTATATCTTTGATAATAACGTTCTTGCACTTGAAAGGATGGATATTCCAAGCCGGGGAGTTCTGATAGAGGCAGCCTTCCATCAGCACATTGGTGCAGTTGCGAAGCGAAACCATAACCGGTCTGAGGAAACTCTTGATTTCCTCTTCGTCGAGGGACGGGTCGTGTACATTCATCGTGGCTGTCTTCTCAGCCTTGATGAAACCCTCGTCCGGATACCACACATTGCCTTTCTCATTGAGCACTCCCCCGGAAGCCACTTTGTTCTTCCATTGGGTCGGGGTCATTTTCGATTTCTTTACAGCCCTCCAGGCATCTCCGTTGCCGTCAAACACACCTTCTCCGGTAATGGAAATGTTTTTCGCACCGTCGGCGTGCAGAGGAGATTCACACCTTCGTGTATCCAAGCCCTCGAAAACCGTATTAATGACAGGATACAAATCCCTGTCGGCAGAGAACTGAACTATGGCACCGTACTCGAGATGGAGGTCAATATTGTCCTTAAGACCGATGGGACCGGTGAGCCATATCCCTTCAGGGACAAGCAGATGACCGCCTCCGCGGGAGTAAAGATACTCTATTGCGTCAGCGAAAGCCTTTGTATTGTCATATTTTCCGTTACCGTTCCCGCCAAAGTCCAAAATAGAAACCGAACGTGAGGGAATGGACGGACGTCTGACCTTTCCCATTTCGAACGGGAGATTCTTGTAGAGATAGTCAAACTCGCTTCTACACAGCGCATTAGCAGAAAATCCCAAAAATATGGCAAGGATTAGTGATACTTTGCGTACTAGCTTCATCTGTTCTGTTAAAATTATGTGGTGCCTACAAAAATAGTAAGCAAATTGCTAAAACGCAAGTATTTTTGCGGATTTTCGTGCCCGTGCACGGAAATCTTCTACTCCACTTTGTCGGATTCGGAGATGGAATGGGAGACGGAATTATTTCTGTAATCCGAAGGGGAACAGTCATAGGCGGCAGCGAAGGCCCGGTAATAAGCGCTCTTCGAGCGGAAGCCTGACAGGGTGCCGATAAGATCGAGAGGTTCGTCAGTAGTGGTGAGAAGTTTTGCAGCATAGCTCGTCCTCAGGTCGGTAATGTATTCGGAGAAGGTCTTCCCCGTTGCCGTCTTGATGCTGCGTGCAAGATATGTGCGGTTTGTGCCTATGGCTGAAGCTACCTCATCGCGGGAAAGTTCCTGTTCGCAGAAGAGCATATCCCGCACCATCAGAACTTCAACCTTCTGGAAAAAGAGAAGGTCATCGACAGAAGGATTTTCCAGCTTTTCGACTACGGTTTCATCTTCCGGTTCGGGTTCTTCCTTTACTTCTATTATTTCTTTCTTTTCTTCTGCCTTGGGTGCACCAGCTTTATTGGAGTCCCTGACTGCATCAATAAGAATATAGGCGAACAGGGCAAAATCTGCCAGGACAGCGAGGAAATTGATGAACGGAGCTATCAAAGTTTTCATCGCAAGCTGGTAAGAAAACAGCACCAACTGTATTGCAAACAGCAATAATGTAATGCCGAATGCTTTTTGCAACTTTTGCTGCGAACCGAATTGCTTTTTTGAGAAAATAAGAAGAAAGCCCAGAGCCGCAGCTACGCAAAAAGTAGCCGATGCAATGAAAAAAGCTAAAAAGAGAAGCGTCTGAGACATATTTCCGTTCCGTAGTTTTTCGCAAAAGTAAGCATTTTTTGCATATTTCCTAATTCCCATATCCGCAATTTGCTCCTGATACGGCAATGGCAGCAAAACTTTTTGAGCTTTTGCGGATATGGGCACGATTGCGTTTGGAAGTGTGTTCCTTTGCACCAACGAAACGGACAAAACACACGACGCAAAATGAAAAAGAACATCGCAAAATTCATCCTTCTCTCAGTTCTCGGATTCGCCAGCTGCTGCAAAATCGAAACAGTAGAACTTCCTGCACCCACACCTGACGCGCAGCTGGACGGAATGAGCACCAAGAGCGAAGATAACAACGGATGCGCATATGTACGCATCGCGATGTTCGAAGATATAGAGGACTATAACGTTACTGTTACCGATATGTGGTTCGAGGCTGTGGATACAGAGGTCGAACTTCCCCAGTTCGGAAGCGATATCGCCAGCTGCGGAATCCTTTCTTCTTCCTATGAGAATCCTTCATTCGACACAGAGGACGGAGCATTCCACAGCGTGAACATCTCAAGACCTACTGCCATCAGGATTCATTTCAATCTGGAGCTTGAGTGCGAGGACGGTTCCTGCACCCTGCCGATTGAAGATGCCGTATATACAATCAAAAGGTCAAAGGCAGTCTGGGCAAACGGTTCTTCCTACACCTACATCATCAGGCTTGACCCTCAGACCCTCGGACTTACCGAAATCACCTTCAACCCGACCATCGGAGGATACCAGGATGTTATCGTGAATTGCTGATTGAAATATACCCTTAGCCAAGTTGCCCCCTGCCCGGAAAATTCTTCCTTTACTCTTTGAACCCAGGCCTGGGAGGACTCGAGAAAAACTTATCTTGGATGAGACCATTCTATGATTTTTTGGGAAATGTATTCATAGAATCTTCGGGAGTAAATCCAGGGCAGGGCAACAAGGTTAAAAATAATGGAACATAAGTGATAATAATAGTTGATAAGTTAAATTGTTGTGAAAATCCAACTCCGAAAGGGTTGGATTTTTGATTATATGTATTTGTTATCTATGAAAAAAGGTTATTTTTGCGGATATTACTTAAATGACAGTACAATGACAACAGGTAACAAGCCTCTGATTCTGGTTGTAGATGACATTTCTACAAACAATATTCTGATTAAAGCAATACTTCGAGGGTCCCGATACGAAGTGATTACCGCCCAGTCCGGCACCGAAGCTCTGGGTATTGCAGAGGATAAGCATCCTGACCTCATTCTTTTGGACATAATGATGCCGGCAATGGACGGGTACGAGGTGCTTGCAAGACTTAGCGCCGACGAAAAGACCAAGGATATCAAGGTTGTAATGCTTTCAGCCCTTGCTGACGGAGAGGATATTCAGAATGCAATGAATCTCGGAGCTGACGGCTATCTTACCAAACCTGTAGTTTCAGCTTCCCTTTACGAAACCCTGGATAAATTCTTCAAGTAAAAGAGATGAAAAGGATTCTCTCCATCGTACTATTGTGTTTCTGCTTCGCAACGCTTGCAAAGGCCGGGGACTGCACGCATACTGACAGGGCCCCTGTCCACGAGTTGTCATTGGGAGTCGGAGACCAGCTCTTCGAAAACCTTGTATGGCAGAATCCCCAGTTCATTGTGGACAATATGGGCGATGACTGGAGCAGCGTGTACAGGGAAAGATACCGCTACTCGCAGCATTGGTTCTTTGATTATTATTACAATCTGTCAGAACGCCTTGCTTTGGGTGTGAGGGCGGATATTTCGGCTTGTCTGTGGGACGAGGTTCTGCGAAACGGCTCCGGCGGCGAACTATCCCGCGGAGCGGACTGCTTCTTTATGAACATAAGCCTGCTGCCCAAGGCCCGGTGGAGCTGGTACCACTGCAGCACGCTGCGGGTTTACTCCGCCCTTGGCATAGGTTTCAATATCAATACCGGCACTGAAGCGGATGCGTACGGCAAAAAGACGGCCTGCGGGCTAGCAGCCGACCTTACTCTCGCGGGTGTGCAGTACAGCTTCGGCCATTGGTACGCCTTCGGGGAACTCGGTGGCCTGACTTCCCTCAAGGACAAGAACACCATTTATATGCTGGGCTCCCGCATCATTTCGCTCGGCGTAGGACTTAAGTTTTAGGCAATGAAAGCAAAAAGAATATCGGCATTGGCATTAATCGTGCTCCTGGGCGCTTCCTGCGACAGGTCAGAGCCTTTCGTCGGGGATATAGCAGGAGCGGATACCGGGGCATTCAAGGTCTATGCTGCGGGTGAGTCCGACCTTTCGAAGGGATTGCCGAAGACCTGCATTCTGCCTCAGGAGCCGGAAACAAAAACGACTTCCGTACCGATGAACACACTCGCATCACAACTCTTGGAGTACGGAAACAGGGGCAAGGTGCTGGAGCTTTCGGGCACCTACCAGTCCGCTGACCTGCACACCGGAGAGCCGATAACCCTTTCCGGCAAAGTGCTGCTGCCCAAAGGACGCAAGCCGATGCGCTACATTGTGGTCAGTCACTACACCATAGGCGCGAATTCCGAGGCTCCGTCCAATGTATTTCCTCTGGAAGGAGTGCTCTGCGACCTTGGATACGCAATGATTTTTCCTGATTATCAAGGCTATGGAGTGGACCGCAAGAGCATCCATCCCTACCTTGTGATGAGCCAGACGGCCTACGATGTGGTAAATATGTACAAGGCTGTCGCCAAATATCTCGAGCATACCGCCTACAAACCTGAGTATGACGACATATACCTTATGGGCTTCTCCCAGGGAGGCGCGGTGACAATGTCCACCCAGTGGATGATGGAGAGCATACTTGGGATGGGAGACCGAATCCATCAGGTCTTCGCAGGCGGCGGGCCGTACGATGTGCGCGCTACTTTCAACAACTTCGTGGAGACCAATTCTGTCAATATTGCACCTGCAGTACCATTCGTGATTCAGGGAATGATCAAGCGCTATGGAGCGGATGTGGATATCGCCCGGGTGCTGCAGCCGTGGATGTGCGAAAAACTGGACGAATGGATCAATTCCAAGGACTATTCGGTCAATCAGCTCAGGGATATGATGGCAACCACCAGGACCAGCGACATACTCACCGCTGAAGCTATGGACCGCACCAGCGACCTGGTTGCAGAGCTCTATAAGGCTATGACGGAGAACTCGATACTGGCTCAGGACTGGACACCGCAGGCTCCGGTCTATATGATGCACTCGATGGATGATGATGTGGTGCCTTTCGTGAACGCCGCCAAGGCCAAGGACAAATGGACCGAGGCCAATATCCAGTACAATTTCGGCCACTACGGCTCCCATATGAAATCAGCGCTCAGGTTCATCTATTCGGTGCAGACCTGGCTTAAAAGAGAGGAGGAATAGGCTATGAGACAAAGGATACTTGCTTTGATGCTTTGTGCCGCCCTGTTTGCAGGCTGCAGGACTGATGCGCTCTACGAGACGGAAGATGTGAAGCTGGATATGAAAATAGCCCGTACCAGCTGCGGTTTTGTAGAGGCGAAATTCTCCACTGACAAGGATGCATACTACTATGTTTCCATTGAGAAGGTCAGAGAAGGGCTGGACCCGATGGCAATCGAGAACCAGTTCAAGACCCTCGCCCTTGACTACGCATACAAGGAGTATATCAACTGGAGATTCGAGCACCTCTACAACGGAGAGGAGCATATTGCGGAATTCTCAAGCCACAGCCTGCAGTACGGAGACCAGGACAAGTTCTTCACAGACCTCGATCCGGACAGCGATTATTGGGTATTCGGTTTTGTAGTGGACCCCAACACCAACAAACCGTGCGGAGAACTCGTACTGGAGACGGTTCACACCACAAGTTCAACTACCGTAAAGGCCAGATTCGAGTACAGGGTCAATGATGTATGGGATTATGTCTATCCTTTCGACGAGAAGGGAGAACTCTGTTTTTACATCCCGTGGGTGGGTGAGACGGTGGACAGTCTGAAACTTGCAGGACTTGATTTCAGAGCTCCCGGGCAATATTTCATCGACCGTTTCGAGACTCTGCGCAGGGAGGACAGCGCCAATATATTCTATGGAATGTATGCCCACAAGAATGACGGAGTGGGCGACGGCACCAGCACTACCCTGCTGGAAGACGGGCATACCTACTATACGGCCATCGCAAGTTTCGACGGGCCTCTTGTACTGGAAGGGGAATTCAGGAACTACGCCATCTACAAATTCACCTGGCATCCGGGAATGCAGCAGAGGTTCGGAGTGGACGACGATACTCTGGGTGCCTGGTAGGACTTATTGCTCTTCAAGGCAGCGTTTGTAATAGTCTTTCGGGGCAAGCCCTTTTACCTTCTTGAAGTAGCGGTTGAAAGTGGAGACGGAGTTGAAGCCGCTCTGCTCGGATACTTCCGGCATATTGAGTCTTCCGCTCTTTACCATTTCCCTGAAAATCGAGCAGGCTTTTTCTACCCTGAAATTATTGATATAGTCGTAGAAACTGACTCCAAGGCAATGGTTGAGATAGACTGAGAGGTATTTGGTATTGGAGCCTATCTCGGTGGCTACAGTTTTGAGTGACAGGTTCGGATTGAGATAAAGCTTTCCATTCTCCATACAGTCTGAGAGTTTGGGCTCTATCATATTTCTTATGTACTGGAGATTGCTGCTGTCATCATCAGTGGCGGTCTGCGCTTCGGGAGCTGCATCAGGCTCAACTGCTGATATTGTTTCCTCCAATGGCGCTTCATCTTCATCCTTTTCAGGAATTTCAACCACCTTGTGGGATTTCGCAAGGAAAAAGATATAAGTCCAGATGAGGATGCAGAACAGGCAATACGAGGCCTCCCCCAACCAGCTTGCTCCTTTGATTCCGAAAGCCAGAAGGTAAGCCGTGAAGGCAAGTATGTAGAGGATTCCCGAAACCAAAGCCCAACGGACCGTAAGGTTTTCGTGGGATGAGTAGTGGGATTGAAGATACTTGTTGTGCCTGTAGGCATAGAATACGATGTAAACTATAGTTGCAATCAGCAGCAGGAAGCAATACAGATATGCAGCCATCACCACCCACACAGCGGGATGTATCAGATAGAGAGGAATAAAGACCAGTTCGCTCAGAGGCCACAACCATATCAGGGCCGATTTGGTGGAATTGGGCTTGACGGCTTCACAGAAGAAATTGCAGGCTACAAGCATAGTGGCGAGATCCAGAATGCTGACAACCTTGTCGAGAATATCGGAATATTGTATGGATTCGAAAAGAAAAAGGGAATCCTTGGTGAAACCCAGAAAGAGACAAACCGTAGTGATGGACATTACTTTCATCATCCGGCTGCTTTTCCTGAGGCCATATAGGTAAACGCTCCAAAGCAGGAAGAACATTATGGCTGCTCCCCTGAACTGATGTGCAAGTGCTTCGGTGAAAAACATAATTGCGAAAATACCGATTTTTCGGTTGATTTACAAATTCGGGTTTCGATGCATATTATGAGAATTCGGAACTTTTTGTTTAATTTTGCAAGCGAAATATTCAGAAGACAAATATGGGTTCTACAGCAGCCATTTCCGCCATACTGACTCTTCTTGCAGGTATAGGTATTTTCCTTGTTGCCTGCCAAATGATGAGTTCCAATCTTGAGGCGGCAAGTTCCAAAAAACTCAAGCATCTCTTTGCCAAAGCTTCCAAAAGCAAGCTTCTCGGTGTAGGAATAGGTACAGTCGGTACCGCAGCCATCCAGAGTTCCGGTGCGACTACCGTGATGACCATAGGTTTCGTTAATGCCGGAATCATCTCGCTCCAACAGGCTGCTACCATAATATATGGTGCTAACATAGGAACAACCGTGACGGCGCAGATTGTGGCTCTCGGTATGTTCGGAGGAGCGGGTATTTCAACATCCGTAATATTCTCGGCTTTTGCCGGTCTGGGTGCCTTCCTGAGCCTGTTCTCAAAGAAGAGCAATATGAAGACCCTGGGCGGCATTCTTACCGGTTTCGGTATGCTTTTCGTCGGACTCAGCCTGATGAGCGGTTCGATGAAGGATTTCGCTGCTCTCGAAGGTGTCAAAACATTCCTCGCCTCCATAGGCAATCCTATTCTTCTCGTACTGATAGGTGCGCTGTTTACCGCTATCATCCAGAGTTCATCCGTGATGACATCCATCGCTCTGGCAATGGTTGTGAGCGGACTCATTACTCTTGACCAGGGCATCTTCCTCACTATGGGTTCCAACATCGGTTCCTGTATCGTAGCTATCCTTGCGGGTATGACAAGCAGCAAGAATGCCAAGCGCACTGCACTGATTCACCTGATATTCAACTGCACCGGTGTAGTGTTCTTTATGCTCATCAACTGGCTTATGTCCGGCCTGAGCCACGGCAATATCACCTTCGGCAACGTCTTCAACGCCGCCTTCCCTGGTGCACCGCAGACCCAGCTCGCGATGTTCCATACCTTCTTCAACCTCATTACGGTCATCTGTATGCTGCCTCTCACCGACCTGCTCGTGAAGACGGTCATCAGGATTGTGCCGGATGTGCCTCAGGCAGAGGCTGCGGATGCGCCTCACCTGCACTATGTGGACAACAATATGTTGAAGACCCCGCCTATTGCAGTTGACCAGACCAAGCGCGAAATCGTGCGTATGTCAGAGCTCGCGATGGAGAATTTCAACCGTGCGCTCAGAATAGTCAGCACTCTGTCTTTTGCAGAAAAGGAGACTTTCGAGAAGACGGAGAACGAGCTTAATTTCATCAACCGTGCCCTCGTGGACTTCGTGGTGAAACTCTCCGAGCAGAAGGGACTCAGCGAACACGACCATATCTATCTGGCAACCACCTACCGCACCATCCGAGACCTGGAGCGTATAGGAGACTATGCAGAGAATATCCTCGAGTACTCCGAGGCGCTGGCAGAGGATGGAGAAGGCTTTTCGAAGAAGGCTATCGGGGAGATAGCAACCCTTCAGTCTAAGGTCGGAGACCTCTACAATTTTGCTATGAAGGCGTATGAGGATGAAGACCTCGATGCACTTGCCAGGGCAAATGACGTGGAGGAGGAAATCGACGATATTACCAAGGCTATGGAGGATAACCATATCACCCGTCTCAGCGAAGGCGTATGTACCGCAAAGGTCGGCGCACAGTATCTGTCTCTCACATCCAATACCGAGCGTATTGCCGACCACCTTGTGAACGTCGCCAAGTCCATCCGCAGTCTCACAAAGTTGGAGGCATAAATCCGTACTGTTCGCCAACGAGCAATTTTTGCCCTATTTTTTGCTTTTCAGCCTGTTTTTCTGCCGCAAAAGCAATTTTTGCCCAATTTTTTGCGCTTTGACCTATGGCCGGCACGCGGACTGATAGCCGGCACGATTGCGCAACCTGCCGGCCGCACTTCGCGACCATGGACAGTTGTACAGTATTTGCAGATTTTTTGTAAATTTGCAACGATTTGCTAACTAAAACCTGAAATAATGAAACCCGTTCTAAAGGTAGTAGAGGGGAAACGTGATTTGACGAAATTCATTCACTTCCCGGAAAAACTGTACAAAAATGACAAATGGTGGGTACCTGCACTCATCTCTGACGAGTACAACACCCTCCAGGCAAGCAAGAACCCGGCATTCGACTACTGCGAAGCCAAACTCTGGCTCGCCCTTGACGAAAAAGGCAAAGTAGTCGGACGAGTAGCCGGCATCATCAACCACGAAGCCAACAAACGCTGGAACGAACAGACCGCCAGATTCGGATGGATAGACTTCATCGAAGACCAGGAAGTTCTCGACACGATGCTCGCTGAAGTCCAGAAATGGGCTCTGGACAAGGGAATGGTCAAACTCAAAGGACCTCTCGGATTCACCGACCTTGACAAGGAAGGTCTTCTGGTAGAAGGTTTTGAGCAGTTATCCCCTTTCACCTGCATCTACAACTTCCCTTACTATGGACCTATGCTCGAAAAGGCCGGCTTCACCAAAGATGCCGACTGGACTCAGAGGATAGTCTCCGTACCGAGAGAATTTCCGAGAATGATGAAACTTGCGGACGCTATAGCAGAAAGAGCCGGAGTGCATGTAGTCCAGGTCAAAAACAAGAAAGAACTGCGCAAGGAAGCCGATTACCTCTTCCGCAAAGTATATAACGAAACCTTTGCCCCTCTGTACGAGTTCGCTCCAGTAAACGACCGCCAGATTGACCAGTACATCAACTCGTACATCACGATAATGGATAAGGATCTCATCAGCATTATCCACGACAAGGATGAGCGCATTGTCGCCTTCGCCATCACCGTTCCTTCCCTTTCGAAGGCCGTTCAGAAAGCCAAGGGACGCCTCTTCCCGTTCGGCATCTTCCCTATACTCAAAGCCCTGCACCGCAACGACACTCTCGAAGCCCTGATGATAGGCATACACCCTGATTATCAGAGCAAGGGCCTGCAGGTACTTCTGTTCAAGCAGATTCACGAAAATGTCATCAGGCGGGGAGACATAAAGACAATGATTATGAACCCTCAGCTCGAAGAGAATGTGAAGGTTCAGATGATTTTCGACGAATACAATCCTCAGCCGTATATGCGCAGAAGGAGTTATTATAAAGATCTTAAGTAATGAGAGCAGCGATTTACGGAGCCGGTTCCCTCGGAACGATACTCGGCGCATTCATCACAAAGAAAGGAGGTCAGATTGACCTCATCAACCGCAACAAGGCTCACGTTGCGGCGCTCAAGGCAAACGGAGCGAACGTCATCGGCACCTTGCAGTTCAACCAGAAGGTTACAGCCCTCACCCCGGATGAGATGAGCGGCCGTTACGACATCATCTTCCTTATGACCAAGCAGTTGCAAAATAAGGAAGTAGTCACTTTCCTGAAGGACTATCTCGAGGACGACGGAGTTCTCGTAACCCTTCAGAACGGAATTCCCGAATACGAAATCAGCGAAATATTGGGCGAAGACCGCGTGCTCGGATGCACTGTTGCCTGGGGCGCAACTATGGGAGAGCCCGGCACCTGTGAGCTCACCTCCTCCCCTGACAGCCTCACATTCTCGCTGGGAAGCCTCAGCAGCAAGCCCAACGCCCGTCTTGGCGAAGTCAAGGCCCTGCTGGAGATGATGGGACCGGTGGAAATAGATGAGAACTTCATCGGAACACGCTGGAGCAAGCTCCTCATCAACGCTGCTTTCTCCGGAATGAGCGCAGTTTGCGGATGCACCTTCGGAGAGGCCGCATCGGACAAGGCTTCGCGCAAAATCGTACAGGCCCTCATCAAAGAGTGCATTGATGTCTGTGCCAAGGGAGGAATCAGAATCGAGCCTATCCAGGGCAAGGATGTAGTCAAGCTTCTGGACTACCACGGACCGGTAAAGAAAGCCATATCCTTCGCCATCATCCCTATTGCCATCAAGAAGCACGCTCTTCTGAAGGCAAGTATGCTCCAGGATCTGGAGAAAGGCAAACTCTGCGAGGTTGACGCAATCAACGGGGTCGTATGCAACTATGGCAGGAAGGTGGGCATCCCGACCCCTTGCAACGACAAGGTTGTGGAAATACTCCACAAATGCGAAAAGGGCGAGCTCAAACCGTCCTTCGACAATGTAAAGTTGTTCTAAACGAAACAAATACAATGGTAAAAGTCAATTGGGGAGGCTGCAGCTCCTTCGTAAAAGATGCAGATTATAAAGCTTATGTAAGCAAGGCCCTTGAGGCATTCGACACACTTCAGGCAGAAAACGGTGCCGGCAATGACTTCCTCGGTTGGAAGACTCTTCCGGTCGATGTCAGCGAAGATATCCTCAGCGGCTGCGAGCAGGTACGCGACAGCTGGAAAGCCAAGGGCGTGGACCTTGTGATTGTCATCGGTATCGGTGGCTCCTATCTCGGAGCACGATGCGCAATAGAGGCCCTCAGCCACTGTTTCGTACGCAAGGAGGGTGCACCTCAGGTAGTATTTGCCGGCAACAACCTCAGCGAGGAGTATCTCGCGGAGCTTATGGATCTTGCAAAGCTGCGCAACACCGCTGTCATCGTGATTTCCAAGTCCGGAACCACCACTGAGCCGGCTGTTGCATTCAGAATCTTCAAGGAATATGTGGAGCAGACCTACGGCAAGGCCGAGGCTGCAGAGCGCATCGTAGCCATCACAGATGAGCACAAGGGCGCCCTCAAAACCCTCTCCACCCAGGAAGGCTACAGGACCTTCATCGTTCCAGACAATGTCGGAGGCCGTTTCAGCGTACTCACTCCGGTAGGACTTCTGCCGATCTGTGTTGCAGGCTTCGACATCCGCACAATGCTCAAGGGTGCTGCAGACGAGCGCGAGTCCCTTCTCGTCAAGGGAGAGGACAACGCTGCTGTTCAGTATGCCGCAATGCGCAATCTCCTGCACACCGAGGCCGGCAAGGCTGTCGAGATTCTTGTGACCTACAGTCCTAAACTCGTTTACCTCGCAGAATGGTGGAAGCAGCTCTACGGCGAGTCCGAGGGCAAGGACGGCAAGGGCATATTCCCAGCCAGCGTCAACAACACCGCCGACCTCCACTCTATGGGACAGTTCATCCAGGAGGGCAGCCGCGTAATGTTCGAGACCCTCATCAATGTGGAGAACGCAAACAGGAGCGTAATTATCGGCAGCGACGAGCAGAACCTCGACAAGCTCAACTACCTCGCAGGCCAGCATGTTGACCACTGCAACGCAATGGCCCAGCTCGGAGTCAAGGTAGCCCACATCGACGGAGGCGTACCTCAGCTTGAGGTCAGCATCGAGCGTATCGACGAGTACAACCTCGGAAGCATATTCTACTTCTTCGAGTTCGCCTGCGGCATTTCAGCCTATGTGCTCGGTGTGAATCCGTTCAACCAGCCGGGCGTAGAGGCCTACAAGAAGAATATGTTTGCGCTGCTGCGCAAGCCGGGCTTCGAGGCTGAGACCGAGGCAATCCTCAAGAGGATATAAGAGAGAGCCATCTCGAAATACATATGACGCGGGCACGCAGGACCTCATAATCAAGGGTTTCGGGCGTGTCCGTGCTTTTGTTTGTGTTGAGAGTGACTCCTGAGGTGAAGACTACGGCAGGAACACCGGCCTCAAGGAAAACCCTCTGCTCCCCTATCTTGCGGTAGAACAGGCGGGTAAACTTGTCGCTGCGGTAGTAGTCATAGTAGAGCTTGAGGCCAGGAAGACGCGCGCAGCAGCGAAGCTCCGCCTCATAGCGCTCAGCCCCGAGGGCAATAAGGAAGCGGCGGTGCTTCAGTTCAACAGGCGCAAGGGTGCTGCCTATGGTATCAAGATTTACCATAAGGCGGATATTGCGCTTCCCGAGAAGGCGAAGCAAATCGCGTGCACCTGCGTAATCGCTGCTATGTCCGTCGAAGGCGACGAAGATGATGCCGTCGCGCGGGCTTGACGGTGCATTATGGGCCAGGGAAATCAGTGCAGCAACTCCGGAAGCGTTGGCATCCGCACCAGGGTAGAGATGCCCTCCCACTCTTCCCAGGCCGTCGTAATATGCTCCCACCACTATCCATTTGCCTGAAGTTCCCGGGATACAGCCAATCACATTGCGTCCCCGTACGCCGGAAGGCAGCTCAAAGGAATGGAACCACTTTCCTCCGAAGGGTTGAAGTTCTGCACTCTCCAGACTGCGCTTAATCCAGGCAGAGCACCAGAAGGCAGCACTGTCAGCGCTCTCACGTCCCCCGAACTGGGGGCTGCAAAGAGCGTCCACATTCCAGCGGAGGAAGTCCGCACCCATTGCGGAACGGTAGGTCACCGGAGGCATCATATCGAAATCCCGGGCTGCCACAGGCAGAACGGAAAGACAGAGCAGCAGGGCTGTCAGATATAATTTGACTCCAGGTTTCAATTTGGGCACGAAAAATGTTATATTTGCAGGATTGCAAAAATAAGCAAAAAATGGGAGTTCACGGCAAAATTACAAGCAAAGCACTCGGCCTGATGGTAGGCCTGCTGCTGTGCATTCCCGCTTACTGCCAATGGGACAAGGATGTACTGCAGTTCAGGGGCAGGCTTGCGCTAAGCGATGGCAAGTATTCCCAGGCCATCGAGCAGTTCAACATACTCGTAGCCCTTCAGGACAACGACTGCTGGACCTACTTCTACAGAGGAATCGCCAAATACAATCTCGGAGATGTGAGGGGCGCCCTTGCGGATTTCGAGAAAAGCGTGGAAATCAATCCCGTATTTACCAACGGCTACCACTACAGGGCCATAACCAAGAGCCGGCTGGGCGAATACGACGAAGCCCTCAAGGACTTCGAAAAGGCCATCAGCCTGCGGCCCGGCAACAATGGCATATATTTCAGCCGGGGAGTGACCTATTTCCTTGCACAGCGCTTTGAAGAGGCTGTTTCGGACTTTGACAGGTACCTGAGGCACGAGCCGAACGACCCTTCCGCCTACCTCAACAGGGGAGCCGCCCATCTGTATCTCGGCGACACGCTCAAGGCACTGAACGATTACAACAAAGCCATCAAGCTGGACCGCTACGACCCGGAAGGTTACATCAGGCGGGCCCGGCTCAACGCCAAGAGGGAGCTTTGGGACGAGGCAATAGCGGACCTCAACATTGCCATAGAACTGGATAAGGAAAACACCTTCGCCTACTACCACCGCGGTCTTATGTATATGGAGACCAGGGATTGGAACAAGGCAATGGAGGATCTCAACAAAGTGCTCGAGAACGAGCCCGGCAATGCCCTGACCCTCTACAACAGGAGCATACTCTATATGAATGTAGGCGAATATGAAATGGCTCTGGACGATATGGACAGGGTCATCAATATCAACCCCGGCAATGTGCTCGCCTATTTCAACAGGGCGGCCTGCTTCATAGAACTCGGCAGATGGCGCAGCGCCCTTGCCGACTACACCAGGGCCATAGAGCTTTATCCCGACTTCGCCAAGGCCTACCAGAACAGGGCTTATGTGGAGAACCATCTGGGAATGCAGAAAGAGTCCAAGGCTGACTACGAGACCGCACGCCGCAAGGTGGAAGAGTACCAGAAGGGCCTGATTTCAGTCGAGTCATTTGCAGACACCTCGAAACGCTACGGTTCCCTGATCGATTTCGATGCGGACTTCGTAAACAAGAACTTCAACGATGAACTGCTGCAGCACAGGGACATAGACATCAGGCTCAGACCTATGTACAGGGTGGTTATAAGCAATACTTCGGATAACAGCAAACTCGCCTTCTCGAATGCTTATGAGAACCCGACCGCAGAAGCCTTTTTCAAAACCCTGCCTCTGCCTGCGCGAATGGCTTCATCCAACGAAGAGGGGGTAGTGGGAAGCAGCCTTGCCGGCTACGACAAGTCGCGCTCTGACATAGCCTTCCTGTACGGAGTCAAGGCGGTGAAGGACAAACAGTACAACCTGGCCCTGAGTCACTACAATGCTGCAGTGGAAAGCTCTGAAGGCACAAGCAAAGCCTTCTACCTCACCAACAGGGCAGTGCTCAAGGCCGAGATGGTGGACTTCATAGCATCCATAGAAAACAATGTACAGACCCTCTCGATGGATGATCAGGGAGCCGTAAAGACCAGGGTTAACGACAGGGCTGCAAGGACCTACGACTACTCCGATGCACTTGCGGATATGGAAGAGGCAGTCGCGCTCTCCCCTGACCTTGCGTGGATGAATTTCAATCTCGGAAACCTCTACTGCCTGCAGAGCCAGCCGGTAAAAGCTATAGAACAATATGACAAGGCCATCAGCGGATACCCGGCAATGGGTGATGCGTATTTCAACCGCGGCCTGGTGCTGATATTCCTCAGGGACAAGGAAAAGGGCTGCATAGACCTGTCCAGAGCCGGAGAGCTCGGTGTCAAGGACGCCTACAGCGTAATCGGCAGATACTGCAAGGAGGCCTTAGAATAAGATATTTATGAAAGAATTCTGGAAAATAATCAAAAGATATGTAAGGCCTTATGTGGGCTACCTTGGAGGTTCGGTGCTGCTGAACATTCTTTCCGCAGTATTCAATGTCTTTTCCTTCTCGCTTCTGATTCCGATTCTGAAGATGCTCTTCGATACCTCGGGAGCAAGCTTCGATTTCATTCCCTGGGGGCAGGTGCGCGACTTCAGCGATATTACAGGCAATATCTATTACTTTGTGGGAGGCTGGATTGAGACCTACGGACACAGCCGAGTCCTGCTCGGGCTCTGCCTTACCTTCTGCGCCATTACCCTCATAAAGACCACCTGCTATTTCGGTTCATCAGCGGTTATGGTACCTATCCGCACAGGCATAGTGAGAGACTTGAGGATGGAAATCTACCGCAAAATACTCTCTCTGCCAATCGGCTTCTTCTCCCAGGAGAGAAAGGGAGATATCATCGCCCGAATCAGCGGAGATGTGGGAGAAGTCGAAAGTTCTATCACCAGCACCCTGGATATGCTGATAAAGAACCCTATCCTGATAATCATCTACCTCACGGTGCTCTGCTTCATGTCCTGGCAGCTTACCCTGTTCACCATCATCTTCGCACCGGTTATGATATTTATTATGAGCCTTATAGGACGCAAGCTTAAGGCCCGCTCCCTGGAGGCTCAAAGATATTGGAGCGACACTATGTCGCAGGTGGAGGAGACTCTCGGAGGCCTGCGTATCATCAAGGCTTTTCTGGCCGAGAAGAAGATGGGAGAGCGTTTCAACAAGGTTACGGCCGGAATGAAGCGCAAAAATACCCTTGTGGGAGTGCGCCAGGCCAGCGCCCATCCGGTAAGCGAGTTCCTGGGCACAGTGATGATTGCAATCGTGCTTTGGTTCGGAGGCACGCTGATTATCAGCGAAAGCACAACCATAGACGCCCCTGCCTTCATTGCCTATATGACTATACTGTACAGCATAATCCAGCCGATTAAGGACCTTTCGAAGGCGGCTTATGCAGTACCTAAGGGTCTGGCATCAATGGAGCGTATCGACAAGATTCTGGATGCAGTCAATCCGCTTGAGGAACCTTCCGAACCGCTGGAACTCGGCAGCTTCGAGAAGGAAATCCGCTTCAGGGATGTGGATTTCACCTACGACGGAAGCCGTACGATTCTTCAAGATATCAACCTGAGCATAGAAAAGGGAAAGACCGTAGCGATTGTCGGTTCGTCCGGAGCCGGAAAGTCCACTCTTGT
Source organism: Candidatus Cryptobacteroides sp. (assembly GCA_051869975.1). GTDB lineage: Bacteria > Bacteroidota > Bacteroidia > Bacteroidales > UBA932 > Cryptobacteroides. The sequence goes on along the minus strand of JBJEBK010000051.1, from coordinate 23,759 downwards.
GGATTTGATTCCACGGTTCTATGATGTATGCGCAGGTAGCGTGGAAATAGACGGCAAGGATGTGCGCCAGCTCAGGCTCGCAGACCTTCGCTCTCTCATCGGCAATGTCAACCAGGAGCCGATTCTGTTCAATGATACCATTTACAACAACATAGCCTTCGGAGTCGAGGACGCTACCCCTGAGCAGGTTGAGGCAGCGGCAAAGATTGCCAATGCACACGACTTCATTATGGAAAAGCCTCTCGGCTACCAGGAAAACATCGGCGACCGCGGTTCGAAACTCTCGGGAGGGCAGAGACAGAGAATCTCCATAGCCCGCGCCATACTCAAGAATCCGCCTATTCTGATTCTCGACGAAGCTACGGCTTCACTGGATACGGAATCCGAAAGACTGGTACAGGAGGCTCTCGACAGGCTTATGTCCACCCGCACGACCATTGCTATTGCACACAGGCTCTCTACAGTCAAGAATGCGGATGAAATCATTGTAATGTCTGAAGGCAGGATTGTGGAACGCGGTACCCACGACCAACTTATCGAACTGGGAGGAATATACCGGAAACTATATGACATGCAGTCCCTCTAGAAAGGCTCTCCTTCTGTGGAGAATACTGCTGCTCCTTTATCTGGGAGCGGTGGCCTGGGTGTGCTTCAGCAAACCGGACAGCCTGCCGTCGGTACCCCAGTGGAATTTCGCCGTCCCATTCGACAAAGTCGTGCATTTCTGCCTCTTTCTCCCCTTCCCCATAGTTGCCTTTTTCTCTTTGAATGTCAAAAAGAAACCAATGTTGGCGGTATTGGCTTTTCTGCTTGTCGGACTGGTCTTCGCGGGATGCACCGAGCTCCTTCAAGGTCTCACCGAGTACAGGAGCAAGGATGTGATGGATTTTGTTGCAGACGGGGCGGGGCTTACCGCAAGTTCCGTTCTTTTAGCTCTTTACCTTCTTTCTTCCGGAAAATCACGAACTCGTTCATACTGAAATTCAGGATGCCTGAGAAACAGAGGGCAACGAGGTTACAGATAACCGGGTCCCATTTGAAGGCAACAGCCACACCGTTCAGAATCAACATCTTGAGTATGAAAGCGGAAATGCAGGAAAGATTGTATTTCCAGAAATGGCCAAAGAACACACCAGATTTCTTCCTGTTTATTCTGTCTTTCCAAACATAGAAATATGCCGTCAGATAGTTTACAAATACAGCACATTCGAAGGAAATGCAAGGGGAGACGATATACTGCTCGAAGTGGCTGTCTCCGAACACATAATGCGCCAGACACCAAAGGACAACAGTATCCGTAATCGTACCCAACAAAGTGGTTACGATGTACTTAACTATTTTGGTAAACAAGCCCTTGATATCCATTTGACAAGACGAGTTTACAAATATAGTGATTTTTTCTTTCCCAAGCATTTGTTATCTTTGTATCCTTATGGACAATCTCGAAGAAATACGAAAAAGAATCAATTCGATTGATGCGCAGATGACTTCCCTCTTTGAGGAAAGAATGATGCAGTGCCGTCAGGTAGCCTTGTTCAAGCGTGAACACGGCCTTTCCATCACCGACTCGGCAAGAGAAGCCGAAGTGATTGCAAAGAACTCAGTTCTCGTCAAGGATGACGGAATAAGAGAATATTACGCCCGCTTCCAGCAAGGCCTGATGGACACTTCCAAGGCCTACCAGAGCAGGATAATGGAAGGTATAAGGGTAGCATATTGCGGCGTGCCGGGCGCCTTTGCCCACATTGCCGCCAAACAGATGTTCCCTGAAGCCGAACTTGTGCCTTTCAACAATTTCGAAGAGGCATACAAGTCTTGTGAGAACAACCTTACGGACTGCGCCGTACTCCCGATTGAAAACAGTTTCGCAGGAGATGTTGCAAATGTGATGGACCTTATGTTCTCCGGCTCCCTGTATGTCAACCAGGTGGTGGAGATTGCAGCTGTTCAGAATCTGCTCGGCTGCGAAGGCACCACAAGGGAGAGCATCAAAGAGGTGGTCAGCCATCCGCAGGCCATAAGCCAGTGCGCTGCCTTTATCCGCAAAAACGGCTACACCGTCAACGAATTCCCCAACACTGCAATGGCAGCAAGGTATGTAGCAGAAAAGAATGACCCGTCCATAGCCGCTATTGCAAGCATGGAGTCTGCAGAACTCTTCGGACTTAAGGTGATTGAGCCGCATATCAACTCCAGTTCCACCAATACGACGCGTTTTGCCGCATTCTCGCGCAGCCGCTGCACCGAGAAATCAAAGGCGAAGATGGGAAGACATTTCATCCTTACCTTCACGGTGAAAAACGAGGCCGGAGCCCTGGCCAAAACGCTGAATATCATCGGTGCCCACGGCTTCAATATGTGCTCCCTCAAGAGCCGTCCTATGAAGGAACTTATGTGGAACTATTATTTCTATATGGAGCTGGACGGAGATGTCCAGACCGAAGACGGACAGGATATGCTGCACGCACTTGGCAGCGTATGCGACCGGCTAAAGCTTGTCGGCTCCTTCACTTCCCAGAAGAATGGATAAGGTTCTGATAGTCGGACTGGGCCTCATCGGAGGCTCCTACGCCGAAGGGCTGACCCGTGCCGGCTTCGAAGTGGGAGCCGTCACCCGCAGCCGCTCGTCCATCGACTACGCTCTGCAGAAAGGCATTATATCTTCCGGCACTACTGAATTGGACCCGGACTACCTGGGCAGATGGGACGTGGTGGTCTTTTCGCTCTACCCGCACATCTTCAGACAGTGGGTGCGCGAGAACCAGCAGTGGCTTCGCAGCGGAGCCATCCTTACCGATGTGACCGGAGTGAAAAGCCGGATAGTTCCTGAGATTCAGTCGATGCTCCGCCCCGACCTGGAGTTCGTCCCTGCCCACCCTATGGCGGGACGCGAGGTGTATGGAGTACAGAACAGCAATGCCGACATCTTCAAGGGGGCGAATTTCATACTTACCCCCACCGGGCGCAACAGCGAGCAGGCAATAGGCAGAATCGAAGCCCTTGCCCGTCACCTCGGTTTCCGGAAAATCTCCCGCCTCAGCCCTGAGAAGCACGACGAGATGATAGGCTTCCTCTCGCAGCTCACCCACTGCATCGCAGTGACTCTGATGGACTGCAAGGAATCCCACCATATGGTCGATTATACCGGAGACTCCTTCCGCGACCTCACCCGCATTGCCCGCATCAACGAAGATATGTGGACGGAACTGTTTCTTGAAAACAAGGAAGAGCTGCTCGAGCAGATGGACCTGTTTGCAGGCAAGTTCAAGGAGCTGCGCGATGCCCTTGAGCAGGAAGACAGTGAGAAAATGAAGCAGATGATGCGCCTTTCCACCGAGAGGCGGTCGTATTTTGACAAATAGTTTGCCCTATGAATATGATTTTCAAGCGGAAACTCCTTATCCCGCAGGAAGTGAAGGAGATGTACCCCATTTCTGAAGAAGGGGCTTTGGCCAAAAAGGAAAATGACCGCCAGATAGCCGATATCTTCGAGGGGAGGGATGACAGACTGCTGCTCATCATCGGTCCCTGTTCGGCGGACAGGGGCGATGCCGTAATTGACTATATCACCCGGCTCCGCAAGGTGCAGGAGGAAGTGAAGGACCGCATCTTCATCATCCCGCGCATATATACCAACAAGCCTCGCACTACGGGTGCAGGTTACAAGGGTATGCTCCATCAGCCGGACCCGCTCAACTCTCCTGACATGCTCAAGGGACTGATTTCCATACGCAAGCTCCATATGAGGGCCATCAACGAGACCGGTTTCAGCTGTGCGGACGAAATGCTCTATCCCGAAAACCACAAGTTCCTTTCCGACCTGCTGTCCTATGTCGCAGTCGGCGCCCGCTCTGTCGAGAACCAGCAGCACCGCCTGACCGCAAGCGGTCTGGATGTACCTGTGGGAATGAAAAATCCTACCGGAGGAGACCTTTCCGTGATGATGAATGCAATCAGGGCCGGTCAGAGCAGCCATACTTTCATCTACCGCAACTGGGAGGTGGAGAGCAAGGGCAATATGCTCACACACGCGATTCTGCGCGGTTTCGTGGATGCCAAAGGAGTCAATCATCCGAACTACCACTACGAAGACCTTGAGCATCTCTGCTCCCTCTATGCAGAAAGCGGGCTTCAGAATCCTGCCCTGATTGTGGATACCAACCACTCCAATTCAGGCAAAAAGTACCTTGAGCAGGTGCGCATTGCAAAGGAGGTAATCCACAGCGCAAACCACAACGCCGACATCCGCAAGCTTCTGAAAGGTATGATGATAGAGTCATACATCGAAGACGGATGCCAGAAGGCCTCCGAAGGCGTTTACGGCAAGTCAATCACCGACCCTTGTCTGGGTTGGGAAAAGAGCGAAAAGCTGATTTACGAACTGGCTGAGCTCTGGTAGCTAGGAGAGATCCTCGATTTTCTGGATACCGTCGCGGGTGAGAGTGATGCGCAGGTGCTTGTAGTCCGTCACATCGTCGTAATGGTACTCCAGTACTATGTTGATATAGTAATACTTAGGCAGCATCTCCGCCCGGACATTGCCGTCCGCATCCACGCAATCCCATTCGACCAGAGGATTGTCCATCTTGCGCAGGAAACTGTTGACCTGAAGACGGATGATGTCATTGACTCCGCTGTACTTCCAGTTGGAGTTCTCCATCATCTTGTCCCTGTCGAGTTTAACGACCTTCTTGTAAAGGATTACCCTTTCGTCATTATGGGCTGAATCCGAAGGGAAAATGCGGTGTTCGCCACGCAGCTTCCTGATTTGCTCAGGCACCTTGCCAAGCGGAATGAAGTCCACAGCCTCCTTGAGTGAGCCGATTTCGCGGTTGTTGATTTTGATTTTGGCCTTGTTGTCGAAATAGCGGTCCCCCACCCTGTGCGCGAAATAGAAACGCATCAGCTCCTTGATGCGGTCCTTCATCATATAGCTGATAATCAAAGCAATGAACAAAGGCCAGGTGAGGTTGCCGAAGTGACGCTGGAAAGCCCAGGCCACGACTGTGGCAAAAATCATAGCCATTCCCGCAGCAAGGCTGAAATAGGCCTGCTCAATCAGGAAGCCGTCCTTCTTTTTCGGCACGCGAAGATAAAGCTGGGATTCCACGGACTTTTTGAGTATGCCGTGACGGTACAGGTCATTGCCGAGAGGATAGCCCCTTTCCTGACGGAAGGCATCAACCGAATGGCAGAGGTCAACGAGCAGTTCGCAGTTCTTCTGCTGTCCTTCCCTGCTCTTGAGGTCCTTGAGCAGGCGGCATACGTGATTGGTGCTTACCGAACAGATGAATTCCCCCGCGAGGTCATATACCTCAAGGGCAGCAGCCGGCACGGAAGGCACATTGATGTCGCGGTAGAGTTCGCGGTAGGCGTTGATGATATTCCTGATGTTGTCCGCATAGCTCTTCACGAGGAAATCCATATCCCTTTCGGGACTGCGGCGTATGTAGGCCGTCTCATCGCGAAGCGAACTCTTGACTACGGCGGCAAACATCTTGACCTGGTAGATGTAATCATCCGTGTTGGTGCGGGTAGGGTCCGAGGCCATACGGCCGGCAGCCGTCTTCACATTATGCAGCGGTATGGCATCACCTCCACAGATGTCACGCAGTATGAAGGAAGGGGTAATAAGGCGGATATTGGTCTTTACATCGCGGTAGAAATCTGCCTTGGTGTATGTATAAGGGGTTATATCCAGGCTGGAAGGCACAAACATCCACATACCCACAGTGAAGTCGTTCTTGCGGGCTTTGCGACGGGTGACGAACCCCACCTTGAATTCGATGGAGAACTTGTCGTGGATTTTTGTACCTATCGATATCATATCAGAACAATCCAGGTGTTATGCCGGTCCACTTGAAGATGGTTGCGCCCCACAGCAGCACGAGCAGCCAGGAAATGACCATCATTGTGAAACCGAATTTGAAAGAATCCGTCATACTGTACTGGTTGGTGTTGTACAGCAGCGCGGCCGGCTTGCTGTTGAACGGCAGCACATAGACGTGCTCGATAAGCATTGACACCGGCAGGGCAAGGCTCATAGGCATAAAGCCGAAGCGCTGCTCCACACCGAGGGCAATAGGAACGAAAACCATAGTTCTGATGGTCTTGGACTGGAATACCAGGCCGGAGAATACCATAAGGGCAGTGAGCACTATGTAGAGCACCCAGTAAGGGGTGTCGGCTGTGATTCCCATAGAATCGAAAGCCGCGTTGACCATAGTGTTCGGAAGGTCGGTGGCGTTGAGTCCGGAGCCGAGGGTATATGCACCTGCCGAGAAGAGCATAAGGTGCCAAGGGATATCGACATCGTTCCACTTTACCACTCCCACCTTAGGAAGCAGGGCTATGATGGCACCGAGCAGTGCAACTATGGTTTCATCCATATTGTGGAAAGTACCCTTGGTTACCCAAAGCACAAGTACCAGCACGAAGATGGCCACAGCCTTGATTTCCTCTGCGGTGATTTTGCCCATTGCGTCAAGTTCTTTCTTTAGCCTGTCGAGGCCTCCTTCGATTTGCGGTACCTGTTCTTCCTTCTTCATAGGGAAGAATACATACATACCAAGAAGCAGACCGATGACGAGTATTACCAAACTCATAGGGCCGCAGCTGAAGAGCCATTCGGAGTACCCGAAGTCACAGCTTCCGAGGAATCCTGCAATGAGGCTGATGGCGAGCAGGTGGGCACCGGACCCGGTGTAGAAGGCATTGGCTCCGATATTTACCTGAAAGAGGTTCTGAAGCACGAGGTTGCGGCCGAAGTTGTTGCGTTTGCCGTCAGATGCCCCGTAAATCGCGCAGACTACCATAAAAATAGGCAGCATAATGGTTGCCTTGACGGTGGTGGCAGAGATAAACAGCGAAAGTATGAGGTTAATCAGCAGAAAACTCCAGAGCACACCCTTTGCCGTCTTTCCGAACTTGATGACAAAGGCAAGGGCAAGGCGTTTTGCAAACCTGGTCTTCACAAGCATGGAAGCAAGCACGAAACTCAGGATATTGAGCCACATCACCGGGTGTCCGAGCTGGGCAAGGGCTTCCTTCTGGGTGGTTACGCCGCAAAGCACTACTCCCAGGATAACGAAAAGCGAAGTCAGATAGTTCGGAATGGCTTCTGTCATCCACAGGATAATGGAGGCGACAAAAATCGCTAGCATAGCGTAATTGCTTCGCAGAAAGGCATCAATGCCTATTTCGCCCAGCCTCTTGGAGGCCTTGGCGGCAAGAGCGGCCGTATCGAGATTGTCGATGAAGCCGATGTGGCAGCCCCAGTAGATGAATACGAAGGCAATGAGAGCGAGCGGTGCTCCAAGACGGGCCATCCACTTCTCGAATCCGGTTTTCTCCATCTTCGGAAGTTTCTCGACCTTGTAGTTGTTCATATCCAGCGGATCAAATGCCGCTTTCTTAGTGTTATCTTCCATTATTGTGTGTTCTGTTTGGGACCTGCAGCTCCGGTCAGGGGGCTGCAGGCAAAAGTGTAAGAACTATTTCCAGTTCTTGTACGGATTCTTCATAAGCATAGAGTTGAAGTACTTCGGATCTCCGGTAACCTCCTCACCAAGCCAAGCCGGCTTGTCGAAAGGCTCGTTTTCATCAGCAAGTTCAACTTCTGCAACTACAAGTCCGTCGTTGTCTCCGTAGAACTCGTCGATTTCCCAGGTGTGGACACCGTCGGAGTTCTTAACGAGGTAACGGGTCTTGTCGATTACGCCCGGCTCTGCGAGTTCGAGAAGTGCGCGTACATCCTCGACAGGGATTTCCTTTTCCCACTCGAAGCGTGCTGCTCCGGAGGCATTGCCTATTCCCTTGACGGTAATGAAGCCCTTCTCACCCTTTACGCGGATGCGTACTGTGCGCTCAGGCACTGAGCTGAGATAGCCCTGGGTAATACGTGTCTGCTTGAAGGCCTCAGCCTTGAAGTCGCCCTTAACAAGGAATTTCTTTTCGATTTCCTGTGCCATAACTATTCGTTTGCAAGAGGTTTGTCGGACATACCGATGACTCGCTTGATGGCCTGGAGGTAGTTGATGTTCTCGACGCCCTCGAGGTGGCAGTCAGCTATAGTCTTCTTGATGTCTTCGATTTCGGTTGACTCGGAATTGATGGTTACGACCTTGGCACCGTTGATGAGGACGTTGCCGACCTCGCAGATGGTGTTGTTGACCATATAGCCGAAACGCTGCTTGTGTACGCGTACGGCTGCAAGGTCAGGGTTGGCCTTAACCATTGCAATGAATTCCTCATAGGTATAGCTGTCCTTTGTGAGTTCAGGGCACTCTACCATAAATGCAGGATATACCTCATTGCGGAGAACCTCAGCACTGATTGGGAATTCACCCTTCATCAGCGGGTTCCACTGCTCAAGACCGTCCACGGACTGCACGAAGGTCTTGATATCCATCTTGCCGTCACGAATCTTGGTGTTGTTGATGTCGTTCTTGGCTGAGATGATATATATCTCGTCGCTGTGCCTCTCCCATACTTTCTCCGGAACCGGAGCAGAGAGACGTGCCATCCTCTTGTGTGCCTCGCAGAAGCACTGTCCGAAGCTGCGGAATTCGAAGCGCGGCTTCGAAATTTCGCCGATTTTAAGTTCTGCCATTGTTAAGACTAAAGATTATCCTGTTTGATATCAGCAACTTTCTCTCCGTTGGCTGCTCCCGGGGTAGAATCAGCATAAGCCCACTCGCCTGTTCCGTCAGGGCAACGGCTGAATGAGTGCTTCTTGTCGTTCTCGTAGCCGGAACCCTGGTTCCAACCTGTACCCTCTTCTCCACGCACAAAAGCGTCAAGGAGATTCTCTTTTGCATCGTAAAGCTCTATCTTTACATTCTTCTTGCCTGAAAGACCTCCTACGAAAATGTGATTTTCGCTCTGGTACTCATAGTTAGGATCACCTCCCTCAGCCTCATCTGAAAGGTCAGAGCTCTCGATATAAATCCAAGCGTGAGCAGCGAGCTTCATTCCGGCAGCACCGGTCCAGGTTGTGCTCTTTCCGCCTTCCTTGGTAGAATCATACTTAACGATGTGTACACCTTCGAGGGATACCTCCTTGTCGGTAGTGTTGTAAATCTCGATGAACTTGTTGTTGGCATCAAGCTCATTGAGTACGATTCCGGAAACGGTGTCCTTGTTTCCATCATTCTTGTCGTCAGTTTCAAAACCGTTCTTGTTGCAGGAAACAAGAGCTAGCGCAGCCATTGCTGCAATTGCGAAATACTTTTTCATTTTAATAAGAATTAAGTGTTGTTATATGATATTATTGTTAGAATGCAACCTGGAAACGGCAGGCAAGCATTGAATAGCAAATGCCGGTATTGCCTACAATCTGTGAAGGCACCTTGCACTTGTTGCCGTCTGCGTCATAACCTACGAACCACTTTGCAGCCTCGTCAGTTCCGTCGTTGGCACCCTTGCCGTTGGCGTACTTGTCGTTGATGTTGTACTGGTAGTTGATGACGAACTTCACATTCTTGGTAGGATAGAAGTTCAGGCCGAGAGTGAAGGCCTGAGCGCTACCGCCGGCATAGTACTTTGAGCAGTTGAAATCAGCCACCTCGTAACGGGCGCAGAGCTCAACATCTCCCCAGCTTCTGCCGGGATTGATACGGGTGTACTTGCCGCCATTGGAGTCGTAGTTCTGCTGGCCGCCGAAAAGAAGCCAGCCTGCCTGAACATACCATCCGTCAGCAGTCTGAGGGCCAAGTTCATCTTTAGGAATAACGGTCTTCTCAGGATCGAGGTATGCGGAGCGGGCAATGTAGGCACCTTCATAGCGGAGCTGCTTCCAGTGACCTGCAAGCTCGATTGTGTAGGCAAGCTCGTGATCGAGACCCTTGATTGCATCTGTATCGAGGAACTTCTTGCGGTTGATGCCGGTAGAGTTGCGGCTTGAATAGCGGATTGCGTTGTAGCCGTCGGTAGATGTGAGCTTTGGCTCACGGTAAGAAACGGCCGCACCGATATGCAGGGATGAGGTCTGGTTGTTGATAGGACGGATAGCCACCTTGCCTGTGTATGAAAGGCCCTCATTGAGTCCGTAATCCTTGTTGCCGTCTTCCATTGCGGTCATTTCCTCGCTGCTCTTGAGCTCAGGTCCGAAAACGCCGCCGCTCACCCAAACGAGAGGACAACTCCAGGTTGCAGCAACACCCATATGACGGGACGGAGCAAGAGCAGTCACCATAGGGCGCTCCATAAACTGGAGGTAGCGGGATGTGGTATTTCTCTGGATTGAGAAATTCTCCTTGAAGTTACCCATCTTGATGGAAAGATTAGGAACTCCGGTGTACTCGAGGATAGCATCCTTGAGCTCAGGAGTACCGCTGGTCCAGTCGGTATCGATTTCACCGTACCATTTTTCGTCAAGCTGAGCCTTGACCGCGAAACGGGTACGGCGCATACTCATACCGTTTCCGATTGAAACAAGGTTCTTGTCATAGCCGAAGTAAACGGCAGCATCGCCCTGAACACGGACATCGAACCACATCTTGTAGTTCGCCTGCTTGTTCTGGAATACCAGAATACCGTCCTGCAGCTGAGCATTGACCGGAAGGGATGAAACTTTCTGTCCGTACTGGTTGTACTGATACTCCTCCTGTACTTCCTGCACGTGCTGTGCATTGGCTGAAACCGCAAAAGCGAGCAATGCAGCCGAAATAAACAATACTTTCTTCATAAATTTTAGTGTTCTTATAGTGTATGATATTTATCTCATAACGCTTTGATGTAGTCAATCAGATTCTGGCTCCGGGTCAGCCCCAGTTTCTTGCGCAGACGGTGCCTTTCCACCTCCACCGACTTGGGCGAAATGCCTAGCAGGGCGGCGATGTATTTGGTCGAGAACTCGAGCCGCAGCAGAGTCGCGAGCTTGCGTTCCTGTGCGGAAAGCTGCGGGCACTTGATGCTCAGCCTTGCGGTGAAATCCTGATGCAGAGCCTCCACCTTGTTGTAGAAATCTGTCCTTTCATCCTGAGAATTGCGCCTAAGGCCCAGACTTGCTTTGATTTCGTGAAGCAGCTCATCCTTGCGGGCGGGGTCAGAGCTCATTTCCGCTTCGGCAACCTTGCTGTAGAGTTCATCTATAAACTCGCTCTGCTCGCTGATTCTTTCGGCAATGGACATTGCATCACGCCTTCGGAGTTCGAGAAGATTCTGCAGATGCTCATTTTCCACCTGCATGGAATGGACTTTCAGCTCATTGAGCCTGCGATAGCTCTCATCCTCGCCCCCATCCACTTTCTTAGGCCTTGATTTCAAGGCTCTTACCAGCAGTGCAAGCAATACGCAGCAGGCAATGGCAAAAAGTCCTGCCACTGCTTCCGCCACATCCGGAGTCCTTCCGTAACCGACACTTGAAACCAGTGCACAAAGGGTAAAAGCGCTCAAAGCGGAGAAAAAAGGAGCTACCAAAACGGAAACCGTGATTTCGCCTGCGCGGAAATTGCGCGCTCCTGCAAGTGCACAAAGCATCACCACTGAAGGAGATACTATGGTGCCTCTGGCAAAGACCAGCATAGAAAGCGCTGAAGCGATGACACAGGCAAGCGAAGTGGCGGCATCCATATCGAAAAATTCTTCACGGAGGCTGGAAACTCTGAGCTTGACATTGGGGCTCAACAGAGCAAAACAAGCCAGAGCAATCGCAGACCCGATGAGAATACCGGCGGTACTCAGATTGCCAGCGAAAGCAATGCTCAGCAGCCCGGAGAGATTCATCCCGACCGCAAAAAGCAGAACAAAGGCGGCAACGCTCATCAAAGCTCCCAGCCTGGAGAGTTTCAGCAGCAGATGTACATTGGAATTGAGTACCACCCGCTGCAGAAATCTTGAAAATATGACACCAAGAATCAGAGCCAGGACCATTGAAGCAAGCCATTGGAGCGGAATCCACATTATGTCGGAGTCAGTAATACCGTAGTACAGCTGAGTACCGGCAAGGGCTGCAGTCAGCGAAGGCAGAATTGCTGAAGGCTGCCCTATCAGATGCAGTACAAGAACAACGGCAAGTGCAGAGCAGATTGCAACAGGCACAGATGCGGATGACAGGTCAATGGTAAACTGTTCAAGGTCTCCGAGTTCCGTACCCAGCAGCAAGCCTGCTCCCGATGCCAATAGCATCAAAGGGAGAATCAGCCTGCGGGGCAGCGAAAAACAAGTCGCCACAGGAGCGAGGGACATAGGAAGTTCCCAAAGGATGACGGCCGAGAAGAGCAAGGCCGTAAACAATGCGGCAATCAGGAGTTCCATATCAGATGATTCTGCGTATGGACATTACTGACAGCTGGTCTGCAACTTTGAGCGCTTCCTGGGAGAGTTCCTCAATGTGGAGCGCAAAATACCGGAGGTGAAACTTCTCTGAAAGCTTGAGCTTGTCCATCTCGTGGAAAACTTTGCGTTTGAGAATCTTGGCCTGGGTATCAGCTTCCTTCTGGAAGAAATATACGCGATGTACCATATCCGGCACCGAATCCGGTGTCTTGAAATAGGCCTTGGATGCAGGTATGGTCGTGGACATAGCTTCCGTACTGAGTTCCATCAGCTTCAGGAAATCCGCGTTCAGCTCCACAGGAATGTGCGGAGTCTCGATTTCGAACTGATAGAGGTTGTTGTTGAGGGTGTCGAGGACGTGGTCCATACGCTCAAGGAGCCTTAGAATGTCACCGCGGGGGCGACTGAGACTGTTTCTGCGGTAAAGGTCAGCCTCGATCTCCCGTCGGAGCATCTCGGCATCGGACTCCAGCCGTGTAATGGACTGAAGATTGCCGTTGAGAGCGTCTTCATTGTGGTAAATGTAGTTCTTGACACCTTCGATAAAAACCAGAAGTGATTGATCAACTATATCAAAGAACTTGTCAAGGCGCCCAATTGTTTCTTTTGTTTTTCTGTTGAACATAACCTTGTTGGTGCAAATATGGGTTAATGATTCTGCATTTCAAAGAGTCCGCGCACGCACGCACGCAAAGGGATGAAATGATTGTTAAGTTATTGTTAAAATGTAATTATATTGTTTATCGGTTATTTAACGATATATATGTACAGTTTGTATCAATAATGTTACAAATTTACACAAAGTAATTGTAAAGAAAAAAGTTTAACAAAACATTCTTCGGCTGCTCGGATTTCGCGCGTATATGCGTACCTTTGTTGCGGATTAATTAGGTTTAACAATGAATACGCTATTCTATCTGGTGCCTGCCGCATCGCTTATTGCGCTGGCTTTCGCCTACATCTTCTTCAAGCAGATGATGAAGGAAGATGAGGGCACACCGACAATGAAAGAGATTGCCCTGTATGTAAGGCAGGGTGCGATGGCATATCTTAAACAACAGTACAAGATTGTCATCATCGTATTTGTAGTGCTTGCTGCAATGTTTGCAGTTCTCGCCTACGGCTTCCACATCCAGAACACCTGGGTTCCGTTCGCCTTCCTTACCGGAGGTTTCTTTTCCGGTCTGGCCGGCTTTGTGGGTATGCGCACAGCCACCTATGCTTCGGGACGTACAGCCAATGCAGCCCGCAAGTCACTCAACCACGGACTCAAGATTGCTTTCCGCTCAGGTGCCGTTATGGGTCTTACCGTTGTAGGACTGGGACTTCTGGACATATCGCTATGGTGGTTTATCCTCGGCATCTTTGTTCCTGCCGGTGAAATCACGACTTCCCAGGAAATCATTGTCATTACCACAACTATGCTCACCTTCGGTATGGGAGCATCCACCCAGGCACTGTTTGCCCGCGTCGGAGGAGGAATCTACACCAAGGCTGCAGATGTAGGTGCTGACATTGTAGGCAAGGTCGAGACCGACCTTCCTGAGGATGACCCCCGCAACCCGGCTACCATTGCAGACAATGTGGGTGACAATGTGGGTGATGTTGCCGGTATGGGAGCTGACCTGTATGAGAGCTATTGCGGCTCAATTCTGTCGACTATGGCTCTCGGAGCTTCCGCATTCTATTCTATGGGAACGGATATGCAGCTCAAGTCCATACTCGCACCTATGCTTATAGCTGCCGTCGGCGTTGTGCTTTCCGTAGCCAGCATATTTACCGTACGCACCAAAGAAGGTGCAGGGATGGGGCAGCTGCTCAAGTCAATGAGCTTCGGAACCAACCTCGCTGCCATTCTCAGTGCTGTTGCAACCTTCGGCATTCTTGCTCTGGTATTCGGTACGCAGACTTCCGACTGGTGGCATTTCTCCCTGTCCGTAGTATCCGGCCTGCTTGCCGGTGTGGTAATCGGAAAGGCGACGGAGTACTATACTTCCCACTCCTACAAGCCTACCCAGAAGCTTGCGGAATCCGCTCAGACAGGACCTGCAACCGTAATCATCAATGGTGTGGGACTCGGAATGATTTCTACAGCGGTTCCTGTGATTGCCATCGTATGCGCCATAGTTCTATCCTTCCTCTTTGCAACAGGCTTCAATATGAAGGATATCATAGCTGAGCCTGCCCTGCTATCAAAAGGACTGTACGGAGTTGCCATTGCAGCTGTCGGAATGCTCAGCACATTGGGTATTACCCTTGCAACTGATGCTTACGGTCCTATTGCCGACAATGCCGGAGGAAACGCCCAGATGAGCGAGCTTGAGCCTGAGGTACGCGAGCGTACCGATGTGCTGGATGCCCTTGGCAACACCACCGCAGCAACCGGAAAGGGCTTTGCAATCGGTTCCGCTGCCCTTACTGCTCTTGCGCTGCTCGCGTCCTATATTGAGGAACTCAAGATAGCAATGGGCCCTGCAGGAGAAGGTCTGAGCATAGTGGATGTGCTGGAGCGCTTCAATGTAAGCCTTATGAATCCTGCAGTGCTTGCCGGTGTGTTCATAGGCGCTATGATGGCCTTCCTCTTCTGCGGACTCACTATGAATGCAGTGGGCCGCGCAGCACAGAAGATGGTCGTTGAAGTGCGCAGGCAGTTCCGCGAAATCAAGGGCATACTCGAAGGCAAGCAGCGTCCTGACTATTCTCGCTGCGTGGAAATCAGCACCAAGGCCGCCCAGAAGGAGATGATTTTCCCTTCAGTTCTGGCCATTGTAGTACCTGTACTGGTCGGCATACTGCTCGGTCCTGCCGGTGTGCTCGGACTTCTTGTCGGAGCACTTGGAGCCGGTTTCGTGCTGGCAATTTTCCTCGCCAACTCCGGCGGTGCCTGGGACAATGCCAAGAAATATGTTGAAGAGGGTCACTTCGGAGGAAAGAACTCCGAAAGCCATCACGCCACAGTTGTTGGTGATACCGTAGGCGACCCGTTCAAGGATACATCAGGACCATCCCTCAACATCCTCATCAAACTGATGTCGATGGTGTCCATAGTGATGGCAGGACTTACAGTGCTGTTCTAGAACAGACAGCACTTCAGCTATATGTACCGCAAGCTGACCTACTCTGTCAGCTTGCGGTATTTGAATCGTTTAGGCTCTTCAGTACCCAGACGCATCTTCCTGTTCTCTTCGTATTCGGAATAGCTTCCTTCAAAGAAGTAAACCTGGGAATCGCCCTCGAAGGCGAGGATATGGGTTGCGATACGGTCCAGGAACCAGCGGTCGTGGCTTACTACCACTGCACAGCCTGCAAAACCGTCCAGGCCGTCTTCCAGAGCGCGGATAGTGTTGACATCCACATCATTGGTAGGCTCGTCGAGCAGGAGCACATTGCCTTCGTCTTTGAGCGTGAGTGCAAGGTGGAGCCTGTTCCTTTCACCTCCGGAGAGAACGCCGCAGAGCTTTTCCTGGTCTGCACCCGAGAAGTTGAAGCGGCTGACCCAGCTGCGGGCATTGACATCCCTGCCTCCGAGCCGTATCCACTCTGAATTCTGGGCTATGGTCTCGAATACCGTCTTGTCCGGGTCTATGCTCTTGTGCTGCTGGTCCACATAGGAAATCTTGACGGTCTCCCCTATTTCGATGCTTCCGCTATCCGGCTGTTCAAGGCCCATTATGAGTCGAAAAAGAGTGGTCTTTCCAGCTCCGTTAGGACCGATAACACCTACGATGCCGGCAGGAGGGAGCACGAAGTCAAGATGCTCGAAGAGAAGTTTGTCCCCATAGGCCTTGCTGACATCGTGGAACTCGATGACCTTGTTGCCGAGGTGCGGTCCGTTCGGAATATAGATTTCCAGATTGCTCTCTTTTTCTTTGGTATCTGCCGAAGCCAGTTTCTCATAAGCACCAAGACGGGCTTTCTGCTTGGCCTGGCGGGCCTTAGGCGCCATCCGCACCCATTCTAGCTCGTGCTGGAGGGTCTTGCGGCGTTTGCTTTCCTGTTTTTCTTCCATTGCAAGGCGCCGGGTCTTCTGGTCAAGCCAGCTTGAGTAGTTGCCCTTCCAAGGAATGCCCTCGCCGCGGTCAAGTTCGAGAATCCATCCCGCAACATTGTCGAGGAAGTAGCGGTCGTGGGTTACGGCAATTACAGTACCCTTGTACTGCTGCAGATGGGCTTCTAGCCACTGGATACTTTCGGTATCGAGGTGGTTGGTTGGCTCATCGAGCAGAAGCACATCCGGCTGACGCAAAAGCAGGCGGCAAAGGGCCACCCTTCTGCGCTCACCTCCGGAAAGATTGCATACCTTGGCATCGGAAGGCGGGCACTGGAGGGCATCCATTGCCCTTTCCAGTTTGGAATCTATTTCCCAACCGTCACAGTGCTCGATTTTCTCGGTGAGCTCTCCCTGTCGCTCGATGAGGTCATTCATCCTGTCCGGATCTTCCATCACCTCAGGGTCGCAGAAGGCATTGTTGATTTCCTCATATTCCTTGAGGAGGTCCATCACTTCCTGCACTCCTTCCTGAACGACTTCCAGCACGGTCTTGTCAGGGTCCATCTGAGGTTCCTGCTCAAGGTAACCTACGGAGTAGCCCGGAGCCCATACGACCTCGCCCTTGTAGGATTTCTCCACACCAGCTATAATTTTGAGCAAGGTGGATTTTCCGGAGCCGTTGAGACCTATGATACCGATTTTGGCGCCATAGAAGAATGAAAGGTAAATGTCCTTGAGAATCGTCTTGTTGTTGTGCGGGAGGACTTTGCCCACACCGTTCATCGAGAATATTATCTTTTCGTCTGCCATATCTGTTATATCTTTTCGAATAATTGCTCTGCACTGTCTGCGATATCCACAGCACCTGCCTGCACAAGGTCGGTGCGCGGTCGGAAGCCCCAGCTTACACCTATGCTGCGCACTCCCCCGTTTGCAGCGGTCTTCATATCGGTTGCCGAATCTCCCACAAAAACGGTCTCTTCCCTGCCAACACCGGCCTTGTCAAGCACAAGCTGCACGACGGCAGCATCCGGCTTGAGCGGAAGCTCAGGGCTGTTGCCCAGCACTGCCACAAAGCGTATGTCCGGAAAGAATTCGGCAACCAGCTTTTCCGCGCCTTCCTGAAACTTGTTGGATGCAACCGCGAGTTCGAGACCTTTCTCCTGAAGCCGCGCCAGAAGCTGGGGAATGCCCGGATACGGACGGGTATGCACATCGATATTGGCTACATAATAGTCAACGAAATCTGCCAGAGCCGAATCCACCAAGCTGTCCTCAGGCTGCTGCCCGAGACTGCCTGCAAGGGCGTCCTTCACGAGATTGCGAACCCCGTGCCCGACCATATCCCTGTATTCTGCCATAGAGTGCAGAGCCAGGCCACGCAGCCCAAGGGCGTGGTTTACTGCTGTACCTAGATCCTCAATAGTATCGATGAGGGTTCCGTCAAGGTCAAATATTGCGAGTTTTGTCATTTTGCTGTAATATGAAAACAATGTTCCTGCCTTTCGTATTTGACAAGGCAGTGTCCGGCATTACGCCTGTCCCTGAGCACTTCCCCAAGGACTTTGGTGAGCTCGAACGGCTGCATAAACTCCTTGGATTCATCTTCCCTGTAGTAGCGTGTGTAGGCTATGTCGAAGGTAGTTCCGTAGCAATGCGCCGAGTTGTCGGAGGCATTGGGATTGCCGCTGCGGCGCAGCCTCTGCACATCATCTTCGGTGCGCAGAACCGATGAGACCACCAGCTTATAGTCCAGAAGCCCGTGATTCCGCAGGGAATCGGAAAAAGCCTTGGCGATGGCATCCAGCTCGCGTGCCGCATTCTTGGTAAGAAACGGCACCGAGTAGCGCAGGTCATATATTACATAAAGGTCGTTGTCCTTTATTTCCACAAGGCCTTCGCTTTCCACCTCCGCCCTGTTTTTCGGCACCCTTTTCAGGCCGGTGCGCTTGGCAACATTGAGATGCTCCTCATTCAAATCGTTGAAGAGTTTGGAATAAGGCAGCCTCTTGCGGTTGTAGATGATTTCCCTGGGCTTCGGATCGCCGTCTGGCTTGAGTTCAGGCTCGGCTGGAGCCGGACGGCTTGCAGCCTGCTGCACTATTTCCGCAACCTCATCGGCATTTTCTTCATCCTCAATCACAGCACTGCGCACCTCCCTGCGCGTACAGCCTCCGCCGACAAGGAAGCCAAGTATAAACCCTATCAGAAGGGTCACCAGAAGTGTAATAAGTCCTTTGCTTTGTCTATTCATTACCGAATTTCTTTTCAAATGCTTCGAGAATCCTTGTCCTCATCTCAAGGTACTGGGATTCGGAGAGTTTCACATCGTTTATGCACACAAACGAGCAGCGCGGGTGAAGTATTGCATCGCATACCTGGTCCGCAGACTTGACCGCAAGGGACAGATGCCCGTTGGATATGGAGGAGTTCTTCACTGCCCTTCCACCGTAGTACAGGTAGTCCAGGAAGACATATTGGTTGACATTGCGCTTTTCACGCAAAGGTGTAACCGAAGCCTCCAGCTCGTCGCCAATTTTGGCAAATACTTCCTCGCAGGCGCTTTTGAGCATAGGGGAGCAGGTGTGCTGCGGACGGACGAACAGAAGCCCGGGCGCCAGGCCGAGAGCCTTGCGGGCCAGCAGGTCGGCATTGCGGGTCTGCTGCTTGTAGAGGCCGGCGTGGAAAAGGTGCTTGCGGAAGCCTATAGCCGATTTGCCGTCCACAAAGAATTCTTCTTCGCGGGTAGGCCTTACCGGAAACATATCATCATTGAAATAGATGTACTGCTCGTCCAGCCCGGGAATCCGGTGCAGGAACATTTCTATTGCAGTGCTGTTGAAAACAGGAAGGTGCCTGGAGGGGATTATATCCCTGTGATACACGACTTCAACACCACTGCCGGGAACCCAGGCCGGCACCTGGCTTTCTCCCGACACCACGAGAAAGATGTTTCGGATGAATGGCATATAACGCCGGATACCGCGTACCAGGTACACCAGAGTGCCCCAATCGCGGTAACGCTTTTCTACAGCCGGAACTCCAACCGCTTCTGCAAAAGATTTGCGCCAAAGGGGGTCGTTGCCGTCAACGTAAGTAATCACTGCGTCCATAAGGCGCAAAGATACTCATTTCCCGGCGAATTACGCAAGCCCCGGACGGCAAGCTTTGCCTTCCTTTTTGCGGTAATTCTGATAGAGTTCTTCAGTTGCGAGAGCGAATTTGGTGAGACAGAACCGCTTATCCTTGGATGAGAAGAACCAGGTATCCTTAATCGTACTCAAATCCAGAAGCTCTCCGTACTGCTTGTAGGCGAATTCCACGTGGCAGGAATACTTGGACGGAACCGGATGCTCCTGCGCAAACGGTTCTCCGTCCACTGTGGTTCCCTTGATATGGAATCCGTCCATATCGTGGAGCAGAGTACCCTCTCCCAGCCACATAGGAGTATTGTCCGGAAGCGTAAGCACACGCACCGGAAGCTCGCCGGTGCAATATCTTCCGCTCTCAACCTCCGCACGCACATTGGCCCTCTCCCATTCGTACCAGTCCGGGATATGGCTGAACTCGGTCTCCCCTTCGAGGGCGTGAAGCTGCCCGTACCCGTCCATCCGCCACTGCTTGCCGCAATGGCCGCAGCGCAGGATATCACCCTTGGAGCTCATCTCGAACTCGGTGCCGCAATGAGGGCACTGGTAGAGCACCCTGTGAAGGCCTTCCGCCCTATTTTTGAATCTGCAGACCACGCCCTTTTCCTTCTGCCAGGCGTAATCGTCATATTGGAAGGCCTCAACTATCCTGTCATTGATTTCATCTACGGAAAGCTGCTTGATTTCATCCGCGGTGATGAGCATTTTGAGCTCGGCCTCAAGTCCCTTGACGCCCCTGTCCTTCTGGTTCCAGCACGGGGCATTGATATGGTTGCCGTGGCACATGAAAGTCACAACTGGGACTCCCATCATCCTGCACAGCTTGCCGAGGGACTCCGGCAGCACGGCGGTCGTGCCGACAAGCGAATACCTGGCTTCAGGATAGATGCAGAGCACATTTCCCTTGTCTATCACCTTCTTGGACTGGCGGATGAGGTTCACATCATTGGTAAACTTTCTCTTACCTATGCAGCCCACGTGCTGCATAAGCCATTTCAGGCCCGGGAAGCCCACAAATGCATCGATGGCGACAACATAGTTGGCATTCTGTGGGAATATGGCTTTGGTGACAGCCTGGAAATCGAAAAAGGAGTTGTGGTTGCAAAGCAGCACATAAGGGCCCTTCACACCGTCCATTCCGGTTTTGGTAATCTTGAGTTTGTGCATTGCAGCGACCGGAGCGCTCAATATCCACATCAAAGGTTTCAGATACCATCTGGTCGTAATCGGTTCGGCAGCGGTATCCCAGTACACGAATTGTTTTTTCATAGCCCCAAAAGTAGGTATAATTTTTGAGTATATTTGTCTGTTTTTGAAGATTTATTGGAATAAATGAAAGAATTAGGTATTGCATTCGGTGGCGGAGGCGCAAGGGCAGCGGCCCAGTGCGGTGCTGTCCAGGCCCTCAAAGAGTATGGAATCGAGCCGGATCTGGTGTCAGGAACCAGCGCGGGTGCCATTATGGCAGTGCTCTACAGCGCAGGCTTCAGCAGCCAGCAGCTGGTGGAAATTTTCGAAGGATTGGATTTTTTCAAAGATATAGTAAGCCCGGAAGTTCCGAAGGGAGGTCTTTTCAGTTCGGCTCCCCTGCTTGCCCTGCTGAGGCGCATTCTGCCTTACAAGAACCTCGAGGATCTTCCTATTCCTACCTATGTTGTGGCGTCCGACCTGGATCGGGGCTGCGTCAAGATTTTCAAGGAGGGGGAAATAGCTCCGAGGGTGGTGGCGTCCTGCTCGATTCCTATTATCTTCACGCCGATAGAGATTGACGGGGTGCATTATGTTGATGGCGGAGCCTTCCAGAACCTGCCGGTGCCTGCAATCAGGGAAGAGTGCCGCAAGGTCATCTCTTTCAGCCTGCTCCATCTGGAGGAGGAGAAATACCACGACAACCTGATTTCCGTTGCAAACCGTTCGTTCAATATGATTATTGCCTCCAACGAGCTCGCGGATATGCGCCTGTCGGATATTGATGTGAAACTCGATACCAGCGGCTGCAACGCCTATGACCTGGGAAAAATCGAAATACTCTTCAAGCGGGGCTACCGCCAGACCTGCGAAATGCTCGAGGAGCACGGTGCCCGAAGAGTGCTTCCTGCGGAAGAAATAGTGTTCCGCAAGAAAGATGACAGCCGCACTGCCCAAATACGCTCCATCCGTCCTTTGAAGGAAGCCCTCGCGAGGTTGAACAAGTAAGGCAGTATGAAAAAAATATCTGCACTCTTCGCTTCGGCGATGCTTCTGTGCGCCTGCCAGTTTGGCGGGGACCGGGCTCGCACCGGCGACCTGCTCTTTGTCGGCTACAGGGCGGAGGCTCAGGACAGCACAATGGCAGGGGCAATAGCGGCTGCTACCGGAAATTCCAGCCTGAATTATGTTCACGTGGCAATAATCGAAGTTGCTGACGACACGACCTGGGTGGTGGATGCCACAACAGGAAGAGGAGTGGCGCGATATC
This sequence comes from Candidatus Cryptobacteroides sp., assembly GCA_051869975.1. Taxonomy (GTDB): domain Bacteria; phylum Bacteroidota; class Bacteroidia; order Bacteroidales; family UBA932; genus Cryptobacteroides. Next base: position 1,882 of record JBJEBK010000051.1, on the reverse strand, counting down.
CGCTGGAGGATTTCATCAGGGACTTCAGCGAATGTGCTGACAATCAGCCTGTTTTCGAACTTGCCCGACTTAAGGGCGAGAGCAGGAAAGCACTTCGGAGCTATGTGCAGAACGCAAAAAGCCGTATCGGCTTGCCTTATGACTATCACTTCCTTCCTGACAACGGGCAGTACTATTGCTCAGAACTGGTCTATGACTCCTATGTCCGGGCGGACGGCAGCCATATTTTTCACTCAGCCCCTATGAACTTTCTGGATAAGGACGGCAATATGCCGGAATACTGGTCGAAACTATTTGAACAACTGGGAGAAGAAGTCCCGCAAGGCGTCCCGGGCACCAACCCGGCTGACCTTCACGCAGAAAAGATTTTGTTGAGATACCAGGATTCGAACCTGGACAGACAGAACCAAAATCTGTAGTGCTACCATTACACCATATCTCAATACCAAAAGAACTGCAAAGATACTAAATTAAGTCTTTCCAGACAATATCCTTCGCGTCCTTTTCGAGAAGAATCTCGTGGCGCAGTCCCTTGTAAAGCTTGCTCTTCACATTGGTGTAACCGCGGTCACGCATAAACTGCACAGCCTTGTCAAAAGCCTTGTCATCAATACGGCAAGGGTCGTCTGAGCCGGAAACGAAAAGCACCGGCATTGACGGGTTTTTCATCTGCCATTCCTTTGGGGAGTAGCACATACCCATAATGCGCATCAGATTCAGGAAACCGTTGGCAGTGAAGCAGAAGCCGCAAAGAGGGTCGGCGAGGTATTCCTTCACATTGTCCTTGTTGGCGCTGAGCCAGGCGCACGGCCCTTCATCCTCAAAAGGCTTGTTGTAGGAATCGAATGAGATGGAATTGATCATAGCAGGACGGTGGTGCCATCCCCTGAGCATACCCACTATCCAGGAAAGTGCGGCACCCATCCCCCTCATAGGGTTTTCCGAAGGGCATCCGCATACAATCAGACGGGCAATACGGTCATCATATTTGCGGGCGAAAGCACGCACGACCATAGAGCCCATAGAATGTCCGAAAAGGGTGACCGGCAAGCCGGGATACTCTTTGCAGGCCCATTCCTGCACCAGAAGAAGGTCATCGACCAGCGCAGCGGCACCGCCTTTGCCCATATAGCCCAGGTCCTCCGGGCTTTGTACGGACTCTCCGTGTCCGCGATGGTCGTGAATAATGCAGACATAGCCGTTGGCGGCGAGATATTGCATAAAAGGATAATATCTTTCCTTGTGCTCTGCCATACCGTGGGAAATCTGGAAAATGCCTTTCGCCTCTGCGGCCGGTTCAAGAACTGCAACAGAAAGTATTACGCCATCCGAAGATGAATTGAGTTTCAGTGTCTTCATATCATTTGTGATTTTTAGTCTTCAGACAAAGATATGCAGTAATCCGGAAAATCGGCAATCAAAATGATGACTTTTCTGCTCTTGCCACCCTAGATACACTCTGTGGCAGCCTTCCGGGGGCCATCTGCCCCTCCGGAATGCCTTTCGAAGCTCAGACCGGGGTTGTGGACAAACTGCTTGACGCTTGTGAGGTTGCCGGATTCAATGAGGAGAAACGAATCAAATACGACAATGAGAAGATGAGCGAAATTGATTACTTTTACGAAATGGATTGCGAGCGCGCTGAGGGTCGTGCCGAGGGTCGTGAAGAGGGACTCGCTCAGGGCAGGGCTGAAGGCGAACAAGCCAAAGCTGCTGAGGTAGCAAAGACTATGCTCGAGAAGGGGATGGACCCTCAGATTGTTGCCGAGTGCACAAAGTTGAGTGTCGAGCAGGTTGAGGAACTGAAGAAGGAACTTTAGTCCCGGGAACCGTATGTCAGTTATTGAGCATCTGCATTTTTGCAGGTGCTTTTTTCATTGTT